>JARRON010000006.1:83882-98129 GCA_037383845.1 Gammaproteobacteria bacterium
CTGGTCTCGGTGGAGTTGCGGGACATGACCACGACTTCCACCATTCGCGGCTCGCCGGGCGGGTTCAGGCCCAGGATGCCCTTGACTAGGGGGAACGCCGTGCCGGGGGCGAGGATCTCGTCCTCCCTTTCCATCTGCTCCCGTCGATAAGCCTCCAGGCCCTCCCGCTGGAACAGGGCGTCCTCGCTGCGCAGGTCGAACAAGGCCCGGGACGAAATGCCGATGACGAGGCAGTCCTCCAGATCAACCGGCATGACGCGCACTCCCCCCATCGGCGTGGCCGCCGAACGGCCGGCGCGCCGGCATCCCGGAAACGCAAAGGCCGGGCAGAGCCCGGCCTTGCAGAGGTGTCGCGGGAGTCACGGCCTTACTCGGCAGCAGACTCCGGCTGGTCCACCAGCTGGACAATGGCCATGGGGGCCGAGTCGCCGGGCCGGTAACCCATTTTCAGGATGCGGAGGTAACCGCCCTGGCGCTCCTGGTAACGGGGGCCGAGCTCGTTAAAGAGCTTGCCGACGACTTCCCTGTCCCGCAACCGGTCAAAGGCGCGGCGGCGGCGGGCCACGTCGTCCGTCTTGGCCATGGTGATCAGGGGCTCCACGACCCGCCGAAGTTCCTTGGCCTTGGGCACGGTGGTCCGGATAGTCTCGTGCCGGATGAGCGACGAGGCCATGTTCCTCATCATCGCCCGGCGGTGGGGACTGTTGCGGCTCAGCTGCCGCCCGGCATTACGGTGACGCATGGTCGTTTACCCGATGTTTGTGTCGCGCCTGGACGTCAGGCGAGGCGATCTTCGTCGTGTCGCAGGCTGGCCGGCGGCCAGTTGTCCAGCCGCATGCCAAGCTGGAGGCCGTGGCTCTCCAGGACCTGCTTGATCTCGGTGAGCGACTTCTTGCCCAGGTTCGGGGTGCGCAGCAGCTCCACCTCGGTCTTCTGGACCAGGTCGCCGATGTAGTTGATGTTCTCCGCCTTCAGGCAGTTGGCGGAGCGAACCGTCAGCTCCAGCTCGTCCACGGGCTTGAGCAGGATGGGGTCGATGGTCTTCTCGCCCGGCTCGGGGCCGACGCCCTCGCCCTTGAGGTCCACGAACACGGCCAGCTGGTCCTTCAGGATGGCGCCGGCGCGACGGATCGCTTCCTCCGGATCGATGGTGCCGTTGGTCTCGATGTCGATGATCAGCTTGTCCAGGTCGGTGCGCTGCTCCACGCGGGCGGCCTCGACGTTATAGGCCACGCGACGCACCGGGCTGAAGGAGGCGTCGAGCTTCAGCCGGCCGATGGGACCGGTCTGCTCCTCGAAGCTGGGCCGCTGGGTCACGGGCTGGTAGCCCCGGCCGCGGACGACCTTGAGGCGCATGGACAGGGCGCCCGCTTTTGTCAGGGTGGCAATGGGGAGATCCGGATTCACGATGTCGATGTCGTGGCTGGTCTCCAGGTCGCCAGCGGTAACCAGACCCGGGCCCTTGCTGGACAGGGTGAGTTCCGCCTCGTCCCGGTGATGCATGGTGACGGCCAGCTGCTTGAGATTCAGCAGGATGTCCACCACGTCCTCCTGGACGCCCTCGATGCTGGTGTACTCGTGGAGCACGCCGTCGATCTCCGCCTCCACCACGGCACAGCCGGGCATGGAGGACAGGAGGATCCGCCGGAGCGCATTGCCCAGCGTGTGACCAAAGCCCCGCTCGAGAGGCTCGATGGTCACTTTCGCGCGGGTGCGGCCCTCGGGCTGTACCTTGACGACGCGCGGACGCAAAAATTCAGTGACCGATGCCTGCATTGGATCGTGCCTCGTGCGTTACTTGGAGTAGAGCTCGACGACCAGGTTCTCGTTGATGTCGGGCAGGATGTCATCCCGCGTCGGCAGCTGCTTGAACACGCCGGACATCTTGGACTGGTCCACTTCGACCCACTCGGGAAAACCGACCTGGCTGGCGATCTGCAGCGCGTTCTGGACGCGGAGCTGCTTCTTCGCCCGCTCCCGGACGCTGATCTCGTCGCCGGCAGCCACCTGGTACGAAGGAATGTTGACGACACTGCCGTTGACGGTAATGCCCTTGTGGCCCACCAGCTGCCGCGCCTCGGCGCGGGTGGAGGCAAAGCCCATGCGGTAGACCACGTTGTCCAGCCGGCCCTCGAGCAGCTCCAGCAGGTTCTCGCCCGTGGAGCCCTTCTTCTGGGCGGCTTTCTTGTAGTAGTTGCGGAACTGCCTCTCGAGCACGCCGTACATGCGGCGCAGCTTCTGCTTCTCGCGCAGCTGAAGACCGTAGTCGGAGATCCGCGGCCGACGCTGAGGGGCGCCGCCCGGCGGCACCTCCAGCTTGCACTTGGACTCCAGCGGACGAACGCCGCTCTTCAGGAACAGGTCCGTGCCCTCCCGGCGGGAGAGCTTGCATTTGGGGCCGAGATATCTAGCCATATTCCTTCAGCCTCCGGCTCTCAGACGCGCCGCTTCTTGGGCGGTCGGCAGCCGTTGTGCGGAATCGAGGTCACGTCCTCGATATTCGTGATCCGGTAGCCCACCGCGTTCAGGGAGCGCACCGCCGATTCGCGGCCGGGACCCGGCCCCTTGACCCGGACTTCCAGGTTCTTCAGTCCGTACTCCTGGGCGGCAGTGCCCGCCTTCTCCGCGGCCACCTGGGCGGCGAAGGGCGTGCTCTTCCGGGAGCCGCGGAACCCGCAGCCACCGGCCGTGGCCCAGGAAAGGGTGTTCCCCTGCCGGTCGGTGATGGTGATGATGGTGTTGTTGAAGGAGGCGTGGACATGGGCGATCCCGTCCAGCACCTGCTTCCTGACCTTCTTGCGAACCCTGGGGGTAGGCTTTGCCATGCTTTAGAACCCTAGATCCTGGCTGACGCCGCGAGGGCCGCCGTTACTTCCTGACCGGACGACGCGGACCCTTGCGGGTACGCGCGTTGGTGCGGGTACGCTGGCCGCGCAGCGGCAGGCCCCGGCGATGGCGGATGCCCCGGTAACAGCCCAGGTCCATCAGCCGCTTGATGTTCATCGAGTTCTCGCGGCGGAGGTCGCCCTCCACGCTGAGCCGCGCCACCTCGGCACGAAGCTTGTCCACCTCGGGCTCGGTGAGATCCCGGACCTTCGAGTCCGGGGGAACGCCCGCGGCCTCGCAGATCTGCTGCGCGCGCGAACGGCCGACCCCGAATATGTGGGTCAGCGCGATTACCGTGTGCTTGTTTACCGGGATGTTAATCCCTGCGATACGGGCCATTGACCGCGTCTCCTGTCGCTCGCGCGAAGCCGGACATTATGCACTGCCCGGCTGTCGCTTTTCAATCCTGTTCAGCCTTGCCGCTGCTTGTGCCGCGGGTCCGAGCAAATGACCCGGACCACGCCGCCGCGGCGGATGATCTTGCAGTTCCTGCAGACCTTCTTGACCGATGCACGCACTTTCATGGCGGTTTCTCCTCGCGGGACAGGCGTTGGTCCCCTAGCGGACCTGGCCAGCCCTCCCGTAACCCTTCAGGTTGGCCTTCTTCAGAAGGCCTTCGTACTGGTGACTCATCATGTGGGCCTGCAGCTGGGACATGAAGTCCATCGCCACGACCACGATGATGAGCAGGGACGTGCCACCGAAATAGAAGGGCACGTTGAAATACATGATCATGAACTCCGGCAGCAGGCAGATCGCGGTGACGTACAGGGCGCCCCAGAGGGTCAGCCTCGTCAGCACGTCATCGATATATTCCGCCGTCTGCTGGCCGGGGCGGATCCCCGGGATGAAAGCACCGGAGCGCTTGAGGTTGTCCGCGGTCTCCCGGGAGTTGAACACCAGCGCCGTGTAGAAAAAGCAGAAGAAAACGATCAGGCCCGCATACAGCAGGGTGTAGATCGGCTGCCCCGGGGAAAGGCTGGAGGCCATGTTCTGGAGCCAGCCGAAGTTGTCGCTGGTGCCGAACCACTGGGCGACCGTCGCCGGGAACAGGATCAGGCTCGAGGCGAAGATGGGCGGAATCACGCCGGACATGTTCAGCTTGAACGGCAGGTGGGTGGTCACGCCCTGGTACATTCGCCGCCCCTGCTGACGCTTGGCGTAATGCACCGCGATCCGCCGCTGGCCGCGCTCCACGAAGACCACGAAACCCGTCACAGCGAGGACCAGGAAGAACAGGATCAGGGCCAGCGCGGCCGACATCTCGCCGTTGCGGACCAGCTCGAGGGTCCCGCCCAGTGCCGACGGGAGACCCGAAATGATGCCGGCAAGAATGATCATGGAGATACCGTTGCCGATACCCCGCTCGGTGATCTGCTCGCCCAGCCACATGAGGAACATCGTGCCGGTGACCAGCGTCACCGCGGCGATGAACACGAACTGCGGCCCCGGCGCGATGACCACGCCCTGGTTCTGGATGGCCACGGCCGCGCCCACGGACTGGAAGGAAGCCAGGCCCACCGTGCCGTAGCGGGTGTACTGGGTGATCTTCCGCCGGCCGGACTCGCCTTCCTTCTTGAGCGCCGCCAGGCTGGGCACCACCACCGCCATCATCTGCATGATGATGGAGGCGGAGATGTAGGGCATGATGCCCAGCGCGAAGATGGACAGCCGTTCCAGGGCGCCGCCCGAGAACATGTTGAACACTGACAGGATGGTGCCCTGCTGCTGCTCGAAGAAGCGGGCGAGCGCGGCAGGATCGATCCCCGGCACCGGGATGAAGGTCCCGATCCGGTAAACAACCAGCGCGCCCAGAAGGAACAGCAGCCGGCTCCGCAGGTCTCCCAGGCGGGCGGCCTCGCCGAGCGTCGCAGCAGGGTTCATTGTCGGTGTCTTGGCCACGTGAGCTCCGCTGGCCGGGCTTGCGCCCGACCCAGTTCAGTCAGTCCTCGATCTTCCCGCCGGCCGCCTCGATGGCGGCCCTGGCGCCCGGCGTGACGGCCACACCCTTGAGCGTCACCGCCTTGTCGATGCTGCCCGAGGCAATCACCTTCGCCTGGCGCGCGGTCTGGGAAACGATGCCGGCAGCCTTCAGCGCAAGAAGGTCGACCGTGTCGGCCTCGACAGCAGCCAGCTCGTGCAGCCGGACCTGGTCGGAGAATCGGCCCGTCCGGGACGCGAACCCGATCTTCGGCAGGCGGCGCTGCAGCGGCATCTGGCCGCCCTCGAAGCCGACCTTGTGGTAGCCGCCGGACCGGGCGTGCTGGCCCTTGATGCCGCGGCCGCAGGTCTTGCCCTGGCCGGCGGAATGGCCGCGGCCAACCCGCTTGCCGGCCTTGCGGCTGCCGGAGCCGGGCTTGATGTCGTTCAGGCGCATGTCAGATTTCCTCCACGCGGAGCATGTACGAGACCTTGCTGATCATGCCCCGGTTCTCAGGCGTGTCCTTCACGACCACGCTCTGGTGCATTCTCCTGAGGCCCAGGCCGGATACGCAGGCCTTGTGGCTGGCAATGCGGCCAGCGGGGCTGCGGACCAGGGTGAGCCGGATGTCGCCTGCGGACTTTGCCTTTTTCTCAGCCATGGCCTTATCCCAGGATGTCTTCCACGGACTTGCCGCGCTTGGCGGCGATCTGCTCCGGCGAGCGGATGGAGCCGAGGCCCTTCACCGTGGCCTGCACCACGTTGACCGGGTTCCGCGAGCCGTAGCTCTTTGCCAGAACGTTGCGCACGCCGGCGCACTCGAATACGGCACGCATCGCGCCTCCTGCGATGATGCCGGTACCGCCCGAGGCCGGTTGCATGTAGACCTTGGTCGCGCCGTGACGGCCTTCCGTGGCGTACTGCAACGTATCGCCCTTGAGGTGGATCCGGCGCATGTCGCGTCGGGCAACCTGCATGGCCTTCTGGATGGCCACGGGCACTTCCCGGGCCTTGGCGTAGCCGTAGCCAACGCGGCCGGCGCCGTCGCCCACCACCGTGAGAGCGGTGAAGCCGAACTGGCGGCCGCCCTTGACGACCTTGGCGACCCGGTTGACCGCGACGAGCTTCTCGAGAAGGTCGTCGCCGGCGGAATTTCTTTCAGCTGCTGCCATTGCGAATAAACCCCTGGCGTATTCCTAGAACTCGAGCCCGTTTTCCCGGGCGGCCTCGGCGAGCGCCTTGACCCGGCCGTGATAACGAAAGCCCGAGCGGTCGAAGGCGACCCGGGTGACCCCGGCTGCCCTGGCCTTCTCGGCGATGGCCTTGCCCACCGCCGTGGCCGCGGCAACGTTGCCGGTCTTCTCCAGCCCGTCACGGACGGAGGGCTCCACCGTGGAGGCAGCCGCCACCACCGTGCCACCGTCGGGACCAATGACCTGGGCATAGATGTGGCGGGGCGTCCGGTGGACGCTCAGCCGGTGGCCGCCCAGCTCCCGGATCCGGATGCGGGCCTTGCGGGCCCGGCGCATTCGCGCGACTTTCTTATCCATAGTTACCGTGACCTGCCCTACTTCTTCTTGGCTTCCTTGAGGACGACGCGCTCGTCGGAGTAACGCACGCCCTTGCCCTTGTAAGGTTCCGGCGGCCGGTAGCCGCGGATTTCCGCCGCCACCTGGCCCACCTTCTGCCGATCGATGCCCCGGACCACGATCTCCGTCTGGGACGGCGTTTCGATGGTGATGCCGTCCGGTACGGGATAGCTCACCGGGTGGGAAAACCCGAGCGTCAGGTTCAGGGTCTTCCCCTGGGCCTGGGCGCGGTAACCGACGCCCACCAGCTCGAGCTTCCGCTCGAAACCCTCGGAGACGCCCCGAACCATGTTCGCCAGCAGGGCACGAATGGTGCCCGCGAGCGCCACGGTTGCCTTGCTGCCCTCGGCGATGCTGACCTCGAGCGCACCCTCTTCCCCGGTGGCGACCTCGATCCCATCGGGCAGGTCCATGGACAGTTCGCCCTTGGAACCCTTGACCACGGCGCGACGCTCGTCGAGCCTGAACTCCGCGCCCTTTGGCAGCGGTATCGGCTTCTTGGCGACTCTGGACATCGTTCTCTCTCGTCGTTGTAGTGGCGCAGCGGTCCTGATCAGGACACTACGCAGATAACTTCACCGCCCTGGCCCTTGGCCCGGGCCTCGCGGTCGCTCATCAGGCCCTGGGACGTGGACAGGATGGCCACACCCAGCCCGCCCTCGACCTGGGGCAGCTCGTCCTTGCCCCGGTAGACACGGCGCCCGGGCTTGCTCACCCGGCTGAGTTTGTCGATTACGGGATCGCCGTCGTGGTAGCGAAGCTCCACGATCAGCGTTTCCTTGCCGCCCTCCGTCTCGCTGCGGAAGTCGCCCACGTAGCCCTCTTCCCTGAGCACCTCGAGGATGGCTTTCTTCACCCTGGAGGCCGGGATGCGAACGTGAGCCTTGCCGGCGCTCTGGCCGTTGCGGATCCGGGTCAGCAGATCGGCGATAGGATCGGTCATGCTCATGCTAGGTGTCCTTGCCTGTGGCTGCCGGTTACCAGCTGGCCTTGCGGAGGCCGGGGATTTCGCCGTTCATGGTGGCTTCCCTCAGCTTGTTCCGCGCCAGGCCGAACTTCCGGTAGTAGCCGTGCGGCCTCCCGGTGATGGAGCAGCGGTTGCGCAGCCTCGACGGGCTGGAGTCCCGCGGCAGGGACTGCAGCTTGGCGAGCGCATCCATCCGCTGCTCGTCGTCCGTCTCGGGATTCGCGATGATCGCCTTGAGCTCCGCGCGCTTCGCAGCGTACTTGGCGACAAGCTTCGCCCGGCGGCGCTCGCGTTCGATGGTTGCTTTCTTGGCCATCTGGTCCGGTACCTTATTTCCTGAACGGGAACTCGAACGCCTCGAGCAGGGCGCGGCCCTCCTCGTCGTTCTTTGCCGTTGTGGTGATAGTGATGTCCATGCCCCGGATGGCGTCGATCTGGTCGTAATCCACCTCGGGGAAGATGATCTGTTCCTTCACGCCCATGCTGTAGTTGCCGGAGCCGTCGAAGGACTTGACCGACAGGCCGCGGAAGTCACGCACCCGGGGGATGGCGATGTTCACCAGCCGGTCCAGGAACTCGTACATGCGTTCCCGGCGCAGCGTCACCTTGCAGCCGACGGGCCAGCCGTCGCGGATCTTGAAGCTCGCCACGGACTTCCTGGCCTTGGTGACCACGGGCTTCTGGCCGGTGATCTTGGTCAGGTCGCTCACGGCGTGCTCGATGACCTTCTTGTCGGCCACGGCCTCACCGACGCCCATGTTGACGGTGATCTTGGTGATCCGCGGCACCTCCGTGGGATTCTTCATCCCGAGGCGCTCCATCAGCGCGGGCACGATGTTCTGCTGGTAATTTTCCTGGAGCCTGGACATAGCTTCATCCCGACGTCGCGTCAGACGTCGACGACCTCGTTGTTCGACTTGAAGTAACGCACCTTCCGGCCATCCTCGAGGGACCGGAAGCCCACCCGGTCACCCTTCTTGGTGATCGGGTTCCAGAGCATCACGTTGGACTCGTCCAGGGGCATCTCCTTGTCGATGATGCCTCCGGCCACGCCCTGCTGCGGGTTACCCCGCTGGTGCTTCTTCACGACGTTGATGCCCTCGACGAGGACCTTGCCGTCGTCATGGACGTTCAGAACCGTTCCCCGCCGGCCCTTGTCGCGGCCCGCGATGACGATGACTTCGTCGCCTTTCCTGATCCTGTTCATAGCCTCGACCCCCCGCGCCTAGATCACTTCCGGCGCAAGCGAGATGATCTTCATGAAATTGCCGGTACGCAGCTCGCGCGTCACGGGGCCGAAGATTCGGGTGCCGATGGGCTCGAGCCGGTTGTTCAAGAGCACGGCCGCATTGCCGTCGAACCGAATCAGCGAGCCGTCGGGGCGGCGCACGCCCTTACGGGTGCGGACCACCACGGCGTTGTACACCTCGCCCTTCTTGACCTTGCCCCTCGGGATGGCGTCCTTGACGCTCACCTTGATGACGTCGCCAACGCCGGCATAACGGCGCTTGGACCCGCCGAGCACCTTGATGCACTGGACCCGCCGGGCGCCACTGTTGTCCGCCACCGTGAGGACCGATTCCATCTGGATCATGGCTGTAACTCTCTCGCTAACCGCTACGCGCTGTTCTAGCGCTCCGGCGCCCGCTCGAGGACCTCGATCAGCCGCCAGGCCTTCCGCTTGGAGATCGGACGGCACTCGGCGATGCTCACGGTGTCACCCGGCTGGCATTCGTTGTTCTCGTCGTGGACCAGCACCTTTGACGTGCGGCGCACGTACTTGCCGTACAGCGGGTGCTTCATCAGCCGCTCTACCGCTACGGAAGCCGTCTTGTCCATGCTGCTGCTGACCACGCGACCCACGACGGTCCGGGAGGTCTTGCCGGCAGCGTTTTCCACGTTCTCCACGCTCTCGACGGTCTCGCTCATCACGCCTCACCCTTGGCGGACTGACGCCGCTTTTCCTCGAGCACGGTCTTCACCCGCGCGATGTCCTTGCGCACCTTGCCGAACTGGTCCGGCCGCGCCATCTGGCCGGTGGCACGCTGCATGCGCAGGTTGAACTGCTCCCGGCGCAGCTGCAGGAGTTCTTCCCTCAGCTCCGCCGCATCCTTGGCACGAAGATCCTTCGTGTTCATCACATCACCTGCCTGGAAACGAAGGTGGTGCCGAGGGGCAGCTTCGCCGCGGCCCGGCGGAACGCCTCGCGGGCGATTTCCTCGGACACACCTTCCATCTCGTAGAGAACCCGGCCCGGCTGGATCTGGGCCACCCAGTACTCCACGTTGCCCTTGCCCTTGCCCTGCCGCACCTCGAGGGGCTTCTGGGTGATGGGCTTGTCCGGAAACACACGGATCCAGATCTTGCCGCCACGCTTCACGTAGCGGGTCATGGCACGCCGGGCGGCCTCGATCTGGCGCGCCGTCAGCCGGCCGCGGTCCACGGCCTTCAGGCCGTACTCGCCGAAGGCCACGCTGCTGCCCCGCTGGGCCAGGCCGCGGTTGCGGCCCTTCATCTGCTTGCGGTACTTGGTGCGCTTGGGCTGAAGCATCGTTCCGACTCCTAGCTGGCGGCGGCAGCGGCGCTGTCGCCCGCGCCCGCCTCGCTCTTCTCAAGCACCTCGCCCTTGAAGATCCAGACCTTGACGCCGATGACGCCATAGGTGGTCTTCGCCTCGGCGAGGCCGTAGTCGATGTCCGCGCGGAAGGTGTGCAGGGGCACGCGGCCTTCCCGATACCACTCCGAACGGGCGATCTCGGCGCCGTTCAGGCGACCGGAAACCTTGATCTTCACGCCCTGGGCGCCAAGGCGCATGGTGTTGGTCACCGCCCGCTTCATCGCCCGGCGGAACATCACCCGCCGCTCCAGCTGCTGGGCGATGCCCTCGGCCACCAGCTGGGCGTCGAGTTCCGGCTTGCGAATCTCGGCGATGTTGATCCGCACGTCACCCAGCGGCATGTCCATCATCTGCGCAACCTCGACGCGCAGCTTCTCGATGTCCTCGCCCTTCTTGCCGATCACGATACCCGGACGAGCCGTGTGGATCGTGATGTGGGCCTTCTTGGCGGGGCGTTCGATGTGGATGCGGCTCACGGAGGCCTGGGAAAGCTTCTTCTTCAGAAACTCCCGGATCTGCCAGTCGGTGTGCACGAACTCCGGGAAGTTCCGGGTTTCGGCAAACCAGCGCGAATTCCAGTCCTGGGTGATGCCCAGTCGAATGCCCGTGGGATGTACTTTGTGACCCATAGTCTCTGCCTTACTCGTCCGCGACCTGCACGGTGATGTGGCTGTTGCGCTTGATGATGCGGTTGCCCCGCCCCTTGGCGCGCGCCTCGAACCGCTTGAAGGTGGGCGCCTCGTCCACCATGATCGCGGAAATCTTCAGCTCGTCGATGTCGGCGCCGTGATTGTGCTCGGCGTTCGCGATGGCGGACTCCAGCACCTTCTTGACGATGCGGGCCGCCTTCTTCGGCGTGTACTCCAGCGTCGTCAGGGCCTCTCCTACCCGCTTGCCGCGGACCATGTCCGCCACCAGCCGGCACTTCTGCGGCGAGATCCTGGCGTAACGAAGCCTGGCTGCTACCTGCATGGTCATGCCCCCTACTTGGTCTTCCGGTCGCCGGAGTGGCCGCGGAAGGTCCGGGTCATGGCGAACTCGCCGAGCTTGTGGCCGACCATGTTCTCGGAGATCAGCACGGGCACGTGCTGCCGACCGTTGTGGACGGCGATGGTCATGCCCACCATGCTCGGCACCACCATGGAACGGCGGGACCAGGTCTTGATCGGGCGACGATCGTTACGCTCCTGCGCCTCGCGCACCTTCTTGGCGAGGTGGGCGTCGACGAAGGGGCCCTTCTTGACCGAACGTGACACGGCGTATTCCCCTTTGCTTCCTTACTTGCGGCCCCGGCGCCGGACAATCAGCGCGTCGGTCCGCTTGTTCTTGCGGGTCTTGTAACCCTTGGACGGCATGCCCCACGGGGTTACCGGGTGCTTGCCCTTGTTTCGGCCCTCGCCGCCACCGTGCGGGTGGTCCACCGGGTTCATGGCGGTACCCCGAACCGTGGGCCGGATGCCCCGCCAGCGGCTAGCGCCGGCCTTGCCCAGCTTGCGAAGGTTGTGCTCGCCGTTGCCGACTTCGCCGATGGTGGCGCGGCAGTCGATGTGCACCTTGCGCATCTCGCCGGAGCGCAGTCGCAGGGTGGCGTAATGACCCTCCCGCGCGGCCACCATGGCCGAGGAGCCGGCGCTGCGCGCCAGCTGGGCGCCCTTGCCGGGCTTCATCTCGATGCAGTGGACCGTGGAGCCCACCGGCACGCTGCGCAGCGGCATGGCGTTGCCGGCCTTGATGGGAGCCTCGTTGCCGGACTGGACGACGTCCCCTTCCTTCAGCCCGCGGGCGGCGATGATGTAGCGACGCTCGCCATCCGCGTAGAGGAGCAGGGCCAGATGGGCGCTGCGGTTGGGATCGTACTCCAGGCGCTCGACCCGGGCGGGGATCCCGTCCTTGTTCCGGCGGAAATCGACGGCGCGATACTGGCGCTTGTGGCCACCGCCCCGCTGTCGCGTCGTGATCCGGCCGGCGTTGTTGCGGCCGCCCGTACGCTTGCGGGTGGAGGTGAGACCACTGACCGGCTTGCCCTTGTGGAGCTCCGGAGTCTTCACGCTGACGACGAAGCGCCTGCCGGCGGACGTCGGTTTGGATTTCTGCACTGCCATGGCTTAAGTCCTGTCCTTCGCTTCCCGCGGCCTACTCGCCGCCGAGGAAGTCGATCTCCTGGCCGGGTGCGAGCCGCACGTAGGCTTTCTTCCAGTCAGAGCGGCGGCCTGGCGTCAGGCCGAAGCGCTTGTTCTTGCCCTTCACCCGGACCACCTGCACGTCGTCCACCTTCACGTCGAACATCAACTCGACGGCCTTCCTGATCTCCGGCTTCTCGGCGTCGGTGCGCACCCTGAAGACCACCTGGTTGCCCTCGGCGGCGGCGGTCGCCTTTTCGGACACGTGCGGCTCGAGCAGCACGGTCATCAGCCGTTCCTGATTCATGCCAGGTTCTCCTCAATACGCCGCAGGGCCGCCACCGTCATCACGACCTGCTCGTGACGCAGCAGGCTCACCGGGTCCAGCGCAGGGGCCTCGATGAGCTCTACCCGCGGCAGGTTGCGCGAGGCGAGGTAGATCTTTTCCTCGAAGGCCTCGATGACGAACAGGCCGCCGTCAACGCCCAGGTTCTTCATCTGCTCGACGAACAGCTTCGTCCGCGGCTCGGCCACCTCGAGGGTCTCGACGACGATCAGCCGCTCCTGGCGCACCAGCTCGGACAGCAGGGAGCGCATGGCGCCCCGGTACATCTTGCGATTGACCTTCTGGTCGAAGCTCCGCGGCCGGGCGGCGAATGCCCGCCCGCCGCCCACCCAGATGGGGCTGCGGATAGTGCCGTGCCGGGCGCGGCCGGTGCCCTTCTGGCGCCAGGGCTTGGCCCCGCCGCCGGACACGTCCGAGCGATTCTTCTGTGCCTTGGTGCCCGCCCGGCCCGCCGCCATGTAGGCAGTGACGACCTGGTGCACCAGGGACTCGTTGAAGTCGCGGCCAAAGGCGGCTTCGGAGACCTGCAGGTCCTTGCCACCGGCGCCGTGAAGCTGAAGTGTCATTGCCATGACTTACCCCCGTGCCTTGGCTGCCGGCCGGACGACGACATGGCCGCCCCGGGCGCCGGGCACCGCGCCCCGGATGAGAATGACGTTGCGGTCCGTGTCCACCCGCACGACGGTCAGATTCTGCGCGGTCGCAGCGACCGAGCCCATCTGGCCGGCCATGCGCTTGCCCTTGAAGACCCGCCCGGGCGTCTGGTTCTGACCGATGGAACCGGGGGCGCGGTGGGACAGCGAGTTGCCGTGGGTGGCGTCCTGGGTGCGGAAGTTATGGCGCTTGACCACTCCCGCATAGCCCTTGCCGATAGTGGTGCCGGCCACGTCGACACGCTCGCCGTCGGCGAACTGGTCAACCTTGATCTCGGCCCCGGGGGCGAGGTCAGCGCCCTCGTCGCCGGACAGGCGGAACTCCCAGAGGCCTTCGCCCGGTTCCACGCCCGCCTTGGCGAAATGACCGGCCTGGGGCCTGGCCACGCGGGACGGCTTGCGGCTACCCATGGTGACCTGCACCGCCCGGTAGCCGTCCGTGTCTTCCGTTTTTACCTGCGTGACCCGGTTAGGCAGCGCCTCGATCACGGTGACGGGGACCGACGCCCCATCTTCCGTGAACACGCGAGTCATGCCGCATTTGCGGCCAACAAGACCGATCGCCATGTTGTCTGTTCCTCTTCACCACGCCGACTTCGTTTGGCCGGCGCTGAAACTCTTGTCCTGACCGCCGCGGCCGTTCAGCCCGGCGGAGAAGGCGCCCGAAGGCGCCCGTCAAATCTTACGGCCCGGCGCGGTTTTTCCGCCCCGGGCCGCAGGGAGCCCGCTATTGTACGCGGGCAGCAAGATCAGTTCAACGGTTAGTTGAGCTTGATCTGGACGTCTACGCCCGCCGGCAGTTCCAGCTTCATCAGCGCATCCACCGTCTTGTCGGTGGGGTCGATGATGTCCATGAGGCGCTTGTGGGTGCGCAGCTCGTACTGGTCCCGGGCGTCCTTGTTGACATGCGGGGACACCAGCACGGTGAAGCGCTCCTTCTTGGTCGGCAGGGGAATAGGCCCCTGGACCTGGGCGCCCGTCCGCCGGGCCGTGTCCACAATTTCCCGGGCAGAACTGTCGATCAGCCGATGATCGAAAGACTTCAGCCGGATACGGATATTCTGGTTAGCCATCTTTACGCTGCTTCCGTGGGCCCCGTAAGGCGCCTTACTCGATGATCTTGGAGACGACGCCGGCGCCGACGGTGC
>JARRON010000007.1:0-85095 GCA_037383845.1 Gammaproteobacteria bacterium
TCCGCCAGGGCGGAGGCATTGCCGGGCTGGCTCATGGCCTGGCTGCCGCAGACCATCAGGGGGCGTTCCGACTTCTCGACGGCGGCGGCGATCTGCGCCATGGACGATGCCAACGGCGCCGGAGGGGCATAGTCCGAAGGCGGCGGCGGCATCCGGTCGGCACCGGTGAACAGTCGCCGGACATGCCATTCCAGGTAACGCCGGGTCAGGCCCTGCTGGAGGGTTTCGCCGTCGGGCTTGCCCTGGCCGTACCAGCCCTTGACCACAGACTCGTCGTAGAGAAGGTCCACGGGACACTCCACGAAAACCGGTCCCGGGACACCGGAACGCGCCTGCTCCAGGGCCTCGCCCACAGCGGGTGCCAGGTCCCGGCCCCGCCTGACGGCCTTGGCGAACTTCACGTGGGGGGCCATGAGCGGGATCTGGTCGATGTCCTGGAGGGCGCCGCGCTTCTTCAGCGCCGTTGCCGTGGCGCCACCCAGGACCAGGACGGGCGACTGGGCGAGCTGTGCGTTTTTCAGCGCGGTAATGGTGTTGGTCAGGCCGGGACCCGCGGTGACTGCAGCGACGCCGGGCAGTCCCGTGAGTCTGGCCGTGGCGTCGGCGGCGAACACGGCGGTGGCCTCGTCGCGGACGTCGGTCACCCGGATGCCCGCTCGGCGGGCTTCCACCAGGATCGGGGAGATGTGTCCTCCGCACAGGGTGAAGAGCTCGGTGATGCCCCACCCGCTAAGGACCTTCGCAATGCGTTCGCCGCCGTTCATCTCACCTCCTGTTCAGGCCGCCCCCTCGCCCCAGGCCAGGCCGAAGGCTTCCCCGGTGGCGACGCTCATCGGTACCGGTGCGGGCCCACCCTGAGGCACCCGGAAGGCCGCGTCGCAGTGCGGCCTTACGTCCCGGTCCAGGTCGAGTCCCGGCATGATCCTTTCCAGCACCAGCCCCCCGGCGTCGAGCCGGAACACGCCCACGTTCGTCACGTACCAGACGTTCTTGCCCATCTCAAGGGCCCGTTGCCCGTTGAAGGTGATCTCGTCCACTGCCGGCAGAAACTTGGGGCGTCCCCGTTTCACCAGGCTGAGTCCGCAGGAGGTGTCCAGCTTCCACTGTGCGCCCTGCATGAAGCTTCCCACGAACAGGCAGTTCCTGGCGGCGTTCGTGATGCTGGGGAATCCCCCGGGGCCGACGTAGTCGCTCATCGCCGGACCCCGGCGGGAGACATTGACGTTGCCCGCCGAATCCACCTCCAGGAACCCCAGGATGCAGGCGTCCAGGTTGTCCTGGTAGTGATGGAACATCCATGCGGAGCTCTCGATGCGCCGGGGATTCACCGCCGCGCCGAAGTAAATGCCCGGGGCCGGCATACCGCCGTAGACCCCGGTTTCGCTGGTGAAGGTGATATCCCGGCCGATGTCGCTTTCATACAGCTCGCGGCAGACCTCCTCGCCGAAACCAACACCGATGTTGACGCAGGCGCCCGGCGCCAGGGCCCGGGCGAACTGGTCGGCGCCCAGGCGGCCCAGGGCGCATTCCACCGGGCCTCGCACGGGCGTCAGCCGCAGGAAGCGATTGATGAAACGCAGCCGCTCGATGGCCCGGACGTCGTCTCCGTCGCCGCCCGGCGTGAACAGGCGCCAGCAGTCGCGCTGTGGTGACAGGATGGTCTGTTCCGCGTACGGGTCGACAACCACCGCGTCCACCAGCGACCGGTCGAGTGACACCGCCGATTCGTCATGAGCCACGATACCGCCGACGATCACGATCACTTTCCCGCCGTTGGCCTTGGCCGCCGCCGCGGCCTCGGTGTTCTCCGTGATCACGGCGGCGTCCCGGAAGTAGATGTTGCCGTGGGTGTCGGCCCAGGGCGCGGCGATGACCGCCACTTCCAGCGGAGGCAGCCGGTAGGCAAGCCGCTCCCCGTCGGCCCGCACGAAATTCTCCGCGGAGTCCTGGACAGGGGAGCCCCGGCCGCTGCGCGGATCCAGAAACGTGCCAAGCCCGGTGGACGACAGGATCTCCTCTTCGCCGCGGGCCTGTGCCTCGAGGCAGAAGACCATCTCCCCCTGTGGCAGTACGTGCAGTTCAAGCTCGCCCCGGTCGGCCAGCGCGAGCATGGAGCGGACGGTCTCGGTGTGGCCGGCGATGAAGCGGCTCACGAGGCCGGGCAGGCCGAGCTCCTCCACCGTGCCCGGGGCTTTTCCACGGCCACCCTGGCCTCCCACGGCGATCCAGGTGAGACCGCGAGGCCTGCCATGGTCCTGGAACCGGGTCCGCAGAGCCCGGAACAGGGCCGAGCACCGGCCGTTGCCCGCCATGCCGGTGGAAAGGCACACGGCCCCGTCCGGCACGAGTGCGGCGGCCTTTCTTGCGGTCACGAAACGGGGATCCAGGGCGCCTTCGGGGCGGTGGTCAAGTGCCATGCGGTTCCACGTCAGCCTCCATCGGAGGATGCGGGCGACCAGCTCCATCTTCTCCGTCAGCCGCATGGCGGGGCTCCCCGTGGACCGAATCCGGCCATCATGCCCCGCGGCGCATGCCGGGGCATCGGGAGCTTCCCCTAGGACCGTTGACGGCGGGCTGCACCCGGCCCCGGTGTGCCCTGTTATCCTCACCGTTTTCCCGGTTTGGAGCCTCATTTGTGAGCGGCGCTGAGAAGACGCTGGCCCGGCTGCGGGCGGATATCGACGAGGTCGACGGCAAACTCATTGAGCTTGCGGCGAAGCGGCAGGCGCTGGTGGCGGAGATCGGCCGCCGAAAGCGGGCTCGTCGCCAGCCGACCCGGGACTACACCCGGGAGCGGGAAGTCCACGAGCTGGCTCGAAGCCGCGCCCAGGCCCGCGGCCTGGATCCGGACCTGGCCCAGCATCTGCTGGATACGCTGATCCGGGCCTCCCTGACCAGCCAGGAGCGGGATCGCCTGGAGGCGTCGGCCACCGGGGCGGGCCGCCGCGCCCTGGTAATCGGCGGTGCCGGGCGGATGGGCCGCTGGTTCGTCGACTACCTGGGCACCCAGGGCTGGGGCGTGGAGATCTCCGATCCCGCCGGTCCGGTGGCCGAGCTTGCGTGGCACGAGGACTGGCGCGAGCCAGCAGGCCGGGCCGACCTGATCGTCGTGGCCGCGCCCCTGGCGGCCACCGCCCGAATCCTGGAGGAGCTTGCGGAGCTGGCGCCGGCGGGACTGGTGATGGAGATCGGCTCCATCAAGGCGCCGGTGGCGCCGGCCCTGACCCGGCTCGTGGACGCCGGCGTGCGGGTGGCTTCCATCCATCCCATGTTCGGTCCGGACACGCGGCTGCTCTCGGGGCGGCACGTGATCCTGGTGGATGCCGGCGATCCGGAGGGCCTGGCGGAGGCCCGCCGGCTGTTCGAGTCCACCTCGGCGTCACTGGCGGAGATGAGCCTGGAGGCCCATGACCGGCTGGTGGCCTGGGTGCTGGGGCTGTCCCATGCAACCAACATCGCCTTTTTCTCGGCGCTGGAGGCCTGTGGTCAGCCTGTTTCCGAGCTCGCCAAGTACGCCAGCACGACGTTCAGCGCCCAGCTGGACGTGGCAAGCCGGGTGGCGTCCGAGAATCCGGACCTTTACTTCGAGATCCAGTCCCTCAATCCCCACGGCCGGGAGCCGCTGCAGGCCCTGGCCGACGCCGCAGCGGAGATTCTGAGGACTGTGGGCGAGGGCGAGGGCGAGGCTTTCTCCGGCCTCATGGGCTCCGGCGCCCGCTACCTGGCCGGGTCCCCGGACAAGGGATCGCGGTGAGCCGCCGCGACGTTGCCACCACGGTCTATGACCTGGTGACCGGAGAGGAGGATGCGCGGGTCTGCCGGGATATCCCGGAGGCCGCCTGCAACGACCAGCCGAAGAATTTCACGCGCCAGCTTGCATCGCTGGTCTGCACGAAGATCGGAGACGAGCTCGCCAGCGCCCGACTGGTGCTGCCGTGGATCCTTGCCAGCGTCGGCGCGCCGGCCGGTCTGGCCGGACTGCTGGTGCCGATACGCGAGGCCCTGGTGCTGGTGCCCCAGCTGTTCGTGGCCGCCGCGATCCGGCACCTGAGCGTTCGCAAGTGGATCTGGGTTGGCGGAAGCGTCGTACAGGGAATCTGCGTTGCTGGCATGGCGGCCTCGGCGCTGCTGCTGGAGGGCATGATCGCCGGCTGGGTCATTGTGGGACTGCTGGTCGTCGCCAGCCTGGCCCGGGGCGCGTGTTCCGTCGCCTTCAAGGACGTCATGGGCAAGACGGTGTCCAAGACCCGACGGGGCAGGCTGACGGGCTACGCCAGCTCGGCGGCGGGCGTCGCGACCGTCGGCGTGGGCCTGTGGCTGAAAGCCACGGGAGGCGAGGGCGCTGACAAGGCGATTCTTGCGGGCATTTTGCTCCTCGCTGCCGGACTTTGGATCCTCGCCTCCTTGATCTTCGCGGGCCTGGAGGAACAGCCCGGCGCCACCGAGGGCGGCGGAAACGCCGGCAGAGAGGCCATCCGCAGCCTGGGCCTGCTCCGGGACGATGTCCAGCTGCGCCGTTTCGTCCTCACCCGGGCGCTTCTGGTGTCCACGGCCCTTCTCATGCCCTTCTACGCCACCCTGGCAAAGCAGGAAAGCGAGGGTGGAGTGGGCGACCTGGGGCTGCTCCTGGTGGCTGCCGGGATTGCCTCTTCCGTCAGTTCGGCCGTCTGGGGCCGGATGGCAGACCAGTCCAGCAGGCGCGTGATGCAGGTGGCTGCAGTCATCGCAGGCATCCTGAGCCTGGTCGTGGCGGCGTGGAGCCTGGCCGGCAGTCCGGGTCCGGCTTCCGGACTGGTGGCCGCTGCGGCGTTTCTGGTCATGGGCATCGCCCACGCCGGCATCCGCGTCGGCCGGAAGACCTACCTGGTGGACATGGCAACCGCCGACACCCGGGCAGCGTACGTGGCGGTCAGCAACACCGCCATCGGCGTCATCCTGCTGGCGGGCGGCGTATTCGGCCTTGTGGCCCAGCTTGCGGGGGTGCCGGCCACCATCGGAATCCTCGGTCTGCTGGCCCTGTCCGGCGCCGCCATGGCCTCGCAGCTCGACGAAGTGACCTAACCTGAACGAAAGGGTGCATCCATGGGCGACCAGACCATGCTTATCGGCGGCCGGGACGGACGACAGGTTTTTCTCCTGCCCCGTTACGCGAACCGCCACGGCCTCATCGCCGGCGCCACCGGGACCGGAAAGACCGTCACCCTGCAGGTGCTGGCGGAAGGCTTTTCCCGGCTCGGCGTCCCGGTTTTCCTGGCGGACGTGAAAGGGGACCTGGCCGGGCTGTCCCAGCCGGGCACCCCGCACCCGAAGATCGACGAGCGGGTGAAGACCATCGGCATGGATCCGCCGACCCTCGGGGCCAGTCCGGTGGTGTTCTGGGACGTCTTCGGACAGGGCGGTCATCCCCTGCGCACCACGGTGATGGAGATGGGGCCCCTGCTGATGTCCAGGCTGCTGGAACTCAACGACACCCAGGAAGGGGTGCTGCATGTGCTGTTCCGCTACGCCGACGAGGCGGGCCTGCTCATCCTGGACCTGCGCGACCTGCAGGCCCTCCTGAAGCATGGCGCCAGGAACCACACGATGCTGTCGGAGACCTATGGCCGGGTCACGCCGGCTTCCATCGGGGCTATCCAGCGGCGCCTGATGACCCTGGAGTCCCAGGGAGCGGATCGCTTTTTCGGGGAACCAGCCCTGCGCCTGCAGGATTTGATGCGCACGGACCTGGCCGGCCGCGGCGTGGTGAATGTCCTGGATGCCCGGGAGCTGTTCGCCTCCCCCCGGGTCTACAGCACCAGCCTGCTGTGGCTGCTCGCCGAGCTGTTCGAGGAACTGCCAGAGGTCGGGGATGCCGCCCTGCCGAAGATGGTGTTCTTCTTCGACGAGGCTCACCTGCTTTTCGACGATGCGCCGCCGGCCCTGGTGGACAAGGTGGAGCAGGTGGTGCGGCTGATCCGCTCCAAGGGCGTGGGCGTGTTCTTCATCACCCAGAATCCGCTGGATCTGCCGGACACGGTGCTGGGCCAGCTGGGCAACCGTGTCCAGCACGCCCTGCGGGCCTTCACGCCCCGGGACCAGAAGGCGGTCCGGGCGGCGGCGAGCACGTTTCGGCAGAACCCGGCCCTGGATACCGAGCGGGTTATCACCGAGATGGGCGTCGGGGAAGCGCTGGTCTCCATGCTCCAGGAAAAGGGCGTGCCCGGAGTCGTGGAGGACGTGCTGGTGCGTCCGCCCTGTTCGCGCATGGGCCCTGTGACGGACGAGGAGCGGGCTGCCGTACGCAGCCGCAGTCCCGTGGGCGCCGCCTATGACCAGCCGGTGGACCGGGAGTCGGCCTACGAGATCCTCGCCGCACGGGCCGAGGGGGCGGCGCGGGCCGCCGCCGACAAGTCCGCCGGCGATGGCAAGCGACGTAGCGGCTCACGAGAGACGGATCGGCAGGGGTACCTGGAAGCGGCCGCCAAGAGCGCCCTGCGCAGCATAGGCACCGAAGTGGGGCGCGGTCTGGGCAAGCAGCTGCGCGGGTTGCTCGGCCAGATGCTCGGACGACGTCTCTAGCCGGGCGTCTCAGGCAGGGGCATCAGCCGGGGCATTCCGCCCCACAGCCCGGCCAGCGGTCGCTGCAGGGTGACCGCGTCCCCGCTGGTCCAGAATCGTGCGCGCCCGGCCGCCGGGAGTTCGGGCGATCCGGCCACCCGCGCTACCTGGCGAGCCACGGCGTCGGCGGTATCGATGACGGTGACGTCCGGGCCCGCCTCGGCCTGGACGAGCGGCCGCAGGAAATGAAAATGGGTGCAACCGAGCACCAGGGTATCCGCGCCGCCGGCGAGCAGAGGCCCGACGAACCTCTGCACGAGCTGCCGGGTCTCCCGCCCTTCCAGGTCTGCCGCCTCCACCTGCTCGACCAACCCCGGGCAGGCCTGGGTGAGGACCTGGATGCCGGCGCCGAAGCGATCCAGGAGGGCGGCGAAGCGGGCACTCTTTAAGGTCCCCACCGTGGCCATGACGCCCACGATCCCGGTCCGGGTTGCCAGGGTCGCCGGCTTTACCGCCGGTTCCATGCCCACAACCGGCACCGCCAGCGCGGCGCGCAGGTTCGGCACCGCTGCCGCGGTGGCGGTATTGCAGGCCACTACCAGCACTTCCGCACCCTGGGCCAGGAGAAAGTCCGCCAGGCTCCGGGAGCGTTCCCGGATGAAGTCCTCGCCCTTGTCGCCGTACGGCACATGGGCGGAGTCGGCCACGTAGTCCAGGTCCGCGCCGGGAAGACGGCGCCGGATCGCGCCCAGGACGCTCAGGCCCCCCAGGCCGGAGTCGAATACGCCAATTTTCATGCCGCCCATGGCTCCGCCTGCGCTCAAGTGGCGCGCACGTTAACCCCCGGCGGGCGCCTTCTCAAGACGTCCCACGGGGAGCCCCGGCAGCCGCCGGGGCCGGCGCCCCCGCTATAATGAAAACGCTTGTTTGACTCGAGCAGTCCGGATGCCGTAACAAGAGGGCTCGGAACCCGCCGGCGCGGCGCCGGACAAGTCACCCAATCCTTACGCGCCGGGCGGCTGCCTGCCCGGGCTGCTCGCCGAAAGCCAGGAATGACATCATGACTGACGCCTTCATCCTCGACCACGTGCGTACGCCCCGCGGCCGGGGCAAGCCCGACGGCTCGCTGCACGGCATCACCCCTATTGAGCTGCTGACCCAGACGCTGGCCGCCCTGCGGGACCGCAACGAGCTGGACACGGCGCTGGTGGAGGACGTCATCATCGGCTGCGTCATGCCCGTCGGGGAGCAGGGCGCCAACGTGGCCCGAGTGGCGGCCCTGAACGCCGGCTACGCCGAGAACGTGCCGGGCAAGCAGATCAACCGGTTCTGCGCCTCCGGGCTGGAGGCGGTGAACACCGCCGCGGCCCTCGTCATGTCGGGCCAGGCAGACCTGGTGGTGGCCGGCGGCCTGGAGTCCATGTCGCGGATACCCATGGGTTCAGACGGCGGCGCCATGGCGACGGATCCCCAGGTCGCCTTCAAGACTCACTTCGTACCCCAGGGCATCAGCGCCGACCTTATCGCCACGCTCTACGGTATTTCCCGTGACGACTGCGACCGCTATGCCCTGGAGAGCCAGCGGCGGGCCGCAGACGCCTGGGATAAAGGCTATTTCGACAAATCCATCATGCCCGTGCGGAACCGGCTGGGCGAGGTCGTGCTGGACCGGGACGAGCACCTCAGGTCAGACGCCACCCTCGAGGGCCTGGGCGCACTCAGGGCTTCTTTCGAGATACCGGGCCGGGACGGCGGCTTCGACGCCGTGGCGATCCAGCGCTATCCCCAGGTGGAGGCGATCAATCACGTCCATACCGCCGGTAATTCCAGCGGTATCGTGGACGGCGCCGCGGCCGTGCTGGTGGCGAGCAGGTCCATGGCGGAGCACCTGGGGCTGGCGCCCCGTGCCCGCATCCGGTCTTTCGCCTCCGTGGGGACCGAACCCACCATCATGCTCACCGGTCCGGCGCCCTCGGCGCTGCGCGCCCTGGAGAAGGCCAGGATGAAGCGCGAGGACGTGGAGCTGTTCGAACTCAACGAGGCATTCGCCTCGGTCGTACTGCGTTTCATGCAGCAGCTGGACGTGGCCCACGACGAGATCAACGTAAACGGCGGCGCCATCGCCATGGGTCATCCGCTGGGGGCTACCGGGGCCATGGTGATGGGCACCCTCCTGGACGAGATGGAGCGCCGGGACCTGTCCACCGGACTGGTCAATCTCTGCGTCGGCGCGGGTATGGGCACCGCCACCATCCTCGAGCGCAGCTGAGCCCCGTCGCAACCGACGAACCTATTCAGGAAGGTTGAGAAATGAGCGAGACGATCACTTACTCCGTGGACGGCGAAGGCATTGCCACCCTGGTCATCGACGTCAAGGACCGGCCCATGAACGTCCTCACGCCGGAGTTCATGGAGGAGCTGGAGCACTACGCCGACAAGCTGTCTAGGGACGACAAAGTCACGGGGGCGATCATCACCTCTGCAAAGAGCTCTTTCATCGCCGGGGCGGACCTCAAGGAGCTGGTCAACGTTTTCGCAAGCGGCAGTAGCGCGGCCGAGATCTACCGATTCTCGCGCAGCTTTTCGGAGCTGTACCGGAAGCTGGAGACCTGCGGGAAGCCGCTGGTGGCGGCGATCAACGGGACGGCTCTCGGCGGCGGCCTGGAGCTTTGCCTGGCCTGCCACCACCGGGTTGTCCTGGATGATCCCAAGATCCGGCTCGGTCTGCCGGAGGTGCAGGTAGGACTGCTGCCGGGGGCCGGCGGCACCCAGCGCCTTCCGCGCCTCATCGGAATCGAGAAGTCCCTGCCCCTCATGGCGGAGGGCACGCACCTGGCGCCGGCCAGGGCTCACGAACTGGGTATCGTGCAGGAGCTTGCCGCCAATCCGGGCGAGCTCATGGCAAAGGCCCGGCGCTGGGTTCTGGAAGCAGGAGACCCGGTGCAGCCCTGGGACAAGAAGGGCTTCCGGGTCCCCGGAGGCGCGGGCGCCAGCCGTCCCTCACTGGCCCAGACGTTCATGGTCGGTACTGCCCTGGTGGCCAGGAAGACGCAGCGGAATTACCCGGCGCCGCTGGCCATCCTGTCGTGCGTGTACGAGGGATCCCAGGTACCCATCGACAAGGGCCTGGATATCGAGAGCCAGTACTTCGTCGAGCTGCTGACCGGCTCCGTGGCCAGAAACATGATCCGAAGCCTGTTCATCGACAAGGGCGCGGCTGACAAGCTGGCCCGGCGGCCGAAGGACGTGGAACGGGTGCCGGTGCAAAAGCTGGGCGTCCTCGGAGCCGGCATGATGGGCGCGGGCATCGCCTACGTGTCTGCCTACGCCGGCATGGAAGTGATCCTGCTGGATACCGACCTTGCCAACGCGGAAAAAGGCAAGGACTACTCCCGGCAGCTGCTGGAGAAGCGGGTGGCCCGGGGGCGCATGACGGAAGCCGCTGCCGCGGAAGTGCTCGACCGGATCCGGCCCACTACGGACTACGCGGCTCTGGAAGGAGCCGAACTGGTGATTGAGGCGGTGTTCGAAAGCCGGGACATCAAGGCCGATGTGACGCGCAGGACCGAGGCCGTCACTGCCGAGACGTCGATCTTTGCGTCCAACACCTCCACCCTGCCCATCACGGGCCTGGCGGAAGCCTCAAGCCGGCCGGAAAGCTTCATCGGCATCCACTTCTTCTCTCCCGTGGAGAAAATGCCCCTGGTGGAGATCATCGTCGGCGAGAAGACCAGCGACACCGCCGTTGCCCGGGCCATGGACTACGTTCAGCAAATCCGCAAGACGCCCATCGTGGTCAACGACAGCCGGGGTTTCTACACCAGCCGCGTGTTCGGGACCTACGTCAAGGAGGGCCTGGCCATGCTCGCCGAGGGCGTGGCTCCCGCGCTCATAGAGAACGCCGCGAAGCTGGCCGGCCTCCCGGTGGGACCCCTCGCCGTCTCGGACGAGGTCACGATCGACCTGCAGTACAAGATCATGACCCAGACCCGCAAGGACCTGGGGGACGACTATGTGCCCCACCCTGCCGATGCGGTCATCACCCGGTTCCACGACGACCTGAAGCGGCTGGGGAAGCGCTACGGCGCCGGTTTTTACGACTATCCGGAAGGCGGCAGGAAGCGGCTCTGGCCGGGCCTGGCGGACGTGTATCCGCCGGCGAACGAGCAGCCTGACGTCGAGGAGGTGAAGAAGCGGCTGCTGTACGTGCAGTCCCTGGAGACGGCCCGCTGCATGGAAGAGGGCGTGGTCACCGAAGCGGTGGACGCCGACCTGGGCTCCATCCTCGGCTGGGGCTTCCCGCCCTGGGCCGGCGGCACGGCGAGCTTCATCGACACCGTCGGAATGAAGACCTTCCTGGCCGAAAGCGAGCGCATGGCGCAAGCGTACGGCGAGCGATTCTCGCCCTGCGAGTACCTGCGGGACCGGTCATCCATGCGCTGAGGAGACTCTCATGGCGAACACGGTTAACTACGAGCGCGACGGCGCTGTGGCGGTCATCACCCTGAACCGTCCGGAGGTCCTCAACGCTTTCAACGAGGCCCTGGCCGAGGATTTGAAAGCCGCAGTGACACGGGCGGCCGGCGATGCCGAGGTCAGGGCGGTGATACTCACCGGGGCGGAGGGCCGGTTCAGCTCGGGCGCGGACCTCAAGCAGGGTTTCCCGACGGGAAGCCGCATCGAGGACGTCATCAACGGACGCTTCAAGCCCACCCTCGAGATGCTTGCCGGCATGGACAAGCCCGTGCTGGCGGCGATTGGCGGACCAGCCGCGGGCATCGGGCTTTCCTTCGCTTTAGCCTGCGACCTGGTGATGATGGCCGAAGACGCCTACCTGCTGTCCCCGTTTGCGTCCATCGGTCTCATTCCCGACGGCGGCGCCACCTGGCTGCTGGTGCGGACCCTGGGCTATCACCGGGCCTACCAGCTGTGTATCGAGGCGGAGCGCATCCCTGCCCACCGCTGCCTGGATCTGGGGCTGGCCAACCGGGTCGTCCCTGCCGCAGAGCTGGCCGCGGAGGCCCGCCGCTGGGCGGACGGTCTGGCCGAGCGTGCCCCGCTGGCTATGGCTCGCACCAAGCGGGCCATGAGGGCGGCCATGAACCTCTCCTTCGGAGAGGCCATCAGTTTCGAGGCTCATCTCCAGAACGCCTGTGTCACCAGCGAGGATGCGGCGGAAGGCGTCGCTGCGTTCGTGGAGAAGCGCAAGGCCCGTTTCAGGGGGCGCTAGAGCCCCGGGGACCGGCACCAGGACACGACCAGGGAGGAGCAGGCCGTGGAACGACGGATTTTCGAGGAAGAGCACGACATCTTCCGGGACTCGGTGGTGAAATTTTTCCAGGCCGAGATCCAGCCGCACGTGGGGGCCTGGCTGGAAGCCGGCCTGGTGGACCGGGAGGCCTTCCGCAAGGCCGGCGAGCATGGCCTGTGCCTGATGTGGGCGCCGGAGGCCTATGGCGGGCTCGGCATCCAGGACTTCCGTTTCGAGCAGATCATCATCGAAGAGTGCGCCCGCCACGGCGACCCCGGCTTCGGCCTGTCCCTGCACAGCCGGCTGGTGGGGCCCTATCTCGGCGCCATCGGTACCGACGAGCAGAAGGCCCGGTTCCTGCCGGGCTGTATCTCCGGCGAGACCATCCTCGGCATCGCCATGACCGAGCCCGGTGCGGGCAGCGACGTGGCGGGCATCCGGACCCGGGCCGAGGACAAGGGCGACTACTGGCTCCTGAACGGTTCCAAGACCTATATCTCCAACGGCATCAACGGCGACCTGTTCGTCGTGGCGGCCCGCACGGTCCCGGACCATCCCCACGGGATCGGCCTGTTTCTGGTCGAGCGGGACATGGAAGGATTCAGCCGGGGCCGCAACCTGAAGAAGCTCGGGCTCAAGGCCCAGGACACCGCCGAGCTGTTCTTTGACAACGTCAAGGTTCCCCGGGGCAACGTGCTGGGCGACCCGGTGAAGGGCTTTTACTACCTCATGCAGTTCCTGGCGGAGGAGCGGCTGATCGTCGCCTCCGGAAGCGTGGCCGCCGCGGACGTGGCCCTGGACCTGACCATCGACTACGTGAAGGAGCGCAAGGTGTTCGGCCAGCCCGTCGCGAACTACCAGAACACGCGCTTCGAGCTGGCCGACATGCGCACCCGCATCGACGTGGCCCAGGCATTCGTGGACCGGCTCGTGATGGACCACAACGAGGGAAAGCTGAGCGCCGAGGTGGCGGCGGAAGCCAAGCTTTTCTGCACGGAGCTGGAGGGCGAGGTCACGGACCGGTGCCTGCAGCTTCACGGCGGGGCGGGCTACATGGACGAATATCCCATCTCCCGGATGTATGCCAACGCCCGGGTGTCGCGCATCTACGCCGGCAGCTCGGAGATCATGAAGGAGATCATCGCCCGGTCCATGGGCCTTGATCCGCGGCGCGGCTAGGAGGATCCGCCCATGGCATTGCCCAAGAGCTTCCAGGGTCGTCTGCGGGTACCGGCGGTGGCGGCGCCCATGTTCCTGGTGTCAGGTCCGTCGCTCATCATCGAGTCGTGCCGCCACGGCGTCGCTGCGGCCTTCCCGGCGCTGAACCAGCGGACCACTGACGGTTTCCGGGAATGGCTGGACGCCGTGAGCGGTAGCCTCGGAGAACAGGACGCTCCGTGGGGCGTGAACCTCATCGTCCACGCCAGCAACCCGAGGCTCGAAGCGGACCTTGCCGCCTGTGTCGATTACCGCGTGCCGTTTATCGTCACCTCCCTCGGCGCCGTGCCGGACCTGGTCCAGGCGGTACACGGCTATGGCGGAGTGGTCTTTCACGACGTGACGAACCTCCGACATGCGCGTAAAGCCGCGGCCGCCGGCGTGGACGGACTGATCGCGGTCTGCGCCGGGGCCGGCGGGCATGCCGGTGCCATGAGCCCCTTCGCCCTGGTCTCCGAGATCCGCACGTTCTTCGACGGTACGCTGCTGCTCGCCGGCGCCATCGGCGACGGGCGCCAGGTGGCCGCTGCCCTGGTGATGGGGGCGGACCTTGCCTGGATCGGGACCCGCTTCATCGCTACCCGGGAGAGCCTGGCGCCGGAGGCGTACAAGGCCATGATCGGCGAGGCCGCCGCGGCAGACATCGTCTACACGGATGCCGTCTCGGGCGTGCCCGCCAATTTCCTCCGGTCCAGCCTGGAGGCCAACAAGTTCGACGTGGACGAGCTGTTGCGGCGGGGCATGGGGGGCGGAAAGCTCAAGGATCTGGGGGACGAGGCGAAGGTCTGGAAGACGGTCTGGTCCGCGGGCCAGGGCGTGGGCAGCATCAGCGACGTGCCGGGCACCGGTGAACTCTGTGACCGGCTGGCCGCGGAGTTCGAGGCGGCCCGCGCAGCCGGTGTGCCCTGGCCCCGGGAGGAGTGAGCGCCGGTGGCCGGACCCCTGCAGGGCCTGAAGATTATCGAGGTCGCCGGCCTGGGTGCCGGTCCCTACTGCGGCATGATGCTGGCCGACATGGGGGCCGAGGTGATACGCATCGAGCGCATGCCCCTGCTGCCGCTGCGCTCGGCGCTGCCCGATCCCATGAACCGCAACCGGCGCTCCGTGGGGCTGGACCTGCGGAAGCCCGAGGGCGTCGGGGCGCTGCTTGAGCTGGCGGACCGGGCGGATGCCCTGTTCGAGGCGTTCCGTCCAGGGGTGGCCGAGCGTCTCGGCTTCGGCCCGGAGGTGTGCCGGGAGCGCAATCCCCGCCTGGTCTACGGCCGCATGACCGGCTGGGGGCAGGACGGGCCGCTGGCTGCCGCCGCCGGGCACGATATCAATTACATCGCCCTGTCGGGGGCCCTCCACAGCATCGGGCCGCCGGGCGGAAAACCCGTGCCGCCCCTTAACCTGGTGGGAGATTTCGGCGGGGGCGGGCTGCTCCTGGCCTTCGGCCTCGTGAGCGCGCTGCTGGAGCGGGAGAGAAGCGGAAAGGGACAGGTCGTGGACGCGGCCATGCTGGACGGGGCTACGTCCATGATGGCCATGTTCTGCGGCTTCCGGGCCATGGGCATGTTCGAAGACGCGACCGGGAGCAACCTGCTGGGCGGCGCGGCCCATTTCTACGACACCTACGAGACCGCCGACGGGAAGTTTGTGGCTATCGCATCCATCGAGCCGGATTTCTACGCCCTGCTGATCGAGAAGCTCGGCCTGGACCCGGAGCGCTTCGGTCCCCATGGTTTCCGCCTCGGGGCCATGGACACGGCGCCATGGCCGGAACTGAAGGCGGAACTGGCGGAGGTTTTCCGTACGCGGACCCGGGAGGAGTGGGCCGAACGGCTCGAGGGCACGGATGTCTGCTTTGCTCCGGTGCTGGGCCTTTCGGAGGCCCCGGAGCATCCGCACAATACCGCCCGGGGCACGTTTATCGACGTGGCCGGCGTCACCCAGAACGCGCCGGCCCCGCGGTTCAGCCGGACCCCGGCCGGGGTTCCCGAGCCGCCGAGGCCCCAGGGAGCCGACACCCGGGCGGTACTGGGCGAGGCCGGCTACGACGCTGCCGCCCTGGCGGCCCTCGAAAAGGCGGGCGTGATCCCCGCCGGGAGACCGTCCGAATGAGCACCCAGCGAGTCAGCGTACAGCGCGATGGCCACATGGCCCGGGTCGTCCTGTCCCGTCCCGAGAAGCGCAACGCCCTGGACCTGGCCATGTTCGAAGCCATCGACGAAGCGGCACGCTCGGTCTCCGCCGATCCGGAGGTTCGTGCCGTGGTGCTGAGCGGGGAGGGGCGGAGTTTTTGCGCCGGGCTGGACCTGGCCGCCATGGCGGCGGGGCCCGAGGCCATTGCCCGGCTGGCTACGCGGCGGGACGGCGAGGTCGCCAACCTGGCCCAGCGGGTGGCCTGGGCCTGGCGGGAGTGCCCGGTGCCGGTGATCGCCGCCCTGCACGGAGAGGTTTTCGGGGGCGGGCTGCAGATCGCCCTCGGAGCGGACCTGCGCATCGCGGGCCCGGACGCGAAGCTGTCGGTGATGGAGGTGCGCTGGGGCCTGGTGCCGGACATGGCCGGCAGCCAGACGCTGCGCCGGGTCGTCCGCCGCGACGTCGCCCTGGAGCTGACCTGGACCGGACGAATCGTCGAAGCCGAGGAGGCCGCCCGGCTTGGGCTTGTCACCCGGGTTGAGGATGACCCGTTGGCCGCCGCCTGTGCGCTGGCAGCCGAGATCGCGAGCCGTTCCCCGGATGCCGTGCGGGCCGCCAAGACCCTCTTCGAGGCCGGCTGGGAGTCCAGCCCGGCGGATGCCCTGGCCCTGGAAGAGCGCCTGCAGCGCCAGCTCCTCGCCGGGAGCAACCAGCGTGAAGCGGTGCGGGCCGGGCTGGCGGGAGAGACCCCGCGGTTCTCGGCTCCGGAGGCCTGATCCCTCATGGCGGACAAGCGCAACAAGACCTCCACGGGTGCCGGCAAGTCCAGCGGGCCCAGCGTCGCCCTGGTGCTGGGCGGCGGCGGCGCCCGGGGGCTGGCGCACATCGGCGTTATCCAGGCGGTTACCGCCGCGGGCTACCGGATCGACTACATCTCCGGCTGTTCCATGGGTGCTCTCGTGGGCGGGATCTTTGCCGCCGCGAAGATGGAGGTCTACGAGGAGTGGGCGAGAAAGCTGGAGAAGCGGGACGTCCTCAGCCTTCTGGATCTCGCCTTCGGCCGGGCAGGGCTGCTGAAGGGGGAGCGGGTCATCGGCGTGCTCACGGAGCTCATCGGGGAGCACCGCATCGAGGATCTCCCCATCGGCTACACGGCGGTGGCGACGGACCTGATGGACCAGCGCGAAGTCTGGCTCAACCGCGGCAGTCTGTTCGACGCCATCCGGGCTTCCATCGCCATCCCGACGGTGTTCACGCCCCACCGCATCAAGGGGCGACTGCTCGTAGACGGGGGACTGCTGAATCCCATCCCCATCGCGCCGGCACTCAACCACAGCACGGACTACATTATCGCCGTCAATCTCAATGCCTCCCGGGGCGGCGCCCGCCGGCGAATGTCGCCGAAGGCGGAATCCGCGGAGAACGGCGACTCCGACTCGGATATCCCGGGCATATTCGACATCATGTCCATGTCCATGGACACCATGCAGAATGCCATCGCCCGCCTGAAGCTGGCAGGCTACTCTCCGGACCTGGTCGTCGACATTCCCAGGGACACCTGCAGCTTCTACGAGTTCTACCGGGCGGCGGAACTCATCGATCTGGGCGTCAGGCGTGCCGAGGCAGCCCTGGAGCAGCTTCCCCGGAGCTGAAGTCCGGCGGACCTACCAGGGGAACGTAGTCGAGACGGAGAATACGATCCGGTCGTCGTTCGCGCCCGCGCCCCGGGTGACCTCGAACTCCCCATCCAGGTCCGTATCCCAGTAGGCGAGCTCGAAAGAGAAGTTGCCGAAATCCCGGGTCAGGGCAACCGAGTAGTCGCTGTAGGATTCCACACCGACCTCGAAGCTGCTGTCCCCGTTCAGCGCCGGCCCTCCCGTGTACCCGTAGTGCAGCCGCAGCCCCAGGTCCCAGACGGGCAGCTCGAATTCCCCGGACAGGTCCCAGTAGAACCCCGCGTCCCCTCCGGCATAGAAGTCGTTCGTGTAGTAGTAGTACACGTCGAACCACTGCCAACCCAGGCCGAGGTAGATCTCCCCGTAGTCCAGGTCCTCGCTGGTGCCCGGGTAGGCGTAGTAGACCAGCCCGGCGTCATAGCGCCAGTTTTCTCCTGGCTCGTTGTAGAAGCCAAGGTAGCCGTCCAGCTCCACGCTTTCGTCGCAGCAGTCGTCGAAATCCACGTTGCTGGCCCAGGCGCCGACGTAGAAGCCGCTGTCGGCCTCGTAGTCGAGGCTGCCCTGCAGGGCCGGGTCCTCGGCGGACTGGGTGATGCCCCGGAAGACGTAGTCGGTAGTGGCGGTGACGGTGGCCGAGACCCCGGCAGCCGCGGCGGCAGACCAAAGGACGGCCGCGAAGGCCGAGACGGCGAGAACGAGCTTCTTCACTTTTCCGGGTCCTCCGGCGCAGGCACGGCGACAAGGTGTCGCCGGCGCGAAGTGTAGGCCCTGGGCCGGGCCGGATAAATACCCGGTCCGCTGGTTTATGATGGGCACAGCACCGCCGGTCCCGTCCCCATGACCCCCTACAGCGTCGTCATCATCACCAAGAACGAGGCCCATGACCTGCCCCGCTGCCTTGATTCCCTGGCCGGCTGTGACGACGTGGTCGTGGTGGACTCCGGCAGCACCGATGGCACCGCCGACATCTGTACCGGCAGGCAGGGGGTGCGGTTCATGCACCGCGACTTCGACGGCTACGGACCGCAGAAGCGCTACGCCGTGGCACAGGCGCGCCACGACTGGGTGCTGAACATCGACGCCGATGAGGTACTGACCCCGGAGCTTTCCGGCGAGCTTGCCGAGCTGTCCCGCCGGGACTTCCCGGGCGCCATGGGGTACCAGGTGCCCCGCAGCCTGGTGTTCATGGGCCGGCACTTCCGCCACGGGCGGGAAAGCGCCCATTACCTGCTCAGGCTGTTCGACCGCCGGTCAGGCAACTTCGACGAGGCACCGGTCCACGAGAAGGTCGTGGTGGAAGGCCCGGTTCACCGGCTCTCCGGCCGGCTGCTGCACTACAGCTACCGGGACCTCGACGAGTATTTCGAGAAGTTCAACCAGTACACCCGCCTGTCTGCGGCAAAGATGGTGGCGAAGGGCCGCCGCATCTCCGCCTGGCAGGTGGCGCTGCGACAGCCCGTCACGTTCCTGCAGTTCTACCTGTTCCAGGGAAACTGGCGGAATGGTTTCCCCGGCTTCGTCTGGGCGTGGCTCGGCTCCACCTACCACGCCGTCAAGTACCTCAAAGCGAAAGAACTGGCCCGGAAGGGCGATTCGGGCTAGCCCTTGGCCTGGTTGGCCACAGCCTCGGCGGCCTTCTTCGCAGCTTCCGGGTCTCCCAGGTAGCGGCTGCCGGTGGCGTTCAGGTCATCGTCCAGGTCGTAGATCAGCGGGATCCCCGTGGGAATGTTGAGCTTGACGATCTCTTCGTCGCTGACGCCGTCCAGCATCTTCACCAGGGCCCGGAGGCTGTTGCCGTGGGCGGCGATGAGCACCCGCCGGCCCTCCCGGATCCGCGGCGCGATCTGGGTGCGCCAGTAAGGCTCTACCCGGGCCAGGGTGTCCTTCAGGGACTCGGTGGCCGGCAGCCTGTCCGGATCCACGTCCCGGTAGCGGGCATCGAACCTGGGGTGGCGTTCGTCGTCCGCCTCAAGCGGCGGGGGCGGAATGTCATAGCTGCGCCGCCAGATGTGGACCTGCTCTTCGCCGTGGCGGCGGGTGGTCTCGGCCTTGTCCAGGCCCTGCAGGGCACCGTAATGGCGCTCGTTCAGTTCCCAGGCCCGCGTTACAGGCACCCACATCCGGTCCATACCGTCCATGACGATCCAGAGCGTGCGGATGGCGCGCTTCAGGACGGAGGTAAAGGCGAGATCGAAGTCCAGGCCCTCGCCCCGGATCTGCCTGGCCGCCTCGGCGGCCTCCTGCCTGCCCTTCTCGGTGAGATCGACGTCCGTCCATCCCGTGAAGAGGTTCTTGAGATTCCAGTCGCTCTGGCCGTGGCGCAGGAGAATGAGCTTGTGGGCCATGTCGATGCTCCTTTTGTGTCTGGCTGGTCAGTCCTTGACGGGCCGGACGAGGTAGTTGCCGCGCTCGGAATCGTAGTCCAGCTTGATCAGCCCGCGGGACTCTGCGTCGGTGAGGAGGTCTGAGAAGCTGCTGTAACCGTAGTAGCTCTCGTTGAAGCCCGGATGGACCCGCTTGATGGTCTGCTTGACCATTGAGCCCCAGAGCTGGTCGTAGTCCGCGGCCAGCGATTCCACGATCTGGGCCAGCTGGTCCATGGCTTCGGTCTTCTTGTCCTTCTGGCCCTGGCGGGACCGGCTCCGCTTCGGCTTGTTGGCCTGCCGCGCCAGGTCGTCGTAATAGATGAACTCGTCGCAGCCCCCGATAAGCAGATCCGAGGTGGAGTTCTTCACCCCGCAGCCCAGGACCCGCTTGTTGTTCTCCTTGAGTTTCGACACCAGCGGCGAGAAGTCGCTGTCGCCGGACAGCACCGCGAAAACGTCGATGTGCTGCTTGGCGTAGCAGAGGTCCAGCGCGTCGGTGACCATGTGGATGTCGGCGCTGTTCTTGCCGCTGGCCCGGCTCTGGGGGATGTCCAGCATCTCGATGCCGTTGGCATGAAACTCACGGACGTACTCGCGGTACTGGCTCCAGTCGCAGTAGGCCCGCTTGTAGACGATGCGGCCCTTCTCCAGCAGGCGTTTCAACACGAGGTCGACGTGAAACTTGTTGTCCCCCTTCATGTCCCGTACGCCCAGCGCGAGATTCTCGAAGTCGATAAATACCGCGATCAGCGGTTCCTGTGCCATGTGAGCCTGTCTCCTGTGTTCAGCCTTCCGCAAGCCGACGGATCTCCTGCAGCGCCACGGAACCCGTGGCGAAGTCCAGGGGACCCGCGTTGTGCATGTCAGTGATGGTCTGCTGCAGGTGTTCGACCCGGTCCCGACGCGAGTCCGTCCACGCCTTGATGGCGGCCGCGGCATTCGGCTGGCCGGTGTCGCAGATGACCCGGGTCGCGAGCACACGCTGCAGTCCGAAAAGATTGTCCCTGAGGCTGCCCCGGGCCTTTGCCTGCCAGTGGCCTTCCACCTTCAGCCGGTCCACCTGGTCCAGCAACCAGTCCAGGTCCAGCGCCCGGGAAATCCCGAAATAGACCTCCGCCGCGTGGCGGACCTTCACGTCGGCGGCCTCGGCCACCGAGATGACGTCCAGGGCGGAATGCATCGGCGCCAGGGAAGCGACGGTCTCGGCCAGTTCGGCGGGCTCCCCGGCCACGGTGTGAGCTCGGCCGTCTCGCGAAACTGCTGCAGGCGTGATCCCTCCAGCACGTCGCCAAGGCAGCCTCCAGCACGTCGCCAAGGCAGTCCCTGAGCGCCGAGGCGCCGGGCTGCAGGCGGGAAACCGCTCCGGCAATGTCCGGAAGCTCGTCGCTGCGGTCCAGGAACCATCGGGCGGCCTGCTTGAGCAGGGCCTGCGTGGCCCGAAGCATGGAGTACTGGCTGGAGGCCTTCACCCGGTTATCCAGTGCCTCGATGGCCTCCCAGACGGAGCGGATCTCGAACACCTCGCGGGCGATGGTGAATGCCCGCGCGACGGCGGCGACGTCCGCGCCCGTTTCGTTCTGCATCCTGAAGGCGAACACCGATCCCATCCGGTTCACCAGGCTGTTGGTGATCATGGTCGCGATGATTTCCCTGGCCAGGGGATGCTCGGCCATGAAATCCGCGTAATGCTTCTGCAGCGGCCTGGGGAAATACCGCTCCAGCTCCCGGCCCAGGTACGGATCCTCCGGGACGTTCGAGGCGATCATCTCCGAGTACAGCGTCATCTTCGAATAGCTCATCAGGACGGAAAGCTCCGGCCGGGTGAGCCCGCGGCCGGCTTTTCGCCGCCCCTCGATCTCCTCATCGTCCGGCAGGAACTCCAGCGACCGGTCCAGGCCGCCGTGTCGCTCCAGCTGGCGGATGAACCAGGCATGCTCCCGGATTCGGCTGGAAGCGGACGATTCGGCGATGGAGAGCGCCTGGGTCTGCAGGTAATTGTCGCGTAGCGCCAGCCCGGCCACTTCCTCCGTCATGCTCATGAGCAGCCGCTTGCGGCGCTCGGGCGTCAGCGGACGATGCCGCAGCGCCACTCCGAGCAGGACTTTGATGTTGACCTCGTGGTCCGAGGTGTCCACACCGGCCGAGTTATCGATGAAGTCGGTGTTGAGGCGGCCCCCGTTCTGGGCGTATTCCACCCGGCCCCGCTGGGTCAGGCCGAGGTTGCCGCCCTCGCCGACCACCCGGCAGCGGAGCTCGCAGCCGTTCACCCGGACCGAGTCGTTCGAACGGTCCCCCACGTCGGCGTGGGTCTCCGTGCTGGCCTTGACGTAGGTCCCGATGCCGCCGTTCCACAGGAGATCCACCTGCATCCGGAGAATGGCCCGGATGAGTTCGTCCGGCGTCATGCCGGCCTCGTCCGTGCCGAGCATGGACTGGACCTGGGGCGAAAGCTTGATGAGCTTGTCGTTCCTTGAGAAGACGCCGCCGCCCTCTGAAATGATGTCCTCGTCGTAGTCGGTCCAGCCGGAGCGCGGCATGCCGAACAGTCGCTGGCGCTCGGCGAAGCTCTTCGCCGGGTCCGGGTCGGGATCCAGGAAGATGTGCAGGTGGTTGAATGCCGCCTGCAGGCGGATGTGCTCCGAAAGCAGCATGCCGTTGCCGAAAACGTCTCCGCTCATGTCGCCGATGCCGGCGACGCTGAACGGCTCAGACTGGGTGTCCACTCCGATTTCCCGGAAATGGCGCTTGACCGCTTCCCAGGCACCCCGGGCGGTGATGCCCATCTTCTTGTGGTCGTATCCTACCGAGCCTCCCGAGGCGAAGGCGTCGCCGAGCCAGAATTCGTACTCGAGGGACAGCTCGTTGGCGATGTCGGAGAAGGTGGCCGTCCCCTTGTCCGCAGCCACCACCAGGTATGCGTCGTCCCCGTCGTGCCTGACCACGTCTCGGGGCGGATGAACCACGCCGTCCACCAGATTGTCGGTGATGTCCAGCAGGCCGCGGATGAACATGCGGTAGCACTCGATACCCTCGGCCATCACCGCATCCCGGTCTCCGGAGGGCAGCCGCTTGGGGACGAAACCGCCCTTGGCGCCCACGGGAACGATGAGCACGTTCTTGACCGCCTGGGCCTTCATCAGCCCGAGGATCTCCGTGCGGAAATCCTCCCGGCGGTCCGACCAGCGCAGGCCGCCCCGGGCCACGTAGCCTCCCCGGAGGTGTACGCCCTCCACCCGGGGGGAATAGACAAAGATCTCGAACATGGGCCTGGGGCGGGGCAGGTCGGGAACCTTGCTCGGATCCAGCTTGAAGGACAGATAAGGCAGGGGGCTGCCGTCGTCCGAACGCCGGTAGAAGTTCGTCCTGAGCATGGAACGGATGACCGCCCGGAAGGCGGAGATGATCCGGTCCGCGTCCAGGCTGGTCACGGCATCCATGGCGTGGTCCAGGGCCTGGGTGATGGTGAGTACCATGCGGTCCCGGCGCTTCTCCGGGATGCCCGGGTCGAAACGCGCTTCGAACTTCTCCACCAGCATTCGGGCGATCAGCGCATGCTCGACCAGCACCTGTTCCATGTAGGCCTGGGAGAAAGGCATGCCCGTCTGCAGCAGGTATCTCGCGCAGGCCCGCAGCATGCTGACCTGGCGCCACTCCAGGCCCGCCTTGATCACCAGCCGGCTGAAGCCGTCGCTTTCCGACTGTCCCCGCCAGGCGCTTTCGAAGGCCTGCTGGAAGACCTCGTTGACGCGGCCCGGCTGAATGACGGAGCCGTCGCTGCTGGTCATCTCGAAGTCCTGGATCCACGCGATCCCGGGGTCGCCATCGCCATCCAGGCGGACACGGTAGGGTCGCTCGGAGATGACCTTGAGCCCCATGTTCTCGAGCATGGGCAGCACTTCCGACAGCGGAAGCGGGTCGGCGGCATGGAAGAGCTTGAATCGCACCCTGTCCTCGTCGAACAGCGGCGGCCGGTAGAGGCTCATGCGGAGCTTGCCCGGTTCCTCGCGAAGGTGCTCCAGCCGCTCGATGTCGAAGGTCGTTTCCCGGGGGGTGACATCCTCGATGAATGCGGCTGGGAAGCTTCGGCAGTATCGCTTGAATAGGCGTAGTCCTTCTTCCTCGTCGAAACGGTCTACCAGTTCTTCGCGCAGATGGTCCTGCCAGGTACGGACCGCCTCGGAAATCCGCCTCTCCAGCGCGCTGACGTTGATCCGCCCGGTCGCGCCCTGGGGGGTCCTGACGATGAAGTGCACCCGGGCCAGCTTGGAGTCGGAGATCTCCACCGCCGATTCGATTGCGGTGCCGGCGAAGGCGTCCAGCAGGATTTCCTGGATGCGCTCGCGGACCTGCGTGTTGTAGCGCTCCCGGGGAACGTAGACCAGGCAGGAATAGAATCGGTGAAATACGTCCCGTCGTATGAAGATCTTCGTGCGCTGCCGCTCCTGCAGCGAATAGATGCCACGGGTGATGCGGATCAGGTCGGCGACCGGCGCCTGGAACAATTCATCCCGGGGATAGGTGTCCAGGATGTGCATCAGGGCCTTGGCGCCGTGGCTGCCCGGACGGAAGCCTGATTCCTCCATTACGCGACGCACCTTGTCCCTCAGCAGAGGGATTTCCCTGGGCGTTCGGCTGTAGGCAGCGGACGTCCACAGGCCAAGGAAGCGGCGTTCGCCGGTGACCTCCCCTGACGCGTCGTAGGTCTTGACGCCCACGTAGTCCAGGTAGCTGTCCCGGTGCACGGTGGCGCGGGAGTTGGCCTTGGTCAGGATAAGCAGGTCCCGGGAACGGGCCTGCTTGCGGATTTCCTTGCCGGAAAGCCGCGCCACCCGGTCGCCGGTCTGTGCCGGGCTCGGCCGCCGGAGAATGCCCAGGCCCGTGCCGTCCACCGCCCTGAGCTCGTCGCCGTACTCCGCCGACACAAGCCGGTACTCCCGGTAGCCGAGGAAGGTGAAGTGGTCGTCCTCCATCCAGTCCAGGAGTTGCCGGCTCTCCTTGACCACGTTCTCGTCCAGGGGCGGAGGGTGGTTCCCGAGTTCCTCGACCACCCGACGCGCCTGCTGCCGCATGGCCTGCCAGTCCTCGCAGGCGGCCCGGACGTCCGTGAGGGCGGCCTCGATGGACGCGCCGAGCGCGGCCAGCTCCGCGGCATCAGTTTCCCGGTCCACCTCGACGTGCATGAGGGACTCGAGGCGACCTTCGGCCTCGGTGCGTGGCCTGGAGAGAATCGCGCTGGGTTGGCCGTCGTCGTCGACCCGTATGCGCATCACCGGGTGAATGGTCAGGTGGATGTACATGCCCCGGCGATTGACGGCCATGCTGACCGAGTCCACCAGGAAAGGCATGTCGTCGTTGGCGATCTGGATGATGGTATGGGGCGAGCTCCATCCTTCGGAACCCTCGGAGGGGTTGAAGACCCGGATCTCGGGTTTGCCCGGGCTCCGCTGTCGCATCAGATCCAGGTGCTGGACGGCGGCGCCGGCCAGGTCCTCCGGCTGTCGCGCCTTCAGGTCCTCCAGGGCCACGTTCCGGTAGTACTGGCGGATGAATTCCGCGATGTCGACGCCCGTGCCGGCGGGCGCGCGCTCAGCGGCGAGTTCCGCGACGCGGTCAATGAGTCGGCTGTGGGCGTCCGCGGTCTTGCGGGGCATGAAATGTCCTGTAGGACGGAGTCCTGTTACGAATTGTAGCGCCGCAGCCCGGAGCCGGGCGGTGCGGCCTTCATTCGGGCTTGCGCAGGTCCTCGATGACCGCCGCCAGGAAGCGGCAGGCCTCCCCGCCGGTGGCGCAGCGGTGGTCGAAAGTCAGCGACAGGGGGATGCGGCGATGGGTCTCGATACCCCCCATGACGGGAACCACGTCGTGCCGAAGGCCGCCGGCCCCCAGGATGGCGATCGTAGGTGGCACCACCACCGGGGTGGCGTAGCGGCCGGCCATCATGCCGAAGTTGGACAGCGTAATGGTGAAGTCCCGCATGTCCTCCGGCTTGACCGTACGCTCACGGGTGGCCTTCTTCATGGCGTTGAGACCTTCACGAAGCTCCTGCATGCTCCTGCGCCCCACATCCCGGATGACGGGGACGATAAGCCCGTCCGGCGTGTCCACCGCCATGGCCACGTCGACCCGGTCTTCCAGCTGTCGGGTCATGTTCTCCCCGTCGAAAAAGCCATTCAGCGCCGGTTCGGCCCGGCAGCCCGCCGCCATGGCCCGGAGCAGCCGGGCCGTGATGTCCTGTCCGGGCTGCCAGTCGTGGATATCAGCGTCGTCGAAGATGGTGCACTCGCAGACCAGGTCCCGGGCCGCACTCATGCTCTGGGCCATGGCCCGCCGGGGTCCGCGCAGGGGCTCGGGTTCGCCGGGAGGCAGCTGGACCCGGGGTGCTGCCGGCCGGCCGCCCGCCGGCCGGGCGGTGGCGGCGGTGCGGACGTCATCGGCGATCACGCGGCCGTGCCGGCCGGTGGGGGTCACCTCGCTCAGGTCCACGTCCAGCTCCCGGGCCAGGGCCCTGACCGCCGGTGCTGCCTTGACACGGCCGCCGCGGCGCCGGCGCCTGCGTCCGACGATGGCCGTGTCTTCCACCACCTCGTCGCTGGCCATCATCTTGCCCACCACGGTGCCGGAATCCTCGCGGGAGGCCTCTTCCTCCTCTGCGGGTTGTTTCTCCGTTTTCTCCCCGGCGGGCGCCTTGTCCTGGGTTGCACCGCCCTCCCCGGAGGTATCGATGTCCACCAGGGGCTTGTGGGTGGGAAGAATGGTTCCGTCGGGCGCGTGAATCTTGACGATGCGGCCGGAGTAGGGGGAGGGGACCTCCACCACGGCCTTGGCGGTTTCCACCGAGACGATGGGCTGGTCCGTTTTCACCACGTCGCCCTCGGCCACGTGCCAGCTGACGATCTCGGCCTCGGGCAGTCCCTCTCCCAGGTCCGGGAGGTTGAAGGTCTCGATGCTCATGGGGTCGCTAGTCCTCGAAGGTCTTTTTGACGCCGTCAATGATTCTCGCGACGCTCGGCAAGTATTCGTATTCCAGCTTGAACAGGGGCATGACCGTGTCGTATCCGGTCACGCGCACGATGGGCGCCTGCAGGTCCCAGATGCCTTTCTCCGCGACGCCGGCAGCCACCTCGGCGCCCACGCCGCAGTTGCGGGCGGCCTCGTGGACGATCACCAGGCGACCGGTTTTTTCCACTGATTCCAGGATGGTGTCCAGGTCCAGGGGACTCAGCGTGGCCAGGTCGATCACCTCCGCGCTGATGCCGTCTTTCTCCAGTTCCTGGGCCGCCTTCATGGTCTCGAAGGTCATCGCTCCCCAGGTGACGATGGTGACGTCTTCCCCTTCCCGCAGAATGAAGCAGGTGTCCAGCGGAAGGGCCTGGCCGTCGTCCTCGACTTCCTGTTTCTGCAGACGGTAGATGCGCTTGGGCTCGAGGAACACGACCGGGTCCGGGTCGCGGATCGAGGCCAGCAGCAGCCCGTAGGCCCGCTTCGGCGAGGAGGGGATCACGACCCGGATGCCCGGCATATGGGCGAACAGAGCCTCGGTGCTCTCCGAGTGATGCTCAGGGGCGTGGATGCCGCCGCCGAACGGCGCCCTCAGGACCATGGGCACGTTCAGCCGGCCCCGGGTGCGATGCCGCAGGCGGCCGGCATGATTGATCATCTGGTCCACGGTGGGATAGATGAAGCCCATGAACTGGATCTCCGGGACGGGGATCATGCCCTGAGCGGCCATGCCGATGGACATGCCGGCGATCATGGATTCTGCCAGGGGGGTGTCCATCACCCGCTCGGGACCGAAGCGCTGCTGCAGCCCCGCGGTGGCCCGAAACACACCGCCATTGACGCCCACGTCCTCGCCGAGGACCACCACCCGTTCGTCGTTCTCCAGCTCCCAGGCCAGGGCCATGGTCACGGCCTCGATGAGAGTGACCCGGGCCATCAGTGGCCGCCTCCGGAACCCGCGAAGCGGATCGCCATTTCCCGCTGCTCGTCCATGGACTCCGGGAGCTCCTCGTACATGTAGTCGAACATCGATTCCACGGGCTGGGGCGCGGTGTCCACGTATTCCCTCACCGCGGCCTCGACCTCGGCGCTGCATTCGGCGACGAGCTTTTCCTCGGCGTCGTCGTCCCAGCCCGCCGAGGCCTTCATGAACTGGCGCATCCGGACCAGGGGCTCGGTTTTCCAGTGCTCCTCGACTTCTTCCTTCTTGCGGTAGCGGCTGGCATCGTCCGCGGTAGTGTGGTCGGAAAGCCGGTAGGTGACCGCCTCCACCAGGGTCGGGCCGCCTCCGGCGCGCGCACGTGCGAGGGCTTCCTCCATGGTGTCCCGGACCGCGAGGATGTCGTTGCCGTCCACCTGGATGCCGTCGAAGCCGGCGGCCACCGCCTTCTGGGCCAGGGTCTGGGTCGCGGTCTGGATTTCCAGGGGCACGCTGATCGCCCAGCGGTTGTTGACCACGACGAACACCATGGGCAGCTTCTGGACGCCGGCGAGGTTCAGTGCCTCGTAGAAGTCCCCCTCTGAAGTGCCGCCGTCGCCGATGACGGTGACCGCGCAACGCTTTTCCCGGCGGAGCTTGAACGCCAGGGCCGCGCCGGCCGCGTGCAGGCACTGGGTGGCGATAGGCACGCACCAGGGAAAGTCGTGAGCCGGGCCGGAGAAATCGTTGCCGCGCTCGTCGCCGCCCCAGTACAGCAGCACGTCGCGCATCTTCACGCCGCGCCAGAACTGGGCGCCATACTCCCGGTACATGGGGGCGAAGCAGTCCTCCGGCTTCATGGCCGCACCCACGCCGACGTGGGCGGCCTCGTGGCCCAGGCAGGACGCGTAGGTGCCCAGCTTGCCGGTACGCTGGAGATTGATGGCCTTGGTGTCGAAGGTGCGGGTCAGCATCATCAGCCGGTACATCCGCACCAGCTCGTCCGTGTCCTTCGCGAATTCGGGCAGGTCGGCCACGACCTTGCCGTCCGGACCCAGTACCTGACGATACGGGATCCGGAACTCGGCAATGTTCTTCACCGTAAAGACTCCTCGAGAAATCCTTATCTTGTCGGCGGACCATCCTGCCGTGGATGCGCCCGGCCGGGGCGGCACGGGCACTCGGAGAACTCCGTCGACTTATTTTCTGCCCGGGCGGCGGGCCTTTTAAACGCGGCATTATACATCGCCGGTGCAGCTCTTCTGCCGCTGGGTTATGCTGCGACGCGGCAGCCTCGGGGAGCGCAACATGCAACGAAGGGAAATGGAATCCGGCATCCACCGGGACCTGAAGAATCGGCTGACCTATTCCGGTTACCTCTGCCTGGATCGCGTACTGGGAGCGCAGCGCCCCCTCTCGGATCCGCCTCACCACGACGAGATGCTTTTCATCGTCCAGCACCAGGTGGCGGAGCTGTGGATGCGGCTGGTCATCCACGAGCTGGAAGCGGCGATTGACCACGTCAAGGCCGACCGGCTCGCACCCTGCTTCAAGATCCTGGCCCGGGCGAAGCTGGTGCAGCAGCAGCTGTTCAACCAGTGGGCCGTCCTGGAGACCCTGACCCCCACCGAGTACGTCCAGTTCCGTCACGTTCTCGGCCCCGCTTCGGGGTTCCAGTCCTTCCAGTTCCGGCTGCTGGAATTCCTGCTCGGCAACAAGGACGGCAGCTACCTTGCGGTGTTCGCCCACGACCCGGCGGCACGGGAGAGGCTGGAGGCCGCCCTGAACGCCCCTTCGCTCTACGACGAGTTTCTGCGCTATCTGGCCCGGCGGGGTCTGCCCGTGCCGGAGGAGCGGGTTGAGCGGGACTGGTCCCAGCCGTACGAGGCCCACCCGGGCGTGGTGGGCGCACTGCGGATCATCTACGCCGATCCGGAGCGTCACTGGGATGCCTACGACATGTGCGAGAAGCTGGTGGACCTGGAGGAGAACTTCCAGCTCTGGCGGTTCCGCCACCTGAAGACCGTCGAGCGCATCATCGGGTTCAAGAAAGGCACCGGGGGATCCTCCGGTGTGAACTTCCTCCGCCAGGCCATCGATATCCGCCTGTTCCCCGAACTCATAGACGTGCGCACCGTCATCGGCAGCACGCGGGAGGCTGACTGAGCGGCTGCCGGACCGGCCCTAGTCCAGGCGCGGCGGGCCCAGCCGCCGCGCGGCTTCCTGCAGGTCTGTCAGCAGGCCCATCAGCCGGCGGCGCTGGCTCGGGCCCAGGGCGTCCAGCAACTCGGCCTCGTAGCGCAGCAGGACAGGCGTCAGGCGGTCGTAGATGCGCCGGCCTTCGGCAGTCAGCTCCAGTACCGACCGCCGCCGGTCCTCGGCCGCCGTCTCCCGCCGGGCCCGGCCGGAGTCGATCAGGCGGGCCACGGCGCGGCTGACGGCCACCTTGTCCATGGCGGTGCGCTCGGCCACTTCCGCCGCCGAAAGCCCCGGGAAACGTCCCAGCACGGCCATCACGCGCCACTCGTTGATGCTCAGGCCAAAGTACTCCGAGTAGGCGCCGGCGATGGAGCTGCTGATCATGTTGGATAGCACCGACAGCCGGTAGGGCAGGAAATCCTCCAGGTCCAGAGAGCCCGGTTTCATGATGCAGCGCAACTTGTGGAGAAGAAGAGCACGGGACTATAATAGTTTCATCTGAAACTAATTCAACCCAGCGACCACCGCAGCGCGCAGGCAGAAACGAGACGTTCGTCGCGCGCTGCTGGTTTTCGCTTGTTTTTCCTTGGAGAGTTGCAATGACCGAGGTTCAGGACAATCCCCTGGGCATCGACGGATTTGAGTTCGTCGAGTTCGCCGCCCCGGACGCCGCGCTTCTGCACAGCCTGTTTCGCCACATGGGCTTTACGGCGGTCGCCCGGCACCGTGACCGCAAGGTCACGCTCTACCGCCAGGCGGACATTAACTTCCTGGTGAACGAGGAGCCGGACAGCTTCGCGGCCGATTTCGCCCGGGAGCACGGACCCTGCGCATGCGGCTTTGCCATTCGCGTTGCGGACGCGCCCACGGCGCGCGCGGTGGCTATCGACCGCGGCGCCAGTGCCCTGACCAACAAGCCGGACACCCTGGCCGTGCGGGCGCCGGTTATCGAAGGCATCGGGGGCGCCGCGCTGTACCTGGTGGATCGCTACGGCGACAAGGGCAGTATTTATGCTTCGGACTTCGAGTTTACAGACGGTGTGGACACCGCCCCGGCCGGCTTCGGACTGACGTTCATCGACCACCTGACGCATAACGTGCGCCAGGGCAACATGGACACCTGGGCGGATTTCTACGAGCGGATCTTCAACTTCCGCGAGATTCGCTATTTCGACATCAAGGGTTCCCAGACGGGGCTGGTGTCCCGGGCCATGACCGCACCCGACGGCATGGTCCGCATCCCGATCAACGAAGCCACCGACGACAAGTCCCAGATCGCCGAGTATCTGGAAGAGTACAACGGCGAAGGCATCCAGCACATTGCGCTGTTCACCGACGACATCTACGCGACCGTGGAGTCGCTGCGTTCCGAGGGCATCGAGTTCCTCGACGTGCCGGACACCTACTACGAGATGGTGGACGAGCGGGTGCCGGGCCACGCTGAGGACCTCGGCAGGATGCAGGAGAACCGGCTGCTGATCGACGCGGACCCGGAAACCCGCAAGCAGCTCTTGCTGCAGATTTTCACCCAGACCTGCATCGGTCCGATCTTCTTCGAGATCATCCAGCGGAAAGGCAACGAGGGATTCGGCGAAGGCAACTTCCAGGCCCTGTTCGAGTCCATCGAGCGCGACCAGATGCGCCGCGGCGTTATCTAGGCGGCGCCAGACCGGACGACGGAGAAGACCATGCGGAAGTGGATCAGCTTTCCCCGGGTCGAGGGCCGCGCGTCGCGCCAGGCCCATGCCGCGCTGCCCGAGGGCACGTACGAGCGGGAACTGGGCAAGGAAGGCTTCTTCGGCCCGGCCACCCACATGTACCACCGGCGGCCGCCGACGGGCTGGACGGGGTTCGAGGGGCCGCTGAGGCCGCGCGCCTTCGACACCACGCGGTTCGACGGATCACAGTCTTCACCCTGGGACGCGCCGTTGCTGTTGTACAACGCCTCGGTGAAGCTTCGGCACTGGCGGCTGTCCGGAAGCATGCCGGCCCTGGCCCGCAACTCCGACGGCGACGAGCTGCTGTTTCTGCACGAGGGCGAGGCGGAGCTGTTCTGCGACTATGGTCACCTGTCCCTGCGCGAGGGCGACTACCTTGTGCTGCCCAGGGGCACCATGTGGCGGCTGGAGGTGGAGGCGCCGGTGAACGTCCTGCTCATCGAGGCCACCAACGACAGCTTCCGGCTGCCCGACAAGGGCATCCTGGGCCCCCACGCGATCTTCGACGAGGCCATGCTGGACGTGCCGTCCATCGACCAGGCCTTTACCGCCCAGCAGGACGACACCGCGTGGCGCGTCGAGGTGAAGCGCCGGGACCAGGTGTCGGTCATCAGCTATCCCTACAACCCGCTGGACGCCGTGGGCTGGAAAGGCGACCTGGCGCCGGTCCGCATCAACTGGAGGGATATCCGCCCGCTGATGTCGCACCGGTACCACCTGCCGCCGTCCGCCCACTCAACCTTCGTGGCTTCCCGGTTCGTGGTCTGCACGTTCGTACCGCGGCCTTTCGAACGCGACGAGGATGCACTGAAGGTGCCGTTTTTCCACAATAACGACGACTTCGACGAAGTGATTTTCTATCATGCCGGCGAGTTCTTCTCCCGGGACAACATCCATCCCGGAATGATCACCCTGCATCCCTGCGGGTTCACCCACGGGCCCCACCCGAAGGCGCTCGGGAACATGTTCCGTCAGAAAGCACCGGGCACCAACGAGGTGGCCGTGATGCTGGATACCCGGGATGCGCTGGAGGTTGCGGATGACGCGGCCGCGGTGGAGTGGAGCGGTTACGTGGACAGCTGGAAAGGAGGCGGATCTTGAAACTCGGAAGCCTGGCCGAAGGAGGTCGCGACGGTACCCTGGTGGTTGTCAGCGGGGATCTGAAGCGAGCCGCCGCCGCCGGCCGCATCGCGCCGACCCTGCAGGCGGCCCTGGACGACTGGGCCGCTGCGGAGCCGCAGCTCAAGGAACTGGCAAGTGCCCTCGAGGCGGGCAGCGCCGACGGCGCCTTCGACCTCGACATGGAAAGCCTGGCCGCACCTCTGCCCCGCGCCTACCAGTTCCTGGACGGCAGCGCGTACCTGGCCCACGTGGAGCGGGTGCGCAGGGCCCGTGGCGCGGAGATGCCGCCTTCCTTCCTCACCGACCCGCTGATGTACCAGGCGGTCTCCGACGGCTTCCTGCCACCTACCGGCGCCATCCCCGTCGTCAGCGAGGAATTCGGCATCGATTTCGAGGCGGAAGTTTGCGTCGTTACCGGGGACGTCCCCATGGGCGCGACACCGGAGGAGGCGGGTGACTCTGTCCGGCTGCTCTGCCTGGTCAACGACGTGTCCCTGCGGAACCTGATCCCGGCGGAACTGGGCAAGGGCTTCGGCTTCCTCCAGAGCAAGCCCCGTTCGGCCCTCTCGCCGGTCATGGTGACCCCCGACGAACTCGGAAACTCCTGGCGTGACGGCAAGCTGCACCTGCCGCTGATTACGACCCTGAACGGCGTCCGCTTTGGCGAACCGGATGCGGGCGTGGACATGCAGTTCTCCTTTCACGACCTCATCGCCCACGCGGCTCGCACGCGCCCCCTGGCAGCGGGCACCATCGTGGGTTCGGGCACCATCGCCAACCAGGACGAGTCGCGGGGCTCCTCGTGCATGGCGGAAAAGCGGGTCCTGGAGGTCATCCACGACGGCGAAGCCAGGACACCGTTCCTGTCCTATGGTGACCGGGTGACCATCGAGATGCTGGATGCCGAGGGCCGCAGCATCTTCGGCCGGCTGGACCACGTGTTCCAGGAATACCGCCGCTGATCCCCGGGCCATGAAGCTGTATTCCTACTGGCGCAGCTCCGCGGCCTGGCGGGTGCGGATCGCGCTTAACCTCAAGGGCATGGAGTGGGAGACGTCGCCCGTCCACCTGGTACGGGACGGCGGAGAACAGCGGAAACCGGACTATCTTTCCGTGAATCCCCAGGGACTGGTCCCCGTCCTCCAGGACGGAGACATCAGCCTCACCCAGTCCCTGGCGATCATCGAGTACCTGGAGGAGCGTCAGCCAGAGCCGCCCCTCCTGCCTGCCGACGCCGCCGGGCGGGCCCGGGTCCGCAGCCTCGCCCAGCTGGTGGCCTGCGACATCCATCCGCTCAACAACCTGCGCGTTCTGCAGTACCTCACAGGCCAGGGCGGCTTCGACGAGGCAGCACGGGACCGCTGGTACCGGCACTGGATTGCCTGCGGGTTTGAGGCCCTGGAGCAGCGGCTGGTGGAAGAGCCCGGCACCGGCCGCTTCTGCCATGGCGACCGCCCCGGTCTCGCCGACTGCTGCCTTGTTCCGCAGGTCTACAACGCCCGGCGCTTCGACTGCGACCTGCAGCCCTTCCCCACCATCCTGCGCATCGATGCAGCCTGCAGCGAGCTGGAAGCGTTCGCCGCCGCGGCGCCCGAGCGCCAGCCCGACGCCTGAGGCGTGGCCCGGCGCCGGTCGTCCCGTGACGGACGCTACTCTGATCATATTCGACTGCGACGGGGTGCTGGTGGACTCCGAGCCCCTGGCCAACGCCGTGCTGCACGCCGAGCTTGCAAGGCTCGGAGACGCACTGTCCCTGGCCGAGAGCACGGCCCTGTTCACCGGCCTGAGCCTGCCCTCGTGCACGGAGATCATCCGGAGGCGCCTGGGCCGCCCGCCGCCCGCGGATTTTCTTCCGCGGCTTCGCTCCGGTGTGGCGGCGGCCTTCCGCCGGGACCTGGCACCCGTGGCCGGCGTGGAGGCGGTCCTGCAAGGGCTCGACCGTCCGTACTGCGTCGCCTCCAGCGGCAGCCACGAAAAGATCCGGTTCTCCCTCGGCCTCACGGGCCTGGAGCAGTTCTTCCCTCCGGACCGGATTTTCAGCGCCGATGACGTGGTGCGCGGAAAGCCTGCCCCCGACCTGTTCCTCCATGCCGCGGACGCCATGGGTTTTCACCCCGGGAACTGCTTGGTGGTCGAGGATTCCCGGCCCGGTGTCACGGCGGCGCGGGCTGCGGGAATGGCCGTGCTGGCCTTTGCGGGCCGGGGTGAACCCCAATCGCTCCGGGAGGCAGGCGCCGAAGTTGTCTTCACCAGCATGGACGAGCTTCCCGCCCTGCTTCGCGCATCGGCCCCCGGCGCCTGAGATGCCAGGTACCACCTGTCTGGACTATCTTGCAGCCATGGCAGACTGCGCAGCCGACCGCCGGCTCCGATGCATGCCGCATAGGGCGCTGCGGATGAACAGGGCATGACGGAGCCGGCTTTCAAACCCGGAGAGAACTGCTGGCAGGCCTGCCGGGCGGCCCGAAGCGCGATCATCGTCGATGGCGAGGCTTATTTCCGTGCCCTGCACGAGGCGCTCGGCTGCGCCCGCCACCAGGTGATGATCCTGGCCTGGGACGTGGACAGCCGGACCGAACTGCTCCGCGGAAAAGCGGCCTCCGGCGTCCGTGCCACCGGCCTCGAGGAGCGGCTGCACGAGGTCCTGGATAACCAGCACGACCTGCACGTCTACCTGCTGGACTGGGATTTTTCCGTGGTGTATCTGCTCGAGCGGGAATGGATGCCGGTCTTCCGGCTCCCCTGGGCCCGCCACCGCCGCCTGGCCTTTGAGCTGGACGGTCAGCTGCCCGCCGGAGCGTCCCATCACCAGAAGATCGTGGTCATCGACGACGCCGTGGCCTTTGCCGGCGGACTGGATATCACCCGGGCCCGCTGGGACACCTCCGAGCACAAGGCCCGGCATCCCCAGCGGCGCCTGCCGGACGGAGGCCGCTATGGTCCGTTCCACGACCTGCAGGCCCTCGTCGCGGGAGAACCGGCCCGCGCGCTCGGGAAGCTGGCAAGACAGCGCTGGCTCCGGGCGACCGGCCAGTCCCTGCCGGAGCCGCCCGACCGGGACTGGGAGGACTGCTGGCCGGCATCTGTGAAGGAAGGCTTTGACGACCTGCCGGTCGCCATCGCGCGCACCAGCGCCCAGTACGGCGAATTCCCGGAGCACCGGGAGGTGGAGAAGGGCTACCTGGAGCAGATCGCCGCCGCCCGTGACTACCTGTATTTCGAAAACCAGTACCTCACCTCTGCGGATATCGTGGACGCCCTGTGCCGGCGCCTCAGCGCTGAGCAGGGCCCGGAGATCGTCATCGTCGTGCCCCGCAAGGCCAGCGGATGGCTGGAAGAGACGACCATGGGGGAGGGCAGGGACCGTTCCGCCGCCAGCCTCCGGGAAGCGGACCGCCACGGACGGCTGCGGATTCTCTGCCCCATGACCGGGGGCAGGGATGACCGGTTCATCAACGTCCACGGGAAGCTGCTCATTGCCGACGATCGGTGGATGCGCGTCGGCTCGGCGAACCTGAGCAACCGCTCCATGCGGCTGGATACGGAGTGTGACCTGGTGTTCGACGGGGGCGGAGAGACCCAGGCCGCCCGGTGGCTGCTGGCCCGTCTGCTGGGAGAGCATACGGGGGCCGGAACCGAAGCCGCCCGCGCCGCCCTGGACCGGGAGGACGGGCTGATCGCCGCCGTGGAGGCGCTGACCAAACCGGGCCGGCGCCTTGAGCCGCTGCCAGAGGGGGAAGTGGAACCCATGCTGGATCCGGCCGTGGAGATCGCCGACCCGGAAGAGCCGCTGGAGCCTGCGGCGTTCAGCGCCATGCTGGCCGGTGCGGACGAACCGGAACCGTCTGGCCGGAGCGGCCTCTGGATCATTCTCGGCGCACTGGCGCTGCTCATCGCCCTGGGGATCGCCTGGAAAACCACGCCCCTGGGGGAATGGCTGTCGCCCGAGACGCTGGGCCGATGGCGGGAGGCGCTTGCGTCTGCCCCGTGGGCACGCCCCGCTGCGGTGCTGGTGTTCCCGCTGGCCTCCTTCGCCGTTGCGCCGGTCACGCTGCTGATCGCGGTGGCCGGGGTAATATTCGGTCCCTACGAGGGCTTCGCCATCAGCATCGTGGGCGTCGGGCTTGCGGCTGCCGCGAACTACGCCGTCGGGGCCGGCCTCGGGCGGCGATTCGTGCGCCGTGTGGCGGGCTCGCGGGTCAACCGCGTCAGCCGTCGCCTCGCCAGGCAGGGCATTCTCGCCATGGCCGCGCTGCGGCTGGTTCCCGTGGCGCCCTTTACGGTGGTCAACCTGGTGGCCGGCGCGTCTCACATCAGCTTCCGCGACTACCTGCTGGGGACACTGCTGGGCATGGCGCCCGGCATCGCCGCTCTCAGCTGGTTCACGGGCAATGCAGGCTCCCTGGTTGCCGGCCCGGGACTGCGCGAGGTGACGGTGTTCCTGGTGGGTCTCGGCCTGCTCATCGCCGCCGTGGTGGGCTTGCGGGCGTGGCTGAAAAGCCGTGCCCGGTAAGTCGCGGTGACGGGCGGCCCGCGGTCATCAGGGGGACACTTCGGAAACTGCGGCCTGTGTGCCGCGCCAGCGGCGCTAAAATCTCTTCCAGACACTAGCCAGGATGCAGGGTGATGAGCCGTTTCAGCCTGAACAAGATTCCCGAACAGCCGGGCGTCTACGCCTTTTACGAGCACGACCAGTGCGTGTTTGCCGGTTTCAGCAGCAATCTCCGGGAGCGCATCGAGCACCACCTGGTGGGTGGGTCGCCGCCCGAAGCCGGTGGTATGCGCTCCGCCCGGCTGCATCCCGAGCGCGTCACCGAGGTCTGCTGGTGGCTTGACGAAGCATTCGAAGACCCGGCGCGCCGGGAGGCCGCCTGGGAGCTGGCCATCCAGGCGCTGGCGCCGGTGCTTCGGCCCCGGTTCTCCCTCTCGCCGCCGGCGGTTGCCGCGCTGGAGGACCATGCCTTCGTCAAGCGCATGGAAAAGACCTTCACCGGCACGCCTTCCGGTGTCTTCGTCCCTCAGACGCTGGACGCCATGGCCCGGACCATCCTCGAGCTGGAGGAGAAGGTCGAGGATCTGGAGAAGAAGCTCAGCAAGAGCTGAGCCGGCGGCGGGTCAGGCCGCGGCGCTCGGCCGGGCCGAGACCTCCTGGTGCCACCGTTCCAGGCCGTCCAGGCCGGCCGGCCAGGGCATCCGCACCGTCCGTGCGAACTCAACGATGCACAGGGCGGTGATGTCGGCCACCGTGAACGCGGGACCCGCGACGTAGGGTGACAACCTGAGTCTTTCATCCAGCACCGCGTAGAACTCGGCCACCCGCTGCCGGCCCCGCTCGGCGAGGGCCGGGATGGCCGCGTGTCCGGCACGCCCGGCAACCGCCCGCTCGGCGAAACGCGGATGACCGTTGCGGAACCCGTCCATGACCGGCAGGCCCCCGTCGAACTCGATATGACGGTTCCAGCTCTCGACGATGGCCTTTTCCCGGGGATCGGAGCCCATGAGTGGCGGCTCCGGCTGCAGCTCCTCGAAATAGCGGCAGATGGCCATGCTTTCGTCGATGACGGTACCGTCGTCCAGCACCAGGGTGGGCAGAAGACCCCGGGGATTGATGGCCAGGAACGCCGGGGACAGGTTCTCCCCGGCCCCGATGTCGACTTCCGTTCTGGGCAATTCGATGCCTTTCTCGGCCAGGAAGATCCGGACCCGCCGGGGGTTGGGCGCCAGGGTTGAATCGTAAAGCTTCATGGGCAGTCTCCCGCAGGCGAAGGGTGAAGCCTAACCGAACCTGCGCGGCGCCGGCGCAAGCTCTCCTGGTCTACGGAGCGCGCCGGCGGGGCTATTCAGGCCCCTTACGCCGGTCCGGCCGAGGCATATCGGGTTGCCGGTGGCCGGGGAGCCCGAGCCGCCGGAAACGGCAGCGCCGACAGCGGCGGAACACGCTGGCCGGAGCGGCCGAGCCAAATCAAGGGCTTGCATCGAAGACCGGGAATGGCCTCTAATCAGGGGAGCTTTCGAAGCGGTTTTACATAAGTGAGCGTTCTGCAGTCTGCCATTCCCCGCCGTCGCATCGTCCTGCTGAATCCAAAGGGTGGATCCGGCAAGACCACCCTGGCCACCAACCTGGCGGCCTGCTATGCGGCCCGCGGCCTGGCCACTGCCCTGATGGACTATGACCCCCAGGGCTCGAGCCTGCGCTGGCTGAAACTGAGGCCGGCGAACAGCCCGGGAATCTACGGCGTGGATGCGGCCTCGCGGCCGATGAACGTGACACGAAGCTGGCAGCTGCGCGTGCCCCCCGAGACCTCGATGGTCATCGTGGACACGGCCGCCGCCATCCCCTCGGCGCAACTCGCCGAGTACACGCGGACCGCGGATGCCATCGTCGTTCCCGTGGGCTCGTCGGACATGGACATCCATGCCGCCTCCCGTTTCATCGCCGACCTGCTGCTCGTGGCGCGGGTGAATCGCCGGGAGCACAACGTCGCCGTGGTGGCCAACCGGGTGAACGCCCGCTCCGTCGCCAGTCGGAAGCTCATGCGGTTCCTGGACCGTCTCTCCATTCCCGTGGCGGCGACCCTCCGGGCGACGCAGAACTACGCCCACGCCTCCGACGCCGGACTGGGCATTCACGAGTTCGACGAGCCCCGTTTCAGGCGGGACGTCAACCAGTGGGAACCGCTGCTGGACTGGCTGGAGCGAACCTGCCGCCGGACGGCATCTCCCGGGGAGATGGGCCTGGCCTTCCGTTCCCGCCCCAGCGAGGCTGTCGGCGGGTAGCCAGCGTTCCCGGCGGGTGCGGAGACATCGGCACAGCGGGCCAGGGCGCCGGTAAAGGCTGCGCGGGCCGCCAGGAATTTCTGCCAGCGGCCGTCTCTTGCCGAGGGGTAGAGTTCTTCCGTGGCCCAGGTCCTGAAGCCGGGCGGCGGCGGCGGCGAGACAGCCGCCAGGGCCGCGATCCCCCGGAACCAGGCTTCTCCCCGGGCTTCGAGTTCGTCGAGCCAGGGCACCAGCCGGACGTCGACCATGGTCGCCCGGATCCGGGCCAGGGATTCGGCAGGGCATCCCTGGCTCGAGACGAGGTCAACGCTTTCGGCGGCGTCCCGGAGGTAGTGGGTGGCGGCGGCCAGGGACCGGTGCAGCCGTGCGCCGTAACGGCCCTTCTCCAGCGTTTCCTGGGCGTCGACGACTCGTTTCCGGTCAATAGCGGCATCCGCCTTTCCGAGTGAGCCAATAGCCTGCGCCAGGGTTTCCAGCGCCGACTTCTGCGCCTGCGCCGTCGAGACTCCGGCGGGTAGCGGCCCGGCGCCGACCCGGAAGCTGGCTGCAAATTCGTCGCTGCCGAACCCGGCGTTCCAGCGGATGGCGGGCAGCCGGGAGCGGACCGCCTCCAGGGCTTCCGCGATGGTGGCCGCGAATGCCGGGTCGTCGTCTTCGGGGTCGTCGGCCAGCCGGGCGACGCAGGCCTCCAGGCCGAGCACCAGGGCGTGTTCGTAGGGCAGGCGCCGGCTGGCCTCGGCGAGCTTGCCCAGGATGCTGTTGCGATCCGCCACCTCGCCGCGGATGCCGCAGCGCTTCAGCGCGAAGAAGTCCAGCATGCCAATGCGGATGTCCTCGCTGGCGTAGACCCTGTCCCGGGCAGAAGGGTAGGGCCGCGGGACCGGCGGCGGGGCGGGGCCGGGCCGTCCGGCGACCGCGGCCGCAGCGGCGGCCACCTCGGCGACGCCGTTCAGGGACGGATCCCTCCCGCAACCGGAAGCTGCGACGGCCGCGCCGAAGGCGAGAATGAACCCAAACAGGGAGGACTTGCGGACTGCGCGGAGGTAGGCTTTACGCATCAGAGCCCGTGGGATCCGGATGGACATAAGCGACCTCAGGAGCGAATACAGCTCCCGGCAGCTTCGGCGCCAGGACCTGGCCGCCGATCCTCTGGACCAGTTCGCGCTGTGGTTCGACGAGGCCCGCAGGGCGCAGCAGCCGGAAGTCAATGCCTGCACCCTGGCCACGGCCGGCGCTGACGGCCGGCCCGCCGCACGCACAGTGCTCGTGAAGTATTTCGATCCGGAGGGCTTCGTCTTCTTCACCAACCTGGAGAGCCGCAAGGCCTGCCATATCGCAGAAAACCCGGCCGTGTCCCTGCTGTTCTTCTGGCAGACCCTGGAGCGCCAGGTGGAGATCCGGGGCAATGCCAGCCGGGTGGGCAAGGCAGAAGCCCTGCGGTATTTCGCACGCCGGCCGAGGGGGAGCCAGCTGGGGGCCTGGGTTTCCGAACAGAGCCGGGTCATCTCCTCCCGCGGCCTGCTGGAGATGAAGCTGGACGAGATGAAGCGCAAGTACGCCGAGGGCAACATTCCCCTGCCTTCGTTCTGGGGCGGTTTCCGGGTGCGCCCGGAGGCGATGGAATTCTGGCAGGGCCGGCCCTCGCGGCTCCATGACCGGTTCCGGTACCGGCGGGACGCCGCCGGCTGGACGGTGGAGCGCCTCGCGCCCTGAGCGCGTTGTTGTGCCGCGCCGGCGCGCCCGGCTCAGGGCCGGGTCGCGGCCTTGAAACCCGCCTCGTCCACTTCGAACCAGGTGGCCTTCGCCCGGGCACATAGCCGACCGTCTGCAGTCCAGAGGGCGGTTCCCGATCCGTGCTTGCGCCCGTCCCGTCCCAGTTGCCAACCGGCAACGACGTGGGGCTCGCCGGCGGCCACCGGCGCTTCCACGGAAACGGTGAGGCGGCCCAGCACGAGCGGGTTGTCCAGCTCGCCCAGCCAGGCCCAGGCGCCGGGGCAGTCCAGGGCCGCCCAGACGAACTCGTCGCGCACCCGGCCTTCGGCGTCCGCCAGCCGTGCTCCCGGCGTCCACGGAGCCGCCACCATCGCCCCCGAGGACACCGGGCCGGCGAAGATCCGCAGGCCGTCCCCCGGCTCGCGCCCGGTGCCGCAGACGAAGCAGCCGGGGAAGGCGTGGTGGGCGAAGCCGTGATAGCGCTGCATCCCGGCTTCTGCCTCCGCCATGGAAGGGCATTCCGGGACCGCGAGGTCCAGCTCCGCGGTCCTGGCCCGGGCAATGACTGTCTGCCCGTCCGTCATTTCCACGCCGTCCTCCGTGGGCCGGACTTCCAGGGGCCGGTCCAGGGGCGGGGGCTTCCGGAGAGTGACCTCGACGGCGCCCTCCAGCGAGACGGCCAGCCGGCCGCACGTATAGCCGCCGTTACCCGAATGCTGGGGGCCCCGATAGCGGGCCAGGATCACGATCGGTTCAGGCATATCCGGGGCTGTCATCGAAGGGACTCACAGGCATGAAACGGGCAGCCACCGCGGCGCTGCAAGAGACGAGGCTGGAAGGGACCATCGTACCGGAGCCACCGGAACGGGGGAGACGCCGCCGTGCCAAACGTGCACCTGTCATCCTGGCGAATGCGGTCGCGTCACCGGAGTTCGCGCAGATACGCCGGGCCGCCAAGACCCCGGACCTGTTCCATGATCCACCGGGAGCGCTCCCGCACGTAAGGTCCCGGCTCTGCCGGGTTCATGCGCCTGGGCGCCGGCAGGACGGCTGCCAGGCGTGCCGCCTCTTCGGGCGATAGCGTCGCCGCCGACTTTCCGAAGTAGTGACGGGCCGCGGCCTCCACTCCGAACAGGCCGGCGCCGAACTCGGCGGCGTTGAGGTAGATTTCGAGAATCCTGCGTTTCGGCCAGAGGGCCTCGACGCAGACGGTCAGCCACGCCTCAAGCCCCTTCCGGAGCCAGCTGCGCCCCGGCCAGAGCCACAGGTTCTTGGCCACCTGCTGGCTGATGGTCGAAGCGCCACGACCGGGTCCGCCCTCGGCCTGCAGGACCGACCGTATGGCATGGAGGTCGAAGCCGTGGTGGCTCGGAAAGCGCTGGTCCTCGGCAGCCACGGCAGCGATGGCCATGGCCGGCGCAATGGCGTCCCAGTCCGCCCATTCCCATCGCACCTCGAAGCCGTCCTGCCGGGCCTGCAGCATGAAAGCGGAGGTCGCCGGGTTCAGCCAGCGCAGCGGCAGGACGAGGACCAGGGATAACCCGAGCCAGCCCAGCACGAGCCAGGCGAGGCCCTTGCGGATGCGGCGGGCCGGGCCGTCTCGCCCTGATCGACGGGTGCGCCGCGGGCTCAAGCCGTTTTGTTCTGCATCGGCACCAGGTCCCTGAAGGCGGGCGCGTAGTGCACCAGGCGGGTTTCCCCGGCCAGGGCGCCCGGCCGGAGCTCCAGGGCCTGGAACGCCCGCCCGCCGTTCCAGTTGTCGGCCACCCCGAGATCGACCGCGGGCCGGAATCCGAACCGGGACAGGAAAGCGGGAGGCCCGAGCACGAGCAGCCACCGGATCCCGTGGTCCCGGCAGACCTCCAGGGCTGCCAGCATCAGACGGGCCCCGATACCGCGGCCTTGATAGGGAGGGCGCACGGCGATGGGCGCGACGGCCGCCCCCGGGTTTTCCGGGTCCGGCGGTTCGCTGGTCACCGGCGTGACCAGGACATGGCCCACCAGTTCGCCGTCGGCGACGGCGACGAGAGAGATCATCGCATCCCCGTCCCGTCGGAGTCGGTCTACGAGATCCGCCTCGCCGCGGGCGGGAAACGCGGCCAGGTTGACGGACCGGATGGCGTCCGCCTCGGCGGGACGCTCGGATCGGATACGGATCATGAGGGGTTCCTCCGCGATCCCGTGTCCTCTAAGCGTAGTCCTTCAGCAGGAAATAGCGCGCGTGACCCACCGGGAAATCGTTGACCCGGCCGACCACGCGGAAACCCAGGCGCTGGTAAAAGCCCAGTCCCTGGAAGGACAGCGTGTCCACCTGGCTGGCCCGGCAACCGCGGCGCCTCGCCTCGGCCTCGGCGGCCTGCATCAGCCGGCGGCCCAGCCCGCTGCCCCGGAGGTCCTCCCGGACCCACACCACGTCGATCAGGAAGTGGCCGTATATGGTCCGCCCGGCCACCCCGCCGGCAAGCCCGCCGGCGTCCCGGGCCAGCGCCGACAGTCGCCGCCTGTCCCCATCCCCGCAGAAAGGCCGGTTGAAGGCCTTTACGCCGTCGATGAGGGCTTCGACTTCCGCCGGAACGGCCTCTTCGGTGACATCGATCCAGGGCGGAGCACGGCTCATGTCCTGCGGCGTCCTGCATGCTGGACCAGGCGGGGGAAAAACCGTCCGGTCCGGGCGGCGTAGCGGTCCCACTCGGGCCCGAAGCGCTCGGCCATCAGGCGTTCCTCGGAGGCCACGACGAGGTGCCACAGCGGGAAAAGCAGGGCGGCCCAGAGCAGAAAGATCCACTCGTCCAGGAAGACCGCCAGCGCCGGGCACAGGAAAAGCAGGAACGCTGCGTACAGGGGATGCCGCATGAGGGCGAAGGGACCCTCCGTGCAAAGTGTCCGGCCCCGGGCATCCACCGGCAGGGAGCGGACACTCCACGCAACGAGCGCCACGGTGGCCAGGAGGCCCACGGCCAGCACTGCGATCCGGATCCCCATCGGCAGGCCCAGGGACGGCAGGTCCGTCCGGGCCTGGATGACCATTGCCGCTGCCAGGAGGGCGACGCTGACCAGGGTGCCAAGCGGTCCGCTGCCGAAGATGCGGCGCCAGGCGCCGGGCTCCTCCACGGGCCGCCCTGCTTCAGGCCGCCTCGTCTATCATCCGGCGGATGGCCTCTTCCACCTCGCCGGCGACCTCACTCAGCTCGGGCGAGTCGGATATGAGCCCGAGGACGTCCGTGGGCGGGATCATCCCGATCCGGGTGCCCTCGGACGACTCGTAGACCGACACGCGGCAGGGCAACGCCATGTTCAGCTCCATGTCGTGGCTGAGCACCGCCTGGGCCTGGCCGGGGTTGCACACTTCGAAGATCCGGCATTCCCGGGCGATGGGATAGCCCTTGCCCTCCAGGGTCCGGGTCAGGTCGTAGGTGTGTAGTACCCCGAATCCGTGGCGCTCCACGGCCGCCTGGAGATCGCGGGCGGCCTCTTCGACGCTCTTACCGCTGTTTTTCACGTAAGTCATGCTTGTGCTCCTTGGTGTCGGCTGATGGCGAGGATTTCCAGACTTTAGTGCAGGCGGGCGGGCAGTGTCCGCCACCAGAGCCCCGGCGTCGTGGAATAACCGAAGTCCCGCTGCCGGATGTGGCCACGGCCGTCCAGGACGTAATAGGTGGGGTAGCCCGGAACCTGCCAGTGACGGGCGGTCTCGGCGTTGCCCAGCAGCACGGGCATGGTGAGCCCGTGGCGTTCGACGTAGGCGGCCACCTCCGCGCCGTCAGCGTAGTCCAGCGCCACCAGCACCACGTCCACCGCGTCCCGGCGCCAGCGGGCCAGCCGCTGCAGGTTGTCGGCGCTGGCCGCGCAGACGCCGCACCAGGGGGCGAAGAAATACAACAGGGTGGGGCGGCCGGAGAACTCCGCGAGACTCCGGGCCCGGCCCGAGAGGTCCTCCAGTTCGAGGGGCGGGGCGGCGCTCGCCCCGGCGGGCAGCAGGCCCCGCGTCTGCCAGGCGTGCACACCGGCCACGACCGCCAGGAAGATCAGCGCCTCGAGCACGAAGACCAGGGCGCCCCGAAGGCGACCCCGTGTTTTCGTCCGGGTCAATTGGGCTGGCCCGTGGGCCGAACCAGTACCTCGCTGACGTCCACGGATGGCGGGGATTCCAGGGCGAACATGACCGCCCGGGCCACGTCGTCCGGATCCAGCAGCGGCGCGTCGGGGGTCTCCGTCCAGAAAGGCGTGTCCACCTTGCCGGGCGACACCAGGGTGGTCCTGACGCCCGTGCCCACCAGGGCCTTGCGCATGCTTTCCGCCATTCCGGTGACCGCCCATTTCGTCGCTGAGTAAAGATTCGCCGGCGGCGAAATATGACCGACGACCGATCCGGTCATCAGGAGGTGGCCGCGGTTCCGCTCCAGCTCGGGCATAAAGAGCCTCGCGGACACCGCCACGCCGTAAACGTTGGTGAGAATCATCTCCCGCCAGGCCTCCGGCGAATCCTGGCCGCCGAAGATGGGCGAGCCCCGGGTGCTGCCGGCGTTGGCGAACACGGCATCCACCCGCCCGTAGGCGGCGAGCACGGCGTCCCGCAGCGCCGCCTGGGAATCCCAGTCGCTGACGTCGCAGGCCACCGGCAGCGCTTTCGATTCTCCGCCCAGGTCCCGTGACAGGGCCTGGAGAGTGTCAGGAGCGCGCGCCGCCAGGCCGATCCGCCAGCCGGCCGCCACGGCCCGTCTTGCCGTCGCGGCCCCAATGCCCGTGGAGGCGCCCGTGATCACCAGCACTTTCCCGTCCGTTCCCGTGCTCATGAATCCTCCCCGGGGGCCGGACCGGCTTCCAGCGCGTCGATGCGGCGTTCCAGCCCACGGATGGCCTCTTCCAGGTCCGCCACCCGGTCGGCAAGGGCATCTGCCGGCAACGCGGCTGGCTGCCGTGGCTGGGTCTGTGGCCCCGCGGCGGTCGCCTCAGGCTCGGTCTCCGGCGCATCCGTGAAAAGCTGCCGCCAGCGCAGGGCCTGCCGGCCGGGCTCCCGCGGCATGCGCTCCACGAGCGGCTCGTCACGCCGGGCCAGCTCCGACAGCACCTGCTCTGTCTCGGTGACTTCCTTGAAGGGATGCATGCGGTTGGCACGGCTGCGCAGCTCCCCCGGCGTCTGCGGTCCGCGGAGCAGCAGCTCGCAAATCACCGCGTATTCCGCCTGCGAAAGGTGCAGCTGGCTGAACTGAGTGTTGCAGAATCGGTGGCCGTACTTGACCACCCGGGAGCCGAACCCGGTCCGGTCGGTGACCAGGTGCCGGCGGATCAGCTCGGACAGCGCATTTTCCACCTCGGACTGGGAAAGCTGCATCACCGGCTCCCGGCTGGATTTCTGGTTGCAGGCGGCGGTCAGCGCATTCAGGGACAGGGGGTAGTGATCCGGCGTGGTGACCTGCTTTTCCATCAGGCAGCCGATGATTCTGGCTTCGACCTCCGTAAGCTGTGGGATCATCGCTGCATCCTCCGCGGCTGCGCGCCGGCACTGGGTGGAGGAGCGATTATAAGGGGCCGGTGACGGCGACGGTCTTGTTAGAATCGCAGCGCCCGCGCCGTGTCGAATCTACCCTGTATGCCCCTTGTTCACCTTGATGAGGTCTCGTTCCGCTACGGCGATCAGCAGATCCTTGCCGGGGCTGATTTTGTCATCGAGCCCGGCGAGCGCGTCTGCCTGATCGGCCGCAACGGAGCGGGCAAGACCACGCTGCTGAAGCTGATCAGCGGCGAGCTTGCGCCTGATGAAGGCGAGGTGAGAATTGCTCCCCACGTGGGCGTGAGCAAGCTGGAGCAGGCCCTTCCCGCGGACCTGGGCCACACCGTGCGTGAATACGTCACCGACGGCCTGGGCACGATTCGGGACCTGGTGGCGCAATACGAGGCTCGCTCCGGCACGAATCTTGACCGGCACGGACTGGCGGAGCTGGAGGCGCTGCACCAGCGCATCGACGCCCTGGACGGGTGGCGCCTGGACCAGCGCGTGGAGGCCATGATGTCCGAGATGCAGCTGCCGGCCGAGGAGCGGCTCCAGCATCTTTCCGGCGGGTGGCGTCGCCGGGTGGCCCTGGCCCGAGCCATCGTCAGCCATCCGGATCTGCTGCTTCTCGACGAGCCGACCAACCACCTGGACCTGTCTTCCATACGCTGGCTGGAAGAACGCATCGCGGGATGGAACGGGGCGGTCCTGTTCATCACACATGACCGGGCTTTCCTGCAGCGGCTTGCCACACGCATCGTGGAAATCGACCGGGGACGCCTGGTCAGCTGGCCCGGAGATTACCGGGATTACCTGCGCCGGAAGGCCGAGGCCGTCGAGGAGGAAGACCGGTCCAATGCCGAGTTCGACAAGAAACTGGCGGTCGAGGAAGCCTGGATACGGCAGGGCATCAAGGCCCGTCGCACACGAAACGAGGGACGGGTCAGGGCGCTGGAGGAGATGCGGGAGGTCGCCGCCCGCCGCGTCAGGCGGCCGGGTTCGGCCCGGATCGCCATCGACGAGGCCGAGGCTTCCGGCCGGAAAGTCATCGAGGCCCGGAACATCGTCCACGGCTTCGGTGGCCGGCGGCTGATCGACGGCCTCAGTCTCAAGATCAGGCGGGGCGATCGAATCGGGCTCGTGGGCAACAATGGCGTGGGCAAGAGCACGCTGCTGAAAATCCTCCTTGGCGAGATCGAGCCCCTCGGCGGTTCTGTAAAGCACGGGACCAATCTCGAAATCGGTTACTTCGACCAGATGCGCCGCGTGCTCGATCCGGAGAAGACCGTGGCTCACAACGTGGGCGACGGAAGGGACTACGTCACTCTCAACGGCCGGCCCCAGCACGTGGTGGGCTACCTGCGGGGTTTTCTCTTCACCGCGAAGCGGGCTCTCACGCCCGTGAAATCCCTGTCCGGCGGAGAGCGAAACCGGGTGATTCTGGCGAAGCTCTTCACTCAGGCCAGCAATCTCCTGGTGCTGGACGAGCCCACCAATGACCTGGACGTGGAGACACTTGAGGTGCTGGAGGCGCGGCTCGCCGAGTACAGCGGCACGCTCATTGTCGTCAGCCACGACCGGGAATTCCTGGACAACGTCGTGGACAAGGTCCTGGTGTTCGAGCCCGGAGGCCGGGTCGTGGAATACGCTGGCGGATGGAGCGACTGGGAGAAGCGGGGACATGCGCTTGCCGAGGCGGATCAGCCGGGTCCGGCACCTCAGCCGGGCGGAACGGCCCCGGAAGACACCCGGCCCCGGCCCCGGTCCCGCCCGACGAAGCTCAGCTACAAGGACCAGCGGGAGCTGGAGGCACTGCCGGAGCGCATCGAGGCCGTGGAGCGCCGGCTCGCCGAGATTGAAGAACGCATGGCCGCCCCTGATTTCTACGATCAGCCCTGGGAGGAAACCCAGCCGGTGCTGGATGAATTCACCGCGCTTGGCGACGAGCGGGATGCCCTGACGGCCCGCTGGCTGGAACTGGAGGAGCGGCGAGAGGCGCTGGCCGGGGCCCGCTGAGGCCGGGAGCGTTGAGCCAAAAGGCAGAGCCGACGGGCAGAGCCGACCCGGGCCTGTAAGGAAATCCCCCTGTCCCCGGTCCCCTCGAATAAGACCGTCACGCCGGTACCTGGCGGGCGCGGAACATTCGGCGACACACTCAAACCCGGGGGGCCGACATGCTGAACCGAGCTGGCAATCGACTGTATGACCTGGTCGACGCCGCGAGATCCGTGGACTTCGTCGGCCCGCTGGCCTTGCGCCTGTACCTGGCGCCGGTCTTCTGGGTGGCGGGGATGAACAAGGTCTCCGGCTTCGGCAGCGTGGTCGACTGGTTCGGCAACCCGGAGTGGGGGCTCGGACTGCCTTTCCCGGCACTCATGGCCGCACTGGCCACGGTCGCAGAGGTCGGGGGCGCGGTCCTGCTGCTTGCCGGCCTGGGCGTGCGGCTGGCCGTCGTGCCCCTCATGATCACCATGGTCGTTGCCGCCACCATGGTGCACTGGGACAACGGCTGGCAGGCGGTGCATGACCCCATGAGCCCCTACGCCAGCGGGTGGACCTTCGGCATCGAGGCCGCGGATGCCGCCGAGGCAGGCGAGAGACTCTCCGCTGCCGAAAGCATTCTCAAGCAGCACGGCCAGTACGACTGGCTTACCGGGAAGGGCGGTTTCGTCGTCTCCAACAGCGGCATCGAGTGGGCGGCGACCTACTTCGTGATGCTGCTGGCGCTTTTCTTCACTGGTGCCGGGCGCTACCTCAGCCTGGACTACTGGCTCGCGAAACGTTTCCGGCGGCGCCGCGCGGGCCCCCCCAACGGTTCCTAGTAGTGGGGCGGCAGCTCCTCTCCCGGGCCGCTCTCGTCGGAGCGTGACTCCAGTGCCTGCACTCGCGCCGCCAGCTGCGCGAGACCTCGCTCCAGAAGCTCCAGCTGCTGCTGCTGGCGGGCAAGGACGTCGGAAAGATCCTGGCTGGCCTGGTCCAGGAACGCGATCCGGGTCTCAAGTTCTGCAGTATCTGTCACGGGTGAGCTCGCCTGTCGGCGTGGAGTCCGGGAAGTTTGCTGGCCTAGAACGTGAAGGCAACGCCCAGCAGAGGTCCCGTGAGGTCGACGTCCAGTCTGTAAGCGGGCGCCGTGTAGTCTGCGATCATGTGGCGATATCCGCCCCTGACCGCGCCCCACGAGAACGTGTACTCGAGGATGGCGGACAGATCCCATGTGCCGTCGGAATCGCCGAAGGCATAGTCCGCCTGGAACAACCCCTGCCAGCGCTTGCCCAGGCCGTAGGACAGCCGGGCGCCGAGCAGCGCGTCAGTCCAGCTGTCGTTCGCCGGGATGGTGATGGGTGAGGGCAGGACGCCGCCGCGGGCCTTCACTTCCAGCTTGAGATCGTAGTAGCGGGCTCCGCCGTAGACCGTGAGCGACGCGTTTTCCCAGTCTTTTGCGCGGAATCCCACGGCGCCCGTCACGATGTTGCCGTCCACCGTCGCTTCGATGTCGGACGATGGCAGCAGCCGGGAAATCTTGACCTCGGCTCCCCGGCTGAAATTGGCCCAGACGGAGTCGATGAAGGCCATCCAGCGTCCCTCGGATCGCCATTCGCCGTAGAACATGAATCCGACGAGGTCGTAGTCGTCGTCCATCGTGACGTCCAGGCGCTCCAGCAGCCCGCCTTCGCCGTCATCCACGTCCTCTCCCGGGACGCCGATGGTCCCCTTGAGGCTGGCGACCCAGCCGTACGGCACCAGGGTGAATCCCGGCTGCTGCGCCACGATGGCGCCCGGCTGTCCAGCCAGGGCTGCGGGCGCCCAGAGCAGCAGCAGGACGACGCTGGCACGCGGCCAGAGCTTGTGAATGGTGTGCCTGATCATGTCCCTTGTCCCAGACGGATCGGATCGTTTACCGGGCGATTCCGGCCGAGCGACAGACTACCAGCTCTCGGACCCCGGCTCCCCCTTGAAAGGACCCACGATTTCTGGTGTCACCCAGCCGCCGTAGAAGGATCCCGGCTGGGGCCTCACGCGAACACCGCCCACGGTGCAGTCCAGCCGGCCCGGATAGAACGAGAAGAAGCCGGCGATGGCCTCGAACTCCGGGAACGGATTGGGGTAGGACCAGGCAGCCTGGTCGAGGCGACGGTCTCCGGCGACGACGGTCCAGTAGCGGGCCTCGCCCTTCCACTCGCACCTGGAGGTGGCCGGCGCGGACTCCAGGCAGCCGATCTCCACGTCCTCGGGCGGGAGGTAAAACGTCGGGGGGCTCCCGGTCTCCAGGACCCTGACCGCCCGCTGACTGCGCGCAATCAGGACCGGTCCCAGCCGGACGACAACCTCGCGGTCGTCGGGATCGATGATCGGGGGTCTCGGGTAGTCCCACACCGACTCCTGGCCCGCCCGCGCAGGCTGGGCGAAAGGCGGCTTTTCGCCGCCCGTGAACCGCCATCCGATACGCCCCCGCCGGGCCCATTCCGGGATTCTCTGGCTACTCATCACTCCCCACCTCCAGCTCCGATGCTAGCCAAAGTGCTGCTGCGGTGCACACCGGGGCGTTGCCGGCCTGCTGCAGAGCCGGTCCTGGCTGTCGTCAGGGCGGCGCACCGGGGGAGGTGACCGGAGACGATGGCAGCATCCGGGACCGGACGATTTCGAGGAGAGCCCCGACGATTTCAGGCCTGCCGGTGTTCACGTGAGGGCCGCCCATCCACACGAGTTCTCTGGGCTGACCGGCGGCATCGTACAGGGCCTGGACCTGCTCCGGGGCGAGCCGCTCGTCCTGCCGTGCCCCCACGAGGACCACGGGCCGGGGCGAGATCTGTCCCACCCATTTCTCTGGCCGGAACGAGGGTCCGTAGGCCACCGCGTAAAGGAACCAGGACGCCGGTGCCCGAAGCCAGGCCTGTGGCAGGACCCGGTCCAGGTTGTCCTCGATCCATCGCCGGACGTCCGCGCCGCCGTGAATGATCCAGACCCGGGCGAAGCGGTCATCCACCGCGCCCGCGACCGTGGCGAAGGGCGTGCCCAGGCTTACGCCCACCAGCTCCACGCGCCGGGGATCGATCCAGGGCTGCTCCAGCAGCCAGTCCAGGCCGAGCATCAGGGCCGGCGGCGTGTCCAGGAGCCCGCGCTGCAGCGAGCCGACGTTCCAGAGGAAGCTGGACAGCGTCCCGAAGTCGTCGTCTCCCCGGTAGGGATAATCCAGCGCCAGAACCGCAATGCCGTCCGGGTCGCCGATGACGTCGACAGCGTCCTGGCCGGTGCGGTGACCTCCGAGCAGCACGATGCCGGGCAGCGGCTCATCCACGTTCGCGGGCCGGAGCAGCCGTGCCCTGACGGATAGCCCGTTGTCGTTGGACAGGCGGAGCTGGCGGCTGACGAAGCCGCCGGGATGTTCCACCAGCGGCCCCGCGTCGGTCGCCTGCAGGGTCCCGTGGCGTTCGGCGAAGTACTCGTCGCGGGGCACCAGGTGGAAGACAAGCCAGCCGGAGACCAGCACCAGCGCCGCGATGACAAGGCCGAGCAGTAGCCGGGCGAGCGAGCGCATCATGATCGTGACCGGAGACCGGCGTCAGTAGACATGGGATCGAGCTCCGCCTGTGAGATGGGTTACCCGCTCTGTTAGAAAGCGCGGCACGTCTGCCGTTCCCCGGGATCAGTGCGTATGCGGTGCCGATGGCCGGGCAGCGCTGTCCTTGGTCAAAGGCGGTCCGTATCCCGGATGAATGACGCCAGGTCCTCCCGGTACTGCTTCATGGACGGCTCGTGCAGGTACATCATGTGGCCGGCCTCGTACAACGCAATCCGGATGCGCTCCCGGGCCTCGGGCGGGATGTCCAGGTGGGCGACGTCGTGCTTCGTCGCAAGGACCGGCGTCGCCAGGTCGTAGTAGCCCTGCTGAACGAGCAGGTGGAGGCCCGGGTTCGTGGTCATGGCCATCGACAGGTCCGGCCGCAGATCGGCCCACGGCACGGCCCAGCCCTGGGACTGGGGCGGCTGATGGGACCAGTCCCAGTCCCGCCGCCAGTTGGAGACCTTGTACTCCTCGTCCTTTCCGAACTTCAGCTCGTTGTGCATATAGTCCATGAAGGCCGCCGTGAAGGCCGGGCCCACCGCCGGGAAGAACGGGTCGTAGTCCATGTTCTCGCCCAGGGGGTTCACGGACGGGCCGATGAACCGGGAGTCGATCCGCCCGGCGATCAGCCGCTCGTCGCGCTTGAGCTCCTGCACGAACTGCTGGTGACTCACCCGAAGATCGGCCTTCATCCAGTATTCCGCGCTGGTGCCCGTGTAGGCGGCGAGCTTCTCGGCCACCCGGCGCTTCTCGGCCTCGGAGATCGTGTAGCCCTTCATCAGCGCAGGGGCATACTCGTCGTAGGCGAAGCGGTCCACCTCTTCGACGAACGCCTCGAGGCTCTCGGGCTTGTCCGGGATCGCGTCGTGGTACCAGGCCGTCGCCGCCAGCGTGGACAGGTACAGCACGTGGGGCATGTCGATGTTGGCTCCGTCGATGCCCGAGCCCATGTTCATGAACGGCGAAACGGCGATGACGCCGTTGAAATTCATGCCGTGCTGGCTCTGCAGGTGCCAGACGACCCCCGCCGAGCGGATGCCGCCGTAGCTCTCGCCCAGGATGTACTTCGGCGACGCCCAGCGCCCGTTCTCGGTCACGTACTGCTTGATGAAGGCGCCGACCGAGCGGATGTCCTGGTCCACGCCCCAGAAATCCTCTCCCTTGCCCTCGCCGACGGGCTTGCTGAAGCCCGTGCCGACCGGGTCGACCATCACGATGTCGGTCACGTCCAGCACGCTGTACTCGTTGTCCACCCGCTGCGACGGCGGGGGCGGGGAGAAGCCCTCGTCGGTGACCACGACCCGCTTCGGGCCGAGGATGCCCATGTGCAGCCACATCGACGACGAGCCCGGCCCGCCGTTGAACGCGAACATCACCGGCCGCCTGGCCAGGTCGGGAATCCCGTCCCGGGTGTACGCCGTGTAGCCAAACCTGGCGTGCGGCTCACCCTTTTCGTTTTTCAGGATCAGCCAGCCGGCCGTGGCGGTGTACCTCACGGTCTCGCCGCCGATGCGCACGGAATGTCGCGTGGAAGACGACTCCGCTTCCGGGGCCGGCGTGTTCGTGGCCTCCGCCTTGGCGGCGTCCGCCTCCTGGGCCGGGGTAGCCATCGGCAGCGCCAGGCAGACGGCCATCGCCAGCAGCAGTCGTTTCATGGATTGTTCTCCGGACGTGTCTGGATTCGTTCGGCGGGTCGCGTCAGGGCGCGCGCACGTTAGCACAGGAGAGGCGCCGCGAACCTGCCGCCGTTGGCCGGCTTTCCGGCCTGCAGCGGGTCACGGTGCCACTGACCCGGTTGTCGATTCCGGGAACCGGGCGGAGGTACTCAGTTCCGCTCGCAGAAGAGCCAGGCGTGGCGCGCCTCGTCGGCTAATGACCGGCAGTGACGCTGGTCCTGGCGGACGCTGTCTGGCACGGCCGCCCCGGGGGAACGAATCCGGCCGCGGGTCTGGCAGCGCCCCGTGTGCTCCCGTGGCCGTGCTCCGGGCTCGGCCGATGGGACCGCCGTCGAAGAACCTTACATAATCGGGGGTCTCTAATATAAGTTGCCGCGTCGCGCAATGAGCAAAATCACAGTTTGTTCAGTCCCTAAGGGTTTAGCGGGTGAATCTGGCCCGTAATTTGCATCCTACCCCTCGAAACTACAAAAACCGGGCCATCGCGGCCCCGGGATGCCCAAGGGGGAGAATAATGAAGAGGATTATACGCTGGCTTCCGGCCGCGTTTGCCGCGGCGCTTCTCGCGCCGGGCTGGGCGTCGGCCGATAGCATCGATCCGGCGAGTTACGCGGACACCCTCGAGGAGGGAGAGAGCGTGACTATCCGGAAGACCGTGACCATCGACGAGGGAACGACGTCATCCCTTATTGACGTCATCTTCCTGATCGATACGTCCGGGTCCATGGGGGGAGAGATCGCCGCGGCCAAGACGGCGGCTTCCGATATCCTGTCGGGTCTTGCCGGCTTCGGTAACGTAGCCACGGGATCGGGTTATTACAGCGATCCCGGGTACGACGGGCTGTATCGCAGCCTGACGACGGACGCCACGACCGGCCAGCAGAACATCAACGACATTGATCTTTTGCTCGGCGGCGGTGGCGGTGATTTCCCGGAGAAGGGCTTTGCGGCGACAGAGCAGGCCGCTGAGGGTGCTGCCTGGAGGCCGGGTTCCAACCGGTTCATCATCGCGTTCGGCGATGCCAACTTTAAGGAATCCGACGGTTCCACTGTCGATACGACGATCGCAGCCCTAAATGAAAATAACGTCACGTTTGTCGGGCTCAATTTCGGCAGCCTGACAAGCAGTGGGTTCGGTGGAATCGATCCGACTGTGCTGTCTGATGCGACTGACGGGAGTATTGTTCCCGCCTCGACGGATCCGACCACCATTGTTGACGCCATCATCGAGAGCATCACCGCTGCGTTCGCCGAGTACTCTGAGGTGACGGTGGACGACCTCGATAACGGCCTTCCGGGCATCGACGTCAGCACGGTCTGCGTCTCCGCGGACGTCGGCACCTGCTCCGGCGCGACGGCCACGGGCGAGTTCGATCGTAGCGAGGCCCGGACCTTCGAGTTCGACGTGACCTTCACCGCCCTGGCCGAGGGCACCTACAGCTTCGATACCTACGCCCTCGTGGACGGCGGCATCGTGGCTACCGAAGCGGATCGCTTCACCGTGGGTGAGGGTGGCCCTGTGGACGTCCCGGAGCCGGGTTCCCTGCTCCTGATCGGCACCGGCCTCCTGGGCATCGGTCTTTCCCGGCGTCGGCGCCGCGCCGCATAGGCGCAGCCGAACGCGCGTGAAGACCGCGCGATAGCGTTCAGAAAGGGGCGGTCCGGGAGGGCCGCCCCTTTTTCCTGTGTCGCGGCAGGTGGTTGTGCCCTTGAAGTATCATCCCCAGACGTTTCAGCTCCGGGAGATTTGTATGCGCCGTGTTCTGCAGCCGGCCCTGCTCGTGGCGGTTCTCTGGACGACCGGGGCGGCTGCCATTCCCCTCGGTCCTGCGGGCGAGGATCCGACATTGCTGGATCCGTTCGTGGAGTCCGGGGGTCCCCGTGACCGTGTCGAGGACGTCGTCGATCCTGCGGGGCGTGAAGGCGCCGAGTATTTCCCCGACGTTGCGGTGCTTATCGATGTCGGTAACACGCAGGAGGCTATCCGGCGCATCGACGACATGCTCGATGAGTACCCGCAGTCAGGGCTGGCCTACGAGCTGCTGGGCACGGCGCACTTCAGTGCGGGGCGCTACGACGAGGCCCGCAAGGCTTTTCGCCGCGCGACGGAACTCGAGCCCGGCCAGACGGGCCCGTGGACGAAGCTGGGAATCCTCCAGATGGAGGCCGACGATCTCCTGGAGGCTGAGGCCTCCCTGCTGCGCGCGATCAGGATCGACATGGACAACCGTGTCGCCCACCAGCGACTCGGGATGCTTTACGAGTACCAGGGCCGGTTCGCCGAGGCCGTCAGGGAGTACCGACTCGGGCTCGAGGGAACCGACAACAGCTATGTCGGTGTTGCGGTGCCGCTGGCGCGTCTTCTGAACCGGGCCGGCGCCTACGAGGCGACCCTGGAAACCCTGGGGCCGAGAATTCCGCCCGGCAGCAGCAACGCCACGGCCCAGCGTCTCCTCGCCACCGCCTATCTGCAGACGAGGCAGCCCGGCAAAGCGGAGGAGAGATTCAGCGCGGCGCTGAAGGCCGATCCCGACTCCTGGGAGGCGCTCCTCGGCGTGGCCGCCAGCCGCCGCGCGCTGGGCGAGCCTGAGCGGGCCGTTCCCCTGCTGGAGGAAATCAACACCAAGCGTCCGGACTGGGCGGCCGGGTTCGTGGAGATGGGAGAGACCCAGCTCGCCCTGGGCAACGAGGCGGCTGCCGCCGAAGCCTTCGACAGGGCTGGCGCGCTGGCCGGCAACGGCGCCTACACGGCCAACCGGATGGCGCAGTACTACATCGACACGGATCGCCGCGAGCTGGCGGAGAAGCAGTTCGCCAAAGCCATCGAATCCGGTGTGGCCGACGCGAACACTTACAGCCGGTATTCGGAACTCCTGCTTGCCGTAGGGAAGACCTCCGAAGGCGAGAGGGTTCTCCGGGAGGGCGTTGAAGCGTTCCCCGACAGTCCCTTCCTGCGTGCCCGGCTGGGCGCATACCTGGCCGCGCTGACCCGGTACGACGAGGCAGTGACGGAGCTGGAAGCAGCATTTGAGATGGCGCCCGACAGTCCGGACATTGTCCGACTGCTGACCCTGGCCCAGGAGCGGGCCGGGGATGCCGAAGCGGCGGCGGTGACGGCAGCCAGACTTTATGAGCTCCAGCCCCGGGCTGACGTCGCGGCATTCTACGCGGCGCGTCTCACGGCGGCAGGACAGGACGAAGCGGCGGCCCGCGTCTATCGTGACGTGCTTGCCGCTGATCCCGACAATCCCCTGGCCCTGAATAACCTGGCCATCATCCTTGCCGGCGAAGGCGAGTTCGAAGAGGCGGAGGCCCTTGCCCGGAAAGCCAACGCCCAGGTGGCAGACAATCCCCAGATCATGGACACGCTGGGATCCATCCTGCAGCGTCGGGGGGAGAACGCCGCGGCGCTTTCCCTGCTCGATGATGCAGTTGCACTGCAGCCCGGGCTGGCCGTGGCTCACTACCACCGGGGGCTCGCACTGTCGGGGCTTGGTCGGGGTGACGAAGCCGCAGCCGCGTTCCGGGAAGCGCTGCGGCTTGCCCCGGAATCGGAGTGGGCGGTGGATGCCCGGAGGCGCCTGAACTAACACGCAAAGGGACTCCGGCCCTCCGGCGGCCGGATTTCAGGCGGTCGCGGGTCGCGCGGGGAAATGCAAAGGGGCCGGCGAGCCGGCCCCTTCACACCGGGCGGAACAAAAAGGCCATGCCTGTTGGCGGCCCAGAGGCACGGCCCTTTAAGCCCGAATGAGGCACGGCCCTGTTTCCCCATGGAATCTTCCTGCGGGCATAGCACCTCCCCGGTCTTGCCGGTCCCCGGTGGCGTCCGGCAGCCGGCATGTCCGCGCCGCAACGAGCGACGTGGTGACACTCCGTCGTGGCCCACCGCCGTGCGTGGTTTTTTCCGGAAAACGGACGGCTGGGTCCGCCCTGGCTTGACGGCGACTGCCGCAGAGCTAGGCTCCTGAGAGGGCACTGGCAAATCCGAATTGCCTGCGCGGTCGCGAGGGAGATGGATGCGGGGGCTTATCGCCGAGCTCAGGCGCCGTCGGGTGTTCAGGACGCTGGCACTTTACGCGGTCGCCGGTTGGGTCGTGATACAGGTGGCCCAGGCTGCCTTCGAGGCCTGGGACGTCCCGATGCCGCTGCTGCGCTGGGTGTGGATCGGACTCGTCCTGGCTTCCCCCGCGGTCCTGGTCTTCGCCTGGTCGTACGACATCGTCGGGGGTCGTGTCGTCCGGACGCCGCCGAAGGGAGCGGACGAGTCCGCGGACCTGTCCCTGCGGCCGGTCGATTTCGGGCTGCTCGCCGCGCTCGGGCTGGTCGTGGGGGCGGTCGTGTTCGGCCTCGTGCAGCGGGCGGAGATGGAGCACGCCGAGTGGAAGGTCCCGACGGCGGCCGATGCCCGTCCGGCCATCGCCGTCATGCCGTTCATCGACCTGACCGCGGACGCCGCGTTCGGCTATTTCGGCGACGGGCTGGCTGCGTCGCTGCTCACCCAGCTGGGACGGATCGTCGACATGGACGTCATCGCCCGGACCTCGTCGTTTCACTTCCGCGATACGGGCGGAGGCATCTCGGAGATCGCCGAGGCGCTCGACGTCGATTACCTGGTCGAAGGGAGCGTTTCCCGGGAGCGGAGCGAGGTCCACGCGTCCGCGGCGCTCATCGATGCCCGGACCGGCCGCCAGCTGTGGAGCGGTACCTTCGCGGGATCCGCGGACGAGCCGTTCGAAACGCAGCAGCGCATCGCGGAGGCGGTCGCCGGTTACCTGGGCGTCTCCCTCGGCGACCCGCGCAGACAGGGCGGGACGACCAGCTTCGAGGCCTATGACGCCTTCCTGAGATCCTGGGACGCCGAATCCGAGGAGCTGGAGGTGCTGCTCCTGGACGAGGCCCTGGCCCATGACCCGGACTTCGCCCAGGCGCTCGTCGCGAAGGCGTGGATTCCCTATCTCCGGCTCTGGCGGGGGATCGGAAGCCCGGAAGACGCCTGGCGGGAGGCAGAACCGCTCCTGGATCGGGCGCTGGCAGTTACTGATGAACTGCCCTGGGCCCACGTGCTGATCGGTGGCTATGCGACATTCCGAGGCGACCTGGAGGCCGCTGAGGCTGCGTTCCTGAGGGCGCTGGAGATCAACCCGAGCTTCACGCCAGCCTACGAGCATCTGTCGCGCCTCTACATGATGACGGGTCGCCCGCGCGAGTCCGTGGCCATGGCGGAACGCAACGTGCGGCTCGACCCGATGGTGGCCATGTACCACGTCCAGCTGGCGAACCGGTATCTGACCCTGGGGGAGGTCGATCGGGCCATCGAAAGTTTCGAACGGGCGATCGAGATCGATCCGCGCAACGCGGCCGCGTGGACGGATTACGCGGGACGGCTGGGTATGGCTGCGGGCCGTTATGTCGACGCCTTCGCCGTATTCGCGCGCATGCTGCAGGTTCCGGAAATCACGCTTCCGCCCCGCACTCTGGGGACCATGGGGCTGCTCTTCTCGATGGTAGGGGACGACGATCGGGCGATGCGGCTGGCCGAGTTACAGAGTAACCACGGTGACAGCTTTCGACTCCACCAGAACCTGGCGGCGCGCAACTACGCTCTGGGCCACCTCGAGGACGCCCGTCGGGAAGCGCGGCTGGCGCTCGAGGGTCAAAAGCGCAACGCACTGGCGGGCTCTGTCCTGATCTCCACGGCCCTGGAGACGGGCGAGGAACTGGAGGAGACGCTGGCCTGGCTCCGGGCCACCTGGCCGGGGCTGCTGGCCGATCCACCTGAACTGAAGCAGCACCGGGATGCGTTCGTCGCGTTGCCGGCGGCGCTGCTGCTCCGCCTCACGGGGGACGCCCGTCAGGCCTCCAGGCTGCTGGATGCGGTCGCCGCCGACCCGGAGTCCGACCCCGTGCAGGCGGCGCTGGCGTCGGCCCACCAGGGTCGGGTCGACGAGGCCATCGGCCGCCTGGACCTGTCGGAGCAACCGCGCGGCCTCGAGTCCCTCGCGGCCCACAGCCCGGTGTGGGCGCCACTGGCCGGCGACCCGCGGTTCCAGTCCATGCTCGAGGCGCGGATGCGGGAGCTCGACGGCGTGCGGGAGGAGATCGACACGATGATCGAGGCGGGCGAGCTGCCACTGCAGGTCATCCCGGGCTACTGAACGGGGGCGGGAGTCCCTGGAGGTTTCCCAATGCAAAGGGGCCGGCGAGCCGGCCCCTTCATACGGTGACGTTTGGACTGCCGAACTTCTCCTGGGCCGTGTCGCGGCGCCGTGCTCGAGGCAACAGAACCGTCGACGTATGCTGGGGCCATCTCCTTGCAGCTTTTCCCAGCAGGCTCCAGGCGCCGCAGCGCCGCACCGGCCCGCCAGTGAGGCTTTTGAGAGGCCGCCTCTCGCAGGGCTGTTCTTGTGTCGGACGAGAAGCCCGTGGCTTCCCACCCGCGGCTGATGCGCCGTGCCGTCCTGCGGGCAGTCCCACCTTCACTGGCGGACAGTGAAACCATAGACACTCGCAGCGAAATTTCCACTATCGGATAGTCACTATGGACCTTGGTCTAGTGCCGCGTGTTTCATAAGCCGTTCGGGCTGCAGCAGGATCAGGCATGCCCGCCCGGTCTCCAGAGCCCCGTCAGCCCTGGTACGCGGACTGGCGACACGGGACTGACGCGATGTTGCAGCGCGACCCGTGTCGGACTAGGGTCAGGTCAATACCGGGCGGAGGGCGACGGGATGAACAGATTAGTCATGGCGTTTGTGGCCACGGCCTTGGCGGCAACGACGGTGGCGTGCGACCGCGCCGGAAAAGAGGCGGTGAGCTTCCGTAACGACGTGATGCCCATACTCCGGGAGAACTGCCTGGACTGCCATGACGCCGTCGGCCAGGGGACGGCCGCCAGCGGTTTCAGCGTTGTCAGTTACAACGGCTTGATGCAGGGCACCCAGTACGGCCCGGTCGTGGTGCCCGGGGATCCCGATGCCAGCGTCCTGATGCAGCTCGTCGAGGGCCGGGCGGACCCGTCCATCGCCATGCCGCACGGGGACAGCCGGAAGCTGTACGCCGCCGAGAAAGACGTCCTGCGCGCCTGGATAGCCCAGGGCGCGCCCGACAACTAGGCCCTAGTTCACGACGCAGTGCTTGGCGTAGTCCGCGGCCTCGCTGGCCGTCCACTCCCCCTTGGGCTTGTTCTCGAGCTTCTTGCACCAGGCTTCGCTGCCAATGGTGGTGGACTCGACGATGCAGTGCGTTGCGTAGTCCTTCGCTTCGGAAAGCGACCACTCGCTCTTGGGCTTCTCTGAAAGCTGGTCGCACCACTTCTGGCTTCCCACGTCCGGCTGACAGCCGGCCAGGACCAGGACCAGTGGGACGAGCAGGGCGGCACGGGAAGGATGCATTGGGTTGCTTCTCCGGTGGGTGAGTCGATCTGCGCCAATCCTAACCCGGTTCGGATGTTCCCCGGGGGCGCAATCAGTCCCCCACCCTTTACCCGCCGCCGGGCAGGTGGGCCTGGAACCAGTCGCGGGCCAGCCCGGCGACAGTCTCCAGCGTGCCCGGCTCTTCGAAGAGATGGGTTGCACCGGGCACGATCTCCATGGTGCGTTCCGCCGTCATCGCCGCCATGGCCTTGCGGTTGAGCCTGATCACGACGTCGTCGAGGCCGCCGACGATGAACAGCGTCGGGCAGATCACCTTCGGGAGGAAGTCGCCTGCCATGTCCGGGCGACCGCCCCGGGAAACCACGGCCGAGACAGCATGAGGCCGGCGGGCGGCGGCAACCAGGGCCGCGGCCGCCCCCGTGCTGGAGCCGAACAGCCCGACGGGCAGGTCGCGGACGGTCGGCTCCTCGCGCGTCCAGGCCACCATCGCGGCGACGCGCTCGGCGAGCAGGCCTATGTCGAACCGGTACTCGCCGGAATCCTGGTCGGCTTCTTCTTCGCGAAGCGTGAGCAGGTCCGCCAGCAGGGTGGCCAGGCGGGCCCGGTTGAGCACGGATGCCACATACCGGTTGCGCGGGCTGTGTCGGCTGCTCCCGCTGCCGTGGGCGAAGACCACCAGTCCGGCGGCTTCCCTTGGACGGACCAGGTCGCCGCATACGTGTTCCCGGCCGGCGGGAATGCGCACTTGTTGCGCAGGAAGCTGTTCTTCCAAGGGGCTGTTTCTCGTGCCCATCGCTAGCTCTCCCTGTCTGGTGCCGGCGTTCGGGCCAGGAGGTCCGTAACTTCGGCGTCGGAGGTCTGGCCGAAATCCCGATACCAGCATCCCACGGCCATGAAAGGTTCCGGCGTGTCGAGGCAGATCACCTCGTCAGCTTCGGCGCGCAGTATCTGGCAGGTGTCCGCGGCAGCCGTGGGCACTGCCACGACCACCCGCGCGGGTTCCAGGTGCCGCACGGCCGCCACCGCGGCTCGCATGGTCGAGCCGGTGGCCATGCCGTCGTCCACCAGGATGACCTGCCTGCCCCGGGCATCGAACGGCGGCCGATCGCCGCGATAGGCGGTCTCGCGGCGCCTGAGCTCTTCCGCTTCCCGCTCGGCGACTTCCTGGATGGCCTCGTGGTCCACGCCGAGTGCGCGGACGACCCGCTCGTTCAGCAGGCGGATCCCGCCGGAGGCGATGGCTCCCATCGCCAGTTCCGGCTGCCACGGCGCCCCCAGCTTGCGTACCACCATCACGTCCAAGGGCGCGTGCAGCGCGCGGGCGACTTCCGCGGCAACGGGCACGCCCCCGCGGGGCAGGCCGAGGACCAGGACGTCCTGGCGTCCGGCGTACCCGGCCAGCGCTTCGGCCAGCCGCCGGCCGGCATCGATCCTGTCCTGGTAGATGGTCATGTCTTCCTCCATGGATAGCGCCCGTGGCCTATCCTTCGTGCAGGTGGTGAATATCGGCGAGGGCAGGGATGTGCAGCCCGGCTGAGGCCGAAAAGCGGGTGGGGCTGGAGGAGAAGGTGTCCTTCCTCTCCCGGCCCGGGGCTTACGCCCGCATCGAGGGCGGGCATCCCGCCGGTGTGGAGCGGGTGGAAACCCACATGGCGTGGGTATTCCTCACCGACCGGCACGCCTGGAAGCTCAAGAAACCGGTTCGCTACGAGTTCCTGGACTTCAGTACGCTCGAGGCCCGCCGCCGCGACAGTCTCAAGGAAGTTGCCCTGAACGCCCGGCTGGCGCCGGGCGTCTATCTCGATGTCGTCCCGCTCTGCCTGCAACCCGGGGGAGGGCTCCGCCTGGGCGCCGACGGGCCGGTCGTCGACTGGCTGGTCCGGATGCTCCGGCTGCCGGCCGCGGACTTCCTTGACGCCCGGCTCGACGATGCCGGCGTTTCCGGTGCCGAGATCGGCCGGCTGGCTGACGTGCTGGCCGCTTTCTACGCGGCCGCGGTCCCGGTCGGTCTCTCTGGCGGGACCTACGCCGAACGGCTCGCCGCGAGAATCAGGGACGACGTCGGGGAACTGCTCCGCCACGATCACCATGCCGAGGGCTGCGAGGCCGTCGGCGCGGCGCTCCTCGGCTACCTCGGGTCCCTTCCCGGCCTCTTCGAGGACCGGGCCTGCCGGGTGGTGGAGGGCCACGGGGACCTGCGGCCGGAGCATGTTTGCCTGACTCACCCGCCTGTCGTCATCGACTGCCTCGAGTTCAACCGGGACTTCAGGATCGTCGATCCCCTGGACGAGCTCGCCTTCCTGGCGATGGAGTGCGAGTTTCAGGGCGTCGCGACCCCGGGAAGGACGCTCCTCGAGGCGGTCTGCGGGCGTCTCCACGATGAGCCGCCGCCGTCCCTGGTCAGGTTCTATGCGTCCATGCGAGGCCTGCTCAGGGCCAAGCTCGCCCTGTCCCACGTCTGGGACAGGGACCGCCACGACCAAGCGCGCTGGCGGGCGAAGGCGCGGGCCTATCTCCGGCTGGCCGGCCTGCACGTCCCCCGGAGCTGAGAACCGGCGCCGCAGGGCGTCCCTTTGGCCGGCCGAGCGGTGGTCCGGTCCGGGAAGGCGCCTGGCTGTTGCCCGATTCATTGAGTTCTCCGCGAACAATGCTCCTTCACGGGCTGGCCGGCGCTCCGGACGGCGGATAATCGGCGAGCTCCGCCAGCGAACGATTTTCGTAAAGCCGGCCGATGGCTTCGGCGAAGACGGCGTGGGCCGGCAACGAAACGAGCCTGGAGGAGAGCGCGCCGTCCGGGCGAAGCCGGAAGGGCGGGACCGTGTCACCCAGGAGCAGTTGATCGATGGGCGCGGAGCCCAGGTTATCTTCGGCACGGCCAGTGAAGAGGCCGTGGGTGGCCGCGGCGATCACGGTCTTCGCCCCGGCCGACCGGCAGGCCGCCGCGCCCCGCCCCATGGTCGAGCCGCTGGCGATGAGGTCATCCACGATGACCGCGACGCGGCCGTCTACGTCGCCGACGAACGTGGAGCCCGACAGGACGTCCTCGCTGCGGTACTTCTCGAGGAACGCCCGGCCGATCGGCCGCTCCAGCACGGCAGACAGGGTCTGGCGCAGCGCTTCGGCCCGCTTCATGCCCCCGGCATCGGGCGAGACCACGGTGATTCCCGCGTCGGGGCAGGCGTCGGCCAGGTACCGGGCCAGTGTGGCCTTGAGCTCGAGGTGCTCGGCCGGGATGCGGAACGCGTTTTCGTAGGCGGCATCGTTGTGGACGTCCATGGTCACGACCCGGTCAGTGCCGACGGCCTCCAGCAGTTCCGCGACATACCGTGTGTTCACCGGGTCCCGGGGCTTGGTGCGCCGGTCCTTCCGGGAAAACGCGAGATAGGGCGCTACGGCCGTGATGCGGCCGGCCCCGGCGTCACGCAGGGCGCCGATGAAGAAGGCCAGCCGCACGAGCTTGTCGCTGGCAGACGCGCCCGGTTCGCCGTGGAGGGAATGGATCACGTAGGCGTCATCCCCGCGCACCGGGACCAGCGGGCGGGCCTTGAACTCGCCGTCCTCGAAGTCCCGCTCCTCGTGGTTGGCCAGGTCCGTGCCGAGCCCACGGGCCACCCGCGAACCGAACTCCCGGCTCGGGCCGAGGGCGAACAGGCGCATCTCGCCGCCGCTCATGCGGGCACCGGTGGCGTGTCGAAGAACATGCTTTAGGTATGGCTGAGGAACCGGGGCTGCGCCAGTTGACCTGATGCTGAGGTGCAGGGTCCGGCGGGCCCCGCCGGACAGGCCTCTGGGGGGTTCTCCGGCAGTGCAGCATGGCATCTGGCCGAATCGGGCCCATACTCGTTGTCGAGGAAAGTTTGACAACGTTGCCCGGGTCCAGGGAAGGCAGGGGCATTGCGGGGAGGAGACACCATGCAGGGTCCTTTCGACAGCGTGCTCGAGCTGGTCGGGCACACGCCCGTCGTGCGGATCAAGAAGCTTGCGCCCGAGGGCGTGAATGTCTACGCGAAGCTGGAGGCCATGAACCCGCTGGGGTCGGTCAAGGACCGGCTGGCGCTGGGCGTGATCCAGGACGCGGAGCAACGGGGGCTGCTGAAGCCCGGCCAGACCGTGGTGGAGGCGACCAGCGGCAACACGGGAATCGGCCTGGCCATGGTCTGCGCCGAGAAGGGTTATCCCCTGGTCCTCGTGATGGCGGAGAACTTCAGCGTCGAGCGCCGCAAGCTGATGCGCTTCCTCGGGGCGAAGGTCGTGCTGACGCCGGCCTCGCTCAAGGGCAGCGGCATGCTGGCCAAGGCGGTGGAGCTGGCCGAGGCCCATGGCTGGTTCCTGTGCCGGCAGTTCGAGAACGAGGCCAATGCGGACTTCCATTCCCGCACCACGGCGCCGGAGATCCTGGAGGCCTTCGAAGGCGAGCGGCTGGACTACTGGGTTACGGGGTTTGGCACGGGGGGCACCCTCAAGGGCGTGGCCCGCGTGCTAAAGGCCGAGCGACCCGGGCTCCAGGTGATCGTCTGCGAGCCGGACAATGCGCCGATTCTCGGCAGCGGCATCACCCAGGCCCGGGAGGCGGACGGCAGTCCTTCGGCCAGTCATCCCTACTTCCGGCCTCACCTCATGCAGGGCTGGTCGCCGGACTTCATCCCGAAGCTTACCGAGGACGCCGTCGGCGCCGGTCTCATCGACGGGGTCGTGCCCGTCAACGGTGGCGAGGCGCTCAGGCTTGCCCGGCAACTCGGCGTGAAGGAAGGCATCCTCACGGGCATCTCCGGCGGGGCGACCTTCGCCGGGGCGCTCAGGGTGTCCGAGTCTGCTCCCAGGGGCTCGACGATCCTGTGCATGCTGCCCGATACCGGGGAGCGGTATCTGTCCACGCCGCTCTTCGCGGACGTGCCCGAGGACATGACCGACGAGGAGATCGAGATCTCCCGCTCCACGCCGAACTGCCGGTTCGACGTGGCGCCGCCGCCGGCCCCGTCCAGGCCCCCGGACCCGGCGAGCGTCGTGGCCGTGGAGCCCGAGTTCGAGGCGCTGGTCGAGGCGCTCGTCACGGACCCGGACAACCCGGTGGTCCTGTTCGCTCTGGAGTGGTGCGAGTTCTGCTGGTCGGTCCGCAAGCTGTTCGCGAAGTACCGGATCCCGTACCAGTCCGTGGACCTGGACTCGGTCGAATACCAGGACGGCAACCGGGGCGGGAAGATCCGCGCGGCGCTGAACGCCCGCACAGGCTGTGCCACGATCCCCCAGGTCTTCATCGGAGGCGAGTTCATCGGGGGCGCGACCGAGCTCTTCGATGCCATGCGCAACGGAAAGGCGCAGTCGCTGCTGGAGTCGGGAAGCGTGGACTGGGATCAGAAGGTTGCCGACGAGCCGTACTCATTCCTGCCCGCGTGGCTGCACCCGCGCTAAGGGGATTGCGTGAGCTGATGCGCAGTGTGATGGCCTCCAACACGGCCCGGGTCCCATCCCGGTTGTCGGCCTTCGCGCCGGCCCTCGCGGCGCAGCTCTTCAGCGCGCGACCGTCCGGAGACGGTGCGTCGGCGATACTCGTTAACCCGTGCCTCGACCGGCGCTGCGGCCGGATCCCAGGCCCAGCATCGCGGCCAGCCGGAGGGCGTCGCTGGGCGCGTATCCGGCCTCGTCGTTGTCGAAGTAGCAGTAGACGTCGACGTCGTCGGACGCCCAGCGCGACATGACCTGCGCCCAGCCCCGCAGCGTGCGTCCGTCGTAGCGCCCCTGGTAGGCATCGCCGGGGCCGTGAAGCCTCACGTAAGTGAAGTCGGCAGTCAGTTTCCGGGGTGAGCGGAACCCGGCCAGGTGGTACACGCAAAGGGCCGCGCCGTGGTCAGCCAGCATCCGGTAGCAGCGGTCGTTGAGCCAGGATCGGTCGCGAAACTCGAACGCGTAGCGCTGCGGTTTCCCGTCCAGGGTCTCCAGAAAATCCTGCAGGCGTCCACTATCGAACTTCCAGGAAGGGGGCAGCTGGAAAAGCACTGGCCCCAGCCGGTGGCCAAGCAGGCGCACACGGCTCATGAGCTTGCCCAGACTGGCTGACGGATCCTTCAGTTTTTTCATATGGGTGATGTAGCGGCTGGCCTTTACGCTGAAGATGAATCCGCCGGGTACCCGGCCCCGCCAGGCCTTGAAGGTCTTCTCCGCGGGAAGTCGGTAAAAAGAGTTGTTGATCTCCACTGTAGGGAAGCGCTCCGCATAGAAATCCAGGCGCCGATCCCCGGGTAGCGACTCGGGATAGAACGGTCCGGTCCAGTGATCGTAGGACCAGCCCGAGGTGCCGATGCGGATGGTGCACATGTCCCAAGCCTAGGCCCTGCCAACCGGGCTTTCATGGCCCCGGCGCGCGCCGGCGCCGAACCCTGCCCGCGACTGACATGTCTTTCCGGGGAGCCCGGCCGGTGCGGGGGTCAGATTGCCGGGCTGATCCGCATGACGGGCCGGATGCCCGGCTCCGGTGAAGGCGGGGCTGGGAAAGACCTGGGGCCCCGGCCCTGCTGCAACGCCGCACGCGAGGGCGTGAGAACCCGAAGCACACTCGCATATACTGCGGGCCGGTCCCGCCTGGAAGCACCTATGTTCAGCATCCGGACTGTCCTGAAGCACAAGGCTGACGACACCATCTGGGCCGTGGCGCCCGACGACACCGTTCTGACCGCGATCACCACCATGGCCGAGCACCGGATCGGCGCTGTGCTGGTGATGGACGGTGACGACCTGGTAGGCATCCTGTCGGAGCGCGACTACGCCAGGAAGATCATCCTCCAGGGCCGCCGGTCGGGGGAGACCCGGGTCTCCGACATCATGACCCGCGACGTCATCACGGTGCCGCCCACCATGACCGCTCGCGAGGGCCTGGAACTGATGACGGAGAAACTCTGCCGCCACCTGCCGGTGGTAGAGGATGGCCGCCTGCTGGGAGTCGTGTCCATCGGAGACCTGGTCAAGCGCGTAATCGCCGAGCAGGATTCGCTGATCGAGCAGCTGGAGCAGTACATCAGCGGCTGACCGGCCGGTCGGTGTAAGGTTCGCGGCGTCCGCCGGGTCATCCTTACCGAGACCCGAACAGGCGGAGCCACCGATGAACCATCCCCCCTCCCGTCTCGAACGCGCCGGCGCTCGCCTCAGGCCGGCGGCTCTTATCGCGTTCATGGTCCTGGTCTTCACGGCGGTCAGCGGAGATCGCGCGCCCGTCGATCCGGTCCCGCTGTCCGCCGAAGACGAGCAGCGTGTCCCGCACGCGGCCGCCTCAACCCGTTCGTCACGCTGTCCGGATGCCCGCCGGCAGTCCCGCGACCGCTTCCCGCGCGTGATGATCGGCTCATGACCGCAGGCGCCTGACGGCTCCTCCGGCGGCGCCTCGTGCCGGGCTTGGGTATGCTCGGCCTATGGACTCTGCGGGCGACGCTCTCTCGATCCTTAAAGAGACTTTCGGGTTCGACGGTTTCCGCGGTGCCCAGCGCGAGATCGTCGAGTACGTGGCCCGCGGCGGCGATGCGCTCGTACTCATGCCCACCGGGGGCGGAAAGTCCCTGTGCTACCAGCTGCCGGCGCTGCTCAGAACCGGCACGGGTATCGTCGTCTCGCCCCTGATCGCCCTCATGCACGACCAGGTCGCGGCCCTCGAGCAGCACGGTGTGGCGGCGGCGTATCTGGACTCGACGCTTTCGCCTGCCGACGCCAGAGAGGTGGAATCCCGGCTCCGGGCGGGGGAGCTCGACCTGGTCTACGTAGCGCCGGAGCGGCTGCTCTCCGGTCGATGCCTGGAACTTCTCGATGAGCTCTCCCTGGCCCTGTTCGCGATTGACGAGGCCCACTGCGTCTCGCAATGGGGCCACGACTTCCGGCCTGAGTACCTGGGGCTCTCGGTGCTGCGGGAGCGCTTCCCGGGCGTGCCGCGGGTGGCTCTCACCGCCACCGCCGACCCCCAGACCCGCCAGGAGATCATCGACCGGCTGGAGCTGACCGATGCCCGGACGTTTGTCTCGAGTTTCGACCGGCCGAATATTCGCTACACCATCGTGGACAAGGTGGAGCCCCGGGCCCAGTTGCTGCGCTTCGTCCAGGACGAGCACCCCGGCGAGTCGGGCATCGTCTATTGCCTGTCCCGGAAGAAGGTCGACGAGACGGCCCGATGGCTTGGGGAGCGGGGCGTGGATGCGGTCGCGTATCACGCCGGGATGACCAGGGAGGCCCGGGCGGAGAGCCAGGCCCGGTTCCAGCGGGACGAGGGCGTGGTCGTCGTTGCCACAATCGCTTTCGGTATGGGCATCGACAAGCCCGATGTACGGTTCGTCGCCCACCTGGACCTGCCCAGGAGCATCGAGGGCTACTACCAGGAGACGGGCCGGGCGGGCCGGGACGGCCTGCCGGCAGACGCCTGGATGACCTATGGACTGGGCGACGTCGTCCAGCAGCGCCGCCTGATCGAGCAGTCCGAGGCCAGCGACGACTTCAAGCGGGTCTCAACGGCCAAGCTCGATGCGCTGCTGGGCCTGTGCGAGACGGCCGGCTGCCGTCGGGTCCGGCTCCTGGCGTACTTCGGCGAGGACAGCGACCCCTGCGGCAACTGCGACACGTGCCTGTCGCCTCCCGAGACGTGGGACGCGACCGACGCTGCGCGCAAGGCGCTCTCGGCTGTCTACCGCACCGGCCAGCGTTTCGGCGCGGCCTATGTCATCGACGTCTTGCGCGGGAAGACGAGCGAGCGCATCCAGGCCCGGAGCCACGACGAGCTCGGCGTTTTCGGCGTCGGCGCGGACCTGGACCCGGGGAGCTGGCGCAACGTTTTCCGGCAGCTGGTGGCGCTCGGTCTGATCGAGGTCGACCATGCCCGGTACGGAGCGCTGCGCCTGACGCCGGCGAGCCGGCCTGTGCTCCGGGGCGAACGGCGCATCGAGATGCGGCCGGTGGTCGCAGCCGCAGGCCGCAGGCGGAAACCGACGAAGCCGCCGCCCGGCGGGCTCGGTCCCGCGGACGAGTCCTTGCTCGAGCGGCTGAAGGCCTGGCGGCGGGAGGAGGCGAGGCGCCAGGGCGTCCCCGCCTACGTAATCCTCCATGACGTCACGCTGGCCGAGATCGCGAGTACGAGGCCCGCGAGCCCCGACTCCCTGAGTCAGGTCTCCGGGATCGGTGAGAAGAAGCTCGACCGGTACGGGCAGGCGGTGCTCGATATTGTTGAGAGCGAGGCACCGTGACGACGTATCTGGCGCTGGACTTCGAGACGGCGAACCACGCCCGGGACAGCGCCTGCGCCCTGGGCATCGCCGTCGTCGCCGGCGGCGATATCGTCGAGGAGACCTCGTTCCTGGTGCGTCCCCCGAGCCATGAGTTCTTGTTTACCTGCATCCACGGCCTTGAATGGCGGCACGTGCAGGATGCGCCGACCTTCGGGGAGCTCTGGCCACGCCTGAATCCGTACCTTGAGGAGGCCGATTTCCTCGTCGCCCACAACGCGCCGTTCGACATGGGAGTGCTGGCGGGCTGCTGCGAGACCTATCGCCTCGCCCCCGTTCGTCGTCCTTCCGTGTGCACGGTACGCGTGGCCCGGGAGGTCTGGGGAATCTACCCGACGAAGCTTCCTGACGTCTGCCGCCATCTGGGTATCGGCCTGAAGCATCACGACGCCGCGTCGGATGCTTCCGCCTGCGCCGGGATCCTGGTCCGGGCGCTGGGGGCGGGCTGGCGAGTACCCGGTTCTGGGGGTTGAACCCGCCTCCGCCGCTAAGCCGCTGATATAATGCGGTTTGAAGGCGGTTCTCGGTTTCTACGTATCCGGCCTGGCTCTTTCCACCCGCCGCGCCCTCTGCGTCGTGAGTGACATCAGCTAAGTCTTTGTTCATTATCGGTCACTGACTTACGGGAGAGGGGGGGCGATGTCCTTAATCGGCGAACTCAAGCGCCGGAATGTGTTCCGCGTGGGCGCTGCTTACCTGGTGTCTGCGTGGCTGCTGATCGAAATCGCGGACATCATGTTCCCCGCCTTCGGCTTTCCGCAGGGGGCGCTCAAGTGGCTGGTGGGTGCCCTCGCCCTGGGACTGATCCCGATACTCGTCTTCTCCTGGGCCTACGAGCTCACCGAGCACGGCATCGTCCGGGACAAGGGCCCGACCCGGGAGAACCCGCAGGCGGAGGCCACCGCCCAGCGGCTGAACCAGGTCACCATCATCATGATCCTGCTTGCGCTGGCGGTGATCGTGGTCGAGCGATTCGTTCTGCCCGAGCGCATCGTCGAGCCAGAGGCCGTCGCAGAGCAGGCAGCTCCCGGCGAGACAACGGCGGAGCCCGTGGAGCCGGCAGAGCCCGTGGAGCCGCCTCCCGAGCCGGCCGTCCCTCAGCGGCCACTGCCTGATGGGCCTTCGGTGGCGGTGTTGCCGTTCACGAACATGAGCCCGGACCCGGAGAACGAGTATTTCGCCGACGGTATCTCCGAGGAAATCCTCAACGTGCTCGCCGGGATCGACGGCCTCAGGGTCGCCTCCCGCACGTCGGCATTTTCGTTCAAGGGAACCAATACCCCCATCCCTCAGATCGCCCGTCAGCTTGGCGTTGCCCATGTGCTGGAGGGCTCGGTTCGCCGGGCCGGCGACCGGGTGCGCATCACCGCCCAGCTCATTGATGCGGGCACCGACCAGCACCTCTGGTCGGATTCCTACGATCGCGATCTGACCGATATCTTCGCGGTCCAGGAAGAGATCGCCCGGGCCATCTCCACGGCGCTCGAGCACGAGCTGGGCTTCGAGCCTGCCATGGCGGTCTCTGTGGCCGCGCCTACCGAGGATCTGCGCGCCTACGAGCTTTATCTGCAGGGGCGGACCCTGTTTTACCAGCGCGGCGACGCACTCATCCGGGCCAGAGCCAGCCTGGAGGAGGCCGTGGCACGGGATCCGGAGTTCGCTGAGGCGTGGGCCGCTCTGGCCGGCGTGCTGTATGTATCCCCCAGCTACATTCCGGTGCCTGACTCCGACGCGGAAGACAGGCTCGCAACACAGGCGGCCGAGCGGGCCCGGGCGCTGGACGACGGCCTGGCCCTGCCCTACGCGGTTCTGGGAGCCCTGCGTTCGGAGAACGATGCTCCCCTGGAGGGCTACCGGCTGCTGACCGGCGCGGTGGAGCGCAACCCGAGTGATTCCACCGCGTGGCTGTGGCGGGGCATCGCCAACGTCCGGAGCGGCTACACGGGCAAGGCGGTTGCGGATTTTCGCCGTGCCCGGGAAATCGATCCCCAGGTCGGCATCACCAATGGCTGGCTCGGGGCCTCCCTTGTGGATTCCGGGCAGTTCGAGGAAGCCGAGGAACGCATCGAGCGAAGTATCGCTCTGGGCTGGGCCTCCGGCGGGTTGTGGAACAAGCTACATCTGGCTCTCGCGCGGGAGGACCCCGACGCAGCGGCCCGGGCCTTCCAAAGCTGGGCGGAGGCCGTGCAGGCCAGTTTCGCTTCCGATCCCGTGACGACTGATGTCGCCAGGCGCGCGGCGGCCGCGTTCGGGGATCCCGACGCGGAGCGTGCCTTCGTCGACTCGCTGGCGTCATGGGCGGCAGATAAGCCGGGCTGGTCGTCCATCGCACTGCTTTTCGGTTTTCACAACGAGGCCCTTGCCTTCGAACTCGATCCGGCGCGGGAACGGGATCCGAATTTCCTTCACAACGTATGGTTCCCGGCATGTCGCGCGGCCGTGGAGGCACCCGGCTTCCTCGAGCTGGCTGAGGCGCGGGGATACCTGGAACAGTGGCTGTCCGAAGGCTTCCCCGATGGCTGCAGACTCCTCGAGGCGCCGGAACGCCGCCTGGAGTGCGACTGGTGAGCCTGTACACGGAACTGAAGCGCCGCAACGTGTTCCGCGTGGCCGCGGCCTACATCGTCGTGGGCTGGCTGCTGCTGCAGGTGGCCGACATCATCTTCGGGTTCATCCATGCTCCGGACTGGGCCGGCAAGGCTGTGGTAGCCATGCTGGTGCTCGGGTTCGTGCCGGCGCTGGCCATAGCCTGGGTGTTCGAGGTGACCCCGGAAGGCGTGCGCCGGGACTCGGGAGCCGTCGGCGAGGACGGGCACCACCGGGCCCGGCGGCTGGATATCATCACCATCGTGGCCGTGCTGATCGTCGCCGGGATTACCTTCTGGGAGCAGATGCAGCCGGCTCAGGAGGCGCAGACGGCGGCGCCGGAACCGGCTCCCCGTGTGCCTGACGAGCCTTCGGCGGTTACGGAAGACGCAGAGCCGTCCAGGCCCGCGCAGCCGATCGCCGACAACTCCATTGCCGTGCTGCCTTTCGCCAACCGAAGCGATGCACCTGAGTCGGCCTTTTTCGTCGACGGCGTCCACGACGACCTGCTGACCCAGCTTGCGCGGATCGGCAGCCTCAAGGTGATCTCCCGGACGTCGGTTCTTGAGTACCGGGACACGACGAAGAATATGCGGGAGATTGGCCAGGAACTCGGAGTGGCTACGGTGCTGGAGGGCGCGGTGCAGCGCGCTGGAAACCGGGTACGCATCACCGCGCAGCTCATCGATACGCAGACCGACGAGCATCTCTGGGCGGATTCGTTTGACCGTCAACTGAGTGCGGAGAACGTCTTCGACATCCAGACCGACATTGCCAGGGCGATTGCCGGGGCGCTGGTGACCACGCTGAGCCCGGAACAGATTGCGTCCATCGGAGAGGCTCAGCCCACGGACGTACAGGAAGCCTATGACCTCTACCTGCAGGCGAGAGCGACGGGTTCCGTGGCGACCGGAGAAGAAATCCGCGAGACCATTCGGCTTTACGAACAGGCGCTGTCCCTGGATACCGAATTTGCTCTCGCAATGGGCGAGATCGGTCATCAGTACACGAATCTGTACTGGTACGTCACCCAGGATCCGGCCCACCGCGCGAAGGGGGGAGAGTACATAGCACGTTCCCTCGCGCTGGCGCCCGAAGAGCCCCGCCTGCACTGGATCCGGGCGGATCACCTGTACCACGGTTACCTGGATTACGATGGGGCGCTGGCGGAGCTCGCAATCGCCGAGCAGGGCATGCCCAACGGCGCGGACATCTACGAGCTCAAGGGCTACATCCTGCGCCGCAGGGGAGATTTTGCAGGTGCGGAGGCAGCCCTGGAGCAGGCGATCCGGCTGGATCCGCGCAACTCGGACACCATTGCCGACCATGCCTTTACGTTCGGCTTCCAGGGTGACATCGACACCGCCCGCATCTGGTCTTCCCGCCTGCAGACAATTCCGAACGTCGACCTGATCCAGCAGGCCTACCAGCCCGAGCTCGAGCTGGTGGTTGCCGGCAACACCCGGCCCGCCCGGGAGTTCGTGGAGTCCCTGCCCGACGGCCTGCCGAGCGAGATCGCCTGGCTCAAGATCGACGTGCCTTTCCTCGAGCGACGGTTCGACGACGCGCTGGTCGTCGTCGAGCAGCTGCCAGACGATCCGGTGACGGGCCAGTGGCTTCTGTGGCCGAAAAGCCTGGTCCGGGCCCGGATCGCTCTGGCCCGGGGAGACGTGGAGCTTGCCCGGGCACAGGCCCTCCAGGCCCTGGAAGACCTCGGATCCGAACTGGACCGGCTGCCGGACAATCCCCGCCCGGTGGCCGCGAGGGCGCTGGCCCTGGCGATCCTGGGGCGCGAAGGAGACGCGCGGGCGGAGGCGCTTCGGGCCACCGAGCTCTACCCGGTCACCCAGGACGTGCCCATGGGCCCTGCCTACCTTGCAGACCGGCTGAAAGTGCTTGCGATCGTCGCCGACACGGAAGAACTGGCGAGGGAGATGACGGAGTACCTGGCGCTGCCTGCGAAGATCCACCACATCGACTATCTGCTTCTTGACCCGGTCTTCGACCGGCATCGCGATCATCCGGGGATCCAGGCCCTGGAGAAGCAGTACTCCCTCAAGGGTGGGGGCGCATGAGCCTGCTGGGGGAGCTCAAGCGTCGCAACGTGTTTCGCGTCGCCGCGGCCTATGCGGTGCTGTCCTGGCTGGTCCTTCAGGTGGCGGACGTGCTGTTCGAGGCCCTCGAGCTGCCCACGACGTACAGCAAGCTGATCGTGGTTCTGCTGGTGCTGGGGTTCATCCCCGCGCTGGTGTTTTCCTGGGTCTATGAGCTGACTCCCGAGGGCCTCAAGCGGGAATCCCGGGTCAGCGAAGAGGAATCCATTACCGCCCATACGGCGACCAAGCTAAACGCGGCCATCGTGGTGCTGCTGGCGCTGGCCGTGGGCATATTCGCAGTGGACAGGTTTCTGCTGCACCGGGCGGACCGAAGCGACGTGACAGCGGCAGACTCAGTCGTCCCGGCGGCTCCCGAGCCGCAGACGGCGCCGGCCGCCGCGCCTGCGGGCAAGGCTGGAGCCCCCGCGGGAGACACCGTGCTGCCGGTTCAGGAAGCGTCGGTGGCCGTCCTGCCGTTCACAACCCGCAGCCGCAACGAGGACGACCAGTTCTTCTCCGACGGGGTGCATGACGATCTTCTCACCCAGCTGGCGAAGATCGGCAGCCTGAGGGTCATTTCCCGGACCTCCGTCATGGACTATCGAGATACGAAGAAGCGGGTTCCGGAGATCGCCAGCGAGCTGGGGGTGGCCACGATCGTCGAGGGCGCCGTCCAGCGCTCCGGGCAGATGGTCCGTATCACCGCCCAGCTCATCGACGCTGAGACGGACGAGCACCTTTGGGCGGAGTCCTACGACCGTGAGCTGACGGCGGACAACCTGTTCGCCATCCAGACGGAGATCGCCACGAGCATCGCGGGTGCGCTACAGGCGAGCCTGACGCCGGAGGCGGAGGCGGCGCTGCGGCGGCGGCTCACCGACGACCTGGAGGCTCTCGAGGCTTATCAGCGCGCCCGGTGGCTCCTCGACTCCTTCTCGGTGGAGGGCTTCCGCACGGCGGAGCAGGAACTGGACTTCGCGCTCGAGCGGGATCCGGGGTTCGCCGCGGCCTGGGCCATGGCGGCCCGGGTCCAGCTTGCCCATTTCTGGTTCGGCAGCCCTTCCGACCAGCGCCGCGTCGCGGCACTGGAGGCTATCGAGCGGGGCCGGTCTATCGACCCGGATCTCCCGGAACTGGACATCGCAGAGGGGTACTATCACTACTGGGGCTTTCGTGACTACGACAAGGCCCTGGAAGTTCTTCGGCCGGCTCTCGCCGCCTACCCCAACGACGCCGAACTCCAGATCCTGGTCTCGTTCATCCACCGTCGATCCGGCCACTTCGAGAAGTCGCTGGAGTTTGCCCGCCGCGCGTTCCAGTTGAATCCGCGGAGTCCGGCCGTGCACCAGACGCTGGGGGAAACCTACGCCCGGCTGGGCGACTACGTGCGCGCCGAGGAGATCGTCGACCGGATGGACGAGATCATGCCTGCGGATACGCTCAGGCACACCGTACGCGCGCTGATCGTCACGAGTCGGGGCGGCGAGCCGGCGGAGGCCGCCCGGCTTTATCTGCAGGCGCCGGACATCTCCTTCGCGCAGACTTTCGCCTGGCGTCTGTATCTGGACGCCGGGGACTACGCAGCCGCGTTGCGCATCGCCGATCGCATTGCGCGGACCCCCAGGCAGTGGGGCGCCACGCCGGCATTTGCCAGGGGTATGACGCTGCACATGATGGGGGACGAGGAAGCCCCATCGGCGCTCGAAGACGCACTCCAGGAGCTTGCCGAGGTCGGAGAGCTGATGATGGATGCGGCGTACCTGCTGCCCAGCCGGTGCCAGGTCCACGCGGCTCTCGGGCAGCCAGAGCAGGTCATCGAGCTTTGCAGCAACGCGCTGACCGGGATTCCTTACGATGCTTTTGATCTGCCTTTCCACCAGGTGGCCGTCGCAGAAGCGTATGCCCTGGCCGGGCTGCCCGACGAGGCCTTTGCAATGCTCGAAAAGGCCGTCGCAAGCCCGGTCGGCCCGAAGCCCGGCGATCTAGGGAATAACCGTATGCTTGCGTCCCTGCAAGACGATCCGCGCTGGGAGCCGCTGGTTGCAGAGGCCAGCCCATGAGTTTCTTTGGGGACGCTGATTGGCGTCGGGCTGGTGCCGGTGCTCGTGTTCTCCTGGGTCTACGAGCTGACGCCAGAGGGTCTGAAGCGCGAAGCCGAGGTCAGCGCCGAGGAATCGATCACCGTCCACACGGCAACCAAGCTCAATGCCGCTACCGTGATGCTCCTCGCGGTGGCCGTTGGCATTTTCGCTATCGACCGTCTCGTGCTTGAGCGGTCCGATCCGGGTGCTGCACAGGTCGCCAGGCCGGCCGTCGTGGAGCCCGAGCCGTCGACAACGGTCCCCGCCGTCCCTGCAGTCGGAACCCCGGAGGAATCCGCCGCGTGGGCTGTCGGCGCGCGGGAGGCCTCGGTGGCTGTCCTGCCCTTCACGACCCGAAGCATGGACGAGGCCGACCGCTTCTTCTCCGACGGGGTGCATGACGATCTCCTGACCCAGCTAGCCAAGATCGGCAGCCTCAGGGTGATCTCACGCACCTCGGTCATGGACTATCGGGAAACGACCAAGCGGATCCCGGACATCGCGTCCGAGCTGGGCGTGGCCGCCGTTGTCGAGGGCGCAGTCCAGCGCTCCGGCGATATGGTCCGGATCACGGCCCAGCTGATCGATGCGGAAACGGACGAGCATCTCTGGGCCGAGTCCTACGATCGGGAACTCACGGCCCGAAACCTGTTCGCGATCCAGACGGAGATCGCCACCAGTATCGCTGGGGCCCTGCAGGCCACCCTTAGTCCGGCGGAGGAGGTGGCCCTGCAGCGGCTGCTGACCGACGATCTCAAGGCGCTCGAGGCCTACCAGCGGGCGAGGTGGCTGCTCGATGGTTTCTCGGTGGAGGCCTACCGGAGCGCGAAACAGGAGCTGGAGTACGCCCTGGAACGCGACGCCGGGTTCGCGGCGGCGTGGGCCATGGTCGCCCGGGCGGAGCTCGCCTATTTCTGGTTCGGCGATTCGTCGGACGCGCGCCGGCATAAGGCCTGGGAAGCGATCGAGCGGGGTCGCGCCATCGATCCAGACCTGCCCGAGCTCGACATGGCGGAGGGTTACTACCATTACTGGGGTTTTCTCGACTATGAGAAAGCCCTCGCCGTTTTGGAACCGGCGCTTCGTGCCTATCCCAACGATGCCGACCTCCACAAGGTCATCGCGTGGGTGAACCGGCGCTATGGGCGATTCGACAAAGCGCTCGAGCACATGGACCGGGCCCTCGCGCTGGATCCGCGTAGCGGGACCGTCCTGGCCGGCAAGGCCGAGACCCTGATTCGGATGGGCGATGCACGCGGGGCAGAAGCGCTCCTGGTCCTTATGAAGGAGAGAGTCCCGAACGACATTCGCCGGCATACGGTCGCCGGTACGCTGGCGTTCAGCCGCGACCGGGACCCGGCCCAGGCAGCACGCCTCTGGGACCGGGCGTCGGATACGCTGACTTATGCCCGTCCGGTGGCCTGGCGGTTTTACCTTCTTGCGGGCGACTACGACTCGGCCCTGCGGACTGCCGAAGAATTCAGCCCTGCCAATGCGGCCACCGGCATTACGCCCGCATTCGCGCGGGGCATGACCCTTCTTGCGAGAGGCGAGCGGCCCGCGGCCGAGGCCGCGCTTCAGGAGGCGCTGGTGGAACTCGAAGCCCTGGGCCGCTCGGCGGCTCAGGAAGCCTTTGTGCTGCCAAACCTGTGTGCTGCTTACGGCGGTCTCGGGCTCGCGGACAAGGCCCGGGAAACCTGCTCGCAGGCGCTGGCCGAGATGCCGTTCGACGCCTTCGATCAGCCATTCAATCGGCTCGAGGTCGCCACGGGCTATGCGCTGGCAGGCCTGGACGACCTGGCATTCGACATGCTGGCGGGTGCGGTCACAGGGCCTGTCGGGCTCGGGCGATACATGCTCGAGGTCCAACCCGGCCTCAAAGCGCTACACGACGACCCGCGCTGGGATGAGCTGATCGCGGAGGCGAGGCCGTGAGTTTCCTGGGCGAGCTCAAGCGCCGTAACGTCATCCGGGTGGGCCTGGCCTACATCGTCAGCGGCTGGCTGCTGGCCCAGGTCGCCGAGTTCGCGACCGACGCTTTCGAGGCGCCCCCCTGGGTACTGAAGCTCATCACCACGTTCATCGTCGCGGGACTTTTCCCGGTGCTGATGTTTTCCTGGGCCTACGAAATCACCCCGGAGGGAATCAAGCGGGAGTCCGAAGTCGACCACAGCCGGAGCATCACCGATCAGACGGGTCGCAAGCTCAACATCATCGTGATCGTGCTGGTCGTGGTGGCCCTGGCGGTCTTCGTCGGCGAGCGCGCGCTGTATTACTCGATCGAGCATCAGCCTCCCCCCGTCTCCCAGGCCGAAGTTTCGTCCGTGGAGGAAGCCGCGGCTCCGGCCCAGGATCGTTCAACCGGTTCAGCAGCCAGCGGTGTCGCTGCGACCGCCGTTCGCGAGGCCTCTGTCGCGGTCCTCCCGTTCACCACCCGCAGCCTGGAGGAGGCGGACCGGTTCTTCTCCGACGGCGTCCACGATGATCTGCTGACCCAGCTCGCCAAGATCGGCGAACTCAAGGTTATCTCCCGGACGTCCGTGATGGATTACCGGGACACAACCAAACGCATCCCGGACATCGCATCCGAGCTGGGCGTGGCAACTGTCGTCGAAGGCGCCGTTCAGCGATCCGGGAACATGGTGCGCATCACCGCCCAGCTGATCGACGCCGAGACGGACGAACATCTCTGGGCGGAGTCCTACGACCGGGAACTGACGGCGGAGAACCTGTTCGCCATCCAGACCGAGATTGCGACCAGCATCGCCGGGGCCCTGCAGGCGACCCTGAGCCCCGCGGAGGAGGCTGCGCTGGGACGGCAGCTCACCAGCGACCGTGCGGCCATGGAGGCCTACCAGCGGGCCGGGTGGCTGGTCGAGTCCCGGTTACCGGACGACCTGGATAGGGCGGAAAAGGAGCTCGTCTACGCCCTCGACCGGGACCCCGGCTTCGCGGCGGCGTGGGCCCGCCTGGCCTACGTGCACATGAGCTTCTACTGGTGGCATGACCAGACGACGGAGCGCCGCGCGAGCGCCTGGTCGGCACTCCAGGCAGGACGCGCTCTGGATCCGGACCTTCCCGAGCTTGATGTGGCCGAAGGCTATTACCATTACTGGGGGTTCCTGGACTACGAGAAAGCCCTCTCCGTCCTGCAACCCGCGCTCGAGGCCTACCCGAACGACGCGGCGCTGCACGCGGTGGTCGGGTTCGTCCACCGCCGCGCCGGAGACTTCGACCAGGCTCTCGCGCATCTCGAGCAGGCGGTCGAGCTGGATCCCAGGAACATGGACAGGGCGTCGGAGGTCGCGGGCACTTACATAGACCTTGGTGACTATGAACGTGCCGAGCGTTACATCGCCCGTGTGCGGGCCCTGGATCGGGACGGAATGCGAACGGCGATGCTGATGGCTGACCTGGCTCGAGATCGTGACGGTAACTTGCAGGAGTCGGCACGCCTGCTCGCCCCCTTCATTACCAGCTCCCCCTACGTGGGCATCCAGCAATCTTTCATTCTGGCCAACGCGGGTGATTACGAGGGCGCGCTGGCGGCCGTCGAGAAGACCAGGGACCGGGAAGTGGTGTACGGCCCGATGGGATGGACGCCCGACGTTGGGCGCGGACTCGTGCTCTGGATGTCCGGGGACCGGGAGAAGGCGCGTCCCTACATCGAGAAGGGTCTGCGACAGCTCCAGGCGATGGCCGAAGCCTCCTCCACGCCGGGCGCGACGCTTGTGAGTCAGTGCCAGATGCAGGCTGTTCTCGGTGACCCGGAAGCCGTCCGGGATACGTGCTCGCGCGCGCTGACCGAACCGCCACCGGACGCGTTCGGAGCGGCCGTTTTCCGGCGCGAGGCAGCCATGGGATATGCCATGGCCGGTATGGCAGATGAGGCCTTCGACATTCTGTTCGATCTGCAGGACGGTCCCATCGAGCCCAGCCGGAACGAGCTGTTGTTTGCAGCGAGAATCAGGTCCCTGCACGACGACCCGCGCTGGGGGAAGCTGATTGCGGAGGCACGCCCATGAGTCTCCTCGTGGAGCTGAGGCGCAGGAATGTCATCCGGGTCGGTCTTGCCTACGTGGTCGCCGGCTGGTTGCTCGTGCAGGTGCTCGAGATCGCAGCCGACAGCTTCGAGGCCCCGGCATGGGTGATGAAGTTCGCCATTACCGTGATCGCGGTGGGGCTGTTGCCCACGCTGATTTTCTCCTGGGTCTACGAGATCACCCCGGAGGGCATCAAGCGCGAGGTCGAGGTCGACCGCAGCGAGAGCATCACGGCGGCGACGGGCCGGAAACTCAACATCGCGGTGATCGTGCTGCTGCTCCTCGCCATCGGACTGTTCGCCGTGGACCGGTTCCTGGTCGGCCCTCGTGGGGAGCAGCCTGCGCCGGCGCAGGTCTCCGCACCCGCCGAGCCGGCTCCGAAGGCCGAGCGAGCGCCCGGGCACGAATCCCGGACTGTCGAGGCACCCGCCTCGGCGCGGGCCCCGAATGAGCCCGCGGCCCCGGGAGAGCGTGACGCGTCGGTCGCCGTGCTGCCGTTCACGACCCGCAGCGCCAACGACGACGATCGCTACTTCTCGGACGGGGTGCACGACGACCTGCTGACCCAGCTGGCCAAGATCGGCAGTCTCAAGGTCATCTCGCGCACCTCCGTCATGGACTACCGGGACACCACCAAGCGTATCCCGGAGATCGCCGACGAGCTCGGCGTGGCGACCATCGTGGAAGGGGCCGTGCAACGCTCCGGCTCGAAGGTGCGCATCACCGCCCAGCTGATTGATGCGCGGACGGACGAACACCTGTGGGCGGAGTCCTACGACCGGGAGTTGACGGCGGATACCCTGTTCGAGATCCAGACGGAGATCGCCACGGCCATCGCCGGCGCCCTGCAGGCAACGCTCAGCCCCGAGGAGCAGGCGGCCCTCCAGCGTCGGCTGACCGATGATCTTCCGGCCCGGGAAGCCTATCTCCGTGCGCGCTGGCATCTGTACAGCCTGTCCGTCGAATCCCTGGAAGCGGCGAGGCGAGAGATTCAGTTCGCCATTGAGCGCGACCCCGAGTTCGCGGCTGCCTGGGGCTTGCTCGGCCAGGTGGAAGCGGGATTCTACTGGTGGGGCGCTGATCGCAGCCCGGCGCGCCTGTCGGCCGCGATAGACGCCATTCGGATGGGTCGCAGCATCGATCCGGATCTCCCGGAACTGGATATCGCCGAGGGTTACTACCACTACTGGGGTTTCCTGGATTACACGGCGGCGCTTCAGCTGCTGGAACCGCTGTTGCCGGTTTACCCGAACGATGCCGAGCTCCAGCGGGTCGTGGCATTCGTGAATCGCCGATACGGCCAGTTCGATAAGACCATCCAGCTTCTCGAGCGAGCACTGGAGCTCGATCCTCGCAGCGGTATCACCATGGCGGAACTGGGCCACACGCACCTGCGCCTGGGAAACTACGGCGAGACCGAGCGTTATGCCCGGCTGCTGGAGGAGACGATTCCGGATGATTCGCAGTCCGTGTGGTTGCGGGGGATGCTGGCCGTCCAGCGTGACGGCGATCCCGCACGCGCGGCGGAATACTGGGAAAGTATCTCCGGGGAGCTTTCCTTCGCCGACGATCTTCTGTGGTGGACGCAGCTGGCCGGGGGCGATTTCGAGGCCGCACGGGAGACGGCCCAGGCGGCTGAATTCGGAAATCTCATGTCAGGGCCGTTTCCCATGAACAGCGACATCGCCGCAGGCCTTACGGCTCGGCTGGCAGGGAACCAGGAGGCGGCCCGTCCGCTCCTGGCGACGGGGCTGGACAAGATCCGCAAGCGACAGGCCTCCGAGCAGCTTCAGGTGTCATTTACCGAGTGCTGGGCCTATGGCGCCATGGGAGACGTGGCCGCGACCCGTCGTTCCTGCGAGGCGTCGCTTGCCGGCCTGCCGCCGGATGCGCTCGAGAAGCCGCGTTGGACCACGGCGCTTGCCGGTGGGTACGCCATGGCAGGCCTGGATGACCGGGCGTTCGAAATCCTCCAATCAGTGGTCTCCCTGCCGACGGCGCCGGGGAAAGTCCGCCTCGGGCTGGAGCCGATGCTGAAGGCGCTTCAGGACGACCCTCGCTGGGAAAAGCTCATTGCGGAGGCGGGTGTACGAACTGACCCCGGAGGGCCTCAAGCGGGAGTCCGAAGTCACGCGGGACGAGTCCATCACCGGCGAGACCGCAAAGCGGCTGAACATCGCGGTCATCGTGCTCTTGCTGGCGGTGGTGGCGCTCTACGCTGCGGACCGGTTCCTCGCCACGGAGGCCCAGCGAACCCCGGTCGCGCAAGCGCCGGCTCTCCGGACCGTCAGTGAAATCGATTCCATCGCGGTGCTGCCGTTTGAGGATTTCAGCCCGGCAGGCGACCAGGAGCATCTTGCCGAGGGGCTGGCCGACACCCTGCTACACATGCTGGCCCAGGTGGACGGACTCAAGGTGGCGGCCCGAACGTCGTCCTTCTCGTTCCGGGGCACCAATGCGGATATCGCCACCATCGGCCAGGAACTCGGCGTGGGCGCGGTGCTGGAGGGCTCGGTGCAGCGGGCCGGCGAGAAGCTGAGGATCATCTCCCAGCTGATCCGCGTCTCGGACCAGAGCCACATCTGGTCCCAGACCTTCGACCGGCCGACGGGAGATATCTTCGCCATCCAGGACGATATCGCGAACGCCGTTGTGGCGGCGCTCCGGCCTTCGGAAGAGGCCGCGACCGCCACGCCGCTGGCGTCGGACCGCACCAGCGTGGAGGCTTACGAACATTACGTTCGGGGCGACCGGCTCTGGCAGGTCCGTTCCAAGGAAGCCATCGAGGAAGCCATCACCGAATTCAAGGCGGCTATCGCGGTGGACCCGGAATATGCGCCGGCCCACGCCGGGCTCGCTACTGCGTACCTGTTCACGACGATCTACGGCGACAAGACCTTCCAGGAGGTCAGGCTGGTCGTGGAGCAGGAGATCGAACAGGCGTTGGCGCTGGACCCGAACCTGGGTTCGGCCTACGCGGTGAAAGGCGGGTTGCTGGAGCGGCTGAACGACGCGGAAGGTGCGGAGGCGGCCTACCGTCGGGCGATCGCCCTGGATCCGAGTAACGCCAGCGTCTACACCTGGCTGGCGGGCCACGTGCGGAACGACCTCGACCGCTGGGACGAAGCCGATGCGCTCATGGAAAAGGCCTATGAGCTGGATCCCAGGAACGTGTTCGTGCTTGGTCAGTACAGTGGTTTTCTGGCGGCACGCGGGAACTACGACCGGGCCGTGGAGATCGCCCGGCGGGCGGTGGCCCTGGAACCTGAGGCGCCCCGGCCCTACAACGGCCTTGCCAATCTGCACGCCCAGTTCGGCCGCTACGACGACGCCATCCGGGCGCGACTGGCCCAGATCGAGCGTTCCCCGGGTTCCCCTCAGCCCTACAGGGCCATCGCCGGGGGCTTTCTTGCGCTGGACGACCAGGAGACCGCCCGGGAATGGTTCGACAAGGCGCGGGAGTTCGATCCCAATCAGGAGTACTGGCCCTACTGGTTCCTCCGACCCGAGGACCACGAGCGCCTCGTGGCCGAGATGGAGGCGGATTTCGCCCGCGATTCCGATAATCCAGGTAACCAACGGGCCCTGTGCAACGCGTATCTGGTCGTTGGCCGGCACCAGGCAGTCGTGGACGTCTGCGGCCCGGGCCTGGAGCCGTTCCTCGCCGGTGAGGCGGCTGGCCTGGATCTCACGCTGATCAACCACGCGTTCCTCGTGGCGTGGTCGGCACGCCAGCTCGGTGATGCAGCCACCGCGGACCGGCTGAGGGCAGAGCTCTTCCGGATGGCAGACCAGGTGGCCTCCAGGGGCGTGGTCAATTCCGGGTACTACTGGTTCGTGGCTGCAATGAACGCGCGGGCCGGCAATCGGGCCGAGATGTTGTCCAGCCTCCTCCGGGCTGTCGAACTCGGTGCCACCGACATAAGGTGGCTCGAGGTCATGCCCTGGTGGGAACCGTACCGGGACGACCCGGCGTTTCTGGCCATCATGCAAGACATCCGGGCCCGCCAGCAGAGGATGCGCAACTCCCTGCGCGTCGAGGGGCTCTAGCCCATGGGACTGTTTTCGGAACTCAAGCGCCGCAACGTCATCCGGGTGGGCCTGGCCTATGTGGTGGCGGCCTGGGTGCTGACCCAGGTGATGGAAATCGCCACGGACGCCTTCGAGGCGCCGCCCTGGGTGCTGAAGCTCATCGTCACGGCGCTGGTGGTGGGGCTGTTCCCGGTGCTGATGTTCTCCTGGGCCTACGAGATCACGCCCGAGGGGATCAAGCGGGAGGCCGAGATCGAGCGCAGCGAGAGCATCACGGCCCACACCGGCAA
>JARRON010000008.1:0-9418 GCA_037383845.1 Gammaproteobacteria bacterium
AAACGCAACCCTCAGCGAACGACTTGTTACGAAAAATGAGGCAGCAGCCATGCGCCTTCGGTCCCCGTCGGGATGCCGGTTGTTCCGGGACTTCGCGCCCGCCCGGCTCAAGAACCGGAAGATTCGGCAAGCCGCGCCTGCCGGTCTTGTTCGCGCTGGACGAAACCGACCCATTTGCGGGCGAGTTCCCGGGTGTCCTCGTAGGCGGCCGCCTGCCGGAAGGCCTCTTCTGCCGGGGCGAAGCGCTCGAGGTTGTACAGCGCCAGGCCCCGTACCACCCAGGCCCTGCCGGCATCTTCCAGCTCCTCGCTCCCGGCGGCCTCGAGGGCGGTCTCCGCCGCTTCGGCGTAGTCGCCGAGCTCGAGCTGCAGCTGGGCCATGCGGAGCGTGAGACCGGGATCCGGCGCGACCTGCCGGGCACGGGCGAGGGTTTCGATAGCCCGCCGATATTCCTTCGACAGCAGCCACGCGTCGCCGAGCAGGCCCAGGTTCCTGGGGTTCTCCTCGATGACGCCGGCCTCCATGCCCTCCGCCAGGACCCGGGCGCCCTTAAAGGGCATCTCGGCTTCCATGTAAAGCTGGGCCAGGCGCACCAGGTCGGGCTCGCTTTCCAGCAGCCCCTGGTCGTAAGCGGTCTCCATCACCGCCAGGTACTCGGCGTCCCTGCCCAGCTCGTCATACACGGCGGCCAGCTGGAGCCAGTATTCGCGCTTGGGATAATTCTTGACGAGGGCAGCCAGAGCCTCCAGGAGCTTCGGGTAGTCCTTCAGTTCCCAGTAGACCACCCGCTGCAGCAGGTACCAGTTCTCCGGGATGTCCCTGCCCTTCTGCCGGGCGAAGCGCATGGCGGCCTCCACCGACGCCGCTGCAGCCTTGTAGTCCTTGCGCTGGTAGTGAATCTGGGCAAGGAACAGGTACGCATCCGCCCCGGGATCCTCGGCCACGGCGAACCATTCGGTCAGCGCCGCGGCGGCGCCGTCGAAGTCGTCGGTGAGGAACTTCAGCTGCGCCGTGCTGTAAAGCGCACCCGCCCGGAGCGACAGGGGAATCTGTTCCTGCTCGAGCACCTTCGCATAGCCGTCGATGGCCGCCCGGTAGTTCTCGGCCTGGTAATTGAGATAGGCGTCCAGGTTCCAGGCCATGGCCGCCTCGTAGTCATTCAGCCTGCCCCGGGACTTCAGCTTGTCCAGTTCCTCCAGCGCCGCCCGGGTGTTGCCCTGGTCCGCCAGTTCGCGGACCCGGGAAAGCCCCTTGAAGACGAATTCCCGCAGCGCCTGGGTGCGCTCGGTGCGGACAGGCGCGGCGCCCTCCTGGGCGTGGACAGCGGGCCCGCCGGCCATCAGGGTGGCCAGAGTGAGCAGGCAGGCAAGGCGCGGAGACAGACGCGGCATGGCTAACGCTCCAGTTCGAACCGGATCAGGTTCCGCACGCCGGCCACCTCGACCGGGTTACCGTTGACGACCCGGGGCTTGTAGCGGAACTTCAGGACCGCCTGCATGGCGGCTTCTTCGAAATAGCCGGCCGGCTCGGCCTCCACGACCACCGGATCCCGGGTGGTGCCTGCACTCGTGACGGTGAACTCCACCAGCACCCAGCCCTCGATCCCCCGGGCCTGGGCGCGACTGGGATAGATGGGCGCGACCTTGACGATAGGCAGGTAGTCACCTTCGCCAGCGCCGGCCCCGATGCCCGGGTCCAGGGAGACGTCCGCGCCCATGTCCGGCGGCGCCACCTGCATCAGGGAAGGCCCGGCGCCAGCGGCGCCGGGGTTGGACAGCTGGGGCTGAATGTCCGGTGCAGGCGGCTCGGCTTCCGGCGGCGGCGGCTTGTCAGGCTTGCGGTCCCGCTCCTCGACCTGTTCCGGCTGCTTCACACGCACGAAGTCAACGATGCGGCCCGTGACTTCATCCGTGAACGCCGACTCACCCGAGGCCACCAGTCGCTGCATCAGGAAGAAAATGATGAACGTGGTCAGCGCCGCCAGCAGCGCCGCCCCGCCGACCCGGGCCAGGGTCATGGCTGCTCCGCAGCAATGGAGACGTTGTACACGCCCGCCTGACGGGCAGCATCCATCACGGTGACCAGCAGCTTCGTGGTGGCGTTCTGGTCCGCCTGGATGACGACGCCGCCCTGGGGATTCTCTGCGTGGAGCCGCTCGATGTTGGCCCGCACGGCCGCAGGGTCCACCTGGCGGCGGTTGATCCAGATCTGACCCGTGTCGCTGATGGCGACGAAAATGGAACCGCGGTCCTGGGTAACCGCAGTCTGGGCCTCGGGCCGGTTGACGTCGATGCCCGCCTCCTTGACGAACGAGGCGGTGACGATGAAGAAGATCAGCATGATGAAGACGATATCCAGCATCGGCGTGATGTTGATCTCCGACTCTTCGTCCATCGTCGCTGTGGCAGAAAACGGTCTGCGCATGGGATTGCCTCTAGTGGTCGAACGTCAGGCGAGCCTCGATCCGCGCCCGGCGGACCCGCTCCATGCGTTCCAGGATGTTGATGCCCAGCAGCCCGGTGAGGGCCGCCACCATGCCGGCCATGGTGGGAATCGTGGCCTTGGAGATCCCCGATGCCATGGCCCTGGCGCTGCCGGTGCCCATCGCGGCCATGACGTCGAACACCTCGACCATGCCGGTGACGGTGCCCAGCAGACCGAACAGCGGCGCCACTGCGATGATGCTCTTGATCATGGGCAGGTTACGGCGCAGCGCTTCCTTGACCTCGGATATGTAGGAGGTCCGTACGTCGTGAGCCGCTCGGGACACCCGCTCCGGCCGCGCCTCCCAGCGGTCCACGACCTGCTGCTCCAGCCGGTTGTGGCCCACCCGGTAGTAAACCAGCCGCTCGAAGATCAGGATCCAGAGCAGGAATACCAGGAGCAGGATGAGGAGCAGGACGTCGCCGCCCCGCTCCAGGAACTCCCGGATCTGCTCCGTCGCCTCAAGCAGCGGATCCATATGCGACTCCCCTCTCGGAGTGGGCCGCCACGATGCCCATGGCCCGCTCCTCAAGTACCTGCACGATGCGTCGGGCACGGCCGCTGACGAGGGTGTGCAACAGCACCGTCGGGATGGCCACCGCAAGGCCGAGCACCGTCGTGACAAGGGCCTGGGATATCCCGCCGGCCATCAGCTTGGGATCACCGGTGCCGAAAAGAGTGATGGCCTGGAAGGTGTTGATCATGCCGGTGACCGTGCCCAGCAGCCCCAGCAGCGGCGCCACCACGGAGATGATCTTCAGGAGAGTGAGGGATCGCTGGAGCTTCGGCGTCTCGGCGAGGATGGACTCGCCCACCTTCAGCTCCACCGTCTCCTGGTCCTTCTCACGGTTCGCCTGCCAGGTCTTCAGGACCCGGCCCAGGGGGTTGTCCTCCCGGACCTCGTCGGACTTCAGCTGGCGGTTCACCTTGGAGCCTACGAGCCCCAGGGTCACAAGCCGCTCCAGGGCGATGATCAGCGCCAGGGCGCCGAGGGCCAGGATGATGTAGCCCACGAGACCGCCCTGGTCGATGCGCTCCTTGAGGTTCGGGGTCTGGATGAGCAGGCCCAGCAGGGAACCCCGGGTGGGATCTACCCAGAAGTCGGCACGGTCCGCGGAGGTGGTCTCGAACTCTTCTGCGACGCTGACATAGCGATTGTCCGGCTGCCGCGGCAGTTCCACGAGCTTCCCGGTCTCCGGCTCGTAGCGCAGGTACTTGCCGTCGGCAAGGGCGTTGAACACGCCGACCCGGCTTACCTGGGCCTCCCGGACGTCACCGTCGGCGCCGATGATGTCCACGGGGTAGGTGACGGTCTTGCCGGACTCCGTCATTTCCCGCTGCATCTCGAACCAGAGCTGCTCGATCTCGCCCACCGAGGGCAGGGAGCCGGTGCCCCCCGCCTTGTCGATCAGCCTGTTCAGGAAGTCCTCGCGATTGAGGAACTGGGTGCTGGTCACCGAGTCGCGAAGAAGTCCCCGCACATCGCCGGCGACCTGCTGAAGGACACCGAACAGCTCCTTCAGGTCGCCCATGCGCTGATCCAGGGCCAGTTCCAGTTCCCCGAGCCTTTCTTCGCCGGTCTCGAAGGCGGCTTCGAGTTCCGCGGACCGAGCCTGGAGCGCGTCCCGGCGCTGCCGCGCCTCCTCCAGCAGGGCGGCCTGCTCGGACTTCCGCTCCCGGAACCGTTCCAGCCTCTCCTGCTGGGTTTCGGCGTCCCGGGCTCGACCCTCGGAGACCAGGTTCAACAGCTCGTCCAGGGTGCGGGCCAGGCTGGCCTGCTGCCCGGGGCTTTGCTCCTGGGCCAGGGCCGGCGGGGCGATCAGGGTCATGGCCGCCAGGGCGGCGAGCAGGATAGTGGATGTCCTCACGAGGTTGACTCCGGCGTTTCAAAGGGGAGCCGCAGCAGGTCGGGCGCCGCCTGCTGGCGGGCGATCCTCAGGCCGCGGTCGATCTGAATACGGGTCCCGGCATCGGCGTCGATCCAGTCCCGCGTGTTCGCGTCCCAGACGCCGCCGGTGCGGCCGTCAAGGCTCCGGTAGAACATGCCGACCCGGCCGATGCGCAGCAGATCCACCTCCTGCTGACCACCGTTGACCTGCACGGTCCCCCGCCAGGCCTCGATGGTGCGGCCGTATTCCAGCTCTTGCAGGTAGGCCTCGAGGACGTTCCGGAACTTCTCCGCCACCGTGACGTCGGCCCGGTCTACCAGCTCCTGGAGCCCGCCGACCCGTGCCCGCCGCTCGTCCTGGAGAAACGGCATGTCGAGGGCGACGAACTGCTCCAGTGCATCGATCATCCGCAGCATCAGCGGCGTGATCTGGCGTTCCACCAGGGTCACGTTGTCGATGGACTCCTCGAGCTGGCCGACCTCTTCCTGCTGGCTCTCGATCTGCCTGGACAGCTGCGCGGTGTAGATCTCCAGGCCCTCGATCTCTTTCTGCAGGGCCCTGTATTCGTCCACGCTGCTACGGATCTCATCGGAAAGCGCGTCGATCTGGTCCTGGGCCGCCTGGGCGGCGCGGATTCGCTGCTTGCCTGCCTGGATAGCCGGCTCGAGCCCGCTCTGGGACCACGCGGGCGCTGCCGTCAGGGCCAGCAGGAGCGCAATACCTGCCACCAGTGGCTTCGTGTTTCTCATGTCGTCTCCGGAAGTCATTTTCAGTCTCACGTCCCGCCCGGCTCAGAGTTCCGGGGTCCAGGCCACGCCGAGGGACAGGGCCCAGCCGTCCTTGTAGGAGCGCCAGAGCTGACTGCCCTGGGTGAACTCGTACTTGTCGTCCAGGATGTTTTCGGCCTTGACGGTCATCCGCCAGCTGTCGCTGAAGATCGGCCGGCGCCAGACCAGGTCCAGCTGCACCCGCGGCTCTTCCTTGATATCGGGCGCGCCGAACGTGCCGACCTCAACGATGCGCTCGCCGAAGGAGTTCAGGATGAGCGCAAGGGTTTCGTCCCGGTACGGGCTCTCCCAGGCGAACTGGAGATTGATGACCCAGGGCGACTGGCCCTGCAGCTCACGGGTCTGGTTGGTCTGTACGGTGGTGTCCTCGGGACGCAGGGTGATCTCCGAGTCGATCCAGGCCGCGTTCACGGAAACGGAGAACGGCTCCCACTGGTCGCCAAGGAACCCCAGGTAGCGGCGGGTCTCCAGCTCGACGCCGAAGTTCTTTGCGCTCTCGGCATTGTTGAGGGTCACGAGGCTCGTGGTGCCCGGCACCGCCACGAACTCAATGGGATCGTCGAAGTCCTTGTAGAAGAGCGCGACAGAGAGGTTCTCCTCGGGCGAGAAGAAACGCTGCCAGCGCAGGTCGTAGTTGGTGATATTGGTTTCCACCAGGTCCGGGTTACCCCGCACTTCCCGGTCTAGGAGGTCGTCCGTGTAGGGCGCCGGGGAAAGCTCCTTGAGGTCGGGCCGGGACAGGGTCTGGCTGTAGGCGAAGGTGAGCTGGTCGTTCTCGCCGAGGAACCAGGTGGCCGACAGCGCAGGCAGGATGTCATCAGTGTCCAGTTCGCTGATCACCGGGGTCGCCTCCGGATTGAAGAGCTCGAAGGTCCTCACCCGCTGCTGCGACTCCTCGTAGCGGGCGCCCACGGTCACCCGGAAGGGGGCGTTGAGGTACCAGTCGGCGGAGACGTAGCCGGCCGTGATCTCCTGGGTGGCCGTGTAGTTGTCGGTCGCCCGGGTGCTGTCCCGGATTTCGTAAACATCCGGCTCGATGTAGAGGGGATTCAGGATCTGCTCAAGGGGCTGGCGGTACAGCAGGTCCGGGTCGTTCGCCGCCGGTCCTCGGGGGAAGAACGTGAACCGGCGGATGGAGGCATCACGCTCCCGGTCCAGGTAGGCGGCGCCGGCCTTGAGGGTGAACTCGGAAGCCCAGGACAGGTTGGCGAAGGGCAGCTCGAAATCCAGCGTGCCGTCCAGGACGTCCTCGTCCTGCTCCTCGTAGCGGCGCTGGTTGCCGTCCGCCCGGGTGGAAAACTGGAATCCGCCTCGGCCATCGCCATCATAGCGGTACTGCCGGGTGTCCGGCTGGTCCCGGGAAGCACGGGCGGCAGTCAGCTGCCAGTCCAGGCCCAGGTCGGCGGCCTCGGGGAAAAGGTGACTGCCGCGGAGCTGCTGACTGAACAGCTGGCGCTCGATCCAGCGCAGCTCAGTGACCCGGATCAGGTCGTCGTTGATCCGGTTGAAGCCTTCGAAGACCCGGGCCTCGTCCGTCGTGTTCCGAAGCAGCATGCCCGTGTAGGCGAACTCGTGGTTTACCGGGGTCTCGTAGCCGACGGTCACAAAAGCCGAAAAGTCGATGCTCTGCTCCGTCTCGGCCAGCACGCCATCCTGGTTGATCTCGAGCTGGTCTTCGGCGCCGACGGTGTAGGTCCGGCGGATCTCGTCCCGGGTCACCCACTCGTTGGCGTACTCGCCGTAGGCGGAGACGCCGATGGCGCTGCCGTCGTCAAGGTCCCAGCGATTGCCGATGGCGCCGGACAGGTCCATGTCCACCGGAGTGGTGTCCTCGTAGACCTCGTAGATGATCGGGAAACTCTCGCCGACCACCTCCAGTTCCCTGGGCTCAAGGCCCTCCTGGAAGAAGGGATTGTTGCGCCGGATCTGCAGTCCCGCGGCGTCGGCCTGCTTCACCGGCCTGGGAAGGTCCCGGGTGCCGTCGTCGTAGCCGCTCCAGTCGTCCTCGCCGCCCAGGTACTGCTGACCGTCGTCCCAGGTGGTTCCGTTGCGGTAGCCGACGCCTCCGCCGAGCTCGGCGAAGAACTGGTCGGGAACGGCCTTGGTCGACAGCTCCACGGTGCCGCCGCCGAACTCTCCGGGCAGATCGGCCGAATAGCTCTTCTGCACGTTGATGCCCTGGATGAACCCGGTGGGAAAAAGATCCAGGGGCACAACGCGCCGGGTGGGATCCGGGCTGGGCACGCCGCCCCCGTTGAGCAGGGTGCTTGAGTAGCGCTCGCCCAGGCCACGGACGTAGATGTACTTGCCGTTGGCGATGGTCAGGCCGGTCACCCGCTGCAGGGCCGCGGCTGCATCACCGTCGCCTGCGATGGAGATATCCAGCTCGCCGATGGACTCGAGCACGGCGTCAGACTGACGCTCGGCGCCGATCCCGGTGGTCGGCAGGTAACGGGCGACGGCGACCACTTCTTCGACGGTACCCTGGGCGGCCGAGGCGCCCAGGGTAAAGGTGGACTCGGCCACGACGCCGGAGCTCACCCGGACGTCGTCCAGGGTGCGGGTGGCGTCCAGCGAGGGATGGTTGACGAAGAAAGTATAGGTGCCGGGCGGCAGCTCGATTTCGAACGTGCCTGCCTCGTCCGAGGTCGCTTCCGTAAAGAGTCCGTCCACGATCACCGTGGCGCCCTCGAGAGGACCGCCGTCGGCGCCGACCAGGGTACCCCTGACCGCGCCGGGGGCAGCTTCGACTTCGGTAGTGGAGCGCTGCAGGCTGACCGAGGCCGGGATTCCTTCGCCCAGGGACTCCACCATGACCTCCACCGACTCGCCTTCGCCGGTAGAGAAAACCCGCTGAGCGAGAATATTTCCGCCTCGCCGGACCTCAAGGCGATGCTGGCCTGGTCCGATGGAGCCCACCAGTGCCCCCTCCTCGCTTCGCAGAGGGCTTCCGTCCAGGGTCGCGGTTGCGTTCGCCACGGCCTCGCCGAGTTCAAAGACGAACACCCGGACTTCGCCGCCCGACTGCGCCAACGCCGCAGTGGCGAAGAGCATCAGCAGAAAGGACGCGAACAACTTGTTCATGTAAATAGACCTCGGCATCTGCAGCTTGATTGAGAAAATAAAAACCGGGGGCGTCGCCCTCAGACGGGCGGCTTGATCTCGGGGCGGCCGGGCCGACTGGAAGGCGTATCGGTCATCCTGTAGCCGACCCGGTACACGGTTTCGATCATCCAGCCCAGGTCGAACTGGCCCAGGGCCTGGCGAAGACGGCGGACATGGACGTCCACGGTCCTTTCCCCGACCGCTGAGCCAGGACCCCACACGAAAGAGATGAGCTGGGACCGGGAGAAAACCGGGCCGGGATTGCGCATGAGGAATTCCAGGAGCTTGAGCTCCTGAGGTCCGAGGCGCACCGGGCGCTCGCCGACGTAGAGGATCATCGCCGCCGTATCCAGGCTCAGCGCGCCCAGCCCGATCCGGTCCCGCCCGCTCTCCGCCGGCGGCCGTCGCAGCTGGGCACGCACCCGGGCTTCCAGCTCCCGGGGCGGGACAGGCTTGACCAGGTAGTCGTCGGCGCCCGCCTCCAGTGCGGCGACAGTGCGTTCCTCGCCGTTCATCCGTCCCATGAGAACGATCCGCAGCCCACGAACCTCGGGGTCCCTGCGCAGCGCCTCGACGAACTGCAGGCCCGTCATATCACGGGGGGCAGCGTCCAGCAGCAGCAGGTCGGGGACCGACCTGGCGATCCGCGCCCGGGCGCTCAGGCAGTCCGCCACCGCGACGACCTCGAACCCGCCCTGCGCCAGGTTGAAGCGCATGAGCTCGCGGAATTCAGGGTCGTTTTCGACGATGAGTATGTTCCCGTCTGCCATACAGCCAGCCAGTTCCCCGAGGCGGGAAAAAACCGCCCTGGCGCGGCACATGAACCGCCGCGCTCGTTACGAAATCTCGAGGGCCCGAATGGCAACACAGGCGGATGACGACAACTTTTCTAAGTTGTTACGAAGTTGTTATTGCGGCCGCAGAAGGGCCGTGAGGTCGCCGGGAAGACGAGCCCCTGAGAGACAGACCGCGGTGTACGGGGAGGGAATGGACGGAGGGCGGAGCCGGGCGAGGGAAGCCCGCCGGGGCGAAAGGTAGAGGTGCCGGCCGACCGCAGCGCGTGGCGTCGCGGTCGACCGGCGTGCGCGTCAGGTCGTCACCGGCGCCGGTTTCGGGGCCTGCTGGCGCGGCGCACGGGTCGGCTCCGGGACT
>JARRON010000008.1:9431-78977 GCA_037383845.1 Gammaproteobacteria bacterium
GGAATTTCCACGGCGATGGACTGGCGCTTTTTCTTACGCACGATGGTCATGGAGAGCTGTTCCCCGGGCTCGTAGGACCGCAGGATGCGCATCAGGTGACCCGGGTCGGAAGGCTCCCGGCCGCCGACTTCCAGGATGACGTCACCGTCCTCAAGGCCCAGGGTGTCGTCGTCCGGCGCGCGGACCACCAGCATCCCTTTGTCCGTGCCGAAATAGTCGCCAAGCTCCGGCGTCAGGCTCACCAGCTCCATGTCTCCCCATCCGGCGATGAACCGGTGGCGGAGAATCTGGACCTCCTTCTCGACGTGAGGACCACCGGGCATGGGCGGAGCGAAGCGATATTCGTGGACCGTTTCGCCGTCGTCTCCCTCGAAGTGCCAGGCCCAGCTGTCGGCGAAACTCTCGCCCCAGGTGCGGGTCGTCACCTCCGCAGTCTCCACGTCGCCGTCCCGGCGGTACTCCACCGGCACCTGGTCACCGGCTTCCTTCTCGCCCAGCGTGCTCATGAGCTTGCTCATGGGCGACGTGTCGCCAGACCAGTCCAGCCGGACGCCGGCAACCGACAAAAGGACGTCGCCGGTACGAAGCCCGGCCTCGTCGGCAGGCCAGCCCGGCGTGACGCCGACTACCAGGACCCCTTCGGCCCGGTCGTCAGCGTCGCCCAGGTTCTTGACGTTCACGCCCAGCATGGCGCGCTTCATGCCCTTGCTCACGCCTTCCATTACCGCGGGCGCGACATCGCCGACGATCTGCGCCGTGAGTTCGGCAATCTCCCGGGCCGCCTCTTCCATGCGCCGCTCGGCTTCCTTCAGGCGCATCTCGGTCTCGGTCTCACGGGCGGCTTCGGCGGCGGCGCGCTCCTCCCCTTCGGCGGCTGCGAGCTCAATCCGGTAGCCGCGGCTTTCCGCCGCCCGGCGGGCCAGCGCCTGTGCCAGGGACGCAAGCTCCCTGTGTTGTCCCGCCAGGGCATCGGCGACCGCCGGCGGCTCCTCCGCGGCCGGCAGCTGCGCAGAGCCCAGCAGCCCGGCGACAGCAAGGCAGGCAAGCGTGATCGTCATGGATTTCATCATCGTTCTCCTTGCGGCGGCCCGCGCTCGTGTCAGCGGGCGTCGTTGATCTGCACGTAACGAAGACGCACCAGGGAGTCCATCAGTCGCACCCGGTGGCGCCAGAGGGTCTCCTCCTGCTGCGGGGTGAGCTGCCCGGAACTCAGCCGCGCGTCCACCAGCATCAGCTGGTCTTCCAGGTCGGCGATGGTCATGGCCGTGCTGGCGCGGGTGACGCTGGGTGCGGCCGGCAGGGCCCGCAGGGCCGCTTCGAGGCGCTGGGAGCGCTGTAACAGGTCCGGGGTCACTGCCTCGCGGGCCGGCGCCGGCGTTGAGGCCACGACGTCCGTCGGGTTGCCGCTGTTTGCAACCGGGTCCCCGGTAACCTCCGGTCCCATCCGGAGTATCAGCACCATGGCCAGCGCGAAACTCGCCGCAAACCCGGTGATGGCCGCCCAGGGGACCCGCCGGGCGGCCCGGGTGGTGACTGCATTGACGGCAACCGTCTGCCACAGGTCGTGGGGCGGACGGATCTCGGGCATCGCCTTCATTCGCGCCTGCAAACTGCGCAGCCGCTGGACCTCGCCGCGGCAGGCGGCGCAGGCGGCGATGTGCTGTTCTGCTGCCGGCGGAAGGGACGTGCCGTCCCTTGCGCTCAACAGCTGCTCGGTAGTGGCGTGCATACGCTCACCTCCTGTTCCTCTCCCAGCAGCGTCCGAAGCCGCTCGTGGGCCCGTGACAGCTGGGACTTGGAGAAACTCACGGTCTTGCCCATGAGATCCGCGATTTCCTGGTGGGTGTAGCCTTCCACGTCGTAAAGCCACACCACCGCCCGTGCAGTCGGAGACAGCTCGGCCAGTGCGCGCTCCAGGGCCTGCCCGTCGCCCACGGCGCTCGCCGGGTCATCGCCGGAGGCCGGCTGCAGCGCCGGCGCATCGTCGCCGGCAGGCTCGAGAGACTGCGCCTTGCGATGCCAGGCGCTGCGCAGGTGGGCCAGGCACTTGTTCACGGCAATGCGCTTGACCCAGCCGCCGAATGCGTCGTCCTCGCGGAAATCCGCAAGGTTGCGAATCACCTCGATGCAGGTGTCCTGCAGCACCTCCTCCGCCAGGGCCGGCTCGCCCAGCATCCGGACGCCCAGCGTGTAAACCGGGGTGCCGTAGCTTGCGTAGAGGACCTCGTGGGCCTTCATGTCGCCGCGCCGCGCCCGGGCCAGCATGGCCGGGTCTGCGCGGCAGTCACTGAATCCCGCCATGGGGCTCCTCGCTCTGTCTGCCCGGATTAGATGCGCCGGCCCGGCAAAGGGTCGCAGCCGAGGTTGGGGTCACTCTCCGGCGTCGGAGAACCCGTGACGCTCGTGCCACTGGGCCAGGGACTCATCGGGATAGGCGTCGAACAGGGCGTCGTCAGGATCGGCGTGCACCGGGACCCATCCGGGCCTGGAGCCGAGCATCATATGGGTGTGCTCCGGCGGCCGGGGCAGGGGCGTGTCCACCGCCGAGGCGAAGGGATGGACCAGGTCGGGCCAGCGGGGATCGAACACCCACAGGGCGCTGCCGCAGTGCCCACAGAAGTAGCGCTCCCCGGGACTCTCGGTGACTCCGCCGGTGGCAGGATCCGTCATGCGCGCGTGGTAGATACGCACGTGCTCCCGGCCGCGGACCGTCAGGGTGTCGGCCCGAGCCCCGAGGTTGATGGCATAGCCGCCCCCGCCGGCGGTCTTTCGACAGATGGAGCAGTAGCAGAGATTGAACGGATAGGGCTGGTCGGCCTCCACGGTGAAGCTGACGGCGCGGCAGTGGCAGGATCCGGCGAGATGCATGATGGCTCGGGCGAAGGGGCGCTGGAAAGCGGGTGAGACTCGTCAGGCGGGAGGGCCGCCGGTCTTCCCGGCAGTCGCCTTTTCGCCGCCGTGGTCCGCGGACGGTCCGGCGGGCGCATCGCTGCCGGACGTCTCGCCGGCGGCAATCCGTCGGTCCTTCTCCCGGTCCGGCCCGGTTGCGGCTTCGGCGGGCGCGGCGGTGGCTTCCCCGGACGAGTCCTCGTCCCCGGGGCTGCCGGGCGTCGCGGCCGGCACAGCGGCATCTGCCCCGCTCTTCTGTGTCGGGGAAGGCGCTTCCGCCCTCTCCCCGGAGGCGGGCTTGTCCTCCCGCACCGCCCTCGCGCCGCGCGTATCGTCGGTGTCGTGAACCAGCTCCGGCGGCGGGCGGAACTCCAGGCGCCCGGTTTCGCCGCCCGTATCGCAGAGCGTCTCGGCGCCGCTTGCCAGGTGGCGGTACAGGTCCCGGTACTGCTCGCCGAGGGCCTGGAACTGGCCCGCCGTTTCCTTGAAGTGGGCCGTGACCTGCTCCCGATATGAAGCGTATTCGGCCTGGACCTCCTCGAGCCGGCTCGTGGCGCCGCGGCCCCTGGACCTTGCGACCCCGATGCCGATCAATATCCCGGCACCAAGCAGCAAGACACCACCGAGGGCAAGCGCAACAACATCATTCATCACAATCACCTTGAAGATCAGAGCCCGGCCTTGCTCCCAGGACCTGGCACACCGGGACGCCACCGCAGACGCAGCCCGCGTGTCGGCGACTCCCTGAACATTGTAGAGGATGTTCCGCCGTGCCCGTCGGGCCTGGGCTCAGAACTTCACCGGCGAAGAGACGAATACCGTTATGGGACGGCCTTGTCTGAGGATTTCACAATCGAAGCCCCCCAGGTCCCGCAACCGGCGCAGGATCGCGGTGAACGACCCGGGCTGGTGGGCCGGCACGCCGGCGACGGCGGTGACAATGTCGCCTTCGACAATCCCCAGGCCGTCCAGCCCGCCGCCCGGGCTCAACGCCACGACGCGCCACCCGACAAGCTGGCCCTGCTGCACCGCGGGCGCGAAATCCGCAGCCAGGGCCAGGTTCTGGGGCTGGGCGGCGAATCGCGCCAGAAGACCCGGCGGAAGACGGATCTGCAGGGGCTGCCCCGCACCGGGGGTCGCCGTGCCCGATCTTTTCGGGTCATCCGCTCCGGCCAGATCGATCCGGACCGCTCCGGCGTTGCAGTCGAGCCACGCCCGGCGCGCCTCGACCCGGGCAAGCGTGCACCCGGCGATGGGAGAGCCGGGGCGGTACCAGTGGATGCCGCCGGACGTCTCCAGCAGCGCAGCTTCTGCACCGGTGCCGGTCAGGGTCGCTGCCAGGCGAGGCACCTCGGCCGCGGCGGGGCCGGTGGCCAGCAGGAACATCCACAGGCAGCTGCGGAAAGTCACGAAGGAATGCTCAGCCCGAAGACGGGAAGAAATCCAGCGGCTTGCTGGCCGTGACCTCGGCCACTTGCCTGGCCTCGAAGCGGAACATCTTCACGCGCGCCACGACCTTGCGCTCGAAGTCCGGGTCGCCGAGCTGGCTCTCAAGCACGCGGCAGGCCGTGACCGTGCCGTCCGGAGCGATGGTCAGCTCGAGCACGAGCTTGCCGCTCAAGCCCGGAGCCCGACGCAGCGCCCTGCTGTACAGCGCGTAGAGCGCTGACTTGTTCCTGTCGAAAACGAGCTCGATTTCCTCCCGGCTGCGGGTGGCCAGACCGGTATTGCCGGAACCTCCGCCGGTGCCGGCCTCACCTCTCCCTCCGGAGACGGCGCTGCCTGCGGCCATGGGCGAATTGACGGCGGAAACGGCCCGCCCCCCTATCCCACGGCCCCCTGTTCCCGTGGACAGGTCGCTGTCCCGGACGCCCGCGCTGGAACGGCCGCTGCGTGCGGTCACGAGGTTGCGCTGCTCCGTTTCCGTTTCTCCCGTGCCGGAAACCAGGTCGTCGTTCCCCGTCACGGCTCCCAGCGCGCTGCTTTCCCGCAGCCCGGCGAGGGAGGCAGCGAACTGCATGACGCCGGTACTCGCCGCCTGCTGTCGCGCCGCGGCCCCGGGCGAAGGTTCTGCCAATTTTGCCGGAGGCACGGCCGGCGCCGCAGGAACGGCTTTCGGCGGTTCGGGTTGCAGCGCAGGTTCAGGCGGGATCTCGGTTTCCGGGATCGGCTGCCGGACGGCCGCTGCGGGCGGTTCTTCCGCCTCCGGCGGGGGAGGCACTTCCCGCTCCAGCACCAGTCGAGCGTAGCGCTCCGGGACGGGCGCGACAGCGGGCTGTTCCGGTAGCGGCAGCCACGGCACGAGCAGGCACAGCGCGAGTACCGCGAGCCCGAGGCGCGACGTGATACGACGGAAGCGCGTTTCCGCCGCCGGATCGGGGGTCCACGGGAGGTCGTACAGGCGGAAGACGGCGGTCGTCATCAGCGTATCCGAAGCGGCTAGCCCGAGGCGTCAGCGCGGGCCTGAGCCGGCTCTGTCACTGCGTTCGCAAACTTCACGGCCGCCATCTCGAGACCGTCGACGATGGAGGTGGTTTTGGACTGCAGGATGGTGTGGGCCAGGAGCAGCGGAATCGCGGCCATCAGCCCGAATGCCGTGGTATTCATCGCCACCGAGATCGACGCCGAAAGCAGGTCCGCCTTGTCCGCCGGATTCGCCGCGGACACGGCGGTAAAGGCCTTTATGAGCCCCATGATCGTGCCCAGAAGCCCAAGCAGGGTCGCCATGTTCGCGAACGTAGCCACGTAATGGGTCCGCTTCTCGAGACGCGGCAGCACCTCAAGCAGGCTCTCTTCCATCGCTTTCTCGATGTCATCGCGTCGACGGGCCGTGCCCAGCCTTGACAGCCCATATGCCAGGAGGCTGCCAAGAGACGCCCTGGAATTCGACGCCGCCTGGAGGGCCTCCTGGTACCGGCGTGCCTTCACCATGGGCATGAGCTGCTTCCAGACGCGGCGGTTGGTGAGGTCGGCCGCAGACAGGTACAGCCAGCGCTCCAGGGCGATCGCAACACCCAGGGTCAGTACCACCACGATGGGATACATGAAGGCCCCACCGTCCTGAAAAAACCCAACAACTGCCGAATACGCATCCATCTTCAGTCCTCCTCCGGGGTCGGCTTCCCGGCTTTACTGTCCGTCTGTTCGTTCGCCGCGGGCGCCGCTGCGTTGACCGAGGCCCAGTTCTCCGCCTCCCGGCGCAGGACCCTGCGGTCCACGGGCACCAGCGTTTCGTCCAGCAGGCTCTGCAGGGGACGACCCGGAAGCTCCCCGGGCGGGGCCTTCTTCCAGGGCACGATGGCCATGACCCGGGGCAGCTCCCGGTGACCGGTGACCTTGGTCGTCTCCAGCTCCACGTCCGTGGGTTCCGTCGCCGGCAAGGGCTGGACCAGGACAGCCCAGATGATCACAAACAGGGCGTGTGGCCGGCAGGGGCAGGCGCGTGCGAGAGATCTCATCGCTCGACTACCCGGAGGCCAAGGCGCGCGCGGAGCTCCGTCACCCAGTCCGCCACCCGCGGATCTTCCCCCGCGGTCAGGTCCAGGTAACGCTCGTAGCACTCCAGGGCCTCCGCTGGTCGGCCGAGGTAGAGATCCAGCAGCACGCCCCGGTTCTTCCATGCCAGGGGATAAGACGGATCGGAGTCCAGTGCGCGGGCATAGGCATCGTCGGCCTCCGCCAGCCGGCCCTGCAGGCGAAGCACGATGCCGAGCTCGGACCAGGCAGGGGCAAATGCCGGGTCAATTTCGAGGGCCTCCCGGAACGCGGCCTCCGCGTCGTCGAGCCGGTCTTGCCGCGCCAGCGCGATGCCGAGGTTTGTCGCCGGCTCGGGATGGCCCGCCCAGCTGCCGTCAGACGCAGTGAGAAGCTCGATGGCCTCAGTGTCGTTCCCGGCAGCGAGCGCTGCTTCGGCCCGCGCCAGGCCGGGAGGCACCGGCGCTGTGTCGCCATCTCCCGTCCCGCCGGGCGCAGCACATCCGCCCGCAAGTGCAAGCAGGGCGACCACGCAGGCGCGGCGGGCCAGCTCAGTCGGACAGGCGTACAAGTCGCTCTCCTGTTTCGCGTCGGTCCCAGCGCGCCGGAACCAGGCGCGACAGCGCATCGAAGCTCTTCACGATCCACTCATCGTAGAGGCCTTCCGCCGCACGGGCGGCGTTCGCTTCGTGAATGTCTATGGCCTTCTCCTCGAACGGGAAAGCCTGCTCCTCCAGCAACAGTTCGTACTGCTCCAGTGTTTCCGCATCCAGGCCCGCCGGACGGGCAGACTGCATAAGGGCGCTGCCCATTCCCCGGTAAAGTTCTCCCATTCGGAAAGTCGCCTCGGTGGTCACCTCGGCAACGTTGTAGCGGGCGGCGGCACCGAGAGCGGCGACCGCCGCTTCCATGGTTGACACCTTCGCCGGCACGGTTTGCTCCAGTGGAAGCGCCAGTTCCGCTGTCGCGAACGCCTCTACCGCTGGCCGGGCCAGCTCCATCGCAGCCTCGGCCGCCAGCGTGGTGCTTCGTGCCGAGGCCGCCGGGCCCGCCGCGGCCTGTGCGGTGATGATCTCCCTGAGCCAGTGTTGTCGTCGCTCCAGATCCTGTCGGCGGCCGGCAAGCTCAGCAAGTCGTGAACGAGCCTCGAAGGCAGCGTCGGCGGGCTCGGCGAAGCGCCGCAGGTAGTCCTCCAGGCCGGCCTCGGCGTCCGCCATGAGGCCCGCCTCGACGTACAGCTCCGCTGCCCTCCAGGCCGCCGTTCGACGCAGCGCGACATCTTCTCCCGGCAACCGGGATACCGCCGACCAGGCCGGCGCTGCCCGTCCCGGATCACCAGCGTTGACGAGGGCCTCTGCAAGACTGATGCGAGCGCCCGGGGCCAGCGGGTGGCCGGGCCACGCGCCCAGGAAGTCCTCGTAGGCCGCTGCTGCCGCCGTCCAGTCGCCCTGGCGGAACAGCAAGGCTGCGGCATCATGGCGACCACTGGCCGCGAGGGGACTGGTGGGGACTGCGTCCGCGACGCGCCGGTAGTGGACGACAGCCTGAACAGGATCACCGGCCGCCTCCGCGGCCTCCCCCTGCCGGTAGATTGCGGCGGCAAGCCGTTCCGTGACGGCTCCCTCGAGACTGCTGTCCCCAGGCGATGTCAGCCACTCCGCGTACCTGCCCTCCGCGACCGGGTAGGCACCGAGGCCGAACGCCGCGTGGCCCGACACGAGGAGCGCCGCGGCAGCATCTGCCGGGTCCGCCCGTCCGTCGGCCAGTGCCCGGTCCGCCTGTAACGCTGCGTCCTCGAGCCTGCCCATGTCCAGTAAGCGCCGGGCTGCTTCCACGCGCACGGCCGGCGCTCTGGGATCGCTACCGAAAGCGTCTGCGAAGGCCAGCTGGGCATCGATCAGCTCCGACCGGGCGGCGCTCCGGGAATCCATGCTGCCGTCCTCGTTTTCGGACTCGACCAGGTCGCGCCGTGCGACGATGGCTGCGAAGCCCGCCTCCGCAGCCCTCGCGTGATTCCCGTACGCAAATGCGGCCGAGTGATAGGCTTCCGCCGCCGCCACGAGTCGCCCGTCCTCATACAGCAGTTCGCCCAGAAGGAAGTGCCGCTCCGGCGCTTCCGGAGCGCCGGGGAACTCCTCGAGCCAGCGCCTGTACCACTCGGCGGCCTCAAGAGCCGAACCGTCACCCGCCTGGAAGGCCGCGTGGTGATGGGCGGCCAGTGTGTCCAGCGCGTCCTTGAGCTGCTTCCGGACTTGTGGATGGTCTGCGGCTTGCCGCCCCTCCCACCACGGGCTCTGTCGGCCGAAGGCATCGGCGTACTCGGCCATGGCGATCAGGGCCTCGCCGGAAAAACCGCCTTCCGTCAACGCCCCGATCGCGCGGCCCTGCATGTCCGGCGCCTTGACGTCCAGGGGCGCGCGACGAGCCCATCCTGCGTAAGCGGCGGCCGCGTCAGTCCATCGCTCGTTGTCCCGGTACAGATCACCCAGCCGCGCCCAGGCCAGCCATGCCCAGCCCGCAGCGGAAGGAACCGAATCCAGCCACCGGGCCACCGACTCCGGTCCATCCAGCGCTGCAAAACCGATTGCCATGGCCCGGAGGCTGTCCTCCACCAGCTCCCGTCCGGCGGCATCCTGCTCAGCCAGGGGATTCTCGGCGAGCCGGGCGGCAAACGCGGGAAAACTCTCCTCGTGACGAGCCTGCTTGAACAGTGCCCAGCCGAGCTTGTACTGCGCCTGCTCGGCGAACTCGCCCCCTGCGCTGGCGTCCCGTGTCGCCCGGTACGCTTCCTCCGCAGCCGCCCAGTCACTCGAGGCGAAGCGCGATTCGCCGATCCGGAACCACGCCTCTGGGGCCATTGGCGACCCGGGATACTCATTTACCAGCGCCGCCAGGGCAGCCTCGGCTGCCTGGGTCCGGGCTGCCATCGCGTGTGCACGGGCGAGCTGATAGAGCCAGTGATCCCGCGATGGTGCATCTGTCAGCGCTGGTGCTGAAAGGAGCTGTTCGTAGAGGCTTACGGACTCCGCCAACATGGCGTCCGCCGGACGGCCCTCTGCCACAGCGGCTTCTGCGGCGTCCAGGCGCAGGTCGGCGAGGCGGCGCATCGCCGTCAGGCGCAAAGTCTCGTCGGCGGCCGCAGGAGAAGCGAGAAAGGCAGCGTAAGCGTCGGCGGCCTTTTGCGGGTCAGAATCCGGATCGGGCCGGCCGGGAACGATTTCGACGGGAACCGCGTCGGCCACCGTGGGAACCGGATCAGGCGTATCCGTCCCGCTCGCGAACGGCCAGAGGCCGGCCAGGGCAATGAGGGCGACGGCGCTCAAGGCGACGCCTCCGGTGCCTGCGCGGCGCCGCTGCCGCTTTCCGCGACAGGGCCGTTCGCGGCCGCGTCCCACGCCGCCGCCAGTGCGAATCTCGCCTCTCCCAGGTATCCGGCAACGCGCTGTCGTCGGCGCTCCAGGCTGTCGAGCAGCAGGACGCGGATCTCGCCGAGCCGGCGCGCCCGGGCGGTTTCCACGCGGGAGAGGAGTGATTCGACGCGATCGGCCTGCGCGTCGATACGGACGCTGTAGCCGGTGAAGGTCGCCGGCGCTGCCGCCAGTTCGGCTTTCACCGACTCGTGCCTGGCGCGCGCCTGGGCAAGCAGCCGCTCCGACTGGGAAAGAGCTTTCTGCAGGGCTCGCAGCCGCTCCGGCCACGCCGCGTGCATCCGCCACGCGAGCGCTCCTTCCAGTCTGCGGAGCCGATCCAGGGCCTGGGCCCGTTCCGAGCTCTCCGGGAGCGACAGGGCTCGCGCCCGCGCGGCTTCGATGCGCGCCTGCTGGTCCCTCTGCTTAGGGCTGGCCAGCGCCAGCGGGTCAGGTCGCTCCGTCAACTGCCGCACGCGTGCCTGCTGTCTGAGATATTCCGCCTCCAGCTCTTCGATCCGGTCTGCGGATATCGCCTCCCTGACGCCGGGCGCAACGCGTTCGTACCGGGCACGACGCGCGTCTACCATGTCGCGGAAGGCGACCAGGCTACGCTGCCAGTGGGAGAGGTTCTCGGCCATGTGGTCAAGGTCCCGCAGGTCCGCCATCGCCGTCCGGAAGGGGTAGTCTGCAGCCAGGGCGTGCATATAGCTGCCGAGGGGGCCGTTGCTGCTGAAATCTTCTTCCCGGAGCATCGGGAGCAGTCCGTCTCCGGCAGCCGCCGCCAGGGCTGCCTCGAGACGCTCTGTTTCAGCCTCGCAGGCGGCCACAGCTACCTCATAGCCCGCGACGCTTTCGCCCCGGGCGTTCAGCTGATGCCACGCCCAGGGGACCGCGAGGAGTGCTTCCAGGCGTGCGTCGTCCGGTTCCGTGGTTGCGGTGAGCTGCCGCCAGGGGCCCAGTGCTGCCCTGAAGCGTCCGCGCTGAGCCTCCGCCCAGCCCGCCGCCAGAAGCGCACGTCCGGAGAAAGGCCCGCCCAGTCGGACCCGGTCCAGAGCGAGTCGGGCACTGTCCGGGTCTCCGGCCTCGAGATACGCGAGGCCCAGCGCCAGGTTCGCCCGGTCTCTCAGCAGCCGCGTCTCCTCCGTGGATGCCTCTGCGGTCCCCACACGACGGAGCACGGCAACGGCTTCCTCCTCCTGTCCCGCGCGGGACAGAGCGACGGCCATGTTGAAGTCTGCAAACGCCCGCCATGCCCCGGGATAGTCGGGGGTGGAAAGGCGGGATACGGCCTGATCATGGCGTCCCAGCGCGATCAGTACGCGGCCGGTCAGCTCATTCCGGTCTGGGTCGAACGCGCGAGGCAACGCGTCACCGATGCGTTCCAGGGCCGCGTAGGCGTCGGCGTATTCACCTCGCTCGTGGCGGATGCGCGCAAGCCAGTACCAGGCCTGGTCGCGGCGTTCCGGCGTCGTCCCTTGCTCGAGCAGAGACAGGAATATGCTCTCGGCGCGGTCGCGCAGACCCCAGGCCAGGTAGGTGCCTCCCCTCAGCAGCGCGGCATCTTCAGCGTGGTGGCTCAGCTCTGCCCGTGACTCGGCGGCTGCCAGTCTCACCAGGGCCCGGAATGACTCGTCCTGGAAGTGCTCGTAAAGCACTTCGCCCCACGCCAGGTCACGTGCGGCGGAGGGCGCCTCGGCGCTCTGCGCCGGCCCGAAGGCCGCCGTACAGAACAGCAAGACGGTGACGAGCTGCGGAGTCGGGCGCATCGCGGACTATTCCCAGCTCTTGACCCTGAAATCCGGTTGCTGGAGCGCCTCGCTGTCGCTGATCGCCAACTCGAGCTGCTGCGGCCCCAGGCCTTTTTCGAACGCCAGGCTTGTCGCCCGCCGGTACTCCCGACCGTGGGGACCCTGCCCCGAGAAGACCGCGACCAGTTCGTGCTCGCCGGCCTTCATGTTCCCGACCCACAGGCGCTGCACCCCGCCCCGGTGCAGCGCCTCTACTTCGCGCCGGGTATAGAGGTACTTGGCCACCCGCTCGTCGTTGATGGACAGCTCTACCGCGTCGAGTTCGAAGAATTCGCCGACGTCCATTGACACGTAGACCGCGACCTGCGTGCTGGCAGGAAAGAGAATCTCTTCCTCGAGAAGAAAGAGATCCCGATTGAGATCGACGAGATCCTGCTTGAGGTCGCGGACCTCGGCGTCGGGCGAGACCTCCTGGGCCGCGCTGCCGGCAGCGACGAGCCCCAGTATCAGGCCGGCCAGGACGCCGGCACCCAGGCCGGCGCGCGGCCTACCACCAGCCGGAGAACCAGACCTGGAAGACATGGCTGTCGAATGCATAAAGCTCACCGTTTCGGATATCGGTAAAGTCGTTGTAGTCGAAGCGGAGGTAGTCGTAGCCCACGGAGAGGGATCCTCGGCTGAGCATTCCGATCCGGCCCGAGAGGTCCCAGGTCAGACGCCCTCCGAAGGCATGGGAGTCGAACGTGGACAACTCCTTGTCCCGGGCCATGTAGTCGTACTCGCGATCGAAATCGTCCGCGTAGAACGATGCGGCATCCTGCGTGTAAAAGCGGTAGGAAAGCTCAGCCACCAGCCCGGGGCTGACGTGCCGCGCGCCGGCGAGTTCTAGCGTATGGGAGGTGAGCTGCCAGGTATCCCGGTACCAGCGATAGCCCGCCCGGAGTGAAGCGCCTTCCCCCATCCAGCGGACGGCGCGGATCGCAGCGGCGTGGCTGTTCCGCGCCCGCGGGTACCGTTCGGGAACCTGCGCTCCCAGGATCCGCGCGGAGCGATAGGGATTCGCCAGGTAACCGGCCTCCAGGACGGCCTCGTAGTCCAGGGTCGCGATCAGCCTGGGGGTCAGGACCTGGGACAGGCCGAGGCGAAACCGGTCCCGGTCAACGCGATCCCGGAAATCCGTGTCGACCCGCATTACGACATCGTCGCCGTGGCCATAGCCCATGGAGAGAGTGGACAGCCCGCCGAAGAAGACCTGGGATATGGCCGCGGTGTAGGTATCCGACTCGTAGTCGTTCTCGTCACTGGACACGTAGCCGACGCTCATCAGGCTGTCGCCTTTCAGCCACTTCAGGCCCGTGCCGATTTCCTCCCGCCGTTCCGCGTAAGGACTGGCCGAAGTCACCACGTCGATGGACGCGGCACTGATGGAATCCACGTAGTAGCTGACGTTTGCCGAGAAATCCCGGGCGAAGGACTTTGTCAGCTCCATGGCGGGACCGGTTACCTCGACCCCCCCGCCGTCATAGCTGTGGAACATGAGCTCTGCAGAATCCTCAGGCAGGGTGGCCGCCTGCAGCGCCACGACGGCCAGGCCGAACAGCGCGGCGGCTGCCACGCCGGTCACGCCCCGCCGATGCCATGCGGCGGCTCCGTCGCGCCTAGTTGCAGCCACAGCCTCCGCCCTCACTTTCGGTGGCGCCCCGCGAGCCTTCACGGACGTCGAACACGTGCTGCCGGTAGGCGTCCATCATCCCGTTGCGGGAAAGCGCCATCACCGGATCGGCCAGCGCCTCCCGCTCATAGGGCTTGACCCAGGGTTCCGGAGCAGCACATCCGGAGAGTGCGGCCAGGGCCGCGGCAAGGACCACGGCACGGAAGGCCGCCGGGCCCCAGCCCCGCTCGCGCATGCGGGCCAGGGACAGATTCAGGCCTTTGTCCCAGGCTCTGCCCGGCACGCGACCGAGGATCCGGGCCTCGTCACCCCGGCATGAGCCCTGGCATGACCGCCGCGCTGGCGAAGATAGATTTGCGCCCATGGTCAGTCTTCCCTCAGCAAGGCTCGAACGCCGTCCACGTAGAGGGTCTCCACGCCCGGCTGGTAACCGTGGTGCACGCTGCGCACGCGACCGTCCTTGTCGATCAGGACGGTCATGGGCATGGCCTGGACGTCGTAAATGCGGCTGACCTGCTGCTCGTCATCAAACAGCAGGGGGAAACTCACGCCGAGTTCGCTCGCCAGCCGTTCCGCTCGCGCCGGGTCCTCGTCTATGTTCACACCGAGCAACGTAAGGCCGGCGGCGCTGTAGCGGGCGTGGATCTCCTCCAGGCGGGGCATCTCCTGCCGGCAGGGGCCGCACCATGTAGCCCAGAAATTGAGCAGTACCACGTCCCCGCGGAGCTCGGACAACCGGAGGTTGCCGCCCGCGGCGGTCCGAAGCGCAAAGTCCGGCGCCTCGGCCCCGACGGCAAGCCGGGCCTGGCTGGCAGGTGCGGAGGCCGCCACCAGGACGAGCGCGACCGCGGTGACCGCCGCAAGCAGAGATCGCGACCCTGCCATCAGAAAAAGGCCCCGATGCCAAGGTTTATCTCGAAGTTTTGTTTCCACTCATTTTCTCCGAGCAAATCAGATTCCCAGACGTTGTCACGCGCTTCGAGCCGGAGGCTGAGCCAGTCTGTCGGCAGGACCTTCAACCCGAAGGCGAGCGCAAAGCCCACCCGGTTCTCGCCGGCGTACTCGACGTTCCCCGCACCAAACCCGAGGTAGACGCCGCTGGTCCGCGCCCATCGAGTGCCGAGGAAGACCTCCCCGGGCAGCACCTGGAAGCCCACGAACAGATCCCAGGCAGACAGGTCTTCTTCCTCTTCTTCAAAGATCGGCGCGCCGAGCCTGCGGAAGCTTGCGTCGGACACCCACGAACGCACGTATCGTCCTTCGAGCCAAAGATCCTCCGTGGCGTGAAAGGCCAGGCGGAGGCCGTAGAGGGGCTGTGCGCCGAAGTCCTCCACGGACAGAACACCTGCCACCGCGCCGATCTCCCAGTCCTCGGTATCCACGGCCGGCCGGACGACTTCCCGCCGTTCGAGCTCGGGCTCGATCACCGAAGGCGCCGGCCCCGGGACGGGCTCGTCCTCCGGCGGAGGCTCACGAAACAGGCTGCACCCCGCAGTGAAGGCCAGCGTGAGGAGAACGGGGATACAAAGTATGCGGTGCATGCGGACCCCTAGAAGAAGATCGAGAACCCAAGAGCGACTTCCGTGAAGTCGTCGTTGTTGTTGACGTCACGGGTGAACACGTACTGCCTGAAGTCGCCCCGCAGAATGAAGCGCCGGGTCAGCCATGCCCGGACCCCCAGTCCGGCGTTCCCCGCCCAGTCTTCGACGGCCTCAGCATCCACAAGAGTCGTCTTCGGCTCGTTTTCTATCCACGCCGCGCCAAGGGTCAGATACGGAGCGACGCGACCGACAACGAAGGGCAGGACCTGCAGATTCAGGTGGTAAACCGTCGTCCCGGAAAACGTGCCGGCGGCATGGGCGTAGCCACCCTCGAGGGCGAAGTTACGCGCCAGGCGCCAGGCGGCCCGGACCCCGAACACGCGGTCGCCGTCGAAATCACCGGCGGCGAAGCCAAGCTCGACGCGCCCGGCATCCCAGTCATTCCGGCCGGCGCGAGCAAAACTCACGGGCCTGCCGGCATAGTCCTCCGCGGCTTCGACCGCATGACGCGGCATCCATCCCCGCTCGCCATCCTCCGACTCCACCAGGAACCAGTCCGTGCGCCGCTTTACGAGCACGAACTCCCCGCCCCTTTCGATCACCTGGGTGACCGGGTAACCCCGCCCCGGTCCCGTGTGCAGTTCCGCATACGGCTCCAAGACCTTCAGCCTGAGGGGGTCACCGGCCGCCGCGACAGGCCACGTCCAGCAGAGCAGGACCGCCGATGCGAGAACACCCGAGCAGACCCTGCGCGGGATCCGGGCGAAAAGGGCGCTGGTCAGGACCCCGGCCATGTACTTCAGTACCCGCAGGCGGAAAGATCGGGCTGCAAACAAAACCCGCAGCTTGCGGCGCTGGAATCGTCAACGCGGATCGAGATCCAGGCTCGGAGGGCCGCGTAGCATGGATCCGCCTCGTTCGGAAAGATGTCTCCGCCGGTGTGCGTGCCGGTAATCGAGAAGACACCCTGGAGCGGTTCCAGCAGCAGTTTGCTCTGCGGGGGATCGTCCAGGTTGGCAAATGCCTTCGCCGCAAAGAAGTTCGCCATCATCTCGGGAGAATCCGGCTCCGCGCGGGGAAAGATCTTGAACGCGCCCCCGGAACCGGCATTGACATCGTGACAGCCGCTTGAAGCACAGGTCGCCTGGCCTGTACGACCGTTGATGACTTCGTCGAAGATGGGGTTAACGCAACTGGCGAAGTCGGCAACGCAGAGGGTGGACCCCGACTCTGCCACTGGCTGTGGCTCGGCCTCGCCACCACAGCCTGCCAGGCCCGTGAAGGCGGCCAGGACGAGGGCTGAGAAGACGCGGTTCACGATCCGCCTCAGGCTCCGCACTGGCCGGCGGCGATCCAGTCCCGTATCGCCTGCCACTCAGAAGAACCGGGCGTCAGCGCCGGCAGGTCGTCCGCAAGCGGATTCGACGGATCGTCTTCAATATCCGGGTCGTCTACACGCGGATGAGGCGGATCCGTGAATTCGCTGCCGGTGGGCCTGGACAAAAGGTAGCTGGACTCGGGTTCGCAGACGTCGGCAATCATGGAGACAGCCATGTTGAAGTCTCCCTCCAGATTTCCTGTCAGAACAAAGGCATTGCCAGCCGTGCCGTAGTAGGTATCCGTACCCGTGCTGCCGGAGGGGCGATGGCACGCGGCACAGGCCTCGAGCAGCACGGGTTGTACCGTGGCTTCGAAGACGGATTCGGACAGTCCCTGGTTGCCGCCACGCAGCTCAGCCAGTTCACGGCGGCCGTCTCCGTTGTTGTCTTCGAACGGATCGTTGTAGTACTGGCCACCAAGGTCGATCCACTCAGCGAGAAGCCGCAGCTCGCTGAGGCTCAGCATGTTGCTGTGGTCGACCGACGGCGGCGATACCAGGTAGTGCGTCGATCGCAGCTCGGTCTCGAATAACTTCTCAACAAGATGACTGGCCCGGGAGCCGCCCGTCGAACTGCCCACCGAGACCAGGGGTTCTTCCCGCTCGAAACTCACGTCTCCGTCGGCCTGCACGTTGAGGATGGGCAGGCCGTCAGGTCCCCGGACCAGCTCTCCCACGGTCAGTTCCTCGTAGGACTTGAGCCGGCCGGTCCCCGACGTCACGCCCCGAAGGTCGAGCCCTCCTGACATGGGGTCGGCAGTGTTGTCGTTGGCGTGACAAAGCGTGCAGGTATTCGGCCCTCTGTCGGCGTCCCACAAGGGCTGTATGTGCTCCGGGTAATTGACGATGCCCTGTGTCGGCGCCGGTACTCCTGCGGGAAGGCCCGAGTAGGTCAGGCTGAGGTCCGGGTCAGGATCTCGGCCAGCCTGGAGGGGGTCAGTCCACACGTCGGTAAAGACCATGTCGGGCCCAAGCTCCAGGGACTCCGGATACAGGCGCGTCAGTGTTTCTGCCATGGACTCGCCCAGCGCTCCGGCCATCGTTGCCGCGGGGTGGTTGCCCGCGACGGGGGCCGAGTTCAGAGCGCTGCCCCGTCTGGGCGAGTGGCAGCCGTTGCATGTCCGGGTCTCGCCCGGACGCACCTGGAGCCAGTTGGTGTGTATCTGCAGCGCCCGGCCGCTGGCATCGACCACGGAGACGCCAAGCGGCGTATCCGCCGGCACCTTCACCCTGAACGACCCGTCCGGCTCGATCGGCGCGTACCCGATGATCTGCTGCATCTCGAACTCGGTGGTGCCCACTGCCCGGCGGGAAACACCCGGCGGTGTCGGCACGGCCTTGACCACCCGGACAAACCGGGCCGGCCGCTGTACTGCCGTCGTCAGCGTGGGGTCCTTGATCGTCATGAGGTCCGGCACTTCCGTACGCTCGTCGTCCGGCGGGGGAGCAGTCGTCGGCAGGGACTCACCCGGCACGAGTACCCGGGAACCCATGAGGCCCTGGCCGTCAGTGTCGTAGACGCTTTTTACGTTCAGAACGCCCATCCCCTCTGCGGCCAGGGCGGCGTCCAGAGGCTTGTCAGACACGACATTGGGGCGTGGCCGCTCCATGACGGCGATGGGGTCCGTGTAGGCCCATCCTTCCTCCGGGAGCGCGATGGGCCGGATTGTCTTGTCTTCCATGTCGAACATGTACACGCCGTAAAGCGGTTCTCCCTCCACTTCCACGTCCTCGCCGACGCGTGCGTCGAACTCCATCTCAGGCCGGAAGGGGGACCAGGAGACCAGAGCCCGTGGCGTGCCGTCCCAGAGGGGATAGGGCGTGGTATAGCGGCCGTAGGGAGAGTTGTCCCGCCCGATCTCGATCTGGAACAGGGTGAGCTGTTGTTGCCCGGCGGCGCCGGGTGGAGTCCCGGGGACAGGCTGGTCGAACTCGGCGAAGTTCCGTATGTCCACCGCCACCAGGGCCCCGCCCTCACGCGTGCCCGAAAGCGGCATCAGCGCAGACATCACGCGTCCATCCGGCATCTCGCGCGGATGCAGAAAGCTGTTGCCGGGGCTGAACGCGCCGTACTGGACGAAGATGTTCGTGCCGTCGGGGTTGGTAAAGAAGATGGGGAAGTGGTTTCTCCCGCCCACGTGGTCCCAGCGGGCGAACATGATCTCGCCGGTGGAGAGAACGGTGGGATTCCGGTCGTGGCTCTGGTTGAACGAGATCTGGCGAATGTCCGTTCCGTCGTAGTCCATGACGTGAAGGACGACCACTCGCTCTCGCTCGTACTCGTCACGGTACGAATAGGGCTCTACACCCTGGGTCTTCATGAGTTCCCGGCTGGTTTCCTGCCGGTTGGACGAGAACACGATCCGGCCATCCGGAAGGTAGGCGGGATCGACGTCGTCTCCCAGGTTGGCGACAGCGTCGTCGCCGATGATGCGCCGCAGGGAACGTGTCGACAGATCCATCTCGTAGACGTTCCAGGTCGCATCGTCGGGCGTGCGCATGGAGAAGAGAAGTCGGGTGCCGTCGTACGACACCTCCGGGTCGGAGACGTCCCCCTCGCCCAAGGTGTAAGCGGCCGTCAGGTTCTCCAGCGGAGCGCTGGGCGAGGAAAGATCCAGCCACATGAGGTCGCCGCCCGGCGAGAACGGCGCACCGTCTGTTGGGTTGCCGACGGCCTCGACGGCCCGTTTCGCGAAAACGATCGGAAAATCGCCTTCGACAACGACCGCGGTGTCCGAATCCTCGGCGCCGCCGCAGCCTGCCAGCCCGGATATCAGCGTCACCGCCACGGCGAGCGTCGCCAGCTTGGATGTTGCCCGGCTCATACGTCCCCTCCTCCAGGGCGCCTTGGGCAGGGGACGCAGAACCCGGCGACCGGAGTCCGTTCCGGATGGGGCTGGAGAAAACAGAGGGGGCGGCTGGGGAAGAAACTTCCCGCGTCGGCAGGCGATCAGCCCGGACCGAACCATGTGCAAGCCGGCAACCCCGCTGTCGTGGATCCCCAGGGATCCCGTAGACCGGTGGCTTTGCGTCCCCGCCTTTCGACGGGTTTGCCTTTGTCAGCGGCGCCATCAACGCCCAAGGCATGGTTTGGTGTCAAGGGCACAGCTCACGCTCCCCTGGGCCGGGCCACATCCTCACCCGCCAGGCCGGTTCCGGCATCGCCTCCGGAATGTTCTACAAGCTCCTGACAACATGGAGAAAACCATCCGGGGGATCCTGTATCGGGCGCAGTGACCCGGCCGGATGCGAAATCGGGGGGCGGCGGCACAACATGCGGGTGCGCCGGTACCCGAGGGAAGCCAGGTCGCGCCCGATCCCGGGCGACGCGCCCCACGCCGTCGGGCGGGCCTGCCCGGCGAAGGCGCAATGTGCCGGACCGGTTCCGCGGCCCCGGCGGGAATCGCCCGGGGTGTCCTGCCTCCACGCTGCCCGGAGTCCATGCATATAGCCGGGAACGTGCCAGCCGGACGGCGGCGGCTCCGGCGAAAGACGTACTGCACCGGCGACGCCCGGGCCCGGGGGCGACACCCGGACGGGAACCGCTGCACAGGGGCAGGACTCCGCCAGAGGTCCCGCCCGGGCTGCCGGCCATGCCATACTACGCCGCTGTGATCACCCCGGAGTTGAGTGCCGCCGCGCTCGTCGCCGGGGACATGCCCGGGTGGCGGAACTGGTAGACGCAGCGGACTCAAAATCCGCCGTCCGAGAGGACGTGCGAGTTCGACTCTCGCCCCGGGCACCATCAGCGCTGGCGCGGCCGGGCCGCGCAGCCTGGTTGAATACGGTTCTGTGAACCCCCAGTTCCTTTGTTCCCCGGCTCTGTTCGGCCCGGGCCGACCAAAACCCGAGAGGCACCATGAAGTTTTGCAGCGCCTGCGGCAATCCCGTGGAGCATCGCGTGCCGGAGGGCGACAGCCTGCCGAGGCACGTCTGTCCTGCCTGCGGCACGATCCACTACTCCAACCCGCGGATGGTGGTGGGCTGCGTGCCCGAGTACGGCAGCCGGATCCTTTTGTGCCGCCGGGCCATCGAGCCTCGTTACGGTTTCTGGACGGTGCCGGCCGGGTTCATGGAGAACGACGAGACCCTGGCCCAGGCCGCAGCCCGGGAGACCCTCGAGGAAGCCCTGGCGCGGGTGGAGATCCGGGACCTGTTCGCTATCGTGGACGTGGTCCACGCCCGGCAGGTGCACGTGATGTTCCGCGCCACCCTCCCGGAGGCGGAGTTCGGTGCAGGCGCCGAGAGCCTGGAAGTGGAGCTGTTCGAGCCCGACGAGATCCCATGGAAGGACATCGCTTTCCCGTCCGTTGCCTTCGCCCTGGAGCGCTTCCTTGAAGACCGGGCCGCGGGGCTTGAACGCCTCCATACCACGGCGCTGAATCGCCCCATGAAGGACCCGGGGCGCCGTCGCGGCAGTTGAGCCCGCTGCGGCCTGTGGCACAATAATGGACTTTCGCGCCCAGGCCGGGCGCTCCTTTGGAACCTTCTCAAGCGGAGCTCGCCATGACCTTCGTCGTCACCGAGAACTGCATCAAGTGCAAGTACATGGACTGTGTCGAGGTCTGCCCCGTGGACTGCTTCCACGAGGGTCCGAATTTCCTCGTCATCGACCCGGAGGAGTGCATCGACTGCACCCTCTGTGAGCCGGAATGCCCGGCGGAGGCCATATTCTCGGAAGAGGATCTGCCGTCTGACCAGGCCCATTTCCTCGAGCTCAACAAGGAACTCTCGGAACAGTGGCCGGTGATCACGGAGAAGGGAGAGCCGCCCCCGGACGCCGAGGAATGGGACGGCAAGCCAGACAAGCTCCAGCACCTGGAGCGCTGACCCCTTCCGCAGATGCAAAAACCCCTCGCCTGAGCGAGGGGTTTTTCGTTACAGCCGTGCCGGACGGGCCCGAGATCAGTTGTCGTGGGCGTCCAGGTAGTTCGCCAGGCGCTGGGCCGGAACGTAGCCCGGCAGGAGCTGCCCGTCGGAGGTCAGGATCGCGGGCGTCCCGGTGACCCCCAGATTGTTGCCGAGGCGATACTGGTCTGCCACTGGCGTGCTGCCGCAGTCGGGAGCGGTGACGTTCTCACCGGCCTTCGCCCGCGTCAGGGCGTCGTTACGGTCCGGCGAACACCACACGGCCTCGGCCTTCGCCCAGCTTTCCGAGCCCGGGCCGGCCCGGGGATAGAACGCGTAGCGCACCTTGATTCCGAGGTCGTTCAGCGCCGGCATCTCCTGGTGGAGCTTCCGGCAATAGCCACAGTCGATGTCCGTGAACACGGTAATGGTGTGCTTCGGCTTGTCAGGCGAAAACACGACCATGCGGCTTTCGTCCAGCTGGCCGGCGAGCTCGGCGCGCATGGTGGCCTGGCGGGCATCCGTCAGATTCGTGCCCGTCTCCAGGTCCTGGATAGCCCCGCGGAAAAGGTAGCGGCCGTCTTCGGTGAGGTAAACCACCTGGGTACCGACGGCGACCTCCCAGAGGCCGTCCACCGGCGCGGGGCGAATGTCTTCGGCGCTGACGCCGGGAAATTTCTTGGCGAGCTTTTCCTGGGGCGTTTCGGCCTGCAGGGCGGGAGCGGTGAGCAGGAGCCCGGCGAAGGCCACGCTTGCGGCGAATCGGATCATGTTATCTCGTGCGCTTGGGGGCGGAGTGCTGCAGTCAGACACCGCCGACATGGGAAGGTTCAACGGCGGGATTGTACCCGCTCGGAGCAGCGGAGACGAAAAGCCCTTAGCCCCGGGGGTGGTGCCGCGCGTGCAGCTCCTTGAGTCGCTCCCGGGCCACGTGGGTGTAGATCTGGGTCGTGGAAAGGTCGCTGTGGCCCAGCAGCATCTGCACCACGCGCAGGTCCGCGCCGTGGTTGAGCAGGTGCGTGGCGAAAGCGTGGCGCAGGGTGTGGGGGGAAAGCTTGCTCTTCACGCCGGCGCGGGCGGCATAGCGCTTGATGATGTGCCAGAAGGCCTGGCGGGTCATCCGGTCGCCGCGACGGGTCGGGAATACGTAGTCCGACTGGCGTTCCAGGAGGATTTCCTCCCTGGGCCCTGCGATGAAGTTCTGGAGCCACTCCATGGACTCCTCGCCAAGGGGAATCAGGCGCTCCCGGTCACCCTTGCCGACGATTCGGACCACGCCCTGGTTAAGGTTCAGCTGCGCCAGCCGGAGATTGACCAGTTCTGTCACCCGGAGGCCTGTGGCATACAGCACCTCCAGCATGGCCCGGTCCCGGAAGCCCAGGTTGTCTTCGGTGTCCGGCGCTTCCAGCAGCGACTCCACCTCGTCCTCGGAGAGGGCCACGGGAAGAGGCCGCCCCACCTTGGGCATGGAGATCCGGGCGGTAGGATCCTCGCCGATGGCCCCTTCCCGGATCAGCCAACGGTACATTCGGCGGAAACTGGAAAGCTGGCGGGCGGTGGAGCGGGGCCGCGCGCCGCCTTCGACACGGTCTGCGATGAAACCCAGCAGGTCGCCCCGCGCCGCGTCCGGCAGGGTCTTGTCCAGGGAGGCAAGCCACCGGGCCAGGGCCATGAGATCAGTGCGATAGGCGGTCAGCGTGTTTCGGGAGAGACCCCGTTCCATCCACGCCGCGTCGAGGAACCGGTCGATGAGCCTGGCGGAGGCAGCAAGCGGGCTGTCGCCTGCATCCGGTCCGGAATCGTCGTCGTTTCGGTTGCCTCGGGGCATTGCGTCCAACATAGTTCCTCGTCACCACCGGCGATGCTGCCGCGGCCACCGCCAAGTTAGAATCTTCAATGGCAGCCAGGATCGAGCCAGCCACCACCCCGCGTGGCAGGCATTGTTGCCACCGCCGTCTCCGCCGGGATGCGACTCCCGTCACATAAGATTGTCGTAATTAACATAACGTGAACCACGTCACACAACAGGGAGGTCGTCTGGCCCGCTGGACCGCCCATCTGCCCGGCGGCCGGCGCAGTTTGCCCCTGGCTCTTCCGTGGGCCGCGTGGTGCTGGGGGGTCATCACCACGGCGGTCCTGGCCTGCGCCGTGCTGGTCGCCGTGGTCCCGGGCCTGGACAGGCGGCGCCGCCTGGCACGGCATTTCGCCCGGGGCGTCCTGGCCCTCGGGGGCGTGAGGCTCGGGGTCGGAGACACGCGTGTGCTGCCCGCCAACGGCTGCATCGTCGTGGCCAACCACGCCTCGTACCTGGACGGGATTATCCTCACCGCCGCCCTGCCGCCGGCCTTCAGCTTCGTGATCAAGAAGGAAATCACCCGGGTCCCGGTAGCCCATTTCCTTCTGCGCAGGCTCGGCTCGGAGTTCGTGGACAGGTTCGACGCCCGCCGGGGGGCGTCCGACATCCGCCGCCTGTTCAAGACAGCCGGGGATGCCCGGGCCCTGGCCGTCTTTCCGGAAGGCACCTTCCAGGCCCGCCCCGGGCTGATGGCCTTCCGGCGGACGGCCTTCACCCTGGCGTGCCGCGCGGACCTGCCGGTGGTGCCCGTGACCATCCGGGGCGCCCGGCGCGTGTTGCCGGCAGGGAGCTGGATGCCCTGGCCGGGTCCCGTGACGGTGCTGCCCTCGCCGCCCCTGCCTCCCCGCCCGGCCCGGGAGGCCGCGGCCCTGGCCCACGCGGCCCGGGCAGAAATCCTGGCGCGTCTCTGGGAGCCGGACCTGGCGCCACCCTCCGCCGACGTGATTCCGGAGACCGCCAACGACGGTTTCCCGACTGCGGAAACGGAAAGGGCCCGCCGAAGCGGGCCCATCTGACTGGCGTCAGCCGCCAGGCGGGATTAGCGCGCCGCCACCTGCATCCGGTCCTCGACGAACTTCTCCCAGTCCCGGGCCTGGTCCCGGATGTCCGGGTCGAACTGCTGCGCCTGGCGGAACGCCCGCTTGGCCTCCTGGAGGTTGCCCATCTCCATGTTGGCGATGCCCATCATGAGCCAGGCCCCTCCGGGGTTCTTCAGCCCACCCACGTCCAGGGCCTGCCGGGCGGCTTCCACGGTGCCCGCCCAGTCGTTCTGCTCCATCTTCAGGTTGGCCTTCTGGATGTAAAGGTCGCCATTGTCCTGCATCTGCGCGAGGCGATCGATGGTCGCCGACGCCTTGTCGTACTCGCGGGAGGCCGTCCATGCCGCCAGCAGAAGCTCCAGGTTGCTCTCGGTGACCGGGATGGCGCCGGACGCCATGCCTTCCTCGATGATGCTGCCGGCCTGGTAGGGCAGCTGCAGGTACATGTTCATCCGGGCAAGGCTCAGCAGCTTGCTGCCCTCGGTGATAAGCCCGTTGTGGTACGCGCCCATCATGGCCGCCAGGGCGTCCGTGTCCCGATTGGACTGCTGGTAGGAGCCGGAGAGCATCTCCCAGTACTTCAGCTTCCCGGGCCACCGGGCAACCATGCGCTTCAGGACATCCGCAGCCGAAGCGTAGTCGCCAAGCTCGAAGTAGGCTGCAACCTCCAGCTGGTACCAGCTTTCCTGGGCCTTGGGGCCGGCGCCGGCGATGGCCTTCTGCACCCAGGGAAGGGCTTCCCGCCAGCGCTCCATCTGGGCATAAGCCTGTGCCATCAGGATCTGGTCCTGGGGGGTGGGCTCGGCCTGGTACCTCAGGTACTGGGTCAGGGTGTCGATGGCCTTCTGCCACTCCTCACGCGAGGCGTACAGGCCGGCCAGGGCGCGCATCAGGTTGAAATGGGCCTGGTTGGGAAGCGCGTCCAGCTGGATAGCTTTCTCGAAAGCCCGGACGGCCTCCGGGTAGCGCTCCAGGGCGACGTAGGTATACCCGTACATCTGCTGGGCCATGGCCATTTCGTAGTCGTTCAACGCCATGTCGGTCATGGCGTTGAGGTTCTTCAGCGCTTCCTGGTACTTCTCGTCCGCATAGAGATTCTGGACGGCCTCGAAACGCCGGTAGGCCCGCTCACCCATCATGCTGGGCTTCTCGTCCCGCTCCACGGCGGGCTGCTGGGCCAGGGCCTGGCCGGCGGGCAGGCCCGTCAGGAGGATGACGGCGGCGAAGGCGGCGATGAGGGCTCGATTGGCGCGGGTTTGCATCATGGGGTTGTCCGCTCTACTGGTCGGCGGCGAGCTTGAACTCGATGGTCTGCTCAGCCTCTCGGGAAACTGGCTTGCCGTCAATGATCCTGGGCTTGAACTTCCAGCGCAGAATGGCCCGCATGGCCTCCCGGTTGAAGACTCTCGGCGGCTCCGCCGCAATCACCGAAGGATCGGACACCGAGCCGTCAGGCAGGATGGTGAACTTGATACGCACCCACCCTTCCTGGCCCTTGATAAGGGCGTCCCGGGGATACTGCGGCTCGATCCGGACGATGGGGATGATGTCGCCCTCCGCCGCCGGGTCGCCGGCCGCCCAGGTCCCGAGGTAGGGACCGCTGCCGCTGGCCACGTCGATGGAGATGTCAGGGGTCTCGATATCCAGCTGCTGCTGAACCTGCTGCTGGGAGGAAATCTTGAGCTTCGGCGGCGGCGGCGGCTCCTTCGGCGGCGGCGGCTTCTTGGGCACTTCCCGCTGCTTGGTCTGGACCACTTCCTCCGGCCGGACGCGGACGAACTCGATGACCTTGCCCGAATCCGCGCCGCGCTGGAAGCCGTCACGCCCGCCGATGAGGGCCTGCATGAGGAGGAACAGCAGCAGGGCCATGATCACCCCGCCCACTATGGAGGCGAAAAAACGCATCAGCCGCCTCCCCCGGGCTCGGCCGCCACGGAAATGTTGGTGATGCCCCCGAGGCGGATCTGGTCCATGAGGTCGATGACCACTCCGGTTTCGGCCTCTTCGTCGGCGACGATGACCACCGTGCTTTCCGGCGTTTCGTTCCGCGCCTGCTCCACCATCTGGCGGACGCTGGCCAGGTCGACGGAGCGCTTGTTCATCCAGATCTCGCCGGTGGCGGAAACGCCGATGAGGATGTTGCCCCGCTCCTGCTTCGCCGCCGTGATCGCCTCGGGCCGGTTTGGATCGATGCCGGTCTCCTTGATGAACGAGGTGGTGACGATGAAGAAGATGAGCATGATGAAGACGATGTCCAACATCGGCGTGATGTTGATCTCCGTCTCCTCTTCCTGGGTTGCGTGACGTCTTGCCATGAAACTTTGATGTCCGCCGTCAGCTGAAAGTTTCCGCTAGCGGGCCATGGCCGCAAGCGACACGTTGTCCGCCCCGGCCATCCTGGCCTGGTCGATTACCCGCACCATGAGCCCTGAATCCGCCTGGCGGTCCGCGATGACGACCACGCTGGTGTCCAGCCCCTTGGTGGCCAGTTCGCTCTCCACGTTGGCTCGGACCGCCCGGATATCCACCGGCCGGTTGTTCACCTGGATCTGGCCGTTGGACTCGATCCGGATGGCGATGACCTCGGAGATCTTTTTCTCTTCCTGGGGCGCGTTGGAGGGCCGGTTCAGCTCGACGCCGATTTCCTTCACGAAGGAGGTGGTGACGATGAAGAAGATCAACATGATGAACACGATGTCGAGCATCGGCGTGATGTTGATCTCCGCCTCTTCGGCCTCCCGGACGAGTCTGCGCTTCATGCCTTAGCAATCCTCCTAGTGGCGCCCGAGCAGGTCCTCGACCCGCTCCACCTCGCGCCCGGCCCGCTGCTCGAGCCAGTTGGCGAAGTAAAGGCCGGACAGAGCCGCCACCAGGCCCGACATGGTCGGGATGGTGGCCTTGGACACGCCCGCGGCCATCAGCCGCGCGTTGCCAGTGCCGGCAAACGCCATGACATCGAACACCGCGATCATGCCCGTCACCGTGCCCAGCAGGCCCAGCAGGGGCAGAACGGCCATCAGCGTCTTGACGACCAGCAGGTAGCGGCGGGACTCCAGGTTGATCTCGGAGATCAGGGCCTGGCGGATTTGCCGGGCATACCAGGACGACGTGTCGCTCCGCGCCTGCCAGGCGGCCTGGACTTCCTTCACGCGCTTCGGCAGCACGCCGAAGAAGAACCAGAGCCGCTCGACGATGAACGTCCACATCAGGATGGTCACGAACAGGATGCCGTAAAGGACGTTGCCGCCGGCTTCGAAGAAGTCGCGGATCGCAACGAATGCATCCAGGAACGGGTTCATCTGAAGGCTTCCGACTGCTTGGCGATGATGCCGGCGCTCTGCTCTTCCAGCACCTCGATCAGGGCCTTGCTGCGGCCGGCGACGACGCTGTGCAGCAGCACCAGCGGGATCGCGACGGTCAGGCCGAGCACCGTGGTGACCAGGGCCTGGGAAATACCGCCGGCCATAAGCTTGGGATCGCCCGTGCCGAACAGGGTGATGGCCTGGAAGGTGGCGATCATGCCGGTCACGGTGCCGAGCAGGCCCAGCAGCGGCGCCACCGCCGCGATGACCTTGATGGAACCCTGCCACTTCTCCAGCGGCGGAACCTCCCGGAGGATGGCCTCGTCCAGCTTCAGCTCCAGGGTCTCGGTATCGATGCTCTTGTTGTCCTCGTACACCTTCAGGATGCGGCCAAGGGGATTGTTCTCCTTGACCTCGTCGGACTTGAGCTGGCTGCGGATCTTGGCGCCGACGGTGCCCAGGTACAGCCACCGGAACAGGGCGATCAGCAGGCCCACGATGCCCAGCCCGATAATCACGTAGCCCACCAGGCCACCCTGGTCGATGCGTTCCTTGAGGCTCGGGCTCTGGATGAGCAGGGCCAGCAGCGAGCCGCGGCTCGGATCGACGGCGGTGGCCACCACCTGGTCAGGACCGGCGGTGTAGAGGTTCTGGGCCATCTCCTGGTAACGGCTCTGGGGCTGACGGGCCAGCTCCTGGATGGTCTGGGTCTCCGGGATGTAATTCAGGAACCGGTCCCCGGAGATCAGGTTGAAAACGCCGACCCGGACCACCTCCTCCTGGGCGGAGGTGCCGTCGGGCAGGGTGACCTGGGACGGGAAGCGGGAGACCTGGCCGCTGCGCACCATTTCCTCCATGAGAAGCGCCCGAAGCGAATTCAGCTCTTCCATGGAGGGCACGCCCTTGACCTCCGCCAGCTGGGCGGCAGTGTCCCCCCGGTTGGGATTCTGGGCCGTGATGAGCGACGTGCGGATCACGCCGACGGTGTCGCCGGCCACCTGCCGGACCACGCCGAACAGCTCGCCGAAGTTGCCAAGCTGCAGCCGCAGGGTCTCGGAGAGCTCGGCCAGGGCCTGCTCGTTGGTGTTGAACTGGGTCGTGAGCTCTTCGCTGCGGGCTTCCTGTGCGGCGAGTTCCGCCTTCACCTGGTTCAGCAGCGCCTGCTGCTCGTTCCGGTTCTGGAGGAATCGCTGCTCCCGGGCCTTGTTCTCGGCGCTTGTGGCGCTGCGGGCCTCCCGGACCTCGCGGAGAAGGGCGTCGAGATCATCCGCCGCCACGGCGGCCTGGCTGCCCACGGCTGCTGCGAGCGCGGCTCCGGCAGTGAGCACGAACCTGGCAAGCTTGGTTGTTCTTCTCATGGCACTCACTCCGACTCGGGACCAGGGACGGGCAACCTCAGGAGGTTGGGCGCCGCCTGCTTGCGGGCGATCCGGAGACCCTCGGTGACGTCGTTACGAAAGTCGTTGGCGACCTCCCACTCCCGCGTGTTCTTGTTCCAGAAGCCGGTCTCGGCCCGGTCCGGGGTCTGGTAGGCCAGGAGCACCCGGCCGACTCGCAGGAAGTCCACCTTGCGGTCGCCCAGCAGGCCGTCGTAGGCCTCCGTGGTGCGGCCGAAATCCGCCTCGATCTGGTAGGCGTTCATGATCTGGCGGTACTTCTCCGAGACGGTCACCTCGGACTCGTCCATCAGGTCACGCAGCCGGCCCACCCGGTCGCGCCGTTCCTTCAGCTGGAACGGCATGTCCAGCTCGACGAACGTTTCCAGGTCCTCGATCATCTCGAACATCAGCGGGACGATGTCCTGCTGGACCTCGGCGAAGCTCCCCAGCTGCCGCTGGATGTCCGCCTTCTCTTCTTCCTGGTCGGCCACCAGGCTCTCGAGGTTCTGGTTGTAAATCTTGATGCGGTCCAGCCTCTGGCTGGCGACGCGGTATTCGCCAAGAAGGTCCGTGGTCTCGTCGGCCAGCTGGGCGATCCGCGCCTGGGTCCGCGCAGACTCCTGTACGGAGGCTTTCGTTTCCGAGAGCGCCGCGTTCAGCGTACGCTCCTGCGCAGCGGCAGGCCCGAGAGGCAGGAGGACTGCCAGCGCCAGGACGAGCCTCGGACGCCAACTCCTGTGTTCGTGCATGAAGAACCTCTTTCTTAATTGAAAAGAGACGAAGTGAGCCGGCCGTAAAGTCAGACTCGCGAAGCGCCGAAAGCTAGCAGAATCCCTTTCAGATGAAAAGCTTGGAGGCGAATGTGGATTCACTGGCACTTTGCCGCGCAAGCCGCTGAAATCACTTCGTATCTTCTATTTTCTCCCCGTTGGCGCTTACATGTTGCGCCGATACTGCCCGCCCACCTCGTAGAGGGCGTGGCTGATCTGGCCCAGGGAACAGGTCTTCACGGTCTCCATCAGGGACGCGAAGACGTTGCCCCCCGCCGCGGCGGTCTCCCTGAGATCCGCCAGGGCCTGCTCACCGGCCTTCTGGCGACGTTCCCGGAACCGGCGGGTGGATTCCACCTGGTGCTCTTTTTCTTCGTCCGTGGAGCGGATCAGGGCGTCCTCGGCCACCGACGCCTCCCCGGCCTGGGACTCGGACAGGAAGGTGTTCACGCCCACGATGGGCAGGCTGCCGTCGTGTTTCTTCGCCTCGTAGTAGAGACTTTCTTCCTGGATCTTGCCCCGCTGGTACATGGAATCCATGGCGCCCAGGACGCCGCCCCGCTCGGAGATCCGCTCGAACTCCCGGTAGACCGCCTCCTCCACCAGGTCGGTGAGGTAGTCGATGACGAAGGAGCCCTGCCAGGGATTCTGGTTCCGGTTCAGACCGAGTTCACGGTTGATGATGAGCTGGATGGCCACCGCCCGGCGGACGGACTCCTCCGTCGGGGTCGTCAGCGCCTCGTCGTAGGCGTTGGTGTGCAGGCTGTTGCAGTTGTCGAACAGCGCATAGAGGGCCTGCAGGGTGGTCCGGATGTCGTTGAACTGGATCTCCTGGGCGTGGAGGCTCCGGCCGGATGTCTGTATGTGGTACTTCAGCATCTGGCTGCGGGCCGATCCCTCGTAGAGACGTTTCATGGCCCGGGCCCAGATCCGGCGGGCCACGCGGCCGATGACGGCGTACTCCGGATCCATGCCGTTGGAGAAGAAGAACGACAGGTTCGGCGCGAAGTCGTCGATGTTCATTCCCCGGGCCAGGTAGTACTCGACGATGGTGAAGCCGTTGGCCAGGGTAAAGGCCAGCTGGCTGACCGGGTTGGCCCCGGCTTCGGCGATGTGGTAGCCGGAGATGGACACCGAGTAGAAATTCCGGACCCGGTGGTCGATGAAGTACTGCTGAACGTCGCCCATCATGCGCAGGGCGAATTCCGTGGAAAAAATGCACGTGTTCTGGGCCTGGTCCTCCTTGAGGATATCCGCCTGAACGGTCCCCCTCACCCTGGCCAGGGTGTCCTCGCGGATCCGGCCGTAGGTCTCGGCATCCACCACCTCGTCGCCGCTGACGCCCAGCAGCCCAAGCCCGGAACCGTCGTGGCCCTCCGGCAGGGAGGCGCGGTAGCGGGGGCGGCTGCGCTCTTCGAAAAGCGCCTCGATTCGTTTCTCCGCCTCCGGCCAGGCGCCGGTCTCCTTCAGGTGCTTCTCGACCTGCTGGTCCACCGCCGTGTTCATGAACATGGCCAGGATCATGGGCGCCGGGCCGTTGATGGTCATGGACACCGAGGTGTTCGGATCGCACAGGTCGAAGCCGGAATACAGCCGCTTCATGTCGTCGAGGGTGGCGATGGAGACCCCGGAGTTGCCGATCCGCCCGTAGACGTCCGGCCGCGGGTCCGGGTCCTCGCCGTAGAGGGTCACGGAATCGAAGGCGGTGGACAGCCGCGTGGCCGCGTGCCCGGACGCCAGATAGTGAAACCGCCGGTTGGTGCGTTCCGGCATGCCCTCCCCGGCGAACATCCGGATGGGCTCCTCCGCTTCGCGCCGGTAGGGATAGACGCCGCCGGTGTACGGATAGCCGCCGGGCAGGTTCTCCTTGAGGAGAAACTTCAGAACCTGGCCCCAGTCCTCCCAGTCGGGAGCGGCGATCTTGGGCAGGCTCAGGTGCGACAGGGACTCGGTGTAGTTCTCACCCCGGATCTCCCGGCCCCGGACCTCGTAGGCATAGGTGTCGGCGGAAACGGATTCGCGCCGCTCGGGCCAGCGCCGCAGGAGTTCCAGGTTGTCCTGGCCCACGGCGGCGAGGGCCTCACTGTAGCGGGTTCTCAGGGCATCCAGCGCCGGCTGGCCGCTGGCCTGGGCATCTGCCGGGTAGGGCTGAAGCGCCGCCGGGCGGGCCTCGTCCAGGCCTTCCAGCGCCCGCCAGCAGGCCCAGGCGGTGCTGGCCCGCTCCGCCGCGGACTCAGCCTCCTCGTTGGCGCGGCGGCCGTTTTCCGCGATCTCCGCCAGATACCGGCTGCGACGGGGCGGGATGATGACGCCGCTGCCGGTGTCCGCCGGCAGGGGCCTGGGCGTCCAGTCCGCCGCGTCCACGCCGGTGGACTCGACGATCCGCGCGCACAGCGCCCGGAAAAGCCGGTTTACACCGGGGTCGTTGAAACGACTGGCGATGGTGGGATACACGGGCACGTCCTCGTCGGCCACGTCGAAGGCCGCCCGGTTTCGCTTCCACTGCTTGCGCACGTCCCGGAGCGCGTCCTCCGCACCCCGTTTCTCGAACTTGTTCAGCGCCACGAGATCGGCGAAATCCAGCATGTCGATCTTCTCGAGCTGGCTGGCCGCGCCGTAGTCACTGGTCATGACGTACATGGGGATATCCACCAGGTCCACGACCTCGGTGTCGCTCTGGCCGATCCCGGCGGTCTCCACCACCACCAGGTCGAAGCCGGTGGACTTGAGGAACGAGATGGCGTCGGCGAGGACGACGCTGGTGGCCAGGTGCCGCCGCCGGGTGGCCATCGAGCGCATGTAGATGCGCTCGTCCGACAGGGAGTTCATCCGGATCCGGTCGCCCAGGAGCGCGCCGCCGGTGCGCCGGCGGCTGGGATCCACGGCCAGGACCGCAATGCGGCGCTCCGGGAAGGACCTGAGAAACCGGTTCAGCAGCTCGTCGGTGAGACTGGACTTGCCGGCACCGCCGGTGCCCGTGATGCCCACCACCGGCACCGTGCGCTCCGTGGGCTCCCAGTGTCCGCGCAGTTCCGCCAGCCGCCTGGAATCATCGCCGGCGGCTTCGAGCAGGCTCAGGGTTCGCCCGATGCGCAGGCTGTCGCCGGGGCCTTCGGCGCCCGGGGCCAGCGCGGGACGATGCGTGTCCCGGACGCGGGCGAGCACATCCTCGATCATCCCCTTGAGCCCCATCTTCATTCCGTCCTCGGGGCCGTAGACCTTCTCCACGCCGTAGGCTTCCAGCTCGCGGCGCTCAGACGGCGCGATGGTGCCCCCGCCGCCGACCACGACCCGGATGTGCTCGGCGCCATGCTCTTTCAGCATGTCAACCATGTAGCGGAAATACTCGTTGTGCCCGCCCTGGTAGGAAGACACGGCGATACCGTCGGCGTCCTCCTGGAGCGCCGCCCGGACGATATCGCCCACGCTCCGGTTGTGGCCGAGATGCACCACCTCCGCCCCCTGGGACTGCAGGAGGCGCCGGATGATATTGATCGCTGCGTCGTGACCGTCGAACAGGGACGCGGCCGTCACGAAGCGCAGCGGCCTGGGCGCTGCATCCGGTCGCGGATGGATCTGCCTTGCAGCGGTACTCATGAGGTTTCTTTCCGGAACGGGCCGGCATGCGGACCCGGCGATTGAGCCAGCGAAGAGTATAACGGCAGCCACGCCGCGGTCGCCGGCAATGCTGCATCGCCGCACATTTTGCTGCGCCTGCAGGCTTTGTCCCGCAAGGCTATAATTCGCGCGCCTTGAACGGCGCGGCCCCGGACCCGTGGAGCGACCCGGTCGCTTCACGCCGCTTCCGGCCCGGCGTCCAACGTCAACGGTATTCAACGCGCGGGCGCCGTCCGGCTCCGGACCGGCCTGCCGCCCGCGCATTCGCAAGTCACCGACGGCCCGAACTCTGACCGGGCCGTCCGCCAGGAGACCGTCAATGAAGCTTTTCGAGCAGCTGGAGACCATGGGCCACGAACAGGTGGTCTTCTTCCAGCACCAGGACAGCGGCCTCAAGGCCATCGTCGCCCTGCACAACACCACGCTCGGGCCCGCCCTCGGCGGTCTGCGGATGTGGCCCTACGCCAGCGATGACGACGCCCTGAAGGACGTGCTGCGGCTGTCGAAAGGCATGACCTACAAGGCGGCGGTGTCCGGCCTGAATCTCGGCGGCGGCAAGGCCGTGCTCATCGGCGACCCGGAGAAACACAAGAGCGAGGGCCTGTTCCGGGCCCTGGGGCGCTTCATCGGCTCCCTGGGCGGTCGCTACATCACGGCCGAGGACGTGGGCACCACCGTCGAAGACATGGACTACATCTACCAGGAGACCGACCGGGTGGTGGGTGTGCACCGGGTCCACGGCGGCAGTGGCGACCCCTCCCCCTTCACCGCGTTCGGCACGCTGCAGGGCATCAAGGCCTGCCTGATGAAGAAGTACGGCCACGATGACCCGGGCAAGGTGAGCTTCGCCGTGCAGGGGGTTGGCAGCGTGGGTTACTACCTGACCAAGTTCCTCAGCGAAGCCGGCGCCAAGGTGTTCATCTGCGACATCAACGCCACCCGCGTGGAGCATGTCGTGGACGAGTTTGGCGCGGAAGCGGTCCCCATGGACCAGATCTACGACGTGGACGCCAACGTGTTCTCCCCCTGCGCCCTGGGCGGGGTCATCAACGAGGAGACTATCCAGCGCCTGAAGTGCGACATCGTGGCGGGCTCGTCCAACAACCAGCTGGAGTCCAGCGAGTGGGGCACAGCCCTGGAGGAGCGGGACATCCTCTACGCGCCGGACTACGCCATCAACGCCGGCGGACTGATGAACGTCGCCATCGAGCTACAGGGCTACGACCGCGACCGCGCCTATCGCACGGTCAGCAAGATCCGGGACATCATTTCCAACATCTTCGTGCTGGCCGAGCGAGACGGCATTCCGACCTGGAAGGCTGCCGACCGGCTGGCGGAAGAGCGGATCGCCATGATCTCGAAGGTGAAAATGCCCTACTCCAAGCGTTTCAAGGACAGGCTTTCCGGGCGACGCCCCCACACCACCGCAGCCAACAGCTGATCCCATGAGCGTTTTCAATACAGGACTGGGGGAGGACCTGGACCTCCTCAGGGATTCTGTCCGCCGCTTCGCCGAAGACGTCATCGCGCCCCGGGCGGCGGAGATCGACTCAGCCAACGCGTTCCCGCAGGAGCTGTGGCCCCAGCTGGGTGAAATGGGCCTGCTCGGGCTGACCGTGGACGAGGCCTGGGGCGGATCGGGCATGAGCTACCTGGCCCACTGCGTGGCCATGGAGGAAATCTCCCGGGCGTCCGCGTCGGTGGGCCTGTCCTACGGCGCCCACAGCAATCTCTGCGTCAACAACATCGCCGTTAACGGCAGCCAGGCCCAGAAGGACAAGTTCCTCCCGAAGCTGTGCTCCGGCGAGTGGGTCGGTGCCCTGGCCATGTCCGAGCCCGGGGCCGGGTCGGACGTAGTGGGCTCCATGACCTGCCGGGCCGAGAAACGTGGCGACGTCTGGGTGGCCAACGGCTCCAAGATGTGGATCACGAACGGTCCCGAGGCCTCCGTGGTGCTGGTGTACATGCGCACCGCGCCGCCCGAAGCGGGCTCGAACAGCATCACCGCCTTCCTGGTGGAGAAGGACATGCCGGGGTTCTCCAGCGCCCAGAAGCTGGACAAGCTCGGCATGCGCGGTTCCAACACCTCAGAGCTCGTCTTCGACAACTGCGAAATCCCGGAGGAAAACGTCCTCGGCGAGGTCAACGAGGGCGTCTACATCCTGATGAAGGGGCTGGACTCCGAGCGGCTGGTGCTGTCCGGCGGCCCCATCGGGATCATGCAGGCCTGCATGGACGCCGTCCTTCCCTACGTCCACGAGCGCAGGCAGTTCGGCAAGCCCATCGGCAGCTTCGGCATCATGCAGGCCAAGCTGGCGGACATGTACACGGCGCTGCAATCCGCCCGCGCCTTCACCTACCGCGTGGCGGGCCAGTTCGACCGGGGCGAGCCCACTCGCCAGGACGCCGCGGCCTGCCTGCTGCTGGCTTCCAGCTCGGCGGTCCAGGTCGCCCTCGAGGCGGTGCAGTGCCTCGGCGGCAACGGCTACATCAACGAATATCCCACCGGGCGCCTGCTGCGGGACGCGAAGCTCTACGAGATCGGCGCCGGCACCAGCGAAATTCGCCGCATGCTCATCGGCCGGGAGCTTTTCAACGCGACGGCCCCGGCAGACTAGCGGCCCGCACCAGCGGCAGGCCCACCAGGAGAGGTTCACAGCCATGAGCAACAACGACATTGTCATCGTCGCCGCCCGCCGGACACCTATCGGCGCCTTCCAGGGCGGCCTGGCGCCGTTATCCGCGCCCCGGCTCGGCGCCGCGGCCATCCGGGCGGCCCTCGAGGACGCCGGCGTCGCCCCGGCGGACGTCTCCGAGCTCATCTTTGGCTGCGTGCTCCCGGCGGGCATCGGACAGGCTCCGGCCCGCCAGGCGTCCCTGGCCGCCGGCATTCCCGAGTCCGTGGGCTGCAGCACCCTGAACAAGGTTTGCGGCTCGGGGATGAAAGCCGTGATGATCGGCCACGACACGCTGGCGGCGGGCTCGGCGTCGGTGGTGGTCGCCGGCGGCATGGAGTCCATGACCAACGCCCCCTACCTGCTGCCCAAGGCCCGGCAGGGCTACCGGATGGGCCATCAGGAAGTCCTGGACCATATGTTCTACGACGGGCTCCAGAATCCCTATGACGGCCAGATGATGGGCCACTTCGCCGAGGAGACGGCCGCGAAGTACGGATTCTCCCGGGAAGCCCAGGACAAGTTCGCCATCGAGAGCGTCACCCGGGCCGTGCGCGCCTCGGAGGCCGCATTCGACGCCGAGGTCGTGCCCGTCACCGTCAAGACGCGAAAGGGCGAGAGCGAGGTGGGCAGGGACGAAGAACCCTTCCGCTGCGACATCGACCGGATCCCGTCGATGCGCCCGGCCTTTCGCAAAGACGGCACGGTCACGGCCGCGTCCTCGTCCTCCATCTCCGACGGTGCTGCGGCCCTGGTGCTGATGACGGCCGCCGAGGCAGAAAGCCGGAACCTGACCGCGCTGGCGCGCATCGTCGGCCACGGCGGCTTCGCCCAGGCCCCGGAGTGGTTCACCACCGCGCCGGTGGCGGCGATCGCGAACCTCCTGGAGCGGGTCGGCTGGAGCACCGACGAAGTGGATCTTTACGAGATCAACGAGGCCTTCGCGGTCGTCACCATGGCCGCCATCCATGACCTGAAGCTCGATCCGGAGAAGGTCAACGTCAACGGCGGCGCCTGCGCCCTCGGCCACCCCATCGGCGCCACCGGCGCCCGCATCCTCGTGACCCTGGTCCACGCCCTCAGGGCCCGGGGCCTGAAGCGGGGCATCGCCTCCCTTTGCATCGGCGGCGGCGAAGCCACCGCCGTCGCCGTGGAAGCGCTGTAGAACACCCGGACCGCCGGAGACAGGTCAGTGCCCGCGCTCAAGTCCAGAATCGACGCCAGCAGCGAGGAGTTCCGCGACAACCGGGCTCACATGGAGTCCCTCGTGGCGGACCTCAAAGCGCGGCTCGAGGAAGCCGCCCAGGGCGGCGGCGAGCGGGCCCGGGCCCGGCACACGGAACGGGACAAGCTGCTGCCCCGGGACCGCATTGACGCCCTGCTGGACCCCGGCAGCCCGTTCCTGGAGCTCTCGCCCCTGGCGGCCCACGGGCTCTACGACGGCCAGGCCCCCTGCGCCGGCATCGTCACCGGCGTCGGCAGAGTCAGCGGCCGGGAAGTGGTGGTGGTGGCCAACGATGCCACGGTCAAGGGCGGAACCTATTTCCCCCTGACCGTGAAGAAACACCTGCGCGCCCAGGAAGTGGCACTCGAGAACCATCTCCCCTGCATCTACCTGGTGGACTCCGGAGGCGCGTTCCTGCCGCTGCAGGACGAGGTGTTCCCGGACAAGGAGCACTTCGGGCGGATCTTCTACAACCAGGCCCGGCTGTCCGCGGCGAACATTCCCCAGATCGCCGTGGTGATGGGTTCCTGCACCGCCGGCGGGGCCTATGTCCCGGCCATGTGCGACGAGGCCATCATCGTGAAGAACCAGGGCACCATCTTCCTGGGTGGCCCGCCGCTGGTAAAGGCGGCCACGGGAGAAGAGGTCGACGCCGAGAGCCTGGGCGGCGGCGAGGTCCACAGCCGGACGTCCGGGGTCACGGACCACCTGGCCAACAACGATGCCCACGCCCTTGCCATCGCCCGGGACATCGTGGATGCCCTGAACCGCACCAAGTACGGCCCGCCGGACCTGCGCACGCCCCGCGAGCCCCTGTACCCGCCGGAAGAGCTTTACGGGATCGTCCCGCCGGACACGCGCTATCCCTACGAGGTCCGGGAGATCATTGCCCGGATCGCGGACGGATCCGAGTTCACGGAGTTCAAGCCGCTCTACGGCAAGACCCTGGTCTGTGGTTTCGCCCGCATCCACGGCTACCCGGTCGGCGTGCTGGCCAACAACGGGATCCTGTTTTCCGAGTCCGCGCTCAAGGGCGCCCATTTCATCCAGCTGTGCAACCGGCGCGGCATCCCGCTGCTGTTCCTGCAGAACATCACGGGCTTCATGGTCGGCAAGAAGTACGAGAACGCGGGCATCGCCAAGGACGGCGCCAAGATGGTGAATGCCGTGGCCACGTCCACCGTGCCGAAGTTCACGGTGATCATCGGCGGCTCCTTCGGCGCCGGCAACTACGCCATGTGCGGGCGGTCTTACGGGGCCCGGTTCCTGTGGACCTGGCCCAACGCGAGAATCTCGGTCATGGGCGGCGAGCAGGCCGCGAGCGTGCTGGCCACCGTCAAGAAAGACGGAATGGAGGCCCGCGGCAAGACCTGGCCGGAAGCCGAGGAAGAAGCCTTCAGGGAGGACATCCGGCGCCGGTACGAGGTCCAGGGCCACCCCTACTACGCGACCGCGCGCCTCTGGGACGACGGCGTCATAGACCCGGCGGACACCCGCCGCGTTCTGGCGCTGGCGCTGTCGGCGGCCTGCAATGCGCCGCCGCAGCGGGAAGGACCCTACGGAGTTTTTCGGATGTAGACCGGCGCCGAAACGCCGCGAAGGGTCTACATTAGGTGTACGCAGGCGGGCGACGTGACGCTCGCCACCGGGCCGGCGCGGTCTCCGCGGAGCCCGAAGGAAATTCAGCCGATGCGCCCACAGGCGCCCAAGCAGAGCAGAAAAATGTCTGACAATGTCCTGATTTCCGTGGACCCGCGGGGCGTGGCGACCATGACCATGAATCGCCCCGAGGTCCACAACGCGTTCAACGTCGAGATGGTGAGCGCCCTCACCGAGGCCCTGGTGGATCTCAAGGGGCGGCCGGATGTCCGGGTGCTGGTGCTGACCGGCGCCGGCAAGTCGTTCTCCGCGGGCGCCGACGTCAACTGGATGCGTTCCATGGCGGGCTTCACCGAGGACGAGAACACGGAGGACGCCCTGCACCTGGCGGACCTGATGTCCCTGCTCAACGGCATGCCCATGCCCACGGTGGCGCGGGTCAACGGCCACGCGTTCGGCGGCGGCGTCGGACTGGTCGCGTGCTGCGACATCGTCATTGCCAGCCACGAGGCGCGCTTCTCCCTTTCCGAGGTCCGGCTCGGGCTCGTGCCGGCGGTCATCAGCCCCTACGTGATCAACGCCATCGGGGAGCGGCACGCGCGGCGGTTCTTCCTCTCCGGCGAGGCCATGAGCGTCAAGGTCGCCCGCCGTATCGGCCTGGTCCACGAGATCGCCAAGGACCGAAAGCTGGATGACGCCGTGGAGGACCAGGTGGGCATGCTGCTGCGCGGCGGCCCGGAGGCACTCAGGGAAAGCAAGGAGCTGATCTTCATGGTGGCCCACCACGGCGAGTCCGCCCACGAGGCGCTGAAGCGCGGGACCGCCCGGCTCATCGCCCAGCTCCGCGTCTCCCCCGAAGGCCAGGAGGGCTTGTCGGCCTTCCTGGAGAAGCGGCGTCCCGCGTGGCTGAAGTCGGAGGAGACGCCGGACGCCTGACGGCGGGCCACCACGGACCATGATCCGCAGACTCCTCATCGCCAACCGGGGCGAGATCGCCTGCCGCATCATCCGCACGTGCCGGAGTCTCGGCGTGGAAACCGTGGCCGTGTACTCCCGGGCGGACGCGCAGGCCATGCACGTCAGGCAGGCCGATTCGGCCCTGGCCATCGGCGAGGCCCCGGCCCGGAAGAGCTATCTCGACGGCGAGCGCATCATCGAGGCGGCCCGGGCCGCCGGCGCTGACGCCGACCATCCCGGCTACGGATTCCTCGCGGAGAACGCCGGATTCGCAGAGGCCTGTGAAGCCGCCGGTCTGACCTTCGTCGGCCCCCGTCCGGACACCATCCGGGCCATGGGCTCGAAGTCCGAGGCCAAGCGGATCATGGAGGCCGCCGGGGTGCCCGTGGTGCCGGGCTACCACGGTGACGACCAGTCGGACGAACGCCTGGCCCGGGAAGCGGGCCGTGTCGGTTTCCCGCTGATGCTCAAGGCCTCCGCCGGTGGGGGCGGCAAGGGCATGCGCATTGTCCGTGAGGCCGGTGACTTCGCCGACGCCCTCGCCGGGGCCCGGCGGGAGGCTGCCGGCGCGTTCGGCGACGAGGCCATGATCCTGGAGCGCTACGTCGAACAACCGCGCCACGTGGAGATCCAGGTCTTCGGTGACCGCCACGGCAACATCGTCCATCTCTGGGAGCGTGAATGCTCCGTCCAGCGCCGGCACCAGAAGGTCATCGAGGAATCCCCTTCCCCGCTCCTGGACGAGGCCACCCGTTCGGCCATGGCCGACGCCGCAGTGGAAGCGGCCCGGGCCGTCGACTACGTGAATGCGGGAACGGTGGAGTTCATCGTCGACGCAGACCGCAACTTCTGGTTCATGGAGATGAACACCCGCCTCCAGGTGGAGCACCCGGTGACGGAGATGATCACCGGCCTGGACCTGGTCCGGTGGCAGCTCGAGATCGCCGGCGGGGACCCGCTTCCCCTGGCCCAGGCCGAGATTCGCCGGCGTGGTCACGCCATCGAGGCCAGGATCTACGCCGAGAATCCCTCGGCGGGTTTCCTTCCGTCCACGGGAACCCTCCGCCACTGGGACGTCCCCGACCACCTGGGCGGAGTCAGGGTGGACGCGGGCGTGGGCCAGGGAGACGAGGTCAGCATTCACTACGACCCGATGCTGGCCAAGCTTATCGTCCACGGCCGGGACCGGGACGAGGCCATCCGGCGTCTCCGGGAAGTTCTGGCCTTCACCGCCGTGGCCGGGCCGGCCACCAACCTGCCACTGCTGCGTGCCGTGGCGGCCCATCCCGTGTTCCGGGCGGGGGAGATGGATACCGGATTCCTGGACCGGTCTCTGGAGGACGTGCTGTGGTCGGGTCCCGAGCCGCCCCTGCCCGTGCTGGCGGCCGCCGCCTGGCGACTCGCCGGCGAGCTGCCGCGCCCGGTGGACCGGTCCGACCCCCATTCCCCCTGGGCGGCGGCTGATGGCTGGCGGCTGTCCGGCGGCGGCGGCGTCCGGGTGCGGCTCACCGACGCCGGGGGCCGGACCCACGACCTGCGTCTGGCGCGCCAGGTCGGCGCCGCTGACGACGCGTTCCTGATTCACTCCGGCGGCCACCATCTCCCGGCAGAGATCGCGCCGGCAGGCGGCGACCGGGTTCACCTGCACGTGCGGGGTCTTCGCGGCGAAGCCCTGGCGCTGGCGGATGGAGACCGGGTCTACGTGGGATTCGGCGACCATGGCTGGGACCTGCACGTGGATCCGCTCTACGAAGACCAGTCCGGCCAGTCGGAAGAAGACGCCCACCCTGTGGCCCCCATGCCCGGCACCGTTGTGGCGGTCCACGTCAGCCCCGGCGACACCGTGGAAGCCGGCCAGGCCCTGCTGGTGATGGAAGGCATGAAAATGGAGCTGACCCTCGCCGCTCCGGTGGCCGGCGAAGTGGAGAGGGTCCACTGCAAGCCGGGGCAGTCCGTGGAAGCGGACGCAGTGCTGGTGGACATCCGGCCGGCCGATGCCGGGGAGGCGCCGGGGTGAGCCTGCCGGAGCGGGTGCGCGTCGTCGAGGTGGGACCCCGGGACGGACTGCAGAACGAATCGCGGTCCGTCCCCGCAGAGGTGAAGGTGGAACTGATCCGCCGCCTGGCAGATGCCGGCCTGCCCGTCGTGGAAGCCACCAGCTTCGTCAGCCCCCGCTGGATTCCGCAGCTTGCCGATGCTGCCGAGGTCTTCCGGGCGCTGGAGCGCCGGCCCGGGACGGCCTACCCGGTACTGGTCCCTAACCTGAAGGGGCTGGAGCGGGCCATGGACGCGGGCGTGGAGGAAATCGCCGTGTTCTCGGCCGCCTCGGAGACCTTCAACCGGCGGAACATCAACGCCTCCATCGCCGAGAGCCTGGAGCGGCTGGCGCCGGTGGCCTCGGGCGCCCGGGACGCCGGCATCAGGGTCCGGGGCTATGTCTCGTGCGTGCTGGGCTGCCCCTACGAGGGCGTCATCGACGTGGCCACGGTGGTCCGGGTGTCCCGGGCACTGCTGGATCTGGGCTGCTACGAGGTCAGCCTGGGCGACACCATCGGGGTCGGCACACCCGACCAGGCCCGGTCCATGCTCGAGGCCGTGGCCGCCGAATGCGGCATGCCCCGCCTCGCTGTCCACTTCCACGACACCCGGGGTCAGGCCCTGGCCAACGTCTATGCCTGCCTTCAAGCCGGGGTAGCCACCGTGGACGCCGCCGTTGCGGGCCTCGGAGGCTGTCCCTACGCCGCCGGGGCCACGGGCAACGTGGCCACCGAAGACCTGGTCTATATGCTCCACGGGCTCGGCATCGCGACCGGCGTGAATCTCCCGGCGCTGGTGAAGGCCGGCCACTACATCTGCGACCACCTGCAGCGGCAGCCCAACAGCAAGCTGGGCCGGCTGCCCGAGTACCGGGAAGAAGCATCCGCCGGCGACGGCTGAATCGGCAGCGGCCGGCAAGACAAACAGCGACGAGGCACGCCGGGGGGCGGTGCCCGAGTCGAATCAGATGGAACTGACCGCCCGTGAGCGGTCGAAACGCTACGCCAGGAGAAAACATGAAGTTCGAAAACATCCGCGCAGTGATTTCCGGCGGGGCCTCGGGTCTCGGTAACGCTGTGGCCCGGCGGGTCGTCGCCGACGGCGGCCAGGTCGCGATCCTCGACGTCAACGAGGAGCAGGGCCAGGCGGCCGCCAGGGCCCTGGGTGACAGCGCCATGTTCCTTGCCACCGACGTCAGTCAGGAATCGCAGGTGGACGCGGCCGTCAACCGGGCGGTCGAGGAACTCGGCGGCATCGACCTGGCCGTGAGCTGTGCGGGCATCCTCGGGGCCGGCAGGGTTCTCGGCAGGGACGGACCGATGCCGGGCGAGCGGTTCGCACGGGTCATCATGGTCAACCTGGTAGGGACGTTCCTGCTCAACAAGGCCGCCGCGAACCGGATGCAGGAAAACGCCCCCAACGACGACGGTGAACGGGGTGTCATCGTCAACACCGCCTCCGTGGCGGCTTTCGAGGGCCAGATCGGCCAGGCCGCCTACTCCGCGTCCAAAGGCGGAGTGGCGAGCATGGGGCTGCCCATGGCGCGGGAGTTCGCCCGCATCGGCGTGCGGGTGAATACCATCGCCCCCGGAATATTCCTCACGCCCATGATGGAGGGCATGCCGGAGCAGGTGCAGCAGTCCCTGGCGGATCAGGTACCCTTCCCCTCCCGGCTGGGCAAGCCCGAGGAGTACGCAGATCTCGTCGCGTATATCGTCACCAATCCGATGCTGAACGCGGAAACCATCCGGCTGGATGGGGCGATCCGCATGCAGCCGAAGTAAGACGGAACAGGAGCCTTCAATGAAGCATTTCAAGCCGTGCCTAGCCCTGGCCGCCGCCGGTCTCGTGGCCGGTTGCGCCCAGACGCCTGCACCGCCGCCGGAGACGGAGGCCGCGGCGCCTTCCGCGCCGGGCGCGACGTTCACCGTGCCGGTGGTCTACGAGACCCTGGACAACGGTCTCAAGGTCGTGCTGTCACCCGACGACACCGCGCCTGTCGCCACGGTCGCCGTGTACTACCACATCGGATTCCGGAACGAGCCCAAGGATCGGACGGGCTTCGCGCACCTGTTCGAGCACATGATGTTCCAGGGGTCCGAGAACCTGGGCAAGATGGAGTTCATCAAGCTCGTCCAGGGTCTCGGGGGTTCGCTGAACGGCTCCACCCGGTTCGACTTCACCAATTATTTCCAGACGGTTCCCGCCCATCGCGTGGAGACGGTGCTCTGGGCGGAGGCCGACCGGATGCGCTCGCTGCAGGTCACGCAGGACAACCTGACCAACCAGCAGGGCGTGGTCAAGAACGAGGTGAAGGTTAACGTCCTGAACCAGCCATACGGCGGCTTTCCCTGGCTGGACATGCCCCAGTACGCCAACGAGAACTGGTACAACGCCCACAACTTCTACGGCGACCTGGAGGACCTGGACGCCGCCACCCTCGGCGAGGTCCGGTCCTTCTTCGACACCTACTACGCGCCGAACAACGCCGTGGTCGTGGTCACCGGCGACATCGACACCGGCGCCACCCTGGCCATGGTGAATAAGTACTTCGGCAACATCGCCTCGCCCGCGGCACGCCCGGCACAGCCGGATATCAGCGAACCGCGGCAGGAAGTCGAGAAGCGGTTCACCCGGGTCGATCCCCTGGCGCCGAGGCCCGGCCTGGCGTGGGCATACCACGTGCCGCCCAGGGGCACGCCCGAGCACTACGCCATGGTGCTTCTGGCGTCCATCCTCGCCGACGGCGAAGACAGCCTTCTGCACCAGAAGCTCGTCAAGGAAAAAGGCTACGCCGGCGGCGTTGGCGCAGCGATCAACATGCTGGGCAATCCCTTCAACTACGAGGGGCCGATGCTCTGGGTCGGCTATCTCATCCACGACCCCAGCCACTCCGCGGACACCATCATGGCCGACGTGGACGCGGTCATCGACGGGCTCCGCAGCACCCCGGTGGACGCCGAAACTCTGGACCGGGCCCTGGTCAAGTTCCGTTCCGGCTTCTACGACACGCTCGCCAGCGGATTCGGGCGGGCGGACCTCCTGGCGAGCTACGCCCTGTTCGACGACAACCCGGCAGGTATCAACAACATCGAGGCCGGTATCCGCGCCGTGACGCCGGAGCTGATACTGCAGACCGCACGGGAATACCTGCGGCCGGGCAACCGGACGGTGCTGGTCCTGGAGGCCGGCGCCGGCCAGCCCGCCGCCACCATGTCCCAGCAGCCGGGCCAGTAAGGGAGTCAACAGCATGAAGAATCTCATTCTCACCAGCGGCTTTCTTGCCGCCCTCGTGCTGCCAACGCTTGCGGGCGCGAACGAGATGCCGCCCCCGGGCGGCGAACCGAAGGACTTCAGCCTGGCCGAGCCGGTCCGCTTCGAGCTGGACAACGGGCTGTCGGCGACGCTCCTGGAGTTCGGCACCGCACCCAAGGCCACGATCTACGTGAGCCTCGCCGCCGGGGCTGTCAACGAGGGCGAGGCCACGTGGCTGTCGTCGCTCACCGGCGACATGCTCAAAGAGGGCACGGAGAACTACACCGCTCTCGAGCTGGCCGAAACCGCAGGGGCCATGGGAGGCGGACTTTCCGTCGGCTCGGGCGACGAAAGCACGACGGTCTACATCGACGTGCTTTCCGAGCATGCGGCCGATGCCGTGAAACTCGTGGCGGAGGTGCTGCAGCGGCCGACGTTCCCGGCATCGGAGCTGGACCGGATCAAGCGGGACTACCTGCGAAGTCTCGCCGTCAACAAGCAGCAGCCCCAGGCCCTGGCGTCCCAGGCGTACAGCAAGCTCCTCTACGGAGACCATCCCTTCGCCGGCGAATGGCCCACGGAGGCCCAGCTGGCCGCCTACACCATCGAGGACGTGAGGGACTTCTACGAAGGCAACTTCGGTGCCCAGCGGGCCCGGATCTATGTGGCCGGGGTTTTCGACCAGGCCCGAGTGAAAGCGGCGATCACCGAAGCCTTCGGGGGATGGGCCCGGGGCCCTCAGCGGGTCATCGACATCCCGGCTGACCCGGCCGCGCCCGGCGTGGCCCTTGTGGACCGCCCCGGGGCGCCCCAGGCAACCATCCGGCTGGGGCTCAAGACCATCGACCCCTCCGACCCGGCGTGGACGAAACTGGTCTTCACCAACACGCTGCTGGGTGGTTTCTTCTCTTCCCGGGTCACCGAGAATATCCGCGAGGACAAGGGCTACACCTACTCCCCGCGCTCCAGCCTCGCGTCCCACTACCGGGACGGCTACTGGACCCAGTCCGCAGACGTGTCCATCGAGCATACCGGGGATTCCCTCAGAGAGATCTACGGCGAGATCTACCGGCTTCGCAACGAGGCGCCGGGAGCGGACGAGATCGAGAGGGTGCGGAACTTCATGACGGGCAGCTTCATTCGCAGCAACGCCTCCCGCCTCGGGATTCTCGGGCTTATCGCCTTTATCGATTACCATGGCCTGCCCAGGGAGTACCTCACCGAGTACGCTTCCCGGGTCGGCGCGATCACCGCAGAAGACGTGCGCATGACCACGGAGAAATACCTGGTCCCGGAAGACATGTCCCTGGCCGTGGTCGGCGACCTGTCCCAGGTCCGCCCACAGCTGGAGACAGTTCCCCAGCTGGAGGGGCGCCTGCCAGACTAGGGAAAACAGCATGACTTGAAACCGGTCACGTCATGCCCCCACCATGAGGGGGCCTGTGATATCGACAGTTTCAGGCGGGAGACATTCCCCCCGGCTCCCTCCCCCCTTGGGCCGCCGCAAGGCGGCCCGTTTTTTTGTCCGCGCGGGTCCGGCTTTGTGCGGGAACCGCCGGGCGTCGCGGCGAATCGGGACGGGCCTTTGCGTTACAATTGGCAGCCGTCCCGCGCCGCCCGCCGACTGATCCCCGCAGCCGGCCTCCAGGCAGCCCGGGGAGCCGCGGGGATGCACCGCGGATGCTCGCAAAGCACCGGAGGACCCAGATGGACGAAGCAGCCGACACGATCGAACGGGACGTCATGCAATACGACGTCGCCATCGTCGGCGGCGGGCCTGCGGGCCTGGCCTGCGCCATACGGGCGAAGCAGGCGAAACCGGACCTGAATATCTGCGTGCTGGAGAAGGGCTCCGAGATCGGCGCCCATATCCTCTCGGGGGCCGTCATCGAGCCGGGCCCGCTGGACGAGCTGATGCCGGACTGGCGGGAGAACCCCCCGTCGATCTGCGTGCCGGCGGGTGAGGACCAGTTCCTTTTCCTCACCCGTGAAAAGGCTGTCCGGCTGCCCACCCCGCCGCAGATGAACAACCACGGAAACTTCATCATCTCCCTGGGCGCGTTGTGCAAACAGATGGGCGACTACGCCGAAAGCCTGGGCGTGGAAATTTTTCCGGGCTTCCCCGGGGCGCAGGCGCTTGTGGAGAACGGCCGGGTCATTGGCATCCGGTGCGGGGACATGGGGCTCGAAGCCGACGGCACACCCGGCGACAACTTCGCGCCCGGCGTCGATATCCACGCCGGGGTCACGGTGCTGGCGGAAGGCTGCCGCGGCAGCGTTTCCAAGACCCTGATCCGCGAGTTCGGCCTGGACAAGGGCAAGAGTCCGCAGACCTACGGGCTCGGCTTCAAGGAGCTCTGGCAACTGCCTGAAGGCCGGGCCACTCCGGGACTGATTCAACACACGGTGAACTGGCCGCTGGACAAGGCGACCTATGGCGGGAGTTTCCTGTATCACCTCGACGGAGACCGGGTGTACATCGGCTTCGTCGTCGGCCTGGACTACGAGGACCCCCGTTTTTCCCCGTTCGAGGCTTTCCAGCAGTACAAGCATCACCCCACGGTGAAGGCCCTGCTGGAGGGCGGGGAAATCATCTCCTCCGGCGCCCGGACCCTGATCGAGGGCGGGATCCAGGCCCTGCCCAGGCTGGACATGCCCGGGGCCCTGCTGGTGGGCGATGCCGGTGGCACCCTGAACGTGCCGAAGATCAAAGGCGTCCATATGGCGCTGAAGTCCGGCATGCTCGCCGCCGACCATATCGCCGAGACCGGCGCAGCCGACGGTTTCGACGCCCGCTGGCGCGCCAGCGACTCCGCCCGGGAACTCCATCGGGTACGCAACATCCGTCCCGGCTTCAAAAACGGGCTCTGGATGGGCCTCCTGAACGCCGGCCTGGAAACCGTGCTGGGCGGCCGCACACCCTGGACCCTGGAGAACCGGCCGGACTGGAGCAGCCTGGAAAAGCTCGAATACGCCGACGACTACCAGGGCCAGGCCGAGGTGACCCGGACATGGCAGGAACAGCGGGAGCTGCCGCCACGTGACAGGCTGGCCAGCGTGTATTTCGCCAACACGGCCCACGACGAGAATCAGCCGGTTCACCTGCGGGTGAGCGACACGACCGTCTGTGCCACCACCTGCGCGGAAGAGTACGGTAATCCCTGCACCCGCTTCTGCCCCGTCGGGGTGTACGAGATGGTGGATTCACCGGAAGGCGGCAGGAAGCTGCAGATCAACGCTTCCAACTGTGTTCACTGCAAGGCCTGCGACATCAAGGATCCTTACGAGATCATCACCTGGGTCACGCCGGAGGGCGGATCGGGACCGAATTACCAGACCATGTAGCCCTCACCCCAACCCCTCTCCCACGGGGAGAGGGGCTGGCAGTGGCGCCGCGGGACGCGCGAGGTGGGCGGGGCCCGAACTCCCGGGCCTCCGAGCCGGCCGGTCTCCCGAACAGATCGGGGCCGGGCGCCTCGCCGCGGACGGGGGCCAGGGGCGCGACGGAACCGAAGGCCGTAAGGACGGCTGGGGGGCCGGGGGCCGCGACAGGACCGAAGGCCCTGGGGGCGGCCACGAGATAGGGGGCCCAGGGGTCACGTCGGACCGAAGGCCGTCAGCCCGGCCGGCGGACGGCGGGTGGGGGCCTGCGACAGGGCGTCCCGGGCAGGTCCGCCCGCCGGGGCGGCGAGAATCCAGACTCCCTTCTCCCCGCGTCGGGGAGAAGGGCCGGGGATGAGGGGCCAGATCCCTCACCGGCTAGACGAAAAGGAGAACCAATGAAGATCCTGGTCGGCGTGAAACGCGTCATCGACTACAACGTCCGGGTGCAGATCAACCGGGAAGGCACGGGCGTAATCACCGAGGGGGTGAAGATGAGCATCAACCCCTTCGACGAGATTGCCGTGGAGGAGGCCCTCCGGATCCGAGACAGGGGCGAGGCCACCGAGGTCGTCGTCGCGGGCATCGGCCCCGGTGCGGCCCAGCAGCAGCTGCGGACGGCGCTGGCCATGGGCGCGGATCGCGCGCTGCTCTTCGAGACGGACGACGAGATTCAGCCCCTGGCTGCCGCCCGGGCGTTCATGAAGCTCGTGGAGCAGGAAGACGCTGGCCTGGTCATTCTCGGCAAGCAGGCCATCGACGATGACTCCAACCAGGTCGGCCAGATGCTGGCGGCCCTCTGGGATCGCCCCCAGGCGACCTTTGTCTCCGGCCTGGAGTTCGCCGACGGCAAGGCAAAGGCCGTGCGGGAAGTAGACGCGGGGCTTGAGACCATAGAAGTGGAACTCCCGGCAGTGCTGACCGTGGACCTGCGACTCAACGAGCCCCGCTTCGTGAAGATGCCCGACATCATGAAAGCCAAGCGCAAGCCCCTGGACATAACGCCGTTCGCCGATCTCGGTATCGAGATGCCGCCGAAGCTGGAAATCGGTGCCCATGAGCCACCGCCGAAGCGGGCCGGCGGAGTGAAGGTGGAATCCGCCGCGGAGCTGGTGAAGCTGCTCAAGGACAAGGGGGTCCTCTGATGACCGACGTACTCCTCATCGCCGATCACGACGGCAAGACGCTCAACGCGGGCACCAACCGGGCCCTCACCTGTGCCAAGGAGCTCGGCGAGGTCGATCTCGCGGTGTTTCATTCGGGCGCCGACGACGTAGTGGAGACGGCCTCGAAACTGGACTGGGTCACCAGGGTGCTGTCGGTGGAACGGCCGGAGAACGCGGATCCGGTCGCCGCGGTGCTGGCGCCCCAGATCGCAAAGCTTGCGGAGGACTACGACTGCGTGCTGGCGCCGTCGACCACCTTCGGCAAGGACGTGCTGCCCCGGGTCGCCGCCCTGCTCGGTGTCCCCCAGGTCTCGGACCTCATGGAGGTGCTGGACAAGCGCAGCTTCAAGCGCCCCATCTACGCCGGCAATGTCATCACGACGGTGACCGTGCCGGAGGGCTGCAAGGTGCTCGCCACGGTCCGCATCGCTTCCTTCCAGGCGGCGGAGTTCGGGGACGCCTCGCCGGTGGAGAGCATCTCCCTGGACGTCTCCCTTCCCGGGCACACCACCTACCACGGCCTCGCGGAAACCACGACCGGCGATCGTCCCGACCTGCAGAGCGCATCCCGGGTCGTCGCCGGCGGGCGGGGCGTGGGAAGCGAAGAGAATTTCGCCGTAGTCTTCAAGCTCGCGGAAAGGCTCAACGCCGCGGTCGGCGCCTCCAGGGCGGCGGTGGACGCCGGCTACGTGCCCAACGACATGCAGATCGGGCAGACCGGCAAGATCATCGCGCCGGAGCTGTACATCGGCGTCGGCATATCCGGGGCCATCCAGCACATGACGGGAATCAAGGACGCCGGCCTGATCGTGGCCATCAACAAGGACCCGGAGGCACCGATCTTCGAGGCGGCCGACATCGGTCTGGTGGGCGACCTCTTCCAGATCCTGCCCCAGATCGAGGCCGAGCTGGACAAGTGACGAACGTGGCACCGCCCGCTGCCCACGGACATCCACCGGCAGACAGGACGGCTTGCTCGTGGCTTCCGTGAGCGACCAGCCCCTCTGGACGCCATCCGAGTCGCGCGCTGCCCGCTCGGCCATGTCCCGGTTCATGCACCAGGTCCGGGAAAACCTGGCGCCGGAAGTAACGGACTATTCGGCGCTGTGGCGCTGGAGCATCGACCATCGGGAGGCCTTCTGGGCCGCCGTCTGGACGTTCTGCGACGTCAAGGCCTCCCGGGGCTGGACGACCGTGCTGACCCACGACGACGCCATGCCGGGAGCCAGGTGGTTCGAAGGGGCCCGGCTGAACTTCGCCGAAAACCTGCTGAAGTGGCGAGACGACCAGGTGGCGATCGTGTTCCGCGGCGAGGACGGCCGCCGGGCCATGCTCACCTACGAGGAACTCTACACGGAGGTCGCCCGCCTGGCGGGAGCCCTCAAGGCCCGGGGTATCGAGCCCGGCGACCGCGTGGCCGGCTTTTTGCCCAACTGCCCGGAGACGGTCATCGCCATGCTGGCGACGGCATCCCTGGGGGCGGTTTGGTCTTCCTGCTCCCCGGACTTCGGGATCAACGGTGTGCTGGACCGGTTCGGCCAGATCGGTCCCAGGGTCCTGTTCACCACCGATGGCTACTCCTACGGCGGCAAGACCATCGACTCCGTGGACCGCATCGCCGGGGTGCTGGAAAAACTCCCGGACATAGAACAGGTCGTGGTCGTGCCCTTCCTGCGGCGGGAGGAAGCGAACCTCAAGCGTGCCATCGAACGGCTTCCGGCAGCACTGGCCTGGGACGATTTCCTGTCCGACGCGACGGAGATCGAGTTCGCGCAGCTGCCCTTCGACCATCCCCTGTACATCATGTACTCGTCCGGGACGACGGGCGTGCCCAAGTGCATCGTCCATGGCGCCGGCGGCACGCTTCTCCAGCATCTCAAGGAGCACCAGCTCCACACGGACATCGACCGGGACGACGCCGTGTTCTATTTCACGACCTGCGGCTGGATGATGTGGAACTGGCTGGTGAGCGGACTCGCGTCCGGCGCCACCGTAGTGCTTTACGACGGCTCACCCTTTCATCCCGGCCCCGAGACGCTGTGGCGGCTGGCGGAGGAAGAAAGCCTGACGGTCTTCGGCACCAGCGCGAAATACCTGGCAGCGGTGGAGAAAGCCGGCTACGAGCCCGCGAAGAGCGTGCGCCTTGACCGGCTCAGGGCCATACTTTCCACCGGCTCGCCGCTCATGCCCGCGTCCTTCGATTTCGTCTACGGGCAGGTCAAGCAGGACGTCCAGCTGGCGTCCATTTCCGGCGGCACGGATATCATCAGCTGCTTTGCCCTGGGCTGCCCGATTCTCCCTGTATGGCGCGGCGAACTGCAGTGCCGCGGTCTGGGCATGGCCGTCGAGATCTACGACGAAGACGGCAACAGCCTGGAAACCGAGCCCGGCGAGCTGGTGTGCACCCGCCCGTTCCCCTCCATGCCCGTGGGCTTCTGGAACGACCCGGACGGCAGCCGCTATCACGCCGCCTACTTCGAGCGCTTCGAGGGCGTGTGGCATCACGGCGACTGGGCCCGGCTGACCGAACACGGAGGGCTCATCATCTACGGGCGCTCGGACGCCGTCCTCAACCCCGGCGGCGTGCGCATTGGCACGGCCGAGATCTACCGGCAGGTGGAGAAGCTGGACGAGGTGCTGGAGTCCCTGGCCATCGGACAGGACTGGCAGGGCGACCAGCGGATCGTGCTGTTCGTCCGTCTCCGGGATGATCTGGCCCTGGACGACACGCTGGTGCAGAAGATTCGAAAGACCATCCGTGACAACACCACGCCCCGCCACGTGCCGGCCAGGGTTGTCCAGGTCACGGACATACCCCGGACCATCAGCGGCAAGATCGTCGAGCTTGCCGTGCGCAACGCGGTGCATGGCCGGCCGGTGAAGAACACCGACGCTCTGGCCAACCCGGAGGCGCTGGACCAGTTCCGGAACCGGCCGGAGCTGGACCGGGACTGAAGGATGCCGGCAATGCGGGTCGGGATCAGCTGCGTCCACACCGCTCATGCCGCCATCGCTGGTCTCGTCGGCAGACATCGGAAGCTCTCGGAGAGCTCATGACCCTCTCCGACAGCGCATCTCTTCCCGTCACTCCCCTCGCCCGCTACCGGGCCGAGGTTGAACGCTTCGACTGGGTCCCGGACCCGGCCCAGGAAGCCGCGGCGGCACGGCTGGATGACCTGCACCAGAGGCTGCTGGCCACGCCACCTCCGAAGCGCCGAAGGTTCCGCAGGTCACGTCCTGTGAAGCCCGTCCGCGGCCTTTACCTGTGGGGCGACACGGGCCGGGGCAAGACCTGGCTGGTTGACCTGTTCTACAAGTGTCTACCCTTCCCGGAGAAGCTGAGACGGCACTTCCATCGCTTTATGGCGGATGTCCTCGATCAGCTGAAAGGCCACGCGGAGCTGGCCGACCCCCTGGCGCCGGTCGCCGACACCATCGCGGCCAGAGCCAGGGTCGTGTGTTTCGACGAGCTGTTCGTCTCGGACATCGCGGACGCCATGATCCTGGGCACGCTGTTCGAAAAACTCTTCGCAAGGGGCGTGACGCTGGTGGCAACGTCCAACGTGCCCCCGGCCGATCTTTACCGGGACGGCCTCCAGCGCGCGCGCTTCCTGCCTGCCATCGAGCAGCTCGAATCCCACATGGACGTAGTGCAGATCGGCGGCGATGCCGACTATCGCCTGCGGCTTCTGGGCCGCGCAGAAATCTATCACGCTCCCCTGGGCGCACGGGCGGAGTCCAGCCTGGCCAGCTATTTCGACGAGGCGGCCCCGGAAGACACGCGCAACCACGGCGACCTGCGGGTGCTGGGCAGGGAAATTCCCGTGCGCGCCCGCGCCGACGGCATCGTCTGGTTCGAATTCGACCATATCTGCGGCGGGCCGCGAAGCCAGTCCGACTACATCGAAATCGCCCGGAGCTTCCACACTGTCCTGGTGTCGGGCGTACCGAGATTCACGCCGGAGACGGAGAACGAGGCCAGGCGGTTCATAGCGCTGGTGGACGAGTTCTACGACCGAAAGGTCAAGCTCATCCTGTCGGCGGCGGTGGACATCGACTACCTGTATGGCGGCAGCCGGCTGGGATTCGAATTCAAGCGCACCCTCAGCCGGCTCGAGGAAATGCAGAGCCGGGCCTACCTGGCCTCGCCGCACCTCCCCTGACCGGCCGCAGGATTCCCCACTGCGCCCGGCAGGCCCGAGCGGCGCGCTTCTGCCGCCCCGGTCAGGCGACTTAACGGGCCCTGGCCCGAGCCTCGTCCAGGCCCTCCCGGAGGATGCCCGCCCAGTTGCGGAAAGCCCGCCGGGCTTCCGCGGTATTGCTCGTCTGGGACGTCATGGTGTACATGCCGGTCTGCCGCGCGGTGCTCGAATCTATGACCCTGGCGAGAATGTCGCCGGTCACCGAGTCCCGGAGCTCGAGTACCAGGGTCATGCTCCCGGCTTCAGCGGTATAAACTCGCGACCGGCCGGTCGCATTCCGTTCCGGAGCGTTGATGTACAGATCAACGATGGCCGGTGTGACCCTGAGGGTGTCATAGGCGGGCTCGTCCACCAGCCGGTACCCGCCCTCAGCGAGCTCCTCGGCGAAGACCTCCCGGAACAACGCAGCCATGTCCCGGCGGATTCGCTGGATGTCCTGCGCGTCGAGGCGGTCCGAAGCACCCACGGTGCCGCGGTTCGGATCCCAGTTCGACGCGAAGCTCACTTCCACCGGGTCCAGGATGATGTTGTCGTAGCTGTGGACCTCGGCCCCGGGCTGGACGTACACGGCGTCCAGGCGCGTCCCGGGCCTCAGGACCAGGCCGTCCCACTGCGGCTTGAAACCCGTCCCGGGCGGAGCGGCGCAGCCCGCGGCGAGCAGTCCGCCGAGCAAAATCAGCATGGAGATACGTAGACCTGCCATGATGGAACCTCTTGGAAGACGCGGCAGAAAACCGGCTGCCGACGCTGCATGCTAGCACCCCGGTGCGTCGCTTCATGCAGCGCCGGCCCGCGCTGCAGCGGACCGCCGCAGGGCTTAAGATAAAGCTTGGGCAGCCGGGGCCTGCGGACGATTTCCGGGGCAGCGAGGCCGTCGAGGAGGCAGGGCATCATGAGGGGCACAACAAGGTTTTTCGCGCTGAGCCTGGCGGTGCTGCTTCCCGGCGGCGTCGTCGCCGATGGCGCTTTTCGCTGTGGCAACAAGATCATCGAGGTGGGCATGTCCGTGGAGGAGGTCCGGCGGCACTGCGGGGAGCCCACCTCCAGCCGGACCGAAGAGCGGGCAGTACACAGCGGCAACCGGATTGTCGGCAAGACCGAATTCCACATCTGGACTTACAAGCCGACCACGTCGTCCATTCCGCGCATACTGACCTTCGATCAGGACCGGCTCGTGGAAATCGACTAGCCGCCGCCCCGGAAAATGGCGTCTCGCAGTGCAGGTCCGGAACGGCTACGCCGCCTCGTCAGCGGCGCGGGGGATCGTGCAGTGACACGGACGCGACAGGAAGGCTCATCACCCAGCGAACGCCGGGGACGGCGGGTCACGGCCGTCGGGCTGGGGCTACTGTTGCTCATGACCGTAATCGTCAGTGGCTGCGGCATCATCGAGCGCGCCACCGGCCAGGCCGCACGGCGCCAGCAGATGGAGATCGAGCAGAAACAGCTGTCCGAGTCGGTCCAGCTGGCCGTCATGCGTTTCTCCGACCAGTACCGGGAGACTATAGAGACCGAGGCGGAAACACTGGTGCGGAGATACCCGGACGTGGCGAGCAGGATCCGGCTCCTGGACTGGTCGTTCTCCCAGGCCACTGCCGCCACCATCATTGCCGCGGGGCCGAATATCGTCACCAACGTCCTGGACATGGTTGTTCTGGCGGGCCTGAGCCGTCGCGTTGCAGAAGAAAGCCTCCCGGCGCGCTGGCCGCGCGGAGAAGTAGATCGGGTGATCCGGGTCCACCGGCAGCTGGAAAACGAAGCGTTCCGGTTGCTGCAACTTCTCGATCCGGGCCAGGAAGAGACACGGGAGGCAGAACTCAGCGCGCTTATGGACCAGTGGTCCGCCGACAATCCCGACGTAACACAGGTGGCCTATATCCGGTTCGCCGACTTTGCAGGACTCGGCAAAAGGACCCAGCGTCCCGTCTCCCCGGGGCTGCTCGGCATCATCGGTCTGGACCTCATGTCCGGCATCGACCCCGCTGTGGCGGAAATCGAACAGACCCGGCAGCTGGCGGAGCGGGCCCTGTTCTATGCCCAGCGACTTCCCATGCTCATTGACCTGCAGATACGCGTGGGCGCGGCCCGGGTGGCCGCAGCCCCCGAGATGGTCGAGATGCTGCAGACCGTCAACAGCATCGGCGCCATGTCCCGGACCGCGACCGAGCTGGGCAGCGAGATCCCCGGACTGGTAGCCAGGGAACGCCAGGCAGCCATAGACCAGGTACTGGCAGGGCTGCAGGCACAGCAGGCGGAGATGACAACCCTGGCCCGGGAGCTTCGGGGTGCCCTGGAAGCCGGTGCCCTGACCGCAGAGAACCTGGACGGGGTGGTGAATTCAGCGGACCGGCTCATGGCACGCTTCGAGCCGGCTCCCGGGGCCGCCCCGAAAGAGCCCGGCCGGCCGTTCGACATCACCGAATACACCACGGCCCTGGCCGAGCTCAACGTCACGACCCGGGAACTTCAGGCGCTCCTGGCCGGCGTGGACGGTCTCGCGCCCAGGCTCGCCGCCCAGGTGGACGAGCTGACCGCCCGAACGGAAGCGCTGGTGGATTACGCGTTCTGGCGACTGGTCCTGCTCATCGCCGTAATCCTGCTGGCCGCCATCGTCTACCGGCTGGTGGCCCGGAGCGTGAGGCGCCCTGCAGACTAGGGCCTTCTTCGCCAGGCCCGGGGTCTTCCCGCGGAGCGCGAGCGACCGGCGCGTCACGCCGGCCTCCGTGCTTCCGCTAGAATCAGCGTTTGCCCGGCATGCAGGGCGAGAAGCACCGAGGACCAACCGATGGCGACCACCAGCGCGGACACCGTGTACGAGAGCCTCAAGTCGCGGCTGAGCCGGGTGATGCCCGATTTCGAGATCCGCCTGAAGGCCGACGTGGCCGCGGAGATCCTCGATCTGAAGCGCGAGCGCAACGCCGTCATCCTGGCGCACAACTACATGGAGCCGGCGCTTTTCTACTCCGTGCCGGACTACCGTGGGGACTCGCTGGAGCTCAGCCGGGTGGCCGCCTCCGTGGATGCGGAGGTCATCGTCTTCTGTGGCGTCAGGTTCATGGCCGAGACCGCCAAGATCCTGAGCCCGGAACGCACGGTGCTGCTGCCCGCCAGCGGCCCGGCCGGCTGCTCTCTGGCCGCCAGCATCACCGCCGAGGACGTCCGCGAGTTGCGACGTCGTTTCCCCGGCGTGCCCGTCGTCGCTTACGTGAATACCTACGCTGACGTAAAGGCCGAGGTGGACATCTGCTGCACGTCGGGAAACGCCCGGGCCGTGGTGGAGTCCCTGGATGCCGACACGGTGATCTTCCTGCCGGACGAGTTCCTGGCCCGCAACGTCGCCCGGGAGACCGGCCGGAACATCCTCGTCGCGAGGCCCGGCGGCGAAGTCGAAGCCATCCCCGGCGGAGACGGAAACGGCATGCTCGTGGGGTGGAACGGGCGCTGCGAGGTCCACGAGCTGTTCACCGCCGAGGACGTGGCCACGGCGCGGGCCCAGTTCCCCGACGTGGTGGTGCTGGCCCATCCGGAGTGCCCCCCAGAGGTCGTGGACGCCGCGGACTTTTCCGCGAGCACCTCCGCCATGACCCGCTTCGTCGAGGAAAGCGACGCGCCTCACTTCCTCCTGCTGACCGAATGCTCCATGGGCGACAACATCGCCGCAGCGAACCCTGACAAGGACATGCTCCGGCTGTGCAGCCATCGCTGTCCCCACATGGCCGAAATCACGCTCGAGGATGTCAGAAATGCGCTTCTCCACGACCGGCAGCTCATCGAGCTCCCGGAAGACGTGCGCAGGCGTGCGCACCGATCCCTCCAGCGCATGATTGCCATCTCCTAGCCTCATGGCCTCACCCGCGCCCCCGGAACGCAGCGACGTTCTCGTCGTCGGCTCCGGCATCGCCGGCGCCGCCGCCGCCCTGGAAGCCGCTGACCGGGGCCTCGCCGTCACCGTGCTGAGGCGCGCCGACCCGACCGATGAGTCCGCCTCCTCCTGGGCCCAGGGCGGCATTGTCGCCCGGGGCATCGGGGACTCGCCGGACCTGCTGGAGAAGGACATCCTGGCCGCGGGCGCCGGCCTGTCCTGGCCACCCGCCGCGCGCCTGCTGGCCGAGGAAGGTCCGCCACTGGTGGATCGCTTCCTGGTGGACCGGGCCGGCGTGGCCTTCGACACCGGGCCTGACGGGGAATGGGCCTTCGGCCTGGAGGCGGCCCACTCCGCCAGACGAATTCTGCACGTCGGAGACGCCACCGGGCGCGCCATCATGGAAGCTCTGCTCGGCCGGCTGTCCGGGCATCCGAACGTTACGGTCCTGTCCCGCACCGCCGTGGACCTGCTGACCTTCCCTCATCACGCCCTGGACCCGCTGGCGGTGTATCAGCCGGCGACCTGCCACGGGGTCTACGCCCTGGACGGGGCGAACGGGCGGGTCGAACCACTCCTGGCCCGCGCCACCATCCTGGCCACCGGCGGCCTCGGGCAGGTGTACCTGAATACCACCAATCCCCCCGGCGCCCGGGGCGACGGCGTTGCCATGGCCCACCGGGCCGGCGCACGTGTCGTGAACGCCCAGTTCGTTCAGTTCCATCCCACGGCCCTGGACATGCCGGGCCACACCAAGCTCCTGATCAGCGAGGCCCTGCGGGGCGAAGGGGCGCGGCTGCTGACCCCCGGGGGCGAGCCCTTCATGGGGCGATACGACCCCGAGCGCGGCGAGCTGGCCCCCCGGGACGTGGTGGCCCGGGCCATCTTCACGGAGATGCTGGGTAACGACTGGCACCACGTTCTCCTCGACCTCGCGTCCGTCCTGCCCGCCGGGCGTATCCGGGAACGCTTTCCCGCCATCCATGCCGCCTGCCTGGCCCGAGGCATCGACATCACGACACAGCCGATCCCGGTGGTGCCGGCAGCCCATTACGCCTGCGGCGGCGTGCTGGTGGATGCCAACGGCCGCAGCACCCTGCCCGGCCTCTACGCCGTCGGAGAAGTGGCGTGCACCGGGGTCCACGGCGCCAACCGCCTGGCGAGCACTTCCCTGCTGGAGGGACTGCTGTGGGGCGTGCGGGCGGCCCGGCATGTCGCGGACTCGGGCCCGGACTCCATTCCCCCCCGGGACTCGGTGCCGGACTGGGACGACTCCGGCCTCATCTATGACGCCGACCCGGCGCTGCTGCAGGGGGACCTGCAGACGCTTCGCACCCTCATGTGGCACTACGTGGGGGTGATTCGCAGCGGCTTTCGGCTGACCCGTGCCATCAACGAGCTGAGGCAGCTGGGCCTGAGCATCGAGGCCTTCTACCGCCAGGCGCGCCTCACAGACGCCCTGATCGGCCTGCGTAACGCCGCGCTGGCCGGGCTCGTAGTGGCCACCGCCGCCCACCGCGACCCGGTGAGCCGCGGCTGCCATTACCGTGAGGACTATCCCGCCACCGGTCCGGGGACGCCGCTGGCCGGCCTGAACCGGTCCCCGCCTCCGTAGCAGGCTCCGCCGGCTTCATTCGGACAGCGCCACGGACAGCGCCTCCCGCCAGCGCTGGTAGCGAGCTGCCAGGCCGGCATTTTCGCCCGGCTCAAACGCCTGTCCGCCCTGCGAGGTTGCCAGGCTTCGACCGGTCACCAGTCGCGCAAGTCCTGCGGCCGTCGCCTCCGTCCCGGCCGGGCGCTCCACCGGCACCGCTGCAACATCGGCCAGCCTGCGACACAGCCCGTCGAGCCGGGCCAGACCGCCGCTGACGACGATCCTGGATTCAGGTCCCAGGACGCTGCGCATGACTTCCAGGTTCGCCGCAAGCAGGAACACGATGCTCTCCAGCACCGCCACCGTCTGCCCGGCCACGTCGCCGGCGCCTACGAATTGCACCGGACAAGCGGGTTTCCAGAAGGGGGCGCCGAGCCCTCCTACCCCGTTGATGAACAGGGGTATCCGCGAAGCGCCTGCCAGCCAGTCCTCTGCCGAATCGAGCAGCGTCTGCTGCGGCACGGCGCTCGCTTCCGACAGCCATTCCAGCGCACTGCCGGCGCCGTTGACCGTGCCCTCCAAAACGCCCGTCGTCCGGCCCTCCTCCTGCCAGGCCACGCTCTGCAGCAGGCCCGGCACCTCCGGAGGGCGGCCGCGAACGGCGCGCTGCACGAAAGCGCCGGTACCCATATTCACGTAAGCGGTATCCGGCCGCGGCTCGCCGAAGGCAAACAGGGCCGCCGCCTGGTCGCCGGTGCAGACCTGCACGGGCACGGTTCGGCCCTGGCTCTCCAGCGTGCCAAAGTCGTACCGGCTCGCAACACACCCTGGCAGGCACGACCCGGGGATGCCGAAATGCTCGAGCATGACGGAGGACCAGTCGCCGCGGGTGAAGTCCCACAGCAGCGTCCGGGAAGCATTCGCCGGATCCACGACAAAAGGGCGCTCCTCCAGGCAGCGGAACAGAAGGAAGCTGGACAGCGGCCCCATGCACAGCCGCGCCTCATCCCGCGCCCGCCTGACTTCCGGGAGGTGGTCCAGGCACCACCTGAGCTTGCTGGCCCCGTAGTGAGGCGACGGCACCAGGCCGGTGATCCGCCTGACCTCCTCCGGGTCCGGGCCGAGTCTCTCCAGCCAGCCGGCGCCACGCCGGTCCTGCCAGGAGATGACCGGGGACAGGGCACGGCCGGTCTTCCGGTCCCAGCAGACGATGGTGGAACGCTGGGTGGCGATGCCGGCTGCCGAGAGCGGCTCGTTGCGCGACCCGGCCAGGACATCAGCCACCGCGCCTCTGACCGATGCAACCATCTCCTCCGGATCGTGCTCGCACCGGTCGGAGGCCGACCGACTTGCGGCAATCTCCACGGAAACAGGGTCCGTGAGTCCGCCATCCGCCCGTGCCAGGCACGCCCGGCTGGCGTGACTGCCCTGGTCGATCAGAAGTGCACCGCCCGTGGCCATACGAGATCAGACGCTTCTCCGCGTTTACCTCACTGGAGGCCTGGCCGGCTCATGGAGCGGGCTCGTCCAGCGCCACGAGGGCCCGCGCCCGCCCCGGATCCACAGGCAGCCGGGGAAAGGCCCCGTGGGCTCACCCGGACCTGCGCGGGCGGGTCAGCGCCGAGAGGCTTCCGGCGGCTCACCGGCAACGAACATCACCGTCGGCCGCGCGCGCGCAGGCTTCCGGCCAGGCGGTTGCGTCCCAGTAGTCGGGAAGGCCGATGAGATCAAGGAGATCGGCGAAACCGTCTGCCTGCCTCACGCTCGCGTACATCGGCGTGAAGAACTGCTCCGGAAGCCCCGTATGCATGCTCTCGGGATTCGACTTGATCAGCTCCAGCATGAACTTCCCTTCGCCACCGTGGAGCAGCGCCGCGGAGGCAAGCATGGCCCCGAGATCCGGGCCCTGCACGCCGGCCGGCGGCTCGTCCTTCAGAGACGCCTTCAGGACCCGGGCCGCCGCGTCATCGGACGGGTCCCGGACAAGCCGGACAAAGGCCTCCCGTATCGTCGGTGGCACGTCCATCCGCCCGGCTCTCCGGACGGCGGCTTCCACGTCGCCGGTGCTGAGCTCGGCGTCGATGGCGGTCCCCTGCAACCAGGCCAGTGAGCTGACCGCAAGGATTTCGCCCAGCACCTCCCGGGCCCGGTCCTGCTGGCCCTCGGCTTCCACCTGCTCCCGGCTACGGCCCACCGACGCAAGGAACTCGGCATAGTCCTCCAGCAGCTCCGAGGAGCTGGGATCGATGGCCAGGGCGCGATCGAACGCTGCCTCGGCGTCCTCCCATCGCCAGGTATCCCGGTACGCGCCCCCCAGGGCGTTCAGGGCATCCACGTTGTCCGGGTCGAGCTCGAGGGCCTTCAACGCGTATCGCTCAGCGTCTTCGTGGTTGTTGACGACGTCCGCGGCGATGGCCATGGCCGCCCAGGCCGGCGCGAATCCGGGATCCGCCCGCGTCGCCTGTCCGAAAAGGACGAGCGCCCGCTCCAGGTCCTGCCGGCTGCGCAGCAGGCCCCGGCCCTGGAGGTAGGCGTCATAGGCGTCGAGGTCCTCGGTGCGCGCGGACGACGTGGTGGCATCCAGCTTCAGGGTGTCGGTCAGCACGCCCGCGATGGACTCGGCGATGTCCTCCTGGACGGCGAAGACGTTCTCCAGCTTGCGGTCGTAGGTCTCCGACCAAAGGTGAAAACCGTCGTCCACCTTGATGAGCTGTGCCGTGATGCGCAGGTTCTCACCGTCGGAGCGCACGCTGCCCTCCAGCACATAGCCGACACCCAGTTCCCGGCCGATGGCCCGCACGTCTGCCTGGCGGCCCTTGAAGGCAAACACCGACGTGCGCGCCGCCACGTCAAGGCCCGGGACGCGGACCAGCGTATTGATGATCTCCTCGGTCATGCCGTCACTGAAGTATTCCCGGTCCGCGTCGCCGCTCATGTTCACGAAGGGCAGCACGGCGATGGTGTTGTCCGGCGGCGGACAGGCGAAGGGAATCTCTACCGGCAGCGGTCGGTCGATGCCCTCCCGCTCCAGGACGCGCACAAGAGAGGGAAAGGCCCGCGGGTCGAAGTGGGGATAGTACAGCCAGCCGGCGATCTGGTACGGCACACCCTGCTGAGCAACTCGCCGGACGGTCTCATTGGCGTCGTCCACCCTGCCGAGCAGCATGAGCAGGTGCCATCGTGTGGCGAGGGACGCGTTGGAGCTGTCCTGCTCGGCGGCCAGCAGCGATTCGACTTCGGCCCGTTTCCCTTCGTGGCACAGCTGCCGTGCCTGACCGATGATGGCCGTCCGGTCCCCTTCACTGGCAGGCGCCAGGCTTCCATCGTCGAACAAGCGCCGCCCCAGGCGGGTCGCCTGTTCGCCGCGGCCCAGCCACAGCAGGGCCCGGTGAGCCTGGAACAGGAATCCCCACTTGTCCGGCCAGCGTTCGATCAGCTCGTCCAGTGTCCCGGCGACCTCGTCCGGGTCTTCCACGCGGTAAGCGAGATTCGCGTAGTTGAAGGCCGCCTCCGGAGAACTCAACGCGAGGGACTTCAGGTGGGCGACGACATCGGCGGCGATGGCGCGCTGTAGCGTCCAGGTAGACGTGATCGTGCCCAGTGCGTGCCACGCCTCCAGATCGCCCGGCCGCTCCTGCAGATACCGCTGGAAATGGCCAACAGTATCCCCGAGCCTCAGGTCCACCCACGCCCTGCGGGCCTCGTAGCCCGCACGGGCAGCGTCACTTGTTGCCGTGTCGATGGCCATCTGGATCCGCTCGCTGAACCGCCGGAGTTTCTCCCGGGCGGGCACATCTTCCGCAAACCCGCTGTCCCTGCGCTGGACGATCATCTGGATCTGCCAGAACAGCGCGGCCATGTGGTGCGCCCACGAGAAGCCAGTGTCGATCTCCCGGGCCCGCTCGAAGTAGGGATAGGCATCGGCGAGCGTCAGCTCCCGGCCGGAGCGTCCCACCATGCCGAGCCCGGTGAGGTAGGCCTGGTAGGCCTCCACGGACCGGGTGCCGGCCCGCGTCATGTCGGCAAGCGCTTCCGGGTCCATGGTCGTCTTCAGGGCCGTCGCGATCCGGCGGGCGATCTCCGCCTGGATGTCCATGAGGCTCTGGACTTCACGATCGTAGATCTCGGACCAGACGTTGAATCCGTCCGCCGCACGGGTGAGCTGGACGGCCACGCGGATCCGGTCCTCGCCGCGGCGCACGGAGCCCTCGAGCACGTGGGCCACGCCAAGCTCGTCGGCGATCTGGCGGATCGTCTTGCCAGAGTCGCCGTAAGCGAAGGACGACGTTCGGGAAGCCACCATGAGGTCCGGCGTCCGCGTCAGCGCGTTGAGGATTTCCTCGGCCAGCCCGTCGGCGAACCAGCGCTGGTCCTGTGTCTGGCTGAGATCCGCGAAGGACAGGACAGCGATGGACTTGTCCGGCCCGCTTGGCTCGCTGGAGGCCGGTGAGGCCTCTCGCGTCGGAGCCGGCCGGTCGGCCACACCAGCAGGCGCGGGCGCCGGGTCCCCGAGCCACAATCGCTCCAGCCCCATCACCGCAATGATCAACAGCAGCACGACAATAATCACCCGGTCCAGGCGCCTGCCCGTGACGGGCGTGACCGACTCGCTCCGGTCCACCTCGGCTTCCCGCCTGATCCCCTCGGGCGTCAACTCGTAGACCCAGGCGAACGCCAGGGCCACGGGCAATCCCAGCACCAGGATCAGCAGCAGGAACTTCAGCGCCCAGGGCGGGGCCTGGAACGCGTCAAGCGCCAGCTCCGCCACCTGGGCGATCAGCCAGGCCGTGACGATATAGGCCGCCGCGACGCGGAAGACGTTCCTGCGACGGAGCTCGTTGAACAGGCCGCTCATGACCGGGCCTGCGCCGTGGCAGCGGGCCCGAGACCCTGGCCGCGATTGCCTAGCGCGGGAATCCTGCCTCGGGTAGCATCCGACGCGGCCTGAGCATCGTCCGGCGGCGGACAGGCGAAGGGGATTTCCACCGGCGGCGGTCGGTCGATGCCTTCGCGCTCCAGCGCGCGCATGAGAGACGGGAAGGGCCGTGGGTCGAAGTATGGATAGCCGAGCTGGCCGGCCAGCCGATACGGCACTGCATCGCTGGCAAGCGGCCGCAGCACATCCGTCGCCTGTTCCCTACGGCCCAACAGCAGGAGTATGTGCCAGCGGATACCCCTGATGCGGTCATCATCCGGGTCCAGGTCTGCCAGGACAGCCTCGGCGGTCGCCCTGTCCCCTTCCAAACAGGCCTGACGGGCCCGCACTAGCGCAGGCCCCACATCGAATCCCAGGGCAAACGCCAACAGCTGCTCCGCTGCCCACCCGGCGAGGTCCGTCTGGCCGGCCCAGAGTAACGCCCTGTGGCCCTGGTAGAGGACTCCCGGGCTGCCGCGCCAGTGGCGCACCAGGGTCGCCACACGCTCCGCAATCTTCGGATCGCCAACGAATCGATAAGCCCTTTCCAGGTAAGCCACGGCCGCGATGTCAGACGTCATCGCCGAGTCCCAGCTCCGGTCAAGAGCGGCCCTGGCGATGCCGGGCTCTTCGGCCCAGACCGCCGTTACCCCGAGCTCGTGCCCTGCCTGCATGTCTCCCGGCCGCTGCACCGAGTACGCCTCCAGGAGCTGCAGGGCCTCCCTGATGCGCAGTTCGACAACCGCCTTGGTGGCGCGGTACAGGTCACGATCCAGGTCATTGTCAGCCGCGCGGATCGCCGCGTCGATGCGGGCATGGAACCTTGCCTGCATCTCCTCGGGCGTCATGCCGGTAATCGTCGCGAGAAGGTTGTTTGCCTTCAGTTCCGCCTGCCAGAACCTGGCCGCGAGGTAATGGGCCCGGGCGAAGCCCGGATCGAGCTCCCGTGCCCGCTCGTAGGATTCGTAGGATTGTCTGCGTGCGGCGACCGGGTCCCGCGTATTGGGAGAAAACGCGGACTGGCCCCTGAGGAACTCCAGGTAGGCCTCCACCGACTGCGTGCCCACCCGGGACATCTCCGCCAGAGCTTCCGGATCCATGCTGGTCTGGAGCGCCGTCGCGATCTCCCTTGCCAGGTCCTCCTGGATGGCGATGATGTCCTGCTCGTCGCGGTCGTAGCTCTCCGACCAGACATGAAACCCGTCCGAGGCCCGAATGAGCTGGGCCGTGACCCGGATTCGCTTTTCGCCCCGCCGCACCGACCCTTCAAGGACGTGGGCAACCCCCAGTTCTTTCGCGATCTGCACGATGGGCAGGTCCGTGTCCTTGTAGCGGAAGGACGAAGTCCGGGAGCTGACCAGGAGGTCCGGCGTCTGGGCGAGCGCGTTCAGCACCTCTTCCGTCAGGCCGTCCACGAACCACTCGTAGTCCTGGGACTGGCTGAGATCCGCGAACGGCAGGACAGCGACGGACTTCTCCGGCACCTTCGGGATCGTCCCGGCTGGACCCGTCCCCGGAGAGCCTGCTTCTTCGACCGACGGGGCAGTTGCCGCTGGCGCAGTCACGGCCTTGTCGCGCGACGTGCGCGTGCTTTCCCCGCTGAAGATGAAACGTTCCCCGACCAGGAGAACGATGATCAGCCCCATGGCGGCGATAATCACCCGGTCGAGCTTCCGGCCCGTATCCGCCGTAACCGACTGGCTGCGGTCGACCTCACGTTCCCGCTTCAGGCCGTCCGGCGTCAGCTCGAAGGCCCAGGCAAAGATCAGCGCCACCGGAAAACCCAGGAACAGCAGCAGGATGAATGTCTTCAGCACCCAGGCCGGCGCCTCGAAGGCTTCCAGCCCGAGCTCGGCGACCTGGGCGATCAGCCAGGCCGTGACGATATAGGCCGCCGCGACGCGGAAGACGTTCCGGCGCTTAAGCTCCGAGAAAAGGGACATCAGTCAACCTGTTCTCCGAAGCCGCAGGCGTAGCCCGGATCGGCCCGCCGGCAGTCCTCCGGCGGTCCGATCTGCTCCCAGACCCCGAAGACTCCCTGCCGGGACAGCCATTCCGTGAACCATGGCCGGCGCCGCAGATCAACAAACGGGTCGGACCACACAACGGTCGGAAAAGCGCCGAGATCGACATCGTCCGGCGGCAGCTGCTCCAGAAAATCGTACTGACGAAGCGCGAGGAGCGCATACCGGACCCAGTAGTCTCCGGTCCCGTACGCCCCGGTAGCGATGAGCTGCTCCAGGCGGGGCAGGGTGTCCGGGTCCCGGGCAGCGGCGATCACCGTGTCCGCCCACCGGGTCTCGATGGTGCCACGTTCCGCGGCACGGGCCAGGGCCGACGCCGCTGCATCGATGTCCCCCGCAATGAGCTGGTAGTAGGCCGCCTGGCTGAAGCCCGCAGGATTGCCAAGCTCCGCCTGGCGGAACGCCAGCTCGATAGCCCGGTCCATGTGCCCCATACCCGCTTCGATGGTCGACAGCCAGCCGCTGGCGTTCGCATTGCCCGGTTCAAGCCGAACGGCCTCCAGGAGATCCGTCCGAGCCCGCTCCAGGTGCCCGGCCTGGCTGAAGACGATGCCCCGCCAGTGGTACGGCCGGGGCTCGGCCGGCTCGAGTTCGATGGCCCGCCCGAACAGCTCGAGGGCGCTGACCGGTTCATTGTCCCCGTAGGCCAGGCTGCCGAGGATGAGGTAGATGCCCCCGAGGTTAGCATTAAGCGATCTGGCGATCTCCGCGTGCATCCGGGCCTGGGCCCGCCCGATGCTGTCGGACACGAGCTGCTGCGCGGACCCGCCGTTCAGCAGGTAAGCCTCGCCCAGCACGACGTGGCCCCGGGCAAAATCCGGCTCAGCCTCGACGACCCGGATGAGCAGCTCGTTGGCCTGCCTCAGGGCCGGCTCGCTGCGCTGTCGCAGCAGGTGCCTGGCCTCGAGGAACATGGCATAGATGTCCGGGTCGATCGCCTCGGACGTGACCCGCTGGCCACTCGCACCGAGCAACTCCACCTGCAGGGCGTCGCCGATGGCACCCGCGATGTCGTCCTGGATGGCGAAGATGTCATCGAGCCGCCGGTCGTAGGTTTCCGACCAGACATGGCGATCGGTCGCCGCATCGATAAGCTGGGCCGTGACCCGCACCCTCTCGCCTGCCTTCCGGACGCTGCCCTCGAGCACGTATCGGACGTCAAGCTGGCGGGCGATGTCGGGGAGCGGCGTGTCCTTGCCCTTGAAGCCGAAGGCGGACGTCCGCGAAGCCACGGACAGGTCCCTGACGTCTGCGAGGAGATTGAGGATCTCCTCGCTGATCCCGTCGGCGAAATACTCGTTCTCGGCGTCGGTGCTCATGTTGACGAAAGGCAGGACCGCGACCGAGCGGTCCTGCAGGGCCGGTGCCTGCGTTCCAGCCGACGGCTCGGCCGGAGCAGTCTCCCCGTCCGATGAGGCCGCCGCGGCTTGTGGTGCCTCCGGTCCGATCCAGCCCAGCCGGTCGGCCGCAAACAGTCCGACCGCGATCGCGAGCAGCACGACGACCACGACGTTGAGCTTCCTGGCCGTGTGGGCCGTGACACTCTCGTCCGCCGCGATCTCGGATTCTTTCTTCAGCCCCTCTGGCGTCATCTCGTAGACCCAGGCGAAGACCAGCGCCGGAATGAAGCCAACGATCAGCAGGCCCAGCACCGCCCTGGTCCAGACCTCGGGGAGCTGCAGGGCTTCGAAGAGCACGTCCGCCACCTGAAGGACGACCCAGGACAGCACCACATACGCCGCGGCCACGCGGAAGACGTTGCGGCGATTGAGCTCGGAGACCAGGCTCACGTGCCGCCCCCGTAGCGCTTCTCAAGTTCAACGTAACGCGGGTCGTCGCGGAGGCCGTCATACGCCGAGTTCAGGCGCACGTACTGCCATGTATAGCCGGCCGGGATCTCCAGGGCCTTCTCCATCTGCCGGAAAGCCGTGTCCCCGTCACCGAACCGTGCAAACCTGTCCGCCGCAGTCATCGCCAGTTCTCCGTCGAGGACGGCGTCCGGACGGCGCAGGCGCTGCATCGTTCCAAAGTGCTCTCGCGCCGCTTCGACGTTGCCAAGCGCAAGCTCGGCAAGGGCCAAAGCGCCGTGCACACGGGGCTGGTCCGGATGTTTCCTAAGGTAGGGTTGCAGATGCTGTCGGTAGGCCCGTGCCTCGGTGATGGTGCGCCCGGCATCTCCCTGCATGTAGAGGGCCCGGATGGCGCCTTCCCACTTCCCGTCGGGCCCGGCGTCAGACACCCCGGCTCCATAGCCCTTGAGCAGCGCCAGCGCCTCGCCCGGACGGCCTTCAAACAGGTGGACTTCGGCCAGAGGTCCCGTGTCCAGGCCGGTCTCCTCCATCCGCCGGGCGTACTCCCGGGCGGGGCCCAGGTCCCCGCAGCACAACAATTCCACCATCCCCAGCTGGGCAAGGTACTGGTCCCGGTTTCCCGAGATGGACAGCGCCCGCTCCAGCATGGCGCGGGCCTCGTCCCAGCGCCTCAATTGCTGGTAGAAGGCCGCCAGCTCGAAGGCGACGAACCCGTTCCTGGGATCCAGCTCCAGCGCCCGGGACAGGTCGGCCACCGCCGCCTCCCAGTTCCCGGCACGCCGGTTGACCCAGCCCCGGGAGGCCATCCAGTCCCCGTTGTTGGGGTTGGACTCGATAAGGGGTTCGATGATCGCCAGCGCCTTCGGGTAGTCCGCCTTGACCCAGTAGTAGTAGTGAGCCTCGGCGTAGTCCGCCTCCGGAGAATCCGGATCCAGTTCGCGTGCCCGCTGGATGGCCTCGGCCGCACCCTCGATCAGCTCATCGTCCTCAGGCGTGATGCCGTCAGTCCAGGCCTGCAGCACCCTGGCGAATCCCAGCCAGCCCCACGCTTCGGCATATTCCGGGTCAAGCGCGACCGCGTTCTCGAACTGCCTGACCGCCTCGACGCGCTTTTCGTCGCCAAATACGTAAGTGTTTAGCCTGCCCTGCAGGAACGCCTCGTAAGCCGCCTGGCTGGATGTGGGGGCCTCGGCGAGGGCCGCGGCGGCCTCGTCGCTCAGGGTTGCCTGCAGGGCCCGCGCGATGGCCACGGCGATCTCGGCCTGCACCTCGAAGATGGCGTCGGGGGTCAGCTCGCGCTCGAAGGTCTCGGCCCACAGGTGCTCGTCGGTCGTCGCGTCGATCAACTGGGCATTGATACGGACACGGTTGCCCGCCTGCTGGACACCGCCCTCGAGAATGTGGCCGGCGCCCAGTTCCTCGCCGATCTGGCGCATGTTCTTGGTGGTGCCCAGGTATTCCATCACCGAGGTCCGGGAGATCACCCGGAACGCGTCCAGCTTGGCAAGCTGCGTCAGCAGGTCGTCGTGGATGCCGTCCGCCAGGAAGCGCCCGCCATCGCCGCTGGCCGTGCGCGCGGTAAAGGGAAGAACGGCGACCACCGGCGGGGCATCCGAGGCAACGTCAGCGTCTTGCGGCGTCGCCGCGGCCTCGCCCCGCGAGGGCTGCGGAATCTGGACAGACGGGTCTGCCGGCGCTGTCTGCACGGCTGGCGCCGGGACGGGCGCGCCGACGAAGCGGTCGAAGGCAAACAGGCCGATGGCCGCCACCAGCAGGATGATGACCACGACGTTGAGCTTTTTGCCGGTGTGGGCCGTGATGCTCTCGCTGCGCTCGATCTCGGCCTCCCGCTTGATCCCCTCGGGCGTGATCTCGTAGGCCCAGGAGAACATCAGCACCGGGAACAGCCCCACCACCAG
>JARRON010000009.1:0-1110 GCA_037383845.1 Gammaproteobacteria bacterium
ATCCCGCCGGCGAGCAAAGGAGCACCGGTCGCACTATTATGCTGCCGGCAGCAGCGGAAACCTGCTCAGTTGACGAATTCCCCGGCGCCGGAGGGACAGCAGTGCGTATTGATGACCATCCGGACCGTGAGGCTGTCCGGGCCCTCGCCCAGTCCCACGGCTGGCTGGCGGACCGGGCGCCGGAGGCCAGGGACGCCATCCTGTCCATCGCCCAGGTGAGGGACTACCAGCCGGACCAGGTCGTTTTCCGGGCCGGCGTGCCCGCCAGGGGCGTCTACGGCCTGGTCAGCGGCGCCGTGGACATCCTGATTCCCCGTCCGGATGGCCAGGAACTCGCTGCGCACCGGGCTGAACGCGGATTCTGGGCCGGCGACCTGTCCCTGCTTTCCGGACAGGCGAACCTCGTCACCATCCGCAGCGCCGTTCGCAGCCGGATACTCCTGCTCCCCGGGCCGGACCTGTTGGCCTTGCTGGCCCGACGGCCCGAGCTGAACCGGGATTTCTTCGAGCTGAGTCACGCCAATCTGGCCGTCACGCTCTGGACCCTCGCAAGCATCGCCATCCAGGATTCCGAGACCCGCATAGTGCTGCGTCTGCTGCAGCTGGACAGCGACCACTCGGACCCGGAGGGCTGGCTGAAGATCTCCCAGGAAAAGCTCAGTCAGCTGGTGGCCCTGTCGCCGGCAACGCTGCAGCGGTGCCTCCGTACGCTCCGGGGCGAGGGTCTGGTCGAGCTCGCCTACGGCCGGATGCGGGTTCTCGACCGGACCGGCATGGAGACGCGCTTCTCGGAGCGCAGCGACAACTAGCGTCCGCGTCCGGGCATCAAAAAGGCCCCGGCGTGTCACGCCGGGGCCCTTGATCACGCCCGCATCACGGAGTTGCGGGTTGACCTAGCCGGTCTTTTCGAACTGTTCTTCCTCCGTGGAGCCCGTCAGCGCGCTCAGGGAGGACTCGCCGTGGCTGACCGCCTGGGTGACGGCGTCGAAGTAGCCTGCGCCGACCTCGCGCTGATGCTTGGTGGCGGTGTAGCCGTCCTTCTCGCTGCCGAATTCCTTCTCCTGGAGTTCCACGTAAGCCTTCATCTGGCTTTCCTTGTAGCCCTTGGCC
>JARRON010000009.1:1146-62098 GCA_037383845.1 Gammaproteobacteria bacterium
TCCTTGTAGCCCTTGGCCAGGGTGAACATGCTGTAGTTCAGGGCGTGGAAGCCCGCCAGGGTGATGAACTGGAACTTGTAGCCCATGGCGGCCAGTTCCTTCTGGAACTTGGCGATGGTTGCGTCGTCAAGGTGGCGCTTCCAGTTGAACGAAGGCGAGCAGTTATATGCAAGCATCTTGCCCGGGAACTTCGCATGCACGGCCTCGGCGAACTTCTTCGCCTGAGGCAGGTCCGGCACGGAAGTCTCGCACCAGATGAGGTCGGCGTAGGGCGCGTAGGCCAGGCCGCGGGCGATGGCCTGGTCGAGACCGGCCTTGACCCGGAAGAAGCCCTCCGCGGTGCGATCGCCGGTGATGAACTCGCGGTCCCGCTCGTCGATGTCGGACGTCAGCAGGTTGGCGGCGTCGGCGTCAGTACGGGCCACGAGCAGCGTCGGCACGTTGCAGACGTCGGCAGCGAGGCGCGCGGCGATGAGCTTGTTGACGGCCTCCGTGGTGGGTACCAGGACCTTGCCGCCCATGTGGCCGCACTTCTTGGCCGACGAGAGCTGATCCTCGAAGTGAACGCCGGCCGCGCCGGCGTCGATCATGTCCTTCATCAGCTCGAAGGCATTCAGCACGCCGCCGAAGCCGGCCTCGGCGTCGGCCACGATGGGTTGCATCCAGTCGATCTCGTCGTTGCCCTCGGCGTGGTGAATCTGGTCCGCCCGCAGGAGGGTGTTGTTGATGCGGCGGACCACCGCCGGCACCGAGTCAGCCGGGTACAGGGACTGGTCCGGGTACATCTCTCCGGCCAGGTTCGCGTCGCCGGCAACCTGCCAGCCCGACAGGTAGATCGCGTTGAGACCGGCCTTGACCTGCTGCATGGCCTGGTTGCCCGTGAGCGCGCCCAGGGCGTTGACAAAATCCTTCTCGTGCAGGTAGCGCCAGAGCTTCTCCGCTCCGTGCCGCGCCAGGGAGTATTCCACTTCCACGGTGCCGCGCAGGCGGACCACGTCCTCGGCGGTGTAGCCACGTTCCACGCCCTTCCACCGGGCGTTGTCCTGCCATTCCTGGGTGAGTTGTTCAGCGGTCGGGAGAGTCATTGGCGCTTCCTCGTGCTCGTATCAGGTGCGGATGCGGATTTCCTAGTCGATGTGTTCGTAGGCCACCAGAGTCAGGAAATCGGTAAATTTCTCTTCGCGGGTGATTCCATCCAGAAGGCGGGCCGCCTCCTTATAGTGGCCGGAGGCGAAGGCGCCCTCGCCCACCTGCTTCTCAATTTTCGACAGTTCCTCGTCGCGCAGCTCCTCGTAGAGCTCGTAGGTCACGCGGCGGCCGTCGTCCAGGACACCCTGGGGATGACGGATCCACTGCCAGATCTGCGCCCGGGAAATCTCGGCGGTCGCGGCGTCCTCCATCAGATTGTAAATGGGCACGCAGCCGTTGCCGCCGAGCCAGGCGGCCATGTACTGGATGCCGACGGCGATATTGTTCCGCAAGCCCGCCTCGGTAATCTGCCCCTCCGGCACCTTGAGCAGGTCTTCGGCGGCCACTTCCACGTCCCGGCGAAGCCTGTCGAGCTGGTTAGGACCCTTCATGTGCTCGTCGAACACGCCCATGGCGACGGGGACCAGTCCGGGGTGGGCCACCCAGGTGCCGTCGTGGCCGTCGCCGGCTTCCCGCTCCTTGTCGGCCACGACCTTGGCAATGGCCTGCTCGTTCGCCACGGGATCGTTCTTGATGGGAATCTGGGCCGCCATGCCGCCGATAGCGAATGCGCCCCGCCGGTGACAGGTCTTGATCACCAGCTGGGAATAGGAGCGGAGGAAATGGGTGGTCATGGTGACCTGGTGGCGGTCCGGCAGCGTGAACTCCGGGAACCTGGCGAACCGCTTGATGAAGCTGAAGATATAGTCCCATCGGCCGCAGTTAAGGCCGACGATGTAGTCCTTGAGCACGTAAAGGATCTCATCCACCTCGAAGGCAGCCAGGATGGTCTCGATGAGAACCGTGCACTTGATGGTGCCGTGCGCGAGGCCCAGGTGGCTCTCGGCGAATTCGAACACCTCCGTCCACAGCCGGGCTTCCAGGTGGCTTTCCAGCTTGGGCAGGTAGAAATACGGGCCGCTGTCGATGGCCCGGGTCGCCTCGTGGTTGTGGAACAGGTAAAGGCCGAAGTCGAACAGCCCGCCGGGCACAGGCTTGCCGTCCACCTCCACGTGTTTCTCGACCAGGTGCCAGCCGCGAGGCCGGACGATCAGCGTCGCGACCTCGTCCTTGAGCTGGTACTGCTTGCCCTCCGGGGACGAGAACGAGATGTCACGCCGTACGGCGTCGCGGAGGTTGATCTGCCCGCTGACCAGGTTGTCCCAGGTTGGCGTCAGGGAGTCCTCGAAATCCGCCATGAACACCTTGGCACCGGAGTTGAGCGCGTTGATGACCATTTTCCGGTCCACGGGACCGGTGATCTCCACGCGCCGGTCGTTGAGATCCGCCGGGATCTCGCCCACCTGCCAGTCCGATTCTCGGATCTCCCGCGTCTGGGGCAGGAAGTCCGGCATCTTGCCGTCGTTGATCTCCGCCTGCCGTTCCACCCGCTTTTTCAGCAGCTCGTCGATCTTCGGCCCGAAGCGACGCGCCATCTCAGCCACGAAGCTCATGGCCTCCGGCGTCAGGATTTCCTCGTAGCCGTCCCTGATGGGGCCAAGAATCTTGTAGTCAGCGTCCGCTGAGGTGCTGGTCATGGGTCACCCTGCAAGTCGTTTTACGTGAATTCGGCGTGCTCTCCCGGGCGGTCCCGGTCGGTCTCCCGACGACAGGAAAAGCGCCGGAAATATTGTTTTTCTGCACTGCGTCATATTAGTGCCTGCCGGAAGCCTTTGCAAAAACGTCGGCCTCGCGGCACGCCATAAGCCTAGCCCTGCCCGCCAGCCAGTTCCCGGCGCACGAATTCCAGCTGGCCAAGGTACGTCTGGTAGCTGTCGCTGGCCGGGTCGGTGGCCTCCACCGCGGCGGCGAACGCGGCTTCCGCAGCCTCCAGCCGGCCCTGGCGCCGAAGAATCCGGCCGTGGGCGGCCAGCAGCCGGCCCCGCTGCTCGGGATATCGCTCGACCCCGGCCCGGGCGCGGGCTTCTGCGTCCTCGAGCAGCACCTCGGACGGGTGCCTGAACGCCAGATAGAGATAGGTGGCCAGGGCGTCGGCGGTGTCCGCCGACAGGTAATGGGTCTGGATGAGCTGCCGGGCCTCGCTGATCCGGTCCAGCGCAAGCAGGGACCAGACCCGGGCATAAACAAACTCGCCGTCGGCCGTGGCATCCGGGTGGGCACCGGCCCAGGCGTCGAGTTCCTCCAGGGCCCTGCTGTGATCCTTCTCGACCCGCTGGGTGGGCTGGACGATGGCTTCCAGAGAGATCTCCCGCTGCCGGTCCGCCGGCAGCCCCGGCCGCAGCAGAACGGATCGGTAGGCCCGCCGTGCCGCGTCGGCGTCTCCGGCTTCCAGGTACGCCCTGGCCAGTTCCAGCCAGGCTTCGGTGTCCTGGGCAGACCGAACCCGCGCCTGGGCCGCGGCGATCCGGTCGTGGCCCCCCGCAGCGGCTCTCAGCCGGTCCACGTAGTCTTCCGGCACCCCCGCAATGGCCACCATCTGCCTCGCCTCCCCGAGGCGGCGGTCGTTCTTCCCGGGGCGAAGCAGGAGCGTGGTGGGGGTGCCCACGAAGCTCAGGCCCTGGGATTCGAGAAACGCCGCACCGGGCGCGTCATAGCCGTAGACTTCCAGCACCTGCCACTCCCGGGTGAGGGCCGCGATTTCGACGGCCTCCGGATTCCTGAGCAAGCTGCGGTCGAGAACAATACAGGCCGGACACCAGTCCGGCTGGGTGATGACCACCATCACCGGCTGATCGTTCTCCACCGCCTGTGTCATCACGTCGTCGATGGTTTCCGGCGTCCACGGCGTGAACTCGACGGCGGCGCTGGCGACCGGTGTGCCCGGCGCGGCCAGCGCTGTCGCCATGACCAGGGCGGGCAGGATACGAGGAAGTCTCATAGGCATCTCCGGTGTGGCCCTTCCCGGCGGGCCGTGGGGTCGCGGTCGAAGGACATTTTCGGTCAACGGGCTGCTGTGCACCAACCCTGTCACAGGGGCGGGCCGCAGGTTAGGCTCCCAGGACCATGCTCATCCTCTTTAACAAGCCCTGGGGGGTCCTGAGCCAGTTCCGGGATCCCGAGGGCCGTCCGACCCTGGCGGACTTCGTTGACGTTCCCGACGTGTACCCCGCCGGCCGGCTGGACCGGGACAGCGAGGGATTAATGCTCCTCACCGACGACGGCCGGCTGCAGGCTGCCCTCACCCAGCCCCGTCGCGGCGTCTGGAAGCGGTACTGGGTACACGTGGAAGGCGAGCCAGGCGCGGAAGCACTGGATGCGCTTGCCCGGGGCGTCGACATCCGCGGGGGCCGCACCCGGCCGGCCCGTGCCAGATGGCTTTCCTCCCCGCCTGCGCTGTGGCCACGGGAGCCGCCGGTGCGCTATCGCAAGCGAGTGCCGGACGCCTGGCTCGAGCTGGAAATCGCCGAGGGGAGAAACCGGCAGGTACGCCGGATGACCGCCGCGGTGGGTCTGCCGACCCTCAGGCTGGTCCGGGTTGCGGTGGGGCCCTGGTCAATCGACGACCTGGGCCCCGGCGAGTGGCGGGAAGCCCGGATCCCCGGGGACTTCCTCAGCGGGTCCGGACCTCGGCGATCCGCAGGGCAAGCTCCAGGGCCTGCTCGTAGTTCAGCCGCGGATCGACCTGGGAAAGATAGGCGCGGGCGAGGTCACTCTCGGTAAGGCCCCGTGCGCCGCCGATGCATTCGGTGACGTCGTCGCCCGTGAGCTCGAAGTGGACCCCGCCCAGGTAGCTGTCCATTTCCTCGTGGATGCGGAAGGCCTTCTCCACCTCGTCGAGGATTCGATCGAACCGACGGGTCTTGAGCCCGCTGGCGGTGGTCTCGGTGTTGCCGTGCATGGGATCGCAGACCCACAACACGCCCGCACCTGTGGCGCGCACGGCGCGGATGAGGCGAGGCAGGTGTTCCTCGATGGCGCCGGAGCCGAAGCGGTGGATGAAGGTCAGTCGCCCGGGCTCGTTGTGGGGATTCAGCACCTCCACGAGCTTCTGGATCCATTCTTCCGTCATCGCCGGACCCACCTTGACGGCCACCGGGTTGGCGATACCGCGGAAGAATTCCACGTGGGCTCCGTCCACCTGTGCGGTGCGCATCCCGATCCAGGGCAGATGGGTGGAGAGGTTGTACCACCGGCCCCGACGCTCCAGGAACCGGGTCTGGGCCTGCTCGTACGGCAGGTGAAGCCCCTCGTGGGAGGTAAAGAAATCGATGCGCCGGGTCCGGTGCACGGGCTGCCCCGAGATCGACTCGAAGAAGTGCAGGGAGTTGACCACGCTCTGGACGATCCGCTGGTACGCCTGCTCGAAGGGCGTGGTCTTGGCGAAGCCGATATCCCAGTATTCCGGATGATGGAGGTCGGCGAAGCCCCCCTCGGCCAGGGCCCGGACGAAATTGAGGGTCAGCGCGGCCCGCTGGTACCCGACCAGCATCAGGCCGGGGTCGGGCTGCCGGTCACCGGCGGTGAAAGCGCTGCGGTTGACCAGGTCCCCCCGGTAGCTCGGCAGGGTCACGCCGTCCCGGGTCTCGGTGTCGGCGGAGCGGGGCTTGGCGTACTGCCCGGCCATGCGCCCGACGCGGATCACCGGCTTCTTCAGTCCGTGCAGCAGCACAACACTCATCTGCAGGAGAATCTTGAGCCTGCGGGCGATCTGGTCGGAGCTGCACTCGGAGAAATTCTCCGCGCAGTCGCCACCCTGGAGCAGGAAAGCCTCGCCCCGCTGGGCCTGGGCCAGCTGCTCCCGCAGGTCCTCGACCTCCCAGGACACCACCAGGGGCGGCAGGGCCGAAAGCTCCGCCAGTACGGCGGCGGTCGCCTTCGGATCCGGGTACAGCGGCTGCTGGCCCGCAGTGCGGGACTGCCAGCTGGCCGGATGCCACTCCACGGTGTCGGGTCGACGGGTCATAAGTCCTATCCTACCCAACGGTGTGGCACCGCAAAAGCTTTACGTGGTGGCGCGGCCGGCGGCGGACTGCAATAATTGGGAGTTTCCGCGAGCCCGGCCCCGGCCGGGCTCGATTGCGTCCCGCGGACACCTTCTAACGGGGAGCGAACCATGCATCGAGTTCTTGTTCTCGGCGCCGGCAAGATCGGGGCGCTGATTTCCGGGCTGCTCGGCGAGTCCGGCGACTACCACGTGCAGCTGGCCGACGTGGACGGCGCAGCCGCGGACCGCGTCGCGCGGGCCCACGGGCTGGATTCCGTGCAGCCTTTCCAGCTCGACGCGACGTCCCGGGACGCCTTCGAAAAGCATCTGGAAAATCACCCGGCGGACGCCGTGATTTCCGGCCTGCCCTACTGGTGCAACGAGGAAGTGGCCCGGGTGGCCCGGGACGGGGAACTCCACTATTTCGACCTTACCGAGGATGTCGCGGTCACCGAGGCGGTCCGCCGGATCGCCGAGGGCGCGGACACGGCCTTTGCCCCCCAGTGCGGGCTGGCGCCGGGTTTCGTCAGTATTGCCGCCAACGAACTGGCCAACCATTTCGATGAAGTCCGCACGGTCAAGCTCCGGGTGGGCGCCCTGCCCCAGCACCCGAACAACGTGCTCAAGTATTCGCTGACCTGGTCCACGGACGGCCTCATCAACGAGTACGGGAACATGTGCGTCAGCGTCGAGGACGGCCGGCCGGTGCAGGTCCTGCCGCTGGAGGGCCTGGAGGAGATCGAGATCGACGGCACCCGATACGAGGCCTTCAACACTTCAGGCGGGCTCGGCTCCCTGGCGGACTCGTGGCGCGGCCGCGTCCGCAAGATGAACTACAAGACCATGCGTTACCCGGGCCACTGCAGCCAGATGAGGCTGCTGATGAACGGCCTGAAGCTGAATCACGACCGGGAGACGCTGAAGCGGATCCTGGAAAACGCCGTGCCCCGGACGCTGCAGGACGTGGTCGTGGTCTACGTGTCGGTGACCGGCATACAGGACGGAGAGTTCCGCGAGGAGAACTACGTTAACAAGGTCTATCCGCAGCTTGTCGCGGGGCGGCTCTGGTCCGCCATCCAGGTCACGACAGCGTCGGGCGTCTGCGCCGTGGCGGATCTTGTCCTGGGCAATCCGACGGACCACAAGGGCTTCGTCACCCAGGAAAGCTTCAGGCTGAAGGACATCCTGGACAATCGTTTCGGCAATTTCTACGGCCACGGGGGCACGAACGAGGTCTCCGCCCGGTTGATCGCCACCGGGCAGGTGGGCCACCAGCGCGCAGCAGGAGAATGAAGATGAAGGAGATTCTCGACAAGCTCGGACTGGGCGAGTCCAACTCGGGAGCCTGGGTGGGGACCCGGGAGCTCGCTGGCCAGGGTCCCGAGATCGAGTCCGTGAACCCGGCTACCGGCGAGGTCATCGCCCGCATCCGCACCGCGTCGCCGGCGGAGTACGAGCAGGTCGTCACCGCCGCCCGGGAAGCCTTCATGACCTGGCGCATGCTGCCGGCCCCGCGACGCGGTGAAGCCATCCGCCTCTGCGGCGAAGCCCTGCGCCGGCACAAGGACGCACTGGGCAGCCTGGTCTCCCTGGAGATGGGCAAGATCAAGGCCGAGGGCGACGGCGAAGTCCAGGAGATGATCGACATCGCGGACTTCGCCGTGGGCCAGTCGCGGATGCTCTACGGCAGGACCATGCACTCCGAGCGGCCCGGTCACCGCATGTACGAGCAGTGGCATCCCCTTGGGGTCGTGGGCATCATCAGCGCCTTCAACTTCCCCGTGGCCGTGTGGAGCTGGAACGCCCTCATCGCCGCCGCCTGCGGCGACGTCTGCGTCTGGAAGCCCTCACCCAAGGCGGCGCTGTGCGCCATCGCTGTGCAGAAGATCTGCAACGAGGCGCTGGCCGACGAAGGCCTTCCGCCGATCTTCAACCTGTTCGTCGAGGCCGACGTGGCCATGGCCGAGGCCTTCGTGGACGATGCCCGGATCGACCTGGTCTCCTTCACGGGATCCTGTGCCGTGGGCCGGCGGGTCGGCGAGCGGGTGGCCGCCCGCATGGGCAAGAGCCTCCTGGAACTGGGCGGCAACAATGCCATCATCGTGGACAAGAAAGCGGATCTGGACCTGGCGGTTCCTGCCATTCTGTTCGGCGCCGTAGGCACCGCCGGGCAGCGCTGTACCACTACCCGCCGGGTGCTGGCCCACGAAAAGATCTTCGACGCCCTGGCCCACCGGCTGGTCCACGCCTACGAGCAGGTCCGGATCGGCGACCCCATGGACGGCGACACGCTCATGGGCCCGCTCATCGATGCGGACGCCGTGGTTCGCTTCGAGGCGGCCATCGAAACCGCCCTTTCCTCAGGCGGCCAGGTGCTCTTCGGCGGACATGCCCTGGAGGGCAAGGGGAACTTCGTACAGCCCACGCTCATCAAGGCGTCCAACGAGTGGCCCATCGTCCAGGAAGAGACCTTCGCGCCGATCCTCTACCTGATCCCCTTCCACCACATCGACGAAGCCATCGCCATGCAGAACTCGGTCCGGCAGGGCCTTTCCTCGGCGATCTTCACCACCGACCTCCGGCGGGCCGAGCTGTTCCTCTCCGCGGCCGGGAGCGACTGCGGAATCGCCAACGTGAACATCGGCACCTCCGGCGCCGAGATCGGCGGCGCCTTCGGTGGCGAGAAGGATACCGGCGGCGGGCGTGAGGCCGGCTCCGACGCCTGGCGGGCCTACATGCGCCGCCAGACCACCACCATCAACTGGAGCCGTGACCTGCCCCTGGCCCAGGGCATCCGCTTCGACCTGGGACGCTAGTCGCCGGGACTGATGCGGCGGGCGCGAGCCACTATCGGTTCGCGCCCCTGTTTTCCTGCAGGAGAGTTCGGCAGGCGTCAGGGACGGCTCAGGTCCTCATAAAGCATGGCGACGAAACGATCGGGCTTGATGAATCCCCCGCCCCAGCGGGCGTCATACTCGGCGGTGGGCCCGGCCGCCTGGACGGCTTCCAGCGACTTCCCGTCGGCAATCATTGATCCGATACGGGCCGACACGGTCTGCAGCATGTCCCGGTAGGCCAGGATGCCGGCCCGGTCGGTGATGACGCCGTGGCCGGGGATCACCCGCGTCTGCCCATCCATCAGGGTCAGCGCCCGTTCCAGGGCGGCGATGACGCCCCTGACGGACCCGCCGCTGCCCGTGTCGATGAAGGGATACATCCCGTAGAACACCACGTCTCCCATGTGCACGACGTTCGCGGACTCGAAGTGCACGATGGTGTCCCCGTCGGTGTGGGCCGCCGGAACATGGAAAGCCCGGACGGTTTCGTCGTTGAGATGAAAGGTCACCTCCGAGTCGAAGGTCACCACGGGCAAGGCCTCGGCGGGTGAAGCCGGGACTTCCCGCTCCATGAAGGCCATGAACTGGTCGGTGCTCATGCGCTCCCGGACGTTGTCGTGGGCCACGATGACCGCTCCGGCCCGCCCCAGGTTTTCGTTGCCGCCGGTGTGGTCGCCGTGCCAGTGGGTGTTGAGCACGAACCGGATGGGACCTGCGCGCACCCCGGAAACCGCTTCGACGATGGCCGGCGTCAGGGGCGCATACTGGTCGTCGACCAGGAATGCGCCGTCGTCGCCGGCGCACAGGCCGATGTTGCCGCCACGGCCCTCGAGCATCCACACGCAGCCGGCCACCGGGCTGGCGGTGACCGTGACCTCTTCCAGGGCTTCCTGAGCCGTCGCCGGGGTCACCCCGGCAGCAGCGACAGCCGCCACCATCAGTCGGCAAAGGTTCTTCCCCATCCGGTTCTCCTCGGTCAATTCCCGGCAGTCCACGGCCTCACACTTCGTCGGTACTCTCGAAGCGGTTTTGCCGGCGGTTCTTCCGCACGTGGTCCGGGTGGAAGACCTGGCCGCTCATGGCGATCCATACGCCCGGCGGGCAGGTCTGCACGGCCGCTACCGCCATTCCGATATTGAACATCGCGTCGGAGTCCTGGAACCGGGCCGGGCTGAGCGCTCCCGTCAGGACGATGGTCTTGCCCTCGATGCCCTCGAGGGCACGGGCCGTGTCCACCATGGTGTCGGTCCCGTGGGTAATCACGACCCGGTCATCGTCCCGGGCGATCACTGCCGCCCGGATGGCCTGCCGGTCTGCGCCGGTCAGATCGAGGCTGTCCTTGCGCATCAGGGGCACGACCTCGAAGCCGAAACCCACACCCCCCTGGTGCAGCATGTGCGAAACCACGGTCTCTCCGACCTCGAACTGACTCTTGGCGTCGAAATAAACCTTGTCGATGGTTCCGCCAGTGGTGATGAACGTAATGTGCATGAGCAGGCAGCCTCAGGCCTTGGCGGGCCGCGGAGTATAGCGCGGTGGTTTCTGCTATGGCGCCGGGTCACGGGGCTGGCTACCATGCGGTCATGCGCACGGGACTGATCTTCGCAGGACTTGTCCTGGCCCTGGTGTCCGGCTTGGGGCTGTCCCAGCCCGAAGGCGGGGAGCGGCGCGCAGTCGTCCTCGAGATCTCCGGGCCCATTGGCCCCGCGACCAGCGATTACGTGGTGCGCGGAATCGAGGCCGCCGGCGAGAACGGCGCCGACCTCGTGATCCTCCAGATGGACACGCCGGGCGGCCTGGACACCGCCATGCGGGAGATCATCAAGGCCATCCTGGCCTCCCCCGTGCCGGTGGTACCCTGGGGGGCCCCCAGCGGCTCCCGGGCGGCCAGCGCGGGCACTTATATCCTCTACGCCAGCCACGTCGCGGCCATGGCGCCGGCCACCAACCTGGGGGCGGCCACGCCGGTACCCATAGGCGGCTCACCAGCGAGTCCTCCCGACGAACCGGAACCGGAGGCGGCAGCGGACGACGAAGCCGCGGAACCCGCCGGCGGCGATGGCGCGGCCCCGAAGACGCCTGGCGGCCCGGCCGACGCGTCCAGCGCCAAGGCGGTCAACGATGCGGTGGCCTACATCCGGGGTCTGGCCGAGCGGCGGGGCCGCAACGCCGACTGGGCCGAGAGGGCAGTGCGGGAGGCGGCAAGCCTTACCGCCGAGCGCGCGGTAGCGGAGAACGTGGTGGACCTTATCGCCGCGGACATGGCTCAGCTGCTGGCGGCCGTGGATGGTCGGACCGTCAGCCTGGCGACCGGCGACGTGACACTGGAGACTGAAGGCATGGTGGTGGAACGCGCCGAGCCCGACTGGCGCACCGAGTTCCTCGCCGTCATCACCAGCCCCACCGTGGCCTACATGCTGCTGCTGGCGGGCATCTACGGGCTGATCTTCGAAGGCTACAACCCCGGCGCCATCCTGCCGGGCGTGGTCGGGGCCATCTGCATTCTGCTGGCGCTGTATGCCTTCCAGGTGCTGCCGGTCAACTACGCCGGCCTGGCCCTGATCGTCCTGGGCATCCTGCTGATGATCGCGGAGGTATTCGTGCCCAGTTTCGGGGCCCTGGGCATAGGCGGCGTTATCGCCTTCGTAGCCGGCTCGGTGATCCTCATGGACACGGACGTGCCGGGCTTCGGCATCCCCATGGCACTCATCGGCTCCATCGCGCTTGTCGGGGCGATCGCCATCATGGGCATCGTCTGGTTCGCCGTGAGGGCTTACCGGCAGCCCGTGGTCAGCGGCCGGGAGCAGATGATCGGCAGTACCGCGGTGGCAGCCGAGGATTTCCGGCAGGGGCGCGGTCAGGTCCGTGCCCACGGAGAGATATGGTCGGCGCGATCTGAAACACCTGTGCGGGCCTCCCAGCCCCTGACCATTACCGATATGAACGGCCTTGTCCTGACGGTCAAACCACGGGACGGCACGGAGGACTGACTATGTCGAGCTATTTCGGAATCATCGCCCTTGGCGCCCTTGCGCTGCTGCTTTTCAGCGCCATCAAGATCCTCAAGGAGTACGAGAGAGGCGTCATCTTCCAGCTGGGCCGGTTCTACAAGGTCAAGGGGCCGGGCCTGATCCTCGTCATCCCCGTGATCCAGCAGATGGTCAAGACCGACCTTCGTGTCGTGGTGATGGACGTCCCCACCCAGGACGTGATCTCCAAGGACAACGTGTCAGTGAAGGTCAATGCTGTCGTCTACTTCCGTATCGTCGATCCCGAGCGGGCCATCATCCAGGTAGAGAATGTCTACGAGGCCACCAGTCAGCTGGCCCAGACCACGCTCCGCTCGGTCCTCGGCCAGCACGAGCTCGACGAGATGCTGTCTGAACGGGAGAAGCTCAACGCGGACATCCAGACCATCCTGGACGAGCACACCGACAGCTGGGGCATCAAGGTCACCAACGTGGAGATCAAGCACGTCGACCTCGAGCCCAGCATGATCCGGGCCATCGCCGCCCAGGCCGAGGCGGAGCGGACCCGGCGGGCGAAGGTCATCCACGCCGAGGGCGAGCTGCAGGCCTCCGAGCGCCTGCAGCAGGCGGCTGCCACCCTGGCCCAGCAGCCCCAGGCCATGCAGCTGCGTTATCTCCAGACCCTGACGGACGTGGCCAACGAGGGCAGCAACACGATCATCTTCCCCCTGCCCCTGGACCTGGTGGCGCCGCTGCTGGGCACCCCGGGCACTATGCCTGCGCCAAAGCCGGGGTCCGGCAGCGAAGCCTAGTCCTCGCTCTCGATCCAGGCCAGGGAAAGTGCGCCCGGACCCAGCCGGGTCCCGAGGGTAGCGCTCATGACCGCCAGGTGAAGCTCGACCCGCTGGGAAGCCGCCTGGGCCTCCAGGTCCTGGTAGGCAGGCAGGTCGCGAAGGATGCGGGGGTCACCCCCGAAACTCAGCACCACTGCCGGCGGGCCGATGCCGGCGCGCAGCGCCTGCCGGGCCATGTCCAGGGCCGCCGAGGCCGCGGCCTGGAATCCCCGGCCCCGGGCAACCACCGCCAGGTCCTTGCCGGTGACTTCCAGCACCGGCTGAAGCCCTGCCATTTTCCCGAGGGCGTAGGCGCCCGTCCCCAGTCCTTCGCCCGGTCTGCCCAGGCCCCGGGTCCGGAGGTAATACAGGTCGCCGGGCACGATCAGGCAGCGGGTCCGGGCGGCGTCCGCTGACAGGGCCGCGCGGTACTTCTCGAACGGCATGCCTCCTGCCCGGGCCAGGCTGGAGGCGCGCCAGGCCAGGAGGCCGTGGCCCGCGCCAAGGCTGCCGCTGTCCAGCACCCGCAGCGCGAAGGTGCCGGAACGTCCTGCCTTTTCCCGCCGCTCGCGGTAGGTCTGCAGGATGGCGTAGGACGCCTCGGTGGCCTGCTGAAACACGTCGCTGCGGGCCGCGTCCGGCGCGATCACCAGCACGCGGTCGTAGCGCGGCACGACCTGCTCGAGGAAGAGCTGCGCCATGTCCTCGCTGGCCCAGGGGGCGCTGCTGCAGGGCAGTTCCCGGTCGGTGAGGTAACGGCGGTAGATCTGCATGGTCTTGTCGGGGTCCCGGTCATCCAGGACCCGCTTGCCACCGAGGCTCAGGAGGTTCGGCAGCACGTGGATCCCGTGCTCCTCAAGGTAGGACCGGGGCAGATCGCAGGAGGCGTCGATGACTACGCCGATGCGCATGGGGCGAGGCGTTCCGGCCGGGAATCCGGCCGCCTTCGGCTGCTGTGGACCAGGCCATTTTGGCACGGCACGCCAGCGGGTCAATCTGCCGCGGCCAGCCCTGCGCGCAGCGCCCTGAACCGGTCCCACTGGTTTTCTAGCCTGGCGGCGGACACTTTCTCGCGGGTGCCGAGCTGGTCCATGCGCGTCAGCGCGGCCAGCAGATAGCGCGGATAGCCGGCCAGGTGGACCGCCGGCGTGGACACCACGAAGCCTGCCGGAAACAACCCCCCGACCTGGGCCGCGATGTCTGCAGCGGCCGCGGCCGCACCGGGGCCCGTGAGGCCCCGCTCGAGCCGGTCCAGGACACGGGCACGGAGTTCCAGAATCTCCCCGGAAAGCGCGAGGAGCGCCTCGCCGGCGGGCACCAGTTCGCTGCGCCCCGCCTCAAGCCTGGCGCGGAAGGCGCGCTCGTCCCTGGGCAAGCTCTGGCCCTCGGGGAGGAACACCTGGCCGAATGCCGCCAGGGCAAGGTCCCCGGCCAGATCGCCGCCTGCGGCCAGGTCCCGGCCGCGAAGCGTCAGCGCCTTGTCCTTCCGGGCCGCTTTCACCAGGGCCCGGTACTGCTGGTCCAGCGCGAGAGCAAACAGCCGCCGAACCCCACCCCGGGTGACGGCGTCCGCGTCCACACTGGTGGGATAGAGGCGAAGGGAGACGCTGTTGCCGTCGTCGCGGACCGCAGGAAACAGGACCTGGGTGATTCCGGCCCGGCTGACCTCGACGCGCTCTGGAACACGCCCGAAGGTCCAGCTCCGAAGGCCCGTGCCTGACCAGCCGCCGTCGCCGGGGGTCTCCACGGCCCCTCCGGCGCTCCCGAAGCAACGTCTGAGCTCGGCCAGGTCACGGGAAGCCCGCAATACTTCCCCATTGTCATCAATCAGTTCGATGCGAAAGCTCATCCATGGCTCAAGCTCCAGTCCGTCCCAGGTCTCCGGAGCAACCTGGAGCCCGGACGTGCGCCGGAGCGCCTCGGCCAGTCCGGCGTGAAGGCTCCCCGCGCCGAATTCCAGGGCCTCGAGGCATTTCCGGGCGTGCTCCGGCACGGGCACGATCTGTCTCCGGGCGGCTTTGGGAAGGGCCCTCAGCATGGCCGTAACCTTCTCGCCCACCCAGCCGGGCACGAGCCACTGCAGGCGGCGCTCGTCCACGAGCGGAAGCAGGTGCCGCGGGAGCCGCAGCGTCACGCCATCGTCGTCGGCGGCCGGGTCGAAGCGATAGGTCAACGGAAGCCGGTTGCCCGCCACCTCCAGGGTGTCCGGATAGTCACTCCCCCCGGGCAGCGCTGCGCCGGTCACCACGTCCTCCATGGCCATCTCCAGGAGCGCCGGCTGCGCGTTTTCGGCCTTCCGACGCCAGGTTTCGAAGGCGCGGGCGCTGCAGACACCGTCGGGGACCCGGCGGGCGTAGAAAGCCGCCACCGCCTGCTCCCCCGCGAACAACTCCCTCCGCCGCAGCCTGGCCTCGAGCTGCTCGACGCGCGCAACCAGGGACCGGTTGCGGGCAAGAAACCGCCCCCGGGTGCGAATCCGCCCCGGCACCAGGGCGTCCCGGATGAACACGTCGCGGGCGGCCTTCGGGTCCACGCGGCCGAAGTCCACGCGGCGGTTGGCCGCCAGTATCAGGCCGTACAGGCTCACCTGCTCCCGCGCCGCGACGAAACCGCGTTCCGGCTGCCAGTGGGGATCTGACCAGGACCGCTTGAGCAGGTGTGCCCCGGCCTGCTCGATCCAGGTCGGCTCCACCGCCGCCAGGATGCGGCCCCAAACCCGCCGCGTCTCCACCAGGTGGGCCGCCACCACCCAGGGCGCCGGCCCGCCCGCCAGGGTGGAATCCGGGAACGGCCGGAACCGGACACCCCGGGCGCCGGAATATTCACCCCGCTCGTCCCGCTGGCCGACGTGGGACAGGAGGCCGGTCAGCACTGCGCGGTGTATGGCGGCATAGTCCGCCGGCGCCTCGTTTGGCCGCATCCCCATGTCCTTCACAAGCCCGAGCAGCTGCTGGTGGACATCGTGCCACTCCCGCAGGCGCAGGAAGGAAAGGAAATGCTCGCGGGCCCAGCGACGCTGGGCGCTGGTGGACTGGTGCCGGCGTTGATCCCGGTATGCCTCCCAGACAGCCACCAGGGTCATGAAATCCGACTTCGGCTGGCGGAAGCGCCCGTGGGCCGCATCTGCTTCCTGAGCCGCCTCCGCGGGCCTCTGCCTCGGATCCTGGACGGAGAGGGCGGAGACGATGGCCAGGACCTCTCTCAGGCATCCGGCCTCCCCGGCCGCCACCACCATCCGGGCCAGGCGCGGGTCCACGGGAAGACGGGCCAGCCTGCGACCCAGCGGTCCTACCCGCTCCCGCTCGTCCACCGCGCCAAGCTCTCGCAAGAGCCGGTAGCCGTCCCGCACATAGCGGGTGTCCGGTGGGTCCAGGAAGGGAAAATCCTCGATGTGGCCAAGGCCCAGGGTCTCCATCTGGAGGATGACGCTCGCCAGGTTGGTCCGGCGAACCTCGGGATCGGTGAACGCCGGACGTTCCCGGTAATCGTCCTCCGAGTACAGGCGCACACACACGCCTGGCGCCTGCCGGCCGCACCTTCCCCGACGCTGGTCGGCGCTCGCCCGCGACACCGGTTCCACCTGGAGCCGCTGGATCTTCGACCGGTAGCTGTAGCGACTGATCCGTACCAGCCCCGAATCCACCACGTGGCGGATGCCGGGCACCGTCAGGGAGGTTTCGGCCACGTTGGTCGCCAGCACCACGCGGCGGCGGGCGGAGGCCTGGAACACCCGGTCCTGCTCCGACGCGGACTGGCGCCCGTACAGGGGAAGGATCTCCGTGTCCGCCGGATGGTGCTTGCGGAGGGCCTCGGCGCATTCCCGGATTTCCCGCTCCCCCGGCAGGAACACCAGCACATCTCCCCGCGGTGCGCTGGCCGCAAGTTCGTCCACTGCGGCAAGTACGCCCTGTGTCAGGTCCCCGTCTTCGCCATCCTCCGGCGGGCGGTAGCGTTCCTCCACCGGGTAAGTGGCGCCACCCACCTCGATGACCGGGGCGCCGCCGAAGTGCTCGGCGAATCGGGCCGGATCGATGGTCGCGGAGGTAATGATCAGCTTGAGGTCCGGGCGCTTCGGGAGAAGCCGGTGGAGATAACCCAGGAGGAAGTCGATGTTCAGGCTCCGCTCGTGCGCTTCGTCGACGATCAGCGTGTCGTAGCGGCGGAGTTCGGGATCGTCCCGGATTTCCGCCAGCAGGATCCCGTCGGTCATGAGCTTGACCTGGCAGTCCGGACCAGTGCGGTCCGCGAACCTCACTTTCCAGCCCACCAGCCCCGGGGCGGGCACCTCCGAGCCGATGCGGCCGGCGACAGAGCGAGCGGCGATCCGCCGCGGCTGCGTATGCCCGATCAGCCCCCGGCTTCCGCGCCCCAGGGCAAGACAGATCTTCGGGAGCTGGGTCGTTTTGCCGGACCCCGTGGCCCCGCAGACCACGGTCACCTGGTGCCGGGAGATGGCGTCCGATATCCGTGCCCGCTCGGCGCTGACCGGCAGTTCCTCGGGGAACGTCAGTCCCGGGACAACTGACCGCCGAGCCGCCACCCACGCCCGGGACCGCTGAACGTCCGCGGTGACCGCTGCGACTGCCGCCGGCGACGGTCGCCTGCGCCTCGCCAGGCCGGCCACCCGCTTCTTCAGGCGCGGGTAGTCCCGCGTCGACACCTCCTCCAGGGCGGTCTGAAGCTCCGCCGCCGTCAGCGTCGCGTGGCCCGTGCTGTCCTCGTCAGCTGTCCGGCTCATCCTTCGCGCTGTCCCACAGTCGCTCCAGTGCCCCGGCGTCCAGGCCTGCCAGGTCACGCCCGGCGGCGGAAGCCTCCCGCTCCATGGCCCCGAAACGCTGCTGGAACTTGAGGCCGGCCCGGCGCAGGGCGGACTCGGCATCCACGTCCATGTGGCGGGCAAGGTTGGCCAGCGTGAACAGCACGTCTCCAAGCTCTTCCTCGGCCCGCTCCGGCCGCGTGTCCCGATCCTGGAGTGCATCACGGAGTTCGGCGATTTCCTCGTCCAGCTTCTCCAGCACGCCGTCCACCCCGGGCCAGTCGAACCCCACGCGGGACGCCCGACGGCCCAGCTTCTGGGCCCGGACAAGCGCCGGCAGGGTGGCCGGGACATCGTCCAGCAGCCCCCCGGGCGTGCCCTTTTCCGCCCTCTCCCGGGCCTTGTGGGCTTCCCAGGCCCGCGTCTGGGCTGCCGCATCGCGCACCGTGGCGTCCCCAAACACGTGGGGATGCCGCCGGCGCATCTTGTCCGCGAGGCCGCGGGTGACATCGGAGAAATCGAAGTGACCGCCCTCCTCGGCCATTCGGGCATGAAACACCACCTGGAAGAGCAGGTCGCCGAGTTCGTCCCGCAGCCCGTCCATGTCTTCCCGCTCGATGGCGTCCGCGACTTCGTAGGCTTCCTCGAGGGTATAGGGCGCGATGGTCCGGAAGGTCTGTTCCCGGTCCCAGGGACAGCCCCCGTCCGGGTCCCTGAGTCGGCGCATGATCTCCAGCAGCCGGTCCATCTCCTCCATGGCTAAGAATCCTCCTCCAGGGAATCCCGAAAGTTCACGAGCATGGCGGCGGTGGCCCCCCAGATGCGGTGCGGGCCCCAGGGAATCTCGAAATACGGCAGCCGCACGCCGAGATATCGCTTGTACCGGCGCTGCATATTGCCGGGGGCGAAGAGGTAATCCAGGGGCACCTCGAAGGCCTCGCTCACCTCGGTCGGGTCCAGCGCCAGCCGGAAGGCGGGATCGACGAATCCCACCACCGGGGTCACCGAGTAGCCGGTAATGGTCAGGTAGTTCTGGAGATAGCCGGCCACCTCGACGTTCTCCGCGGGCAGGCCGACCTCCTCGGCCGCCTCCCGGAGGGCTGCCTCACGGGGCCCGGCATCGCCGGGATCCAGGCGACCGCCGGGAAAGCTCACCTGGCCGGCATGGTGCTTCAGTCCCTCGGAACGCACGGTGAAGAGCACCGTCAGACCCCCGGCGCGTTCCAGGAGGGGCACGAGGACAGCAGCGGGCGTCACCCGGCGGGGCCGAAGGTGGCGCAGCGCCCTGGGCAGGTCCCCGCTCAGACCGGGGACCCGGAACTGTTCCGCAGGGGCCGGGGCGGTGCCCTCCAGTCGCCGGCGAATGGCCTCCTTCACCGCCGGTTCACTTGCGGATGCCGCCCTCCGTGAGACCCGCCGGGTCCAGCAGCCGGGCAAGCTCCTCGTCGCTGAGGTCGGTCATCTCCCGGGCCACCTCCCGAATGGGCCGGCCCTCGGCGTAGGCCTTCTTCGCCGTCGCCGCGCCCTTCTCGTAACCGATGACGGGGTTCAGCGCGGTGACGAGGATGGGGTTCTTCTCTAGGGCATCCCGCAGATTGTCCGCATTGACTTCGAAACCCTCGATGGCCCGATCCGCCAGCAGCCGCGAGACCGACGACAGGATGGCGATGCTCTGGAGCAGGTTGTAGGCGATCACCGGAAGCATGACGTTGAGCTGGAAGTTGCCGGACTGTCCGCCGATGGTGACCGTGGCGTCGTTGCCGATGACCTGGGCCGCCACCATGGCCACCGCTTCCGGGATCACCGGGTTCACCTTGCCGGGCATAATGCTGCTGCCCGGCTGGAGGGCCGGGAGCGCAATCTCTCCCAGTCCGGCCAGCGGGCCGCTGTTCATCCAGCGCAGGTCGTTGGCGATCTTCATCAGGCTCACCGCGACCGTCTTGAGCTGGCCGGACAGTTCCACCGCCGTGTCCTGGGAACTCAGGCTCTCGAAGTAATCAGGGTTGGGCTCGAAGTCGATGCCGGTGCGCTCGCCCAGGCGGCTCGCGAAGCGCCTGCCGAAATCCGGATGCGCATTGATCCCGGTACCCACGGCGGTGCCCCCCTGGGCAAGCCGGGCCAGCCGCGGCCGCACAGCCTCGATCCTGGCCATCCCGCTTCGCACCTGGGCTGCCCAGCCGCCCATCTCCTGGCTCATCCGAACCGGCATCGCGTCCATCAGGTGGGTACGGCCGGTCTTGACGAAATCATGGCACTCCCGGGCCTTGCTCTCGATGGCCGACGCGAGGTGGTCCAGCGCCGGCAGCAACGTCTCTTTGACCTCCACCGCCGCACTGACGTGGATGGCCGTCGGGATGACATCGTTGCTGCTCTGGCCCATGTTGACGTGGTCGTTGGGATGCACCGGCTCGCCGGCGAGCCGGGTCGCCAGGGCCGCGATGACCTCGTTGGCGTTCATGTTGGTGCTGGTGCCCGACCCGGTCTGGAAAACATCCACGGGAAACTGGTCGTCGTGCCCGCCTTCCGCCACCGCCTCGGCGGCCTGCTGGATCGCGTCGGCCATGGCCGGTCCAAGCAGGTCCAGGTCCCGATTCGCAGCCGCGGCGGCCCATTTCACCAGCCCGACGGCGCGGATGAATGCCCGGGGCATGGGAAGGCCGCTGACGGGGAAGTTCTCCACGGCGCGCTGGGTCTGGGCGCCCCAGAGTGCATCGGCGGGGACCCGAAGCTCGCCCATGCTGTCTTTTTCGATTCGGTAGTCCTTGTCAGCCATATCGTTCTCTCCGGCCTGGAACCAGTCTCAGGATTAGCTTGCAAGTATCTGATTTATAGTTTTTTACAAAGCCCCGCAAGCCGCTGGAGGACTGCCTGGTCGGCCTGCTGCGAGGGTTGCGGTATGATGCGCCATCCTATCACCTTGCGGCGTTCCTTCCGTCATGGATATCACCCCCCTGACCGCCCTGTCCCCGGTGGACGGGCGCTACGCGGGCAAGGTCGCGGAACTGCGGCCTCTTCTCAGTGAATACGGGCTTATCCGCTATCGCGTGGCGGTTGAGTCCCGCTGGCTCCTGGCGCTGTCGGACGAGCCCGGCATCGCTGAGCTGGCCCCGGTCTCCGGCGAGGACCGCGAGCGGCTGGAGCGACTGGCCGCGGGGATCACCCGGGAGGCCGCCGAAAGGGTGAAAGCCATCGAGGCCGAGACCAATCATGACGTGAAGGCAGTCGAGTATTTTCTCAAGGAACAGCTGGGAGACGACCAGGCCCGGACCCGGGAATTCTTCCATTTCGCCTGCACGTCCGAGGACATCAACAACCTGGCCTACGCCCTCATGCTGCGGGACGCCCGGGACGGGGTGCTGACGGCGCAGCAGGAAGGGATCGCCGAGCGCCTGGTCGGCCTGGCCGGGGACAACGCAGCGGTGCCCATGCTGTCGCGCACCCATGGACAGGCGGCCTCGCCCACCACCCTGGGCAAGGAGCTGGCTAACCTCGCCTGGCGCCTGCGCCGCCAGAAGGCGCAGTTTGCGGCGGTGGAGGTGCTGGGCAAGATCAACGGTGCCGTGGGCAACTTCAACGCTCACCTGGCGGCCTACCCGGAGGTGGACTGGCAGGCGTTGACCCGGGGGTTCGTCGAGTCCCTCGGGCTGGCCTGGAATCCCTACACCACACAGATCGAGCCCCACGACTGGATCGCCGAGTACTGTCACGCCCTGGAGCGGTTCAACACCGTGCTGACGGACCTGTGCCGGGACGTCTGGGGCTACGTGTCCCTGGGTTATTTCCGGCAGAAGGTGGTGGCCGGGGAAGTGGGCTCCTCCACCATGCCTCACAAGGTAAACCCCATCGACTTCGAGAACGCGGAAGGCAACCTGGGGGTGGCCAATGCCCTGCTGGCCCATTTCGCGGCCAAGTTGCCGGTCTCCCGCTGGCAGCGGGATCTCACCGACTCCACCGTGCTGCGCAACCTGGGCGTTGCCCTGGCCCACTCGTCCATTGCCTACGCCGCCGTGCTCAAGGGGCTCGACCGCCTGGCGCCCGATCCCGAGACCATGGCCCGGGACCTGGACGCCAACTGGGAGGTGCTGGGCGAGGCCATCCAGACGGTGATGCGCCGCTACGGCCTGCCGAATCCGTATGAGAAGCTGAAGGAACTGACCCGCGGCCGGCGGGTGGGGCCGGAGGAGATGGCGGCCTTCATCGAGGAACTGCCCCTGCCCGACGACGCCAGGAAGCGCCTGCTGGCGCTGACCCCGGCAGGCTATACCGGGCTGGCGGAGAAGCTTGCCCGGGACCTGTAGCCTCGTCGAGCCGGGACGCCATGCTCCGCTGGCCCGAAGGTCTGGACCCCGCCCGCTTCCTGGCCGAGTACTGGCAGAAGCGGCCCTGTCTCCTGCGGGGCTTCTTTCCGGGATTCGAGACCCCGCTCAGCCCTGACGAACTGGCAGGGCTGGCCTGCGAGCCCGACGTGGAGTCGCGGCTCGTGATCGAGTCCGGCGAGACGCCCTGGGAAGTGCGCGCCGGTCCGTTTGCGCCGGAGGATTTCGGGCAACTGGGCGAGGCGGGCTGGACGCTGCTGGTCCAGGACGTGGAAAAACATCTCCCCGACCTGGCGTGGATCACCGAGTCCCTGGGGTTCCTGCCCCGCTGGCGCATCGACGACCTGATGATCAGCTTCGCGCCGCCGGGCGGCTCCGTAGGCCCGCACGTGGATGCCTACGACGTGTTCCTGCTTCAGGGCCACGGCCGCCGCCGCTGGCAGCTGGACACTTCGCCGGCGAGCCTGGCCACCCTGCCCGGGCCCGAAATCGCCGTGCTGGCCGATTTTCACCCCCACCAGACCTTCGAGCTCGACCCCGGCGATGCGCTCTACCTGCCCCCGGGGGTGGCCCATCATGGCATCGCCCTGTCGGCCTGCATGACGTACTCCATCGGGTTCCGGGCACCGGGCCGCCGGGAACTGATCGAAAGCCTGGCCGGTTACCTGGCCGCCCGCGCGCCGGAACATGCCCGCTTCTCCGACCCCGACCTCACGCCGGACGAAGTCGAGGGCGGGCTGATCTCGCCCCGGGCCCTGGAGCGGGCCCGGCGGGACCTGGGCCCCCTGGCCGCCGGCGTCGACGACCTCGCCCTTGCGGAGTGGTTCGGCGCCCTCGTGACAGAGCCCAAGCTGTGGCTGCAGCCGGACAGCGCATCCCGCCCGTGTGCGAAAACCCTCGAAGAGCGGGGCCGGCGCGGTCTCGGCCTTGTGCGCCATGGCATGGCGATACTTGCCCGGGCGGAGGCAGGGGGACTGGCGCTGTTGTTTGCCTGCGGCCGGTGCTGGCGGCTGCCGGGATCACTCTGGCCACAGGTTTCGCTGCTGGCAGAGCGGCGGGCGCCGACGGCCGAGGAACTCCAGCCGCTGGTAGCGTCGCCGGAGGGCGCGGCGCTGCTGGCGGACCTGGTGGAATTCGGCGTGTTCTGTTTCCCTGAGGACGAGGAGCCCCACATCGAGGAACCAGGCCCATGAATAATCGGCAGTTTTCTGTCCGGCTGGCCCACTGGGACGAGGACCAGCCCGGCATCCGGCGGGTGCGCGAAATCGTCTTCGTGGACGAGCAGGCCGTACCTGCCGAGCTGGAGTGGGACGGCCTCGATCCCGGCTGTCTCCACGCGGTGGCCGAGTCGCCGGAATGTGACGTAATCGGCACCGGCCGCCTGCACCCGGGCGGCAAGATAGGTCGCATGGCGGTGCTCCGCGAATGGCGGGGCGCTGGCGTTGGCGCCGCGGTGCTGCGGTGCCTGATGGATGCAGCCAGGGACCGGGGGCTGGGCGAGGTTTTCCTCCATGCACAGACGCGGGTCCTGGGATTTTACGAGAACTTCGGTTTTGTCGCCGAAGGGGACGAGTTCGAGGAGGCGGGCATTCCCCACCAGGGCATGCGATGCAGCCTCGGGGGAGGAGACATGAGCATTTCGGGAGCCGCAGCGGAAGCGACGCCGCAGGGCACGAGGACGGTCCTCGAGGGCAAGGCCGAGTTTGCCGAGGCCGTGGCCGAGGTCAGCGCCCGTGCGTCCCGCAGCATCGCCATATTCACGCCGGACCTGGAGCCCGGTGTCTACGACTCGGCGCGGTTCCTGGAGAACGTGAAACGGCTTGTGCTCTCCCGCAGCCACGCCCGGATACGGGTGCTGATCTCGGACCCCACCAGGGTCATCAAGACTGTCAACCGCTTTGTCCACTTCGGTCGGCGCCTGTCCACCTTCATCGAATTCCGGCAGCTGTCGGAGGATATGCCCGCCCGGGAGGACGCCTTCCTGCTGGCCGACGACAGCGCCCTGGTGTACCGGGCCCGCGCGGATCGATGGGAAGGCATCGCCGACACTTACGAGCGCCGCATGGCCAGGCTCTACCTCGAGCAGTTCGACCAGATGTGGCACCTGGCGGAGCCGGCGCTTGAGCTCAGACAGCTGAAGATATGACCGCAACCGGCCCCCGTCCGCGCGTCACCGTCGCCGCCTTGTTGCAGGACGGAGACCGGTTCCTCCTGGTCGAAGAGAGTGCCCGCGGTCGCCTGGTCCTGAACCAGCCTGCGGGACACGTCGAGGCCGGCGAGACTCTGGAAGAGGCGGTGGTGCGGGAAACCCTCGAGGAATCCGCCTGGCGGTTCGAGCCCAGCGCTCTCGTGGGTCTGTACCTCTGGAACAGCCCGACCGGCGAGCGGGTTTTCCTGCGCGCTGTTTACGCCGGCAGGGCCCTCGGCCACGAGGCCGGGCGTGCACTGGACCTCGGCATCGTGCGCACGCGCTGGATGACCCGCAACGAGATCGCCGCCGCCGTGCCCCGCCTGCGAAGCCCCATGGTCCTGCGCTGCGTGGACGATTTCCTCGCGGGGCAAACCTTCCCCCTGTCGGTGGTTTCCTCCCTGCTGGAGTGCCGCTACGAGGCCGTCGGCCACGCCGGCTGATCGCGGGCTCCGCCCGCCGGCGGTGTAACATTCTCCGCCATGAGCGAGAGAGTGATTGTCGGCATGTCCGGAGGCGTGGACTCGTCCGTCGCCGCGCTGCTGCTGAAGCAGGCCGGTTACGAGGTCCACGGCCTCTTCATGCACAATTGGGAGGAGGACGAGGAAGGCTACTGCCAGTCCGCGGAGGACTACCAGGACGCCCTGGCCGTGGCCGAGCTGCTGGAGGTGCCTCTGCACCGGGCCAATTTTGCCCGCGAATACCGCCAGCAGGTTTTCCGGCACTTCGTCGACGGTTATGCCCGGGGCGTGACACCCAATCCTGATGTCCTGTGCAACCGGGAAATCAAGTTCGGCAGTTTTCTCTCCTACGCGCGCCGCCTGGGAGGTGATCGCATCGCCACCGGCCATTACGCCCGGACGGATGGACACGGCCGACTCCTGCGCGCAGCGGACCCCGGCAAGGACCAGACGTATTTCCTCCACGCCGTCAGCGCAGACGCCCTCCGGGCCGCCCTGTTTCCCATCGGCCATCTCCTCAAGGAGCAGGTACGGGCCCTGGCCAAAGCCGAGGGACTGCCGAACCACGATCGCCGGGACAGCACGGGTATCTGTTTCATCGGCGAGCGTCCGTTCGCGGAGTTCCTCGGGCGCTACGTCCCGGGACGCCCGGGGGAGATCCGCACGCCCGAGGACCGGGTGGTGGGACGACACGAGGGCCTGGCGCGCTACACCCTGGGCCAGCGCCAGGGGCTCCGGGTGGGCGGCGTCCCGGGAGCCGACGAGGCTCCGTGGTACGTAGCCGAGAAGGACGAGGCCCGCAACGTACTGGTGGTGGTGCAGGGACATGACCACCCCCTGCTGATGCGCCGCAGCCTGCTGGCCACGGACGCCTCCTGGGTTGCCGGGACACCCCCTGACCTGCCCCTGGACTGCACGGCCCGCACCCGCCATCGTCAGCCGGACCTGGCCTGCCGCGTCAGCGCGGAGGGCGCCGGCCGGCTCCGGGTGAACTTCGACGAACCCCAGCGCGCACCTGCCCCGGGTCAGTACGTCGTGTTCTACCGGGACGACGAATGCCTCGGGGGCGCGACTATCGCCCAGACTACCGCCGAGGGGCCGGCCCGACCCCTGCGGAGTGCGGCCGGCTGACCAAGGCCGGCGGCCGGCTTTCCGCTATAATTAGCGGCTCATCGGCCGGCGCATTCTGACTGCTGCCGGCCTTCGCCGAGAATCTCCGGAGGAAGCATGAAGGACAAGGCTGGCGCGCGTTCCGCGCTCGAGGTCAACGGCAAGAACTACAAGATCTGGGCCCTTGAGTCCCTGGGACAGGAACGGGTGGCCCGCCTCCCCTACTCCCTGCGGATCCTCCTGGAAAATCTTCTGCGCCACGAGGACGGGGTCAACGTGACCCGCGACGACATCGAGGCGCTGCTTGGCTGGGACCCGAAGGCCGAACCGGAAACCGAAATCGCTTTCACTCCCGCGCGGGTCATCCTGCAGGACTTCACAGGCGTGCCGGCCGTCGTGGATCTGGCCGCCATGCGGGACGCCGTGGTCAAGCTCGGCGGCCGCGCCGAGGACATCAACCCGCTTTCGCCGGCGGAGCTCGTCATCGACCACTCGGTGCAGGTGGACGTCTTCGGCTCTGCCGATGCGCTGAAACGCAACAACGCCATCGAGTTCTCCCGAAACAAGGAGCGCTATTCATTCCTGCGCTGGGGCCAGGAGGCCTTCGACAACTTCAAGGTGGTGCCACCGAATACCGGCATCGTCCACCAGGTGAACCTGGAATACCTGGCCCGGGTGGTGTTCGACACGCGCATCGACGGCGAGCACGTCGCCTACCCCGATACCCTGGTCGGCACGGACTCCCATACCACCATGATCAACGGCCTGGGCGTTCTGGGCTGGGGTGTGGGCGGCATCGAGGCCGAGGCCGCCATGCTCGGCCAGCCAGTGACCATGCTCATCCCGCAGGTCATCGGCGTGCGCCTGTCCGGCAGCCTGCGGGAGGGCGCCACCGCCACGGACCTGGTGCTGACCGTGACCGAGATGCTCCGGAAGCTCGGCGTGGTAGGGAAGTTCGTCGAGTTCTTCGGCGACGGGCTCTCCAACCTGCCGCTGGCAGACCGGGCGACCCTGGGCAACATGTCGCCGGAGTTCGGCAGCACCTGCGCAATCTTCCCCATCGACCGCGAAACCCTGCGCTACCTGGAGCTGTCGGGGCGGGAAGCGGAGCATGTCGCCCTCATCGAGGCCTACGCGAAAGCCCAGGGTCTGTGGCGCGAAGACGGCCAGATGGACCCGGACTACACTCACGTCCTGGAACTGGACATGGGCGACGTGGAACCCAGCCTTGCAGGGCCGCGCCGGCCGCAGGACCGCATCCCGCTGAAGGCGGCGAAGGACACCTTCCATCACCACATGAAGTCCATCCACGCCGACCGCGCCAACGCCAAGCCCCCGGCGGAGGCCCGGTTCGAGGACGAGGGCGGAGACACCGCCGTCGGTCGCCAGACGCCCGGCTCGGCCATCGTGGAGCGCGACGGAGACAGCTTTGAGATCCGCGACGGCGCCGTCCTCATCGCGGCCATCACCAGCTGCACCAACACCTCCAACCCGGCGGTGATGGTGGCGGCGGGCCTGCTGGCACGCAACGCCCACGAGAAGGGCCTGAAGGTGAAACCCTGGGTGAAGACGAGCCTGGCACCCGGGTCCAAGGTGGTGACGGAGTATCTTCAAAAGGCCGAACTGCTGGACGACCTCGAGGCGCTCGGGTTCAACGTGGTGGGCTATGGCTGCACCACCTGCATCGGCAATTCCGGCCCTCTGCCGGAGGACATCGCCGAGGCGGTCACTACCGGCGATGTCGTCGGCACCTCCGTGCTGTCGGGCAACAGGAATTTCGAGGGCCGCATTCATCCCCTGGTGAGGATGAACTTCCTCGCCTCGCCGCCACTGGTGGTGGCCTATGCCCTTGCAGGCACCATGGACTTCGACCTCAACAACGAAGCCCTGGGCGTCAACGGGGCCGGCAAGCCGGTTTATCTCAGGGACATCTGGCCCAGCGCCCGGGAAGTCCACGACACGATCCTCAAGACCGTCGATTCCGGGATGTTCCAGTCCAGCTATGGCGGCGTCTTCGAGGGCGACGACAACTGGCGCTCTCTGGACGTGCCCGAAGGCCAGATCTATGACTGGCCCGACGACTCGACCTATGTGCGGAACCCGCCCTACTTCGAGAACATGACGCTGGAGACCGGGGCGGTGGAGGACATCCGGGGCGCACGGGCTCTGGCCCTGCTGGGCGACTCCGTGACCACCGACCACATCTCCCCGGCGGGCAGCATCGCCAAGGACAGCCCCGCGGCCAGGTACCTCATGGAACAGGGGGTCGAGCCGCACGACTTCAACTCCTATGGTTCCCGCCGGGGTAATCACGAGGTCATGATGCGCGGCACTTTCGCCAACATCCGGCTTCGCAACCAGCTGGCCCCGGGCACCGAGGGCGGCTGGACACGGCACCAGCCGAGCGGCGAGCAGATGACCATCTACGACGCGTCCCTCAGGTACCGGGAGGACAACGTGCCGCTGGTGATTCTTGCCGGCAAGGAATACGGCTCCGGATCTTCCCGGGACTGGGCTGCCAAGGGCACGAAGCTGCTGGGCGTTGAGGCGGTCATCGCCGAGAGTTTCGAGCGGATCCACCGGTCCAACCTCATCGGAATGGGCGTGCTTCCTCTGCAGTTCCCCGAGGGCAAGAACGCCGCGTCCCTGGGGCTGGACGGGACCGAGACCTACGACATCGAGGGTGTGGCGGACGCCGACGCCCGGGAAGTCACCGTCACGGCAACGCCGGAAAACGGCGAGGCGGTGCGTTTTAAGGCCCGGGTGCGGATCGACACGCCGAAGGAGCGGGAGTATTACCGCAACGGCGGTATCCTCCACTACGTGCTGAGGCAGCTGGCGGGAAGCCAGCAGGCCGCCTGAGGCCGCCAGTGTCCACACCGCGCCTCCCTGACGGCCTGCTGGAGCGGCTGGCCGGCGGGGGTGGCGTGGTGTTCCTGACCGGTTCCGGGATCTCGGCGGAAAGCGGCGTCCCGACCTTCCGCGACGCCCTGACCGGGCTCTGGGCACGCAACCGGCCGGAGGAACTGGCGACACCGGAAGCCTTCCGCCGGGATCCGGATCACGTCTGGGGCTGGTACCAGGCCCGCCGCCGGGGCGTGATGGCGGTGGATCCCAACCCGGGCCACCATGCCCTGCGAGAACTGCAGTCCATTCTCGGAAAGACGACGCTGGTCACCCAGAACGTGGACGGACTCCACCAGAGGGCCGGCAGCCGTGACGTGCTGGAATTCCACGGCAGCCTCCTGCGGGATCGATGCAGCGAATGCGACCACCGGGCACCCGCCGGTGACCTGGAGCGGGACACACCGCCGCCGTGTCCGCACTGCGGCGGCCTGATGCGCCCGGACGTGGTGTGGTTCGGCGAGATGATCCCGCCGTCTGCTCTCGAGGGGGCGTGGCAGGCCGCGGCGTCCTGCACGTTGTTCTTTTCTATCGGCACGTCAGGCCTCGTCTACCCCGCCGCCGAGCTTGCGGAGGTTGCCGGCGCCCGGGGCGCGGCGCTTTGCGAAATCAACACCGATCCCACGCCCCTTAGCGCCCGCTGCGACTGGGTGCTGCAGGGACGGGCCGGCGAGGTGCTGCCCGGCCTGGTCCGGGCGCTGTCGGCCAGGCCGGGTCCGGGCGGATCCCGGCAGTGACCCTGGCGCTGGCCCTGGAGGGCTGCGCCGGCCGGGCCGCATTCCAGGTAGGCGCCGTCGAGTGGTTCGGGGAACAGGGACTCCGGGTGACCGCAGCGGCGGGGGCAAGCTCAGGCAGCATCGTCGCCGCCTTGACGGCCTTTCTGCCCGCACGGGAACTCCGGGAGGCCTGGCTGGCCGGTGCGGGTGAGCGGGTGTTCCGTCCCGAGATGCTCCTTCGCGGCCGCTGGCCCCTTGTGATGAGCGACATCGTGGGCAACGCGCTGGAGACCGTGCTCGGCGGCGCCAGGCTCGCTGAGTCGCCCATCCCCCTGGCCATCCCGGTCACCCATGCCGGCCGCCGAGGCCGGACCCGACGGGTGCTCACCCGGAAAGATGACGTCCCCGTCGTGGACGCCGTGCTGGCATCCTGCTTCGTGCCCGGCCCGTATGCGCGACGAATCGTCATCGGCGGACGGCTCGCCCTGGATGGGGCATGGCAGGTGCGAACGCCCGTTGAGGAGGCCATGGCCCTGGGCGGGGGGCAGTGCCTCGCCATCGTGACGAACTCCGAAAAAGCCCTTTACCGGGGCTATCCCGTGAAGCGAGCCGCGGCCGTGCCCGCCGGCTGCAGGGTCCTCGGCCCGGACCAGCCCCTCGCCCTGGGTTCCTTCGACACCGACCGCGGCCGAATCCTTGCCGCCATGGCGGCTGGCCGGAGTGCGGCCATGAGACTTGCAGCCAGCGGGGCGGTGCCGGGAGATGAGGACGGGGAGGTTCAGGCCGGCGGATCGTAGGTCACCCAGGCCGGCACGTCGCGCCAGGCCTGGTTAAGGGCCGCCTCCCGGTCCCGGAAGTCCGGCGCGTGACGTCTGACCAGTCGCCAGAAGGCCGGGGAGTGATTCAGGTGCCGCGTGTGGCAGAGCTCGTGCACACAGACCTGGCGAACCAGAGCGGGATCAAGGAACAGCAGCGCGCAGTTCAGGCTGATGCGGCCATCTGCGCTGCAGCTTCCCCACCGGGAGCGCTGGCGCCGGATACTGACGGAGGAAAACGGCAGTTCCAGTTCCCGGCTCACCGCCTCCATCCACGGGACCAGCACTGCCTTCGCGCGGACCCTGAGCCACCGGCGCAGGCGGTCCCGGCGCCACTGATCGTCGGCCGGGCCCGACAGTCTCAGGACCCCGCCGCCCGCCGCCGGCGCCTCGCTGAGCCGGCGCGGGCCGGCGCCGTAGCTCACGCGCCAGGTCTCCTCCACGGCCCGCAGCTGCAGGTCGCCGGGCGGATCCAGCGAGTGGGGGCCGTGGACCTCGAGCATCGTCCTGCGGGCTTCTTCGATCCACGCCCGGTGGCTGGCCAGAAACGCCTCGATCCGCCGGCGCCCGGTCCGCGGCGGTACCACCACCTCGACCACCCCGTGGGGGAACACCCGGAGACCAAGCCGTCTCGCCCGGCGACTCTCCCGATACACCACGGCCTCCGTGGCGCCGAACAGGGAAAGCTGCGCGGCGTCGGCGCTAGTCCTGTCCGGGCCGCTCGCCACTGAACCGGACGGGCTCCGCCCCGTCGATGTCGCCGACCTCGGCAGTCTCGTGCACGTAGAGCGTGACCGGCCGCTCGAATTCCAGGCCGCCGAGAATCCGGGTCTGTGGCCCGATGGTGATCACGGGCCGGCTGTCCGAGATATTCCCCTCCGCCTTCCGGACCCGCACCTTGCCCGTCACTACGGAGCCGTCGGTGATGAGCATATCCCCGTTGACGTTGGACACGTCGCCTTCCACGCGGGTGGCGGTCATCTCGATCTCGCCGTTGACGGTGATGACGTCGCCGGCGGCGGCCGTACCCGCGCCCAGCCAAACGTCGCCGTTCACCATCTCGATGTCGCCATCGATGCGCACCCCGCTGCCTGCGCGGATGCTGCCGTTGACCGTCTGCAGGCTTCCCGTGACCGCATCCGAGCCGATTTCCATGCGGCCGTTGACGGTCCCGCAGTCGCCGACCACGGCGTTGTTTCCGACGTGGATGCGGCCGTTCACCGTGCGGAATGCCGTCGAGCCGAGCCGGGCGCCCTCGCCCACGATCACGCTGCCGTTGACGGTCATGCTGTCCGGCGCCTCCGTGGCGCCGGGAGGAATCCTGATGTCCTCGTTAACCGTCGCGTCGCAGCCGCCCAGCACCAGCAGGACGCCGAGCAGGGCCATCGCCGGCAGAGTGGGACGCCTGGTCATGATTCTTCCCTCCTTCGCGGCTACAGCGCGGCAGCCACCCGGGTGGCCTGGCTGATGGCGCGCTTCGCGTCCAGTTCCCGGGCCTCGTCCGCCCCGCCCACCAGGGTGAAGGGGACGTTCGCGGAGGCCAGTTCATCGGCCAGGTCCCGGCACGGCTCCTGACCTGCGCAGACCACGACGTTGTCCACGTCCAGGAGCTTTTCCTCATCGTCGATGCGGACCCGGAGTCCGCGGTCCTCGACGCCCAGATACTCTACACCGGGAATCATGTGGACCCCCCGCCGGGCGAGACCCATCCGGTGGGCCCAGCCGGTGGTCTTGCCCAGTCCCCGGCCCGGGCGACTGGTCTTCCGCTGTAGAAGCCAGATCTCCCGCCCGCTGCTCGTCGGGCGAGGTTCGATGTTCTCCACCCCGCCCCGGGCCGAAATAGCCGGGTCGATACCCCATTCGGAGTAGAACGCCTCCGCTGTCTCCTCGGGCTCTCCGCCGTGGGACAGGAAGGTAGCCACGTCGAAACCGATTCCCCCGGCGCCGATGATGGCCACGCGCCGGCCGACGGGCTGCTGGCGCAGGAGCACATCTATGTACGAAAGGACCTCCGGCCGGTCCAGGCCCGGGATGCCGGGACGTCGCGGCGTGACGCCGGTGGCCAGGACCACGTGGTCGAAGCCGTCTTCCGCCAGCGCCGCCGCCGTTGCCTCGGTGCCCAGACGGACCTCGACGCCGGTGAGTTCCAGCTGGCGTCCGAAATAGCGCAGTGTCTCGCTGAACTCGCTCTTCCCGGGTATCTCCCTGGCCATGAGGAACTGGCCGCCGATGCGGCCGCCGGCCTCGAACAGCGTCACCCGGTGGCCCCGCCGGGCCGCGGTGACCGCGGCTGCCAGTCCCGCCGGGCCTGCCCCCACCACCGCGACGTTGAGCGGTGTCTGCGCCGGCGCGAGAACCAGCTCGGTCTCGTAGCAGGCCATGGGATTAACCAGGCAGGTGGAGCGCTTGCCGGCGAAAGTGTGGTCCAGGCAGGCCTGGTTACAGGCGATGCAGGTGTTGATTTCGTCGGCCCGATCCTCGGCACACTTCCGTACGAATTCCGGGTCCGCCAGGAAAGGCCGCGCCATGCTCACCATGTCCGCCTCGCCGTCGGCGAGGATGCGCTCGGCCACCTCGGGAGTGTTGATCCGGTTCGTGGCGATCACGGGGACGTCAAGCGCTTCCCGCAGGCGCGCCGTGACCCGGCTGAAACTGGCCCGCGGCACCAGCGTCGCGATGGTCGGGATCCGTGCCTCGTGCCAGCCGATTCCGGTGTTGATCAGCGTAGCACCCGCGGCGGCGACCCGGCGGCCGAGATCCACGACCTCCTCCCATGTGCTTCCTCCCTCCACCAGGTCGAGTGCAGACAGCCGGTAGATGAGAATGAAGTCCGGACCGACGGACTCCCTGATGCGCGAGACGATCTCCACCGGCAACCGGCTGCGGCGCGCGAAGTCCCCTCCCCACGCGTCCCGGCGCTTGTTCGTGCGCTGGGCGATGAACTCGTTGATGAAATAGCCCTCCGAGCCCATCACCTCGACCCCGTCGTAGCCCGCTTCCCGGGCCAGCCCGGCGCAGCGGACGAAGTCCCGGATCTGCTTCTCGACCCCCCGGGCCGAGAGCGCCCGTGGCCTGAAGGGGGAGATTGGCGACTTGATCGCCGAAGGCGCTACCGCCAGCGGATGGTAGGCATAGCGTCCCGCGTGAAGGATCTGCATGCAAACCCGCCCTCCGGCGCCATGCACGGCCCGCGTCACCTCGCGGTGTCGGGAGACTTCCCGGCGCGACGAGAGCTTGCCCGCGAACGGCGCGACCCAGCCAGCGACATTGGGCGCGATCCCTCCGGTTACGATGAGCCCTGCCCCGCCGGCGGCCCGTTCCGCCAGGTAAGCCGCGAGCTTCGGAAAGTTCCTGGCACGGTCCTCCAGGCCCGTGTGCATGGACCCCATGAGCACCCGGTTGGGCAGCGTGACGTGGCCCAGGTCCAGGGGCGCAAGCAGGTGCGGGTAAGGGGTCATGGCGAAGACTCGCGGGAACCAGCAGGGACTATACCGGCCGGGCTCCCGGGCGCAAGCGGGATCCCGGCCGGCTGGTGTACCATGCCGTTCTGCCGGAGGTTGTCATGAGCCGCATATCCATTACCGATTTCGCCTTCCTGCTGACCGAAACCGCGGACAGCCCGCGGCACGTTGCCTCGCTGCAGATCTTTCGCCCGCCGAAGGACTACAAGGGAGACTTCGTCGGCGACCTGATGGATGCCCTCCGGCAGCGGCCCGTCCAGTCACCTTTCGACCAGAAGCTGAGCGTTTCCCTCACCGGCACGGCACGCTGGGTTCGTGACGAGCGGTTCGACCTGGACTACCACCTCAGACGCTCCGCGCTGCCCGCCCCTGGCCGCCGTCGCCAGCTGGCCGAGCTCGCGTCGCGGCTGCACTCGTTCATGCTGGACCGGAATCGTCCCCTGTGGGAGATGCACTTCATCGAGGGGCTTCGCGACGGCTGCTTCGCGGTCTACGCCAAGATCCACCATGCGTACTGCGACGGCGCGACCCTGACCCGGATGGCCAACGCGTCCTTCAGCGCCGATCCCAGCGACAGGTCCGTCACCGCTTTCTGGGAAATGGGCAAGGGAGAGCCCGTGGCCCATCCGGACCGGGACCTGCGCTCGGCCGTCAGGGGAGTCGCGGGCAACGTCCGCTCGGTGTTCACCATGGCGAAGGAGCTCAGCGGCGTGGCGGGGAAGATGGCTCTCGACCGGGTGGGTCTGGCCGATTCCGGCCTGGACGTGCCGTTCACTTCCCCCCGGACGGCCCTGAACGGTCCGCTGAGCCGGGCCCGGCGCTTCGCCGGCGTCAGTCTGGAGCTGGAACGCCTCAAGGCCGTGGCGCAGAAGACCGGGACGACCCTCAACGACGTCGTCGTGACCGTCTGCGATATCGCCCTGCGTCGCTATCTGGCCAGCCACGCCGAGGCGCCGAAGGAGCCCCTCGTGGCGGAACTGCCGGTCAACCTCCGGCGCGAGGGCGAAAGCTCGGTCACCAATATCATTGGCATCATTCCCGTGCGGATGGCCGGGGTAAGCCGCAACCCCGTGAAGCGGCTCAAGGAGGTCCATCGTTCCACCGGGGAGATGAAGGATGCCCTGGGGCACCTTTCCCGCGAAACGGTCATGGCGTACACGCTTATTGTCCAGGGCGCCGCGGTGGTCACCGACATGCTCGGGCTGTCCTCGTATCTGCCCCCGCACAGCAATATCCTGATTTCCAACGTCCCCGGCTCTCCTGTGCCCCTCTACCTCATGGGCGCCCGGCTCGTGGAGGTCTACCCCATCTCCACGATCCCGCCCCACATGGTCATGAACATCACGGTGTTCAGCTACGACGGGAGGCTCTTCTTTGGGCTCATCGGCGGCTACGACGCCATACCCAACCTGCCGGAGATGCCCCGCTATCTGCTCGAGGCCTTCGAGTCCCTGGAGTCGGAAGCCGGCATCTCGCCGAAGCCCCGTGCAGACCGCCCCGCGGCCCGCCCGGCGGTCAGCGGTCCGAAGAGGAAGAAGAAACCCACGACCGGCCGGACCACGCGCACCCGCGCCAAGGCGACCGCAAAGCGCAGCACGAAATCCGCGCCCCGCAAGGCGACAGCAAAGACGACAGCGCGGAAGAAGACCACGGCCAGAAAGAAGGCAACCGCCCGGAAGAAAACCGCGGCCTCCCGCTGACCACGGACCGGGGACGCGCCAGGCATCCGACCATGTCCTCTTCCGCTGCCCTGGTAGATATCGGGGCCAATCTGGCCCACGACAGCTTCGATCCGGACCGGTCCGAAGTTATCCGCCGGGCCCGGGACGCGGGGGTGGACCAGATCATCATCACCGGCAGCTCTCTGGCATCCACGCGGAAGGCCATCGAACTGGCGGCGGCGGACGAGGCACTGTACTGCACGGCCGGGGTTCATCCCCATCACGCGTCCGAGCTTGACGCGGGTCACCGCGCCAGCCTCCTCGAACTGGCACGGGCGCCGGGCGTGGTGGCCGTGGGAGAGTGCGGCCTGGACTTTTTTCGGAACTACTCCCCCCGGCCTGACCAGGAGACGGCTTTCCGGATGCAACTGCAAATCGCCGTCGAGACCGGGATGCCGGTATTCCTCCACCAGCGGGAGGCGCACGACCGGTTCCTGGCCATCCTGGACGAGTTCGCTGCGGATCGTCCGCCCGGGGTGGCTCACTGCTTCACCGGGGGCCCGGAGGAGATGGACGCCTACCTGGAGCGCGGCCTGTACATCGGGGTGACGGGATGGATTTGCGACGAGCGCCGAGGGCACGCCCTGCGGGACGCTGTGGCCAGGCTGCCCCTGGACCGGGTCATGATTGAAACCGACGCACCCTACCTGCTGCCCCGGGACCTGGACCCGCGGCCGAAAAGCCGGCGGAACGAGCCGGTGTATCTTCCCCACATCCTGGAAGCCGTGGCGCGGGGCATGGGCGAATCTCCGGAGACGGTGGCCGCAGCCAGCACACACAACGCCCGGTCCCTGTTCCGCCTCGGCGCCCCGAGCTCATAATCTGCATTTATTATTGATTACAGCTTCCTGTATTAAATGAGAATTTCCTGGACCGCCGAGGCCAGGTCCTCAGCGTAGCCGGCCGCCGAGCCCTCGATGCGCTCCCGATCGGCCGGACGGCATTTTCCGGTGCCCACCAGCACGGCCCCTCCCAGGCCCGCATCGAGGGCGCCGAGCACGTCGGCCTCCACGTCGTCGCCCACCATCCAGACCTCCCCGGCGTCCAGCCCCAGGTCGTCCGCCGCTGTCCGGAAGAACCCCGGCGCCGGCTTGCCCAGCACCTCGGCCTCGACGCCGGCGGCATACTCCAGGGCCGCCACGAACGGGCCGGCATCCAGGCTCAGGCCATCGTCCCCGCGGAAGTAGCGGTTCCGCCCCACCGCCAGCAGGGGGGCACCGTCCACCAGCTTCCGGAACGCGCTGTTCAGGGCGGGGTAGGTGAATCCTTCGGCCGCATCCCCCACCACCACCGCGGGCGCCCCCGCCGGGGGAAGATGCGCAAAGTCCGGCAGGACGCCGGGATGCACCAGCAGGTGCGGGGCCAGTCGCCGGGCCTGCAGCACCGCCCGGACCGCCAGGGGAGCGGTAAATACCTCGGTCGCCTGCACCGGCAGACCCAGGGCTTCCAGGTCCGCCACCAGCCGCGCCCGACAGCGGCGGCTGGTGTTGGTGACGAATCTCACCGGGAGCCCCGCGTCCCTGACCCTCCCCACCGCATCCGCCGCCCCGGGCAGCAGGCGGCCGCCCTGGTAGACGACGCCGGCCAGGTCCAGAAGCAAGCCGCGGGGCCGGTTCCCCTGGCCCCCGATTACCCCGTGCGCGGTCATGATTCTGCGTAAAATAACGGCTTTCAACGCTCACAGCCTAATGGAGTCCCCATGGATCACGCCCGCACCCTCGAATTCGTCAGCCGGCTCTGGGACGAGTCCATCATCCCGACCCTTTGTGACTATGTCCGCATCCCGAACAAGTCACCGAACTTCGACGCGGACTGGGCGGCCCACGGGCACATGGACGAAGCTGCGGAACTCCTGGCGGACTGGTGCCGCTCCCAGCCCGTTCGGGGCATGAAGGTCGAGATCGTCCGCCTGGAGGGCCGAACCCCGGTGCTTTTCATCGAGGTGGAGGGGGAGTCCGACGATACGGTCCTGCTCTACGGCCACCTGGACAAGCAGCCGGAGTTCGACGGCTGGACCGACGGCCTGGCACCGTGGAAGCCGGTCATCCGCGACGGCAAGCTTTACGGCCGGGGCGGCGCTGACGACGGCTACGCCGTCTGCGGTTCCCTGGCGGCCATCCGGGCGCTCCAGGAACAGGGCGTGCCCCACGCCCGCTGCGTCGTTCTCATCGAGGGCTGCGAAGAAAGCGGCAGTTTCGACCTGCCCTACTACATGGACCACCTGGCGGAGCGCATCGGCACGCCAAGCCTGGTGGTCTGCCTGGACGCCGAGTGCGGCAACTACGATCAGCTGTGGTGTACGACGTCCCTCAGGGGCAACCTGATCGGGACGCTGCGCGCGGACATCCTCTCCGAGGGCGTTCATTCCGGCGGCGCCAGCGGCGTCGTCCCCTCAAGCTTTCGCATCATCCGTCTGCTGCTGGACCGCCTGGAAGATCCGGTCACCGGCGAGTCCCGCGTGCCTGCCCTGGAAGCAGACATTCCCGAGCCCCGGCGGAAGCAGGCGAGGGCCGCGGCCGCCGTCATCGGCGAGGGGGTCTACCGGCGCTTCCCGTGGGTAGGCGAACCCGCTCCCGCGACCGACGACCCCGTGGAGCTGATCCTGAACAACACCTGGCGTGCCACCCTGAGCGTCACCGGCGCCGACGGGCTGCCCGCCACCGGTTCGGCCGGCAACACCCTCCGACCCTACACCACCCTGAAGCTTTCCTTCCGGCTCCCCCCGAATGCGGATCCGGAAGCCGCGGCGGCATCCGTGAAGAAAATCCTGGAGTCCGACCCGCCCCTGGGCTCGAAAGTCACGTTCGACGTGGTGTCCTCCATGGGCGGGTGGAACGCGCCTCCCGTGGCTCCCTGGCTCGAAGCGTCGATGCAGACCGCCTCCAGGGAGTTCTTCGGCGCCGAAGCCCTGTACATGGGCACCGGCGGCAGCATCCCCTTCATGGGCATGCTCGGCGAGCGATTCCCCGGGGTGCAGTTCCTCGTGACGGGAGTGCTGGGCCCCAACTCCAACGCCCACGGCCCCAACGAGTTCCTGCACATCGAAAAGGGCAAGCGTCTGACGGCCTGCGTTGCGCGGGTCCTGGCCGATCATTTCCAGCGCGACCGGGCGCTGGCTGCCTGATCCTCTAGCCCTTCGGGCTCGCCGGCACCCGGCGGGCCCGGGCTTTCAGGTCCTGCCAGGCCCCGGCCAGGAGCGGATCGGGCTGACCCTCCCGTACGCCGGCCTCCTTCGCCAGCGCCTCGAGGGTGACGACTTCCGGCGGGTGGTCGCCGGAAAACTGCATATCACCCAGGAAAAGCACGCGCCCGTGGACGGGAACCTCCGGCGGGACCAGCTCCCGGACGGCGTGAACCCGGGCCCGCAATCCGGGCAGCGGATTGCGTATGACCGCCCGGCCCCCGTCCCGAAGGGCCGTCCAGTTGTCCAGTTGCTCACCGGAGAACACCGTCCCCTCCACCCGGCGGACTTCCAGTACCAGGATGCCGGCGGGGGTGAGCAGCAGCCCGTCGATATGAATCTCGCCATCCACGTCGTCCGGAACGGTGACATCCTCGAGCTGATGCCAGGCGATGCGGCGCAGGACCCCTTGAGAGGAACGTCGTCGGCGGCGGACCCACAGACCGGCGACCACGCCCACGGCCAGGCCCGCAGCGCCCCCGGCGAGGATGATCGTCCAGTCCGGGCTCATGTGGTCGCCTCGCCGGCGGCCAGCTGGCGCCGCAGGCGCCGGTGCGCCCGCACGCTGTCAGCCGTGAAGACCGCCAGGGCAGCCCAGATGAACAGGAAGGTCACCAGCCACGCCGTGGTGAGCGGCTCGTCGTAGACCACGACGGCCAGCAGGAAAGTCAGCGTCGGGGCCAGATACTGCACGAATCCGACGCTGTTCAGCGGCAGGCGCCGGGCCGCCTCGGCGAACCAAAGCAAGGGCAGCAGCGTGACCGGCCCGGCCAGTACGAGCAGCGCAGCCTGGCGCGGATCGTCGGTGAAAGCCGACTGTCCGTTGCCGGCGAACCAGACGAGCACCGCGACCGCCAGGGGCGCCATCAGCGCCGTCTCCACGAACAGCGCGGGCATGCCCGGTAGCGCGAGCCGCTTCCGGATCAGGCCGTAGAAGCCGAAACTGAATGCGAGGGTCAGCGAGATCCAGGGCAAACCACCCAGGTGCAGGGCCAGGCTGGCGGTGCCGATGACGGCCAGCACGACGGCCAGGACGCGACCGCGCCGGAGACGCTCGCCAAGAAACAGCATGCCAAGCAGGACGTTCACCAGGGGATTGATGTAGTAACCGAGGCTGGTGGCCATGACCCGGTCCGTGACCACCGCGTAGATATATACCAGCCAGTTGACGCTCACCAGCGCCGCGGTGATAGCCAGCACGCCCAGCAGGCGGGGCCGCCGACAGGTCTCCGCGACCCGGGACCAGTCTTTTCGCAGCCACAGGTACGCGGCGCCGAACACCACGCTCCAGACGACCCGGTGACACAGGACTTCCAGGGGCGGTACATCGGAGAGCCACTTGTAGAAGATCGGCGTAAGACCCCAGAAACCGAATGCGGCGACGGCATAGACGGCACCTGTCGCGGAGTCGCTCAGCATGGTCAGCCCTCCGCGAGGACCCGGGCGCCGGGGGCGTTGATAGCGGAAACCCAGTGCTCGCTGGCCAGTCCTTCGCCGGCAAACGCCTCGCCCAGGGCTTCCGCCACTCCCGCGGCGTGCCGGGCCTCCGTCCACGCGAACACGGACGGTCCGCTGCCCGAAAGCGCTGCGGCCTCCGCGCCGGCTTCCCGGGCGGCGTCCAGGGCTGCCTCGAGGGCCGGTACCAGGCCGGCGCGCTGGGGGCCGATAACCTCGTCCCGCAGACAACGGACCACCTGCCCCGTGTCGCCCCTGAAGCAGCCGGCCACGAAACCCGCCAGCCAGCCGGACTGGCGCACGAAAGCCTCCAGGCTCACCGTGGGCGACAGCACGCGTCGGGCGTCCTCTGTACGCACGTCCCGCTCCGGATGGCACAGCACGCATACCAGCCCGGGCGGCGCCGGAAGACGGGTGCACCGCGGCGGATCGCCGGGCTCCGTAAGCACCAGCCCCCCCAGAAGGCTCGGGGCCGCGTTGTCGGGGTGTGCCGCGCCGCTGGTGACCCGTTCGCCCTCGAGGGCGAACATGAGCAGGCGCTCCGCCGGCAGCTCCAAACGCCAGAGGGCATCGGCGGCCACCACGGATGCCACGGCAGAAGCGGCGGAGCCGCCCATGCCGGAACCCAGGGGAATGCCCTTCACGAGCTCCAGGTCCACCCCGCCGTCGAGTCCCAGGGATTCGATCATCCGCAGTACCGGCCGTGCGGCAGTATTGCGCTCCGGGTCCACGGGCAGCGCTGTGACGCGGCCGGAGATCGCGGATACGCGGACTCCCGCCTGGTCCCGACGCCTGAGGGTGACGGTGTCCCCGACTCCCTCCAGGGCGTGCCCGAGCAGGTCGAAGCCCACTCCCACGTTGCCGACGGAGGCTGGTGCGAATGCGGTGACGCTTTCCATCAGGTTCTAGTTGGCTGCCAGCGAGGCTCGTGCACCCACCCACAAAAAACCCGCCAGTCGGCGGGATCCGGACGGCGGCCGTCGCTGACTTGTCCTGCTGCCCGGCCGCACCGCGGGGACCTTACCCCCCGCCGCGACGCATTGCAACAATGTGACAGGACGCCAGGCGCCCGGCCTGGGAACTGGCTCATCATCCCGAGGCGGCCAATGAGGCATACTGTGGGCAGCCTGGCCAGCCAGGGAAAGTCGAGGATCAACACCATGGCGGAATCCGCGGAGCGGGCAGGAGCGCAGGGTGAGCCCCTGATTGACCTGGAGTCCCCCGATCTCTATCTGAACCGGGAACTCACCTGGCTGGATTTCAACCGGCGGGTGCTGCACGAGGGCGAGGATCCCCGCACGCCGCTGCTGGAACGGGTGAAGTTTCTCGCTATCGTCAGTTCCAACCTGGACGAATTCTTCATGAAGCGGGTCGGCGGCCTCAAGCAGCAGCTGGGCGCCGGCGTTCATGAGCTGTCGGTGGATGGGCGCACGCCCCAGCAGCAGATCCTCGCCTGCCAGGAGGTGGTCCGAGAGCTCAAGGGGCGAAAGCATGCCCTGATGCAGCAGCTGCACGACCTGCTGGAGGAAGCAGGCATCCGCGTCAGCCGCTACGGCGATCTGGACGAGCCTCAGCAGGCCCAGGTCCGTTCCTGGTACGTGGAGAACATCTTCCCTCTCCTCACACCGATCGGCATGGACCCGGCGCATCCGTTCCCGTTCATCTCCAACCTGTCCCTCAACCTGCTGGTCTCGGCCCGGCCCGCCAGCGGCAGCCGGGGCCCGACCCTGGTGCGCATCAAGGTGCCCGTGGGCGGCGGTATTCCCCGCTTCGTTCGGGTCGGCGATGAAGACCACTTCGTCCCCCTGGAGGACGTGGTGGCTTTCAACCTGGACCTGCTGCTTCCCGGCATGGACATCCAGCGCTGGGACGTCTTCCGCGTGACCCGGAACGCTATCGTGGAGCGGGACGAGGAACAGGCCAACGACCTGCTGCAGGTGATCGAAACTGAGCTGCGGGACCGGAAATTCGCGCCCACGGTACGGCTGGAAGTCAGCAAGGGCATGCCCGCCGAGCATCGCGGCATGCTGGCCGCGGAACTGGGCCTGGACGAGAGCACCGACGTCTTCGAGGTCGAGGGCCTGATGCAGCGGCGCGACCTGATGGAGATCGCCACCCTGGACCGGCCCGAACTCAAGGACCCGGCCCACCACCCGGTGGAACATCCCAAGCTCGCCGGCGCACCCAATATCTTCCACCTGATCCGCAACAGTGGGCCTATCCTGCTCCAGCACCCCTACGAGTCGTTTGCGACGTCCGTGGAACGCTTCCTCCGGGAAGCCAGCCAGGATCCGAAGGTGCTGGCCATCAAGATGACCCTCTACCGCACCGCCCGCCAGTCGAAGATCATCGAGCACCTGATCGAGGCGGCGGAAAACGGCAAGCAGGTGGCCGTGGCGGTGGAGCTCAAGGCCCGTTTCGACGAAGAGGCCAACGTGCGCTGGGCGAACTTCCTCGAAGAGGCCGGCATCCATGTCTCCTACGGCGTGCTGGGGCTCAAGACGCATAGCAAGGTGATCTTCGTCCTGCGGCGGGACTACGACGGCCTCCGGCGCTACGCGCATGTCGGCACCGGGAACTACCATTCCGGCACTGCCCGGCTCTACAGCGACCTGGGGATCCTGACCTGTGACCCGGCCCTGGGCGCAGACCTCACCGAGCTGTTCAACCTGCTGACCACCGGCTATGTCGTGAGCCGCAGCTACAGCAAGCTTCTGCCGGCGCCCACGGCCCTGAAACACGGGCTGCTGGACCGCATTGAGCGGGAAATCGAGCACCAGCGGGCGGGCCGGAGCGGACATATCCAGTTCAAGATGAACGCCCTGGAGGACCGGGACGTGACCCAGGCCCTTTACCGGGCCGCCCTGGCCGGCGTGTCCGTGGACCTGATCGTCCGGGACACCTGCCGCCTCCGCCCCGGTCTCCCGGGGCTGTCGGACACCGTCCGCGTGATCAGCATCGTGGGCCGCTTCCTGGAGCACACCCGCATCTATTACTTCCGCAACGGCGGCGAAGAGGAGTACTTCATCGGCTCGGCGGACTGCATGAAGCGGAACCTGGAAAGCCGGGTCGAGACAGTGGTCCCGGTGGAAGACCCGGACTGCCGCGCGGGTCTCCGCGAGATGCTGGAAGTCCAGCTGGCGGACCAGCGAAGCGCGTGGGACATGCGGTCGGACGGCAGCTACGTGCAGAGGATCCCCGGACCGGACGACGACTCGCGGGGCAGCCAGCAGGTTCTCATCGACCTGGCGGAGAAACGGGCCCTGTCGGGGCGCAAGAAGCTCAGCGCACGAAACCCGCGGAAACGGCGCAGGGGCTGACCCCGGCCGCAGGCCGGCTAGAAGTCCATGAGCATGTTGGCGTTACGCGCCAGCTTCTCTTTGCCCTTGGACGTTCGATCCCGGAGATTCTTGAACAGCGCCTTCAGTTCCTCGGTCTTGCTCTTGTCCAGCAGCGTGTCGTACAGCCCGAGAAACCAGTCGTGGGCTTCCAGGCCGAAGTCCAGGATCTCGTCAGTGGACGAGTCGGGCTGGAGTTCCGAGGCAAGCCGCTTCCTGAGCCGCACGGGATTCAGCATGGCGGGATCGAATTCCTTCACGGCCAGGGTGGTGGAGTTCCGGGCAAAAGCGGCGACAGACTCGGCCCCGCCCTTTTCCCGCACCGCCATATAGTCCAGCAGCATGCGGTTGCGCCGGTCCGGCACCTTTTCGGCCAGGTTCGAATAGGCATCTGCAAGTTCCTCGTGCAGATCCCGGACGTAACGGAGCAGGTCCGAAGTTTGTTCGAATCTCATGGACGCGTGTCCCTGTGGCGGCGATAGTGCGTTGTCAGTCCCGGTCTTCCTGGGACATGTCCTGGAGGCCCCGGAGAACCTGGCGCAGGCCGATCCGGCCGACGACCCTGTTGTTCTTCATGACGGGGAAACCCCGGTAGTAGTCGGCCTCTCCCCGGAACATACGGGCGATGTCCATCAGGCTGTCGTCCACGTCCACGGTGACGGGGTCGGGCCGCATGTACTCGCGGACTTTTCCGCCACGAGTGTCGTGATAGCCCGCCTCGATGGCCGCCCGCAGGCAGTCGATCTCGGTCAGGCCGCCGACCAGGTTCCCGAAGCGGTCGATGACCGGCCCGCCGGAAATATTGTGTTCCACGATGGCCCCCATGGCCTCCAGCACGTCCATGTCCGGGGTGAAACTCAGGAAGTTGCGGGACATGTAGTCCCGGGCTGTGTAGGCCATGCTAGTCGCTCCCGGCCGCGGTCTGCTGGGCCCGCCGCCGCCTCGGACAGGGTCGACGGCACGTCCCGCCGCAGTCGGATTCGACACCCGGAAGGTTGTTCAGCCCCCCACAGCTGCCCTCGATTCGCGGGCGGCCGAACATCACCCCCAGCGCCATCGCGGAAATGGCGACGAGGAACAGCACCAGCGAAAGTATGAACGTAGTCACGTCCGATCAGCCTCCAAAGTCGTCCAGGAGGATATTTTCCTTCTCCACGCCCAGGTCCTCGAGCATCTTGAGGACTGCCTGGGTCATCATCGGCGGCCCGCAGATGTAGTATTCGATGTCTTCCGGCGCCGTATGTTCCTTCAGGTAGTTCTCGTAGAGGACCTCGTGGATGAAGCCCGTGTAACCGTTCCACTCGTCCTCGGGCAGAGGATCGGACAGGGCCACGTGCCAGACGAAGTTCTCATGCTTCTCGGCGAGGGTGTCGAAGTCCTCGACGTAGAACATCTCGCGCCTGCTCCTGGCGCCGTACCAGAAGCTCATCTTCCGGGTGCTGTTCAGCCGGTTGAGCTGGTCGAAGATGTGGGCCCGCATGGGCGCCATGCCCGCGCCGCCGCCGATGAACACCATCTCGTTGTCCGTATCCTTGGCGAAGAACTCGCCGTAGGGACCGGAAATGGTCACCTCGTCGCCCTCGTTCAGCCCGAAGATGAACGAGGACATCTGCCCCGGCGGCACATCAGGCATCCGGGGCGGCGGCGTGGCAATGCGCACGTTCAGCATGACCATCCCCTTCTCCTCCGGGTAGTTGGCCATGGAGTAGGCACGCATGACGTGTTCGTCCACGTGGGATTCAAACTTGAACAGGTCGAACCGATCCCAGTCCTCGCGGAACTTGTCGGGAATCTCGAAATCGGAGTAGCGCACGCAGTGGGGCGGCGCCTCGATCTGGATATACCCGCCGGCGCGGAAGTTCAGGTCCTCCCCTTCGGGCAGTTCCAGCACCAGTTCCTTGATGAAGGTCGCCACACAGCGGTTGGAGCGGACCCGGCACTTGAAGCGCTTGATGCCGAAGACCTCCCGGGGCACCTCGATGCGCATGTCCTGCTTGACCACCACCTGGCAGGACAGCCGGTCGCCGGCGGCCGCCTCGCGCTTGGTGATAAGCGACGTCTCCGTTGGGAGAATGGCCCCGCCGCCTTCGAAGACCTTTACCCGGCACTGGCCGCAGGTGCCACCGCCGCCGCAGGCGGACGCGACGAACAGCTTGGCGTCGGCAAGCGCCCCCAGGAGCTTCTGCCCCACGGGGCTCTGGACGGTCTTTTCATCGTTGATGAGGATGTTCACCTGCCCCGTGGCCACCAGTCGCGAACGTGCCGCGACGATGATGAACACGAGCGTCATCACGATGAGCGTGAACAGTAGGACTCCGAGGCCGACAACAAGCATTGTTCCGTAATCCCGCGCGCTAAAGCTGGATTCCCGAGAAGGCCATGAACGCCATGGCCATCAGGCCCGTGGAAATGAAAGTGATGCCCAGGCCCTGAAGCCCGTCGGGCACGTCGCTGTACTTCAGTTTCTCGCGGATCCCCGCCAGGGCCACGATCGCGAGGGCCCAGCCGAAGCCGCTGCCCAGGCCGTAGGTCACGCTCTGGGCGAAGTTGTAGTTGCGCTCCACCATGAAAAGGCTGCCGCCCAGGATGGCGCAGTTCACCGTAATCAGCGGCAGGAATATGCCCAGCGCGCTGTAGAGGGCCGGGAAGAACCGGTCAAGGGTCATCTCCAGGATCTGGACGATGGCGGCGATGACGCCGATATAGGTGATCAGCCCGAGAAACGACAGGTCCACGTCTGGCAGGCCGGCCCAGGTGAGGGCCCCTGGCTGGAGCAGGAACTGGTAGATCAGGCTGTTGGCAGGCACCGTGATGGACTGGACGACGACTACCGCGGCTCCCAGGCCCAGGGCGGTTTCCACCTTCTTGGACACCGCCAGGAAGGTGCACATGCCGAGAAAGAACGCCAGCGCGAGGTTCTCAATGAAGACCGCGCGAAGGAAAAGACCTAGCAGACCTTCCATCACAGCGCCTCGGTCCGGTGGACCACGCTAATCCGGTACTCAGTCTTCTCCACCTGGGCAGGCTTCCAGGTGCGGATTGCCCAGATCAGCAGGCCGATGATGAAAAAAGCCGACGGCGCCAGCAGAAGCAGGCCGTTGGGCACGTACCAGCCGCCGTCCGTGGAAAGCGGCAGAATGGTGATGCCGAACAGCTTGCCGGAGCCGAACAGCTCCCGGAAGAAGGCGACCACGAGCAGCACGCCCGCGTAGCCCAGGGCGTGGCCGATGCCGTCCAGGATGCTGGGGCCGACCGGGTTGCTGGAGGCGAAGGCCTCCGCCCGCCCCAGGACGATGCAGTTGGTGATGATCAGGCCGACGAAAACCGAAAGCTGTTTGCTGACGTCGTAGGCGAAGGCCTTCAGGAACTGGTCCACCAGTATGACCAGCGAGGCAATGATCACCATCTGGATGATGATGCGGATGTTGCCCGGCATGTGGTTCCGGATCAGGCTCACCGCGGCATTGGACGCGGTAAGAACCGCAATCACCGCCAGGCCCATGATGAGCGAGGGGATCATCTGTGTCGTCACGGCCAGGGCGGAACAGACCCCGAGCACCTGCAGGGTGATCGGATTCCGATCGATGACCGGTTCCAGGAGGACTTGCTTGGTGTCGCTCATGTCAGGCGGCCTCCTCTTTCTTCAAACGCTCGAGGAACAGGCCGAAACCCTGCTCACCGAGCCAGTAATGCACCATGCGGCTCACGCCCTGGGCGGTGAGCGTGGCCCCGGAGATCCCGTCTATGGACCACTTGGCATCCTCGGACTGCGGGTCCACCTGCCCTTTGATCACCGACAACTTGACGTCACCCTCCGGGCCGTAGACCCGCTTGCCGGTCCACTTGGCCAGCCAGTTGGGGTTCTCGATCTCTCCGCCCAGGCCCGGCGTTTCGGCGTGCTGGTAAAAGGTCAGGCCTTCCACGGTGTCGGCGTCACCGGACAGGGCCAGAAACCCGTACATGGTGGACCACAGCCCGTAGCCGTGAACCGGCAGGATCACCTTCTGGATCTCGCCATCCTGTTCCACCAGGTACACCGGCGCGTACTTCGCCCGCCGGCTGATTCCCGCGATGTCCTCCCAGGGCGGTATGGGCTCGCTCAGCTCCGGATCCCGGGCCGCGACCTGCTGGTTGTACTCCTCGGGATCCAGGACGTCGGTGAATTCGCCGGTGTCCAGGTCCACCAGCCTGACGTCCACGGCCTTGAACAGCTCGTCGATGTCCTTTCCGGGCTCCATGAGGCCCGCGACTTCCAGGATCCTGGCCTTCCGGGCCATCTCCACGTTGCGGTCCTGCAGCGGCTTCAGGAACACGGCCGCTGAGGACACCAGTACCGAACACACGAGAGAGAGCACGATGGTCACCAGGACCATCTTGGCCACGCTGTCGTTCGGCAGGGAAGCCAGCCGGGCGAACAGGCCCCGGCTCTCGGTTCCGCCGGCGTCAGGCATAGCGACGCATCCTCCGCTTGATATTGGCCTGGACAACGAAATAGTCGATCAGTGGCGCGAACACGTTGCCCAGCAGAATGGCGAGCATGATTCCTTCGGGGAAGGCCGGGTTGACCAGACGGATCAGCACGGTCAGCGCGCCGATGAGGGCGCCGTAGATGAGCTTGCCCGTGGCGGTCATGGATGCACTCACGGGATCGGTGGCCATGAAAACCATGCCGAACGCGAAGCCCCCCATCACCAGGTGCCAGTACCAGGGCACATCGAAATACGCCTTGGCCTCGGACCCGGAGGCGACGTTGAACAGCAGTACGGTGGCCACCATGCCCAGCAGCACGCCCAGCATGATTCGCCAGGAGGCAACACGGGTGTAGAGCAGGAATATCGCCCCCAGCAGGCAGGCGAAGGCCGACTCGGCGCCGATGGTCCCCGGCATGATGCCCATCCACAGGTCGTTCCAGGTGTAGCCCGCTGCCTCCAGCGCGGAAAGGCCACCCTCGGGGGCGACCGCCAGCGGACTGGCAGCGCTGAAGCCGTCTACGGCCACCCAGACGTCGTTACCGGAGTTCTGGGCCGGATAGGCGAAATACAGGAAAGCCCGCCCCACCAGGGCCGGGTTCAGGAAATTCTTGCCCGTACCGCCGAAGACCTCCTTGCCGATCACGACCGCGAAAGAGATGCCGAGGGCCACCTGCCATAGCGGGATGGTCGGCGGGAGGATCAGGGTGTAGAGCATCGAGGTGACGAGGAAGCCCTCGTTGACCTCGTGGTTTCGCGTGATGGCGAAGACCACCTCCCAGAAGCCGCCGGCCGCCAGGGTGACGATGTAGACGGGCAGGAAGTACAGGAACCCGTGCCAGAAGCAGGCCATGATGCTCCTGGGGTCGTAGCCGATGCCCAGGCCCTCGAGCACGGCACCGCGCCAGCCTTCGGCGCCGGCGATCCCCGCCTCGGCCATGAAGCTGTTGGCCTGGAAACCGATGTTGTACATGCCGAACAGGGCGCAGGGGGTCACGGCGATAACCACGAAGGTCATCACCCGCTTCAGATCGATGGCGTCGCGAAGGTGAGGCGAGCTCCGGGTGACGTCCTTCGGGGTGTACACGAAGGTATCCGCCATCTCGTACAGCGCGCCGTATTTCTCGAAGCGCCCGCCCCGGCTGAACATGGGCTCGATCCGGTCGAGAAATTTTCTCAAGCTTGGCATCAGCCTTCCTTCTCAATCTGTTCCAGCCGCTGCCGCAGCACCGGCCCGTAGTCGTACTTGCCGGGACACACAAAGGTGCAGAGGGCCAGGTCCTCCTCGTCCAGCTCCAGCGCGCCCAGCTGCTGCGCCGAGTCCGTGTCTCCCACCACCAGCGCCCGGAGCAGCTGGGTGGGCAGGATATCCAGGGGCATCACTCGTTCGTAGGAGCCTATAGGCACCATGGCCCGCGGACTGCCGTTCTGGGTGGTGGTGAAGGCGAACTTGCGTCGGCGGTTCAGGCTTGAGATGAAGGCGTTCGTGACGGAGAACTTGTTGCGCCCCGGCAGTATCCAGCCCAGGAGCTCCCGTCGACGTCCCTCTTCCAGCACCGTGATCTGATTGTGGTAGCGGCCCAGGAAGCCGGCCCAGCCCGCGGCCCGGAACCCCGCCCACACGGAACCGGACACGACCCGGCATTCGCAGCTGCCTCCCACCTCGTCCACCAGCAGCGGCTCCACGTGGGCGCCCAGACGGGTGCGCAACAGCCGCGGGTGTGTCACCGGAGGCCCGGCCAGGGACACCACCCGGTCCGGGTTGACCCGTCCGGTGGTGAACAGCCGCCCGATGGCAATGACGTCCTGGTAGCCCACGTGCCACACGACCCGCTGGGCGCTCGCCGGATACAGGAAGTGGATGTGGGTGCCCACGAGCCCCGCCGGGTGGGGACCCTCGAACTCCACCACCTGGAGATTCTCCGCCGCCTCCGGGGCGGGGAGATCGGCGTCGGGTGCCTTGCAGAGAAACAGCTGGCCCACGGTGAGCTTGGAGAGCACGGTCAGCCCGCTGGCAAAATCCTCCTCCGCCCCTGCGCCAATGACCACTGCCGGATCCGCCGCCAGCGGATTGGTATCGATGGCAGTGACGAAAATCGCGTGGGGGGAGGTCGCCGGGTCGGGGACCTTGCTGTAGGGCCGCGTCCGAAGGGCCGTCCACAGGCCGGAGCCCGTCAGCTGCTCGACGACGGCCTCCCTCTCCAGCGAGCCCAGCTCGGAAGGCTGCCAGCTGCGGAAGGTCTCTTCCTCGTCGCCTTCCAGCTCGATGATCACCGCCTGCAGCACCCGCCGCGCCCCGCGCTTGATGCTGGTCACCACGCCGGCGCCCGGCGACGTGACCGTGACGCCGTCGGTTCTCCTGTCAGAAAACAGGGGCTGGCCGAGGCGGACCCGGTCGCCCTCCTGGACGTGCATGCTGGGTTTCAGGCCGATGTAGTCGCGGCCAAGGACTCCGACGAGTTTCGGCGGCCGCGCGTGCTCGATGTGCTGGACGGGCGCACCCTCGATGGGAAGGTCTAGCCCGCGCCGGATCTTTATGCGCATCAGGACCCCACTTCACCCCGAACCATGAGCCCTGCTGCCGGGCTCGTTCAGGCGGAAAATTATATGCGAACACTACCCGCCCATGCGGGGGGGCAGCAGTCTCGGATTTCCCTTATGCCGACCCGGCCGCCCGGCCGAGCTTTCGGTATCTCGCGGCGCTCTTCGCCGTCATCCAGTCCACCGCCCATGGGGCCACCCGGTCGGCCCACCACAACAGCCGCATCTCCCAGGGAAACACGATGCGCGCCCGGTTGCGGGCCACGCCGTCGAGGATAGTCTGCACCGCATCATCGACGTCGATGAACCGGAACGGGATGATCTCTTCGGCCCGGGACCGGTCCAGCCCGGCGACCAGCGCATTGTCGAGGATTCGCGTTCGTATGAACCCCGGGCACACCGCAGTGACGCGAACACCCAGGTCGTCACCCTCGCCCCGCAGCGCCCGGGACAACCCGACTACCGCATGCTTGGTGGCGGTGTAGCCCGCGTAAAGCGGCCCGGGCAGCAGGCCAAAGGCCGAGGCCGTGTTGACGATATGGCCCGAACCGGCGTCGGCCATTCGTGCCCAGGCGGCCTGGACGCCGTGTATCACCCCCATGAGGTTGATCTCCACCAGGCGACGCCAGAATTCCAGGCTCATGTCCCGGGCGTCTGCGGCAGCCCCGATGCCGGCGTTGTTGAACAGCAGGTCCACGCCGCCGAGCTCCGACCAGGCCCGTGCGAACGCCGCCTCGAAAGCCGCGGCGTCCGTGACATCCAGTGTCATGGCCCTGGCGTCTCCGCCGGACCTTCGGATTAAGGCGGCCGCCGACTCCGCAGCGCCGCCGTCCTGGTCAGTGAGCACCACCCTGGCACCGGTCTGCGCCAGTGCCTGCGCCAGGCCCAGTCCGATGCCCGAGGCGGCCCCGGTGATGAATACCGAAAGGCCCCGGTAGTGCCTGGCAAGCTTCTCCTGCCTCATTCCCTCAGTCCCCGTATCCCGACAGCCAGCTCATGATCCTGCGCTTGACGGTCACCGGCATGGGCGCCATCAGCCCGCGGATCACCCGAAACCCGGCGCCCACCCGCCAGACCAGGCGACGGCCGTGGGCAGCCTTCCATATGACTCGTGCGACGTCTTCAGGGGCGAGGCCGACCCCGAGTTTTTCAATGGACGCGGTCCTGCGTCCCTCGGTCATGGCGGTGGCGACGAAGGCCGGCATGACGCAGGCCACGCCGATCCCGTGACGCCGCCATTCCACGTCAAGCGCCTCGGTCAGACCCCGGACGTAGAACTTGCTGGCGGAATAGCTGGCGAATTCCGGCGTGCCGTATTCGGCCGAAGCGGAGCACAGATTGACGGCGCGGCCCCGGCCTGCCTTCAGGGCCGGGAATGCCGCATGCAGCACAGAGGTAAACCCGGTTACGTTGACCTCTACCAGGGCCCGGTGGGCGGACATGGGGATGGTCTCGAAGGGTCCGGTCTCGAGCAGTCCGGCGTTGTTGACCAGCACGTCCAGCGCACCGGCGGAGGGGGCGGTAAAGTGGGCCAGGGCCTCCGCGACGGAGTTGGGCACGGTGACGTCGCAGGCCAGCGCCTCGCTGCCGCCGCCGATGGCCTCGGCGACACGGCGTGCCCCGGGCTCGTCCCGGTCCGCCACGCCGACCCGCCAGCCGCGAGCCGCGAACAGCTCCGCGGTGGCCCGGCCGATCCCTGCCGCTGCACCGGTGATAAAGACCGACCTGGTCAAGTCACGCTGGCTCCGGTGATCCCGTTGGTGCCCATCATGAGCTTGCCGCCCGTGGCAGGTGCCGGCCCACGGTGGCTACTCTCCGCTGGGCGGTTCAGGATCCACGGGCAGGTGGGTGAAGCCTTCCGGAGAGCCCAGGCCCCGCTTGTCCCGCCGCGAGGTGGGCGGGCTCTGGATATACAGGGCCAGCAGGTCCGCCAGGGACGACAGGGCCCTCAGGTGGCAGCGCTCATAGCCGTGGGTGCCGTCGGTGCCGAAGCAAACGAGGGCGGTACGTATGTCGTTGCCCGCCTCGATGGCCGACGCGCTGTCGCAGCGATAATGACGGAATACGTCGCGATGGTGGCGGATCCCGTACTCCCGGCAGATGTCCAGGATCTTGTGGGTCAGGTGATAGTCAAAAGGCCCGGTGGAGTCTTTCATGCACACGGTAACCCCGAACTCGTCGCCGGATTGAACCGGAGCTACCGGCCCCGTGTCCACGGTGACCATCTCCGCAACGTCGCCGTGCAGCACCGCGGAAGCGCCGGACCCGACCTCCTCGCTGATGGTGAAAAGCAGGTGGCAGTCCACCGGCAACCGCACTTCCTGCTCCTTGACCGCCTTGGCCACCGCCAGCACGACCGCCACGCCCCCTTTGTCGTCCAGGTGGCGGGAGTTGATGAAACCGGACTCGGTGATCTCCGGCTGGGCGTCGATGGAGACGAAATCGCCCACGTTCAGGCCCAGCCGCTGAAGGTCCGCCCGGGTGAAACACTCCTCGTCCAGGCGAAGCTCCACCGAATCCCAGCTCACCGGCAGGCTGTCGATCTCCAGGTTATAGGCGTGGCCGGACGCCTTGATGGGCATGATCGTGCCGCGGCAGGACCGCTGGTCCCCGTAGACCGTGGCACGGGCACCCTCGGCGAAGCGGCTGGACCAGGTGCCGATGGGTACCAGTGCCAGCCGCCCATTATCCTTCAGGTGACTGACGATGGCGCCGATAGTGTCGAGGTGCGTGACCACGGCCCTGTCGGGGCTGTACCTGTCCCCGGCCAGGTCCGCGCGGATGGCCCCCCGCCGGGTGATCTCGGTACGGATCTCGAGCTCGTCGAGCCGTTTCAGCGTGTACCGGACGGCCTCGTCGGTGAACCCTGCCGGGCTCGGGATATTAAGGAGGTCTAACAGCACCTCCTGCATGTAGTCCAGATCAATCTCGATCGGTCGCATCGTCGCTGGGCACCGTCTGCGGGAAGAGAAGGTCCACGAATCGCTCCGCCGTGGGCTGCGGCTCGTGGTTGGCGAGGCCGGGACGCTCGTTGGCCTCGATGACAACGTAATCGTCTCCGGAGGCGGAGTCCACGATCAAGTCCATGCCAACCACCGGGATGTCCAGCACCCGCGCGGATCTTTCGGAAACGTCCCGCAGGACCTCGCTGAGCTGGTCGGTCACGTCGTGGAGGGTGCCGCCGGTGTGCAGGTTCGCGGTCTCCCTCACGCGGATCACCTCGCCCGCCTCCGGCACGTCCTCGAGCGAATGGCCCTGGCGCTTCAGGCACCGCAGGGTCTCCTCGTCCGTCGGGATGCGGCTCTCGCCGCCGGTGGCAGCTTCCCGGCGCCGGCTCTGCTTGCGGATCAGGGTGGCGATATCGTGGGACCCGGTGCCCGTGACCTGGGCCGGGCGTCGGATCGCCGCCGCCACCACGCGAAAGCCGATGACGATGACCCGGAGGTCCTCGCCGTGCCGGTACTCCTCCAGGATGACCCTGGGATGGAGCTTGCGGGCCTCTTCTACGGCGGCCTCGAGCTCTTCCGGCTCGCGGATGTCCACGGATACGCCCCTGCCCTGCTCGCCTTCGGCGGGCTTGACGACCACCCGGCGGTAGCGCTCCAGGAATGCCCTGTCGCCCTCGCCACCGTCAGCCTCTTCCTGGGCCGGCACACGGATGCCTGCCTGCTCCAGCAGCTTCCGGGTGACCCGTTTGTTGGCGCATCGGCTCATGGCGATGGCATTGGTCAGCTCGGACAGCGACTCTCTGCACACGATGCTCCGCCCGCCCAGGGTCAGGGCAAAGTAGCCCTCGTCCCCGTCCAGCACCTCCGCGGCGATGCCGCGCCTTCGCGCCTCGTCCACAATGATCCGGGCGTACGGATTCAGGCGCTCGTCCTCGGAAGAGCCGACGAACAGGGGCTCGTTGATGGCGTTTTTCCGCTTCAGGCAGAACGCCGGGATGCGCTCGAACCCCATCTGCTCGTAGAGCCGGATCACGGCCATGTTGTCGTGCATCACGGACAGGTCCATGAATTCCCGTCCGCGGGCGGCGTAGTGATCCGCCACGTAGCCCACGAGAGCGCGGCCGATGCCCGGCTGGGTGGCCTGAGGATCCACCGCCAGGCACCACATGCTGGATCCCTTCTCCGGGTCCGCGAAGGCTTCCACGTGGTCCACCCCCATTACCGTGCCGATCACCTGGCGGGTTTCCACGTCCTCTGCCACGAAGTAGGACAGCACCCTGGAGCGCCGCGTGTCCCAGACGAAATCCGGGTCCGGCGGCACCATCCGCCGGCTCACCAGGAGCCGGTAGATGCCCTCGGCGTCCTCCCGGCTGCGCAGCCGGCGGATCCGGAAGCCCTTGGGTCGCTCACGGGACGGCCGGTAGTTGAAAAACCACAACCGGTACGTGTGTGACGGATCGAGGAAGAACTCCTGGGGTTCCATGGCCAGGACCACGTGCGGATCCCGCAGGTAGAGGGCGATGTCGCGGCGGCCGGCCTCCTCGGCCAGGAGCGTGTCGGCCAGGCGACGGTTGTCGTCGAAGGTGTGCGCGAAGATGAGCCGTCCCCAGCCGCAGTCCACGACCGCCTCGGAGGCCAGCTTCTCCCCCTTGTGCCTGCTCTTGTCGCCCCAGCTGCGCAGGGTGGGCGCACGCTGGCGCTCGATCCGGTGGCGGGAGCGGTCGGAAGACGTCATGTCCGGCTCCTAGACCCCGTGGGTCTGCATCCAGAGTTCGAGGACCGCCAGCTGCCACAGCTTCGATCCTCCCAGGGGCGTGATGTGAGCCTCCGGGTCGCCCAGTAGCTCGTCCACGTAGTCACGCCGGAATACGCCCCGTTCCCGGGCTTCCCGGCTGTCCAGGGCGTCCCTGACCATCTCCAGGCTCTCGCCCCGGAGATATTTCAGCGCCGGCACCGGGAAGTAGCCCTTGGGCCGGTCGATGACCTCGTCCGGGATCACCCGTCGGGCCGCCTCCTTCAGAACGCCCTTGCCGCCGCTGGCCAGCTTGTACTCGGCCGGAATCCGGGCGGCCAGCTCCACGAGCTCATGGTCCAAGAAAGGCACCCGGGCTTCCAGGCCCCAGGCCATGGTCATGTTATCCACGCGCTTGACCGGATCGTCCACCAGCATGATGGTGGTATCGATGTGCAGGGCCTTGTCCACCGGCGAGTCCGCCTGGATGTCCCCGAAGTGTCGCTCCACGAAGGCCCGGCTGTGATCGGCGCTGACGAACTCCGGGTCCAGCACCCGGGCCATTTCTTCGTGGTTCCGGTCGAAGAAGGCCTCCGCGTAGTCGCCTACCGGGTCATCGCTTCCCTGCATGGCCGGATACCAGTGGTAGCCCCCGAACACCTCGTCAGCGCCCTGGCCGCTCTGCACCACCTTGACGTGCTTGGACACCTCCCGGGACAACAGGTAGAAACCGATGTTGTCATGGCTGACCATGGGCTCTGCCATGGCGGAGAAGCAGCCGGGCAGGTGTTTCAGGAGGTGGGACGAGTCAACGAAGATCCGGTGGTGGTCCGTGCCGAAGGTCTGGGCCACCAGGTCCGAGTACTGGAACTCGTTCCCGACCTCGCTGCCCACGTCCTCAAAACCCACGCTGAAGGTGTTCAGCCCCGGCACGCCCTCCCGGGCCAGCAATCCGGTAATCAGGCTCGAATCCACGCCGCCAGACAGCAGTACGCCCACCGGGACGTCCCCGGTCAGGCGACGTCTCACCGACAGGCGCATCGCGTCCAGGACCGCCTCCTCCCAGTCACCGGCGTTGTCCGGGTCGCCCTGGCGCGGCCCGTAGGCCAGCTGCCAGTACTGCTCCTGGTGGACGGTGCCGTCGGACTGGACCCGCATCCACGTGCCGGGCGGCAGCTTGCGAATTTTCGCCACCAGGGTGTGAGGCGCGGGGACAACGGCGTGGAAGCTCAGGTAATGGTGCAGGGCAATGGGATCCAGGTCATGGCTGATGTCGCTGCCGCGCAGCAGCGCCGGCAGGGAAGACGCGAACCGGAACGCACCCTGGTCGTGGACGTAGTAAAGCGGCTTGATGCCCAGCCGGTCCCGGGCGAGAAACAGCTCCCCCGAGCGCCGGTCCCGGATGCAGAACGCGAACATGCCGTTGAGCTCGTGGACGCACCGCGGTCCCCAGGCGTGATACGCCTTCTGGATCACCTCCGTATCGCTGCGGGAGAAGAACCGGTAGCCTTCTTGCTGGAGCCGGGCGCGGAGGTCGTCGTGGTTGTAGATGCATCCGTTGAAGACGATGGCCAGGTCGAGCTCGTGGTCCTGCATAGGCTGGGCGCCGCGTTCCGACAGGTCCACGATGCTCAGGCGGCGATGGCCGAGAGCCGTGGCGCCCTGGGCCACAAGCCCGTCATCGTCGGGGCCGCGGGCCCGCATTACGTCCAGCATCCGCTGAATGCGGCCGATGTCAGCGCGGCTGTCGTCGAACCGGACCTCGCCGGCGATTCCACACATAAAAAACCTCCTGGAGGCTCGGACGGACAGGTCCGGGCCCGGGCATGTTGCTCATCACGTTGTCAGGATTTCATCGGCCATGGCCGGCCCCCGGCCCCGGGGGCGGAAGTCCGCAACGGAACCAGGGCCCGCCGGGAGGGGTCCCGACGAAAGAAAAACTGGTGCCTGGATCATGCGTCTTCGCCAGGCGGGTGCTTCGCCAGGCGGACTCTCCATGCCGGTGGAAGACGTGTTCGAAGGATAGCATGGAATACCATTTGACTTCAAAATCAAGGATTTGCATCGCATTGCCGAGGGCCCCGTGACCGCCGTCGAGACGCGCGACGAGGGACCGGTGCGGATCGTCTGCCTGGACGGGCCGGAAAGGCGGAACGCCGTGGGCCCGGCCACGGCCCGCGCCCTGTACCGGGCGTTCGTGGAGTTCGAGGCGGACCCCGACGCGAGGGTGGCCGTGCTCCACGGGGCCGGGGGCCATTTCTGCGCCGGTTTCGACCTGAAGGCGCTGGCCGGCGGCGCGGCCGATAGCTGGCTTGGTGAGCTGCATTTCGGCCGGGACGGCGAGCCGCCTCTCGGGCCCATGGGGCCGACCCGGATGATACCCACCAAGCCGGTCATCGCCGCCGTGTCGGGGTGTGCCGTGGCCGGGGGCATGGAACTCGCCCTTTGGTGCGACCTGCGCATCATGGAGGCGTCGGCCTACATGGGTGTCTACTGCCGGCGGTGGGGAGTGCCGCTGATTGACGGCGGCACGGTGCGCCTGCCGCGGCTGGTGGGCCAGGGCCGGGCCCTCGAAATCATTTTGACGGGACGGCGGGTCGAGTCGGAAGAGTGCCGGGAGACCGGGCTTTGCGAACGGCGCGTCCCGGACGGCGAGTCCCTGGCCAGCGCCCTCTCCCTCGCCCGGGAACTGGCGAGCCTTCCCCAGAAGTGCCTTCGAGCCGACCGCGCTTCCGCCCGCCTGGGGATCGGTTGGGACGACCCCGCCGCCCTGCAGGCGGAGTTTCGCCGGGGCATGGAGGTGCTGGGAGAGGCCCGGGCGGGGGCGGCCCGCTTTGCCGCCGGAGCGGGCCGTCACGGGGCCCCGGAAAACTGAGCCTGCCTTCCAGCAAGAAAACTTCCGCGACCGTGTCCGGCGTCCCTGCAGTGGCCGAATCCCCGCCGAACCGGGGGCGGCCCCGATCCTTCGCGCGGACCCGCGCGGAGGCGCCCGGACCCGGCGGTCTGAGCGCAATTTCCCGGCGGGGCATCCCGCCCCCCTTCGACACGGACACGTTACCGGCCTAGGCCGCGGCCGGCCGGGCGGCAAACAGCTCCCTGGCCACCTCGACCCTGGCCGCGGGGTCCCGGGGCTCCCCGAGGAAACCAGACAGCGCCCTTAGCCGATTCAACAGGCCGTCCTGGTTGGCGATCTGAATGTTCAGACCCGGGCGGGCGTTGAGCTCCAGAAGCAGCGGACCCTGATCCTTGTCCAGGACGATGTCGGCCCCCAGGTAACCCAGGCCTGTCAGCTCGTGGCACCGCGACGCCATCAGCAGGGCCTGTTCCCAGTGCGGAATCTGGATGGCCGATATCTGTGCGCCAGTGTCCGGGTGCTCGTCCACGACCCGGTGGGCGCTGACCGCCGGCAGCGTGGTTCCCCGGGAGATGCAGATGCCGGCACCCACGGCCCCCTGGTGCAGGTTCGCCTTGCCGTCTGACTGCCGGGTGGGCAGCCGGACCATGGCCATCACCGGGTAGCCCTGGTAGACGATGATCCGGAGGTCCGGGACACCCTCAAAGCTGACCTCTGAAAATATCGGGTCGAACCGTACCCGGTACTCCACCATGACCTTGTCGGGCAGGCCGCCGAGGCTGAACTGGCCACTCAGGGCGTTGGTGAGATGATGGGCGAGATCGTCCCAGTCGATGAGCCGGCCGCTGCCGGTACGGTAGCGGTTGTTCCGCCGGTCCACGATCACCACGATCCCGTCTCCCTGGCTGCCGTGGGCCGGCTTGACCACGAAGTCGCGATGATCCCCGAGGATCTCCGGAAGCTGCCGGATCTCGTGGGGGGTGCTGATGACCCCGTACAGCGCCGGTGTCGGCACACCGTGCTCCATTGCGCGGGTCTTGGTCAGGATCTTGTTGTCCACCACCGGATAGTTGCGCCGGGGATTCAGCGGCATGATGAACTCGGCGTTGCGACGGTTGATGCCCATCACCCCGGCCGCATCCAGGGCCTTCCAGCGACGCAGAATCACTGCCTGTGTCCGGGGGCCAGGGCGCTGAAACGCGTGAGTTCCGTGAGCCGGTAGCCGGTGTAGCGGCCGAGCAACAGCGTTCCGGCGAGGACCACCAGCAGCAGTTCCGGGAACACCAGTACGAAGTGCTTTACCGCGTTGATGTCCATCACGAGGTATACGAAGGCCGCCACCACCAAGGTGCCGACGCCCTCCTTGAGAGCCTCTCCCGGCCCCCGCTCCTCCCAGACAATGGACATCCGCTCGATGGTCATGGTCATGATGACCATAGGGAACAGGGCAACAGACAGCCCGATCTCGATGCACATGCGGTGGCTGATGATGCTCACCACGGCCATCAGCAGCACGACCACCGTCAGCACGGAGGCCAGCCGCGGCACAAGCAGCAGCCGGAGCTTCTCCAGGTAGAAGCGAATGGCCAGCCCCAGTGCCACGATGAGAGTAAAGAGGAGAATACCGGTGAACAGCTGTGTTTCCCGGAAGGCCATGGCGACCAGCACCGGCATGAAGGTGCCGAAAGTGCTGATCCCCACCACGTTCCGCAACACCGCCACGAGGAATGCGCCCACCGGGACCATGAGCAGGATGGCGTAGACCGCCTGGGTGGCCAGGGGCAGATCCAGCAGTGAAAACTCCACGATCCGCGGATGATCGTGGGATGCCCGGATCTCCGCCACGCGCAGCGCGTCCTCGAGCATCTTCCGGGTGGCGAAGGTGACTTCCTCTCCCCGGGCGCCATCCACCTGGACCACGGGGCCGTCGCCGATATGCCACACGAGCAGGTTGCCCGGAAGACCTCGCTGACCCTCTCGCAGATCGAAATAGATCCACCGGTCGCCGGTATGGACGCGAATCCAGGGCTCCAGGGTCATGTCCCGCCGGTCTTCGGCAAGGCGCAGGGCCTGAAGGACGTCAGTGGGGATGCGGGCGGCTTCCAGCAGCGTTCTCGCGAAGCGCGCCCGGTCCAGCTCCGTCGCGCCGGGCCCCAGGAACAGCCTGACCGCTTCCTCCGGCCGGGGCTCGTTGATGATGCGCAGGGCCGCGGCGGCGAAGGTCGCGATGTCCGCGGACTCCTCCCGGACCCGGTCAACCAGTTCCTGCAGCGCGGTGGCGTAGGGTTCTTCGAGCTCAGGTACGGGCGGGAAAGGCGGTGGCCGCTCGTCCTGTCCCTCCGTGGCGGCGGGGGTAATGGTGGCGCGGTAGTAAAGGGCCTGCTCGCCCTGGGCCCGGCGGATCGCCCAGACCACGCGGCGGTCCGGCGGCTCTCCCTCCACGGTCAGGCCGTACCCCCGCGAGATGAACTGCTCGTCCAGGACGGCGAAGGCCCTCGGCTCTGCGGGGATAGCCAGTATGACCTTCACCGGGCCGGTGCGCGCCTTGGAGAAGGTGACTTTCGCCTCCACCGTCCAGGCTTCCACCACCGACTCGGAGGCCAGGGGAAAGCCCAGGACCTTCCACTTGTAGGCAAAGATCGCCAGGCCGGTGACGGTGAGCGCCAGCGCCAGCAGGTACAGATGCTGCCGGTTCACTCCGCCAGCGCCTCCAGGTCGCAGCGCGGGCGCGCCGTGAATGTCAGCTCCGAATCCACGATGATGGCACCACGCATGGCGCTGCGGCCGATGAGGAGCGGATAGATGAAATCCGCGCGGTCCACCAGGTTCACCTCCACCCTCTGGAGGAGGTGACCGATGCAGAGCCACATCCAGACCACCGGCCGTCGCTCGTAGGGCCCGTCGTTCTGCTTGATCCGAACCACCCGGGCGAGAGGCCTCTCCAGGGTCACCATCTGTCCGGTCTCCGGATCGGGAACGTCGAAGCGGACCATGCGCTCACCATCCCGGCGGAAGCGCTCGATGTTGCGGGCATCGAGAGATGATGTTTCCGCTCCGGTATCGAGCTTGGCCTTCAGGCTGAAGCCCTGGTCGGAAACCACAACCCGCTCGACGTAGCCGAAGATGGTCTTGCTTCGCTCACGGGCGAAGCTGTCCCCTGTGGCGGACAGAAAGACCAGTGCCGCGGCGGCCAGTGCAGCCGGGACTCTTCCCATGAAGTTTGTAACCCCCTGGTGGAACAATGGGCGGCGCCGCAGGTGCCCCGAACCCCGCA
>JARRON010000010.1:0-43862 GCA_037383845.1 Gammaproteobacteria bacterium
TACTTCATCCTCTCCCCGAGCCTGGCCCTGGGCATGGTGCTGATCCTCGCGGCGATGCTCGTCCTCGCCCACTGGATCAGCATCTCCTCCTGGTCACTGCTGTGGGTATCCGTGGCGGTATTCGTCCTGGCCTGGATCGGCCAGTTCATCGGCCACAGGATCGAGGGGAAGAAGCCGTCCTTCTTCAAGGACCTGCTGTTCCTGATGATCGGCCCGATGTGGCTACTGGCTTTCGTCTACCGCCGGCTCGGGATCCGCTACTGAGCTGCTCCTGACTCGACGGCGGCCCGGGCGACAGCCGCCGCCACGGACTCGTGCACTCTCACGTCCAGCGGCTCTGGCACCAGGTCTCCCTCGCCGGCGCAGTCAGCGATGGCCTCGGCGGCCGCCACGAGCATGGCATCGGTGAAGCGGTCGGCACCGGCATCCAGGGCGCCGCGGAAGAGGCCGGGGAAGCCCAGGACGTTGTTGATGGTCTTGCCGTCGGCGGCGAACGCCGCACCGGCCGCGAGCGCCGCTTCGGGCTCGATCTCCGGATCCGGGTTCGACAGGGCAAGGATGACCTGGCCGGACCTGACCATCTGCGGGGAAATCAGGCCGGGCACGCCGGTGGTGGCGATGACGATGTCCGACTCTGCCATCACGCGGTCGAGATCCGCCGGCTCGCCGCCCAGGGCCCGGAACCGCTCCACCGCTTCGGAGCTGAGGTCCGCTCCGAGGATCCGCGGCGTGCCGCGGGACAGCAGCAGGCTGGCGATGCCGATCCCGGCCGCCCCCAGGCCAACCTGCCCCACCGTGCTCACGGACAGGCGCTGGTCCACCCGCCGGCCGGCGTTCCGGACCGCTGCCAGGGTCACCACGGCAGTGCCGTGCTGGTCGTCGTGGAGCACGGGGATACCCAGCCGCGCCCGGAGCCGGTTCTCCACCTCGAAACAGGCCGGAGCGGCGATGTCCTCGAGCTGGATGGCGCCGAAGGAAGGTGCGATGGCCGCGACCACGTCGGCGAGGCGCGCGGGATCCTTCTCCTCGACGAGTATGGGCACGCCGGACAGGCCCGCCAGGCTGGCCATGAGCGCCGCCTTGCCCTCCATCACGGGCATTCCGGCCACCGGCCCGATGTCTCCCAGGCCGAGGATGGCCGTGCCGTTGGTCACGATGGCAACGGTGCGGCTGATGGCGGTGAACTCCCGGGCCCGGGCCGGGTCGTCCCGGATGGCCAGGCACACCCGGGCGACGCCGGGCGTGTAGATGTCCCGGAGGATCTGCTGGCTGCCGATCTCGATGGTGCTGGCGGTACGGATCTTGCCGCCGCGGTGCCGGGTGAAGACCCGGTCGGAACGGCCCAGGACCTTCGCGTCGGGCAGCTCGTTGATCCGCGCCTCCAGCCGCGGCGCGATGCCCGGATCCAGCTCCAGGGTGATCTCCCACACCGTGCGGTCGGCCTCCCGGCGGATAGAGGCCAGGTGCTCCACCACCACGCCTTCCTCGCCGATGACCGTCAGGATGCGGGCCAGGTTGCCCGGCTTCTGCACCGACTCGACCAGAAGAATCTCGGGGATTTTCATGCCTGCCGCCTCGCGCGTGGCGCCGCCGCCTCGAAGGCCGTGGCAGCGCGGAAGGCCGACGCGTGGAGCTCGGCCGTGCGCCGGGGCGTGGCCGCATATCCGCCGGACAACAGCACGACCACCGGCAGCCCCGCATTGCGCAGGGTCGCGATCACCGCGCGGTCCCTGGCCTCCAGCCCGGCCTCCGTCAGCGCCAGCCGCCCGTAGCGGTCTCCCGCCACCGGGTCCACGCCGGCCAGGTAGAACACCAGGTCGGGGGCTGAACGCGCCAGTGCCAGGGGCAGCACCCGGTGCAGGGTGGCCAGGTATTCCTCGTCGCCGGTGCCGCAGGCGAGGCCCACGTCCATGCTGGACGTGGCCTTGCGCGCCGGGAAGTTCTTCTCCCCGTGGACGGACACGGTGAAGACGTCCGGGTCGGCCTCGAAAATGGCGGCCGTCCCGTTGCCCTGGTGGACGTCCAGGTCCAGCACGAGCACGCGCATTCCGGGCTGGCGCGCCCCGAGCTCCCGCACGGCCACGGCCACGTCGTTGAGCACGCAGAAGCCCTGGCCGTGGTCCGGAAAGGCGTGATGAGTGCCGCCGGCCAGGTTGCCGGCGATGCCGTCCTCCAGGGCCATGAGCGCGGCGTTGAGGGTGCCGTTCACAGCCAGCCGGGACCTGCGCCACAGGGCCTCGCTCCACGGCACCCCCATCTTGCGCTCCTCCCGGTCAGTCAGGTTCCCCGTGGCCAGCTTCCACAGGTAGTCCTCCGTGTGCACCCGCCGCAGCATCTCCAGGGGCGCCTCGGAAGGCTCGACAATGTCGTCCGGCCCGATGACGCCCTCGGTCAGCAGAATCTCCTGCAGCAGGGGGAACTTGGCCATGGGGAAGGGATGGCCTTCGGGCAGTTCGACGAAATAGTCCGGGTGATAACTGACGCGCATCGGAATCCGGTGGCCGTGGTGCGCCGGACGGGCTCTCCTGCCGGCAGGGCGGCGAAGATAGCACAGCCGCGCCGGTGGCTTCGCCGACGCCGCCCGGGCGCCGGGCGGCACAGCGCCGCAGGCCGGCGATGAGATAAAATGGGGAACTTTGTATCGCTGCGCCGGCGCTTGGCCGGCCGCCTGGAGTCATCGACCGTGAGTTCCGCCAACCCCCTGGATTTCTACGACGTCCGCGGCCTGCTCTCCGAGGACGAGCAGATGGTGCAGGACACCGTCGCCCGCTTCACCGACGAGAAAGTGCTGCCGGTGATCCGCGAGTGCTTCGAGGAACACCGGTTCCCGGCGGAACTGGTGCCGGAAATCGCGTCCCTGGGGCTGCTGGGCTCCTCTATCGACGGCTACGACTGCGCGGGCCTGAACTCCGTGTGCTACGGCCTGATCTGCCAGGAGCTGGAGCGGGGCGACTCGGGCATCCGCAGCTTCGTCTCCGTCCAGTCCAGCCTGGTGATGTGGCCCATCTACACCTACGGCAGCGACGAGCAAAAACAGCAGTGGCTGCCAAGACTCGCCCGGGGCGAGGCTATCGGCTGCTTCGGACTTACCGAGCCCCATGGCGGATCCGACCCGGCGAACATGAAGACCTATGCCAGGCGCGACGGGGGCGACTGGATCATCAACGGCGCCAAGATGTGGATCACCAATGGCAGCATCGCCGACGTTGCCCTGGTCTGGGCCCGCACGGACGACGGCATCCGGGGATTCCTGGTGGACAAGGACACGCCCGGCTTCGAGGCGCCGGAGATCCACCGGAAGTTCTCCCTCCGCGCCTCGGTCACCTCGTCGCTGTTCCTGGACAATGTCCGCGTTCCCGAGGCCAGCATGCTGCCCGGCGTCGTCGGACTGAAAGGCCCGCTGGGATGCCTCACCCAGGCCCGGTACGGCATCACCTGGGGCGCGGTCGGCGCCGCCCAGGCCTGCCTTTCAGAGGCCCTGGACTACGCCAATGACCGCATCCTGTTCGAGCGTCCCGTCTCCCACACCCAGACAGTGCAGCGGCGGCTGGCGGACATGTCCCGGCGCATCACGACCGCCCAGCTTCTGTCACTGCAGCTGGGACGGCTCAAGGACGCCGGCCGGATGCTGCCGTCACAGGTTTCCATGGCCAAGTGGAACAACGTGCGCATGGCCCTGGACGTGTCGCGGGACGCCCGGGATGTCCTCGGGGGCGCCGGCATCAGCGCGGAGTACGCTCCCATCCGGCACATGCTCAACCTGGAAAGCGTGATCACCTACGAGGGCACCGAGACCATTCACGAGCTGGTCGTGGGCCGGGAGCTGACGGGTGTCAACGCCTTCTGAGACCGGTCTCGCCAAGCGGGGCGCGCGCAGCATCAACCGCGCCGAGATCGTCGACGCCAATTTCCGCCGTTTCGTGCAGTCGCTGCAACCGTCGGAACGACCCGTCCCCGGGGACTACGACACGCTTGCGCCGGACAGCCGGCTGACCGCGAAGGACTTCCTGGAGATTTTCCGGCACCAGGTCACTTCCCGCCACCTGGACCTGGAGGCCCGGGCCATGCGGGCCCGCAACGAGGGCTTCTACACCATCGGCAGCGCCGGCCATGAGCCCAACGCCGCCGTCGGCCACCTCACCCGCCCGACGGATCCGGCCTTCCTACACTACCGGTCCGGCGGCTTCATGATGGCCAGGCTGGCGAAGGATCCGCAGTGCGACCCGGTCTACGAGACCTGCCTCGCCCTGGCCGCCAGCAGCGAAGACCCGGTCTCCGGCGGTCGCCACAAGGTGTGGGGAAGCCGGCGGACCTGGGTGCTGCCCCAGACGTCCACCATCGCCAGCCACCTGCCAAAGGCCGTGGGCACCGCCATCGCCCTGGAGCAGGCCCGCCGGCTGGGCCGGCCCCTGCCGGTGCCCGCGGACAGCGTCGTGATCTGCAGCTTCGGCGACGCGAGCGTCAACCACGCCACCGCCCTGTCCGGCTTCAACGCCGCCCAGTGGGCCGCCTTCCAGCGCCTGCCGGTCCCGGTGCTGCTGGTGTGCGAGGACAACGGCCTGGGAATTTCCGTGCGCACTCCCACGGGCTGGGTAGGCGCGAACTTCTCCTCCCGGCCGGGACTGGACTATTTCACCGCCGACGGCGGTGACCCGGCGGACACCTTCGAGCAGGCGGCCAAAGCCGTGGACAACTGTCGGCGACGACGCCGGCCCACGTTCCTGCACCTGACCGTGCCCAGGCTGCTGGGCCACGCCGGGACGGACTGGGAAGGCGATTATCTGGACGTGGCCGCCATCGAGGCCGCCGAGGCCCGGGACCCGCTGCTTGCCTCGGCCAGGCTTGCCGTGGAGTCGGGGCTGATGTCGCCTGACGGCGTGCTTGGCCTGTACGAGGAGACCCGCGCCAGGGTCGCGGACGGCGCCCGGCGGGCCGCCCAGCGGCCGCGTCTGACCGCGGCAACAGAGGTCACGGCGGCGCTTGCTCCGCTGCATGCCGATGCCGTGCACGAAGAAGCCCGCCGCACGCCTGAGCCGTCCGTCCGGATAGCGGCCTTCGGTGGCGAGGCGCGATTGCCGGAGAACGCGCCGCCCCGGCACCTGTCCCTGCAGATCAACCGGGCCCTGCACGACCTGTTGCTGAAGTATCCGGAGATGACGTTGTTCGGCGAGGACGTGGCCCAGAAAGGCGGGGTGTACACCGTGACGTCGGGCCTGGCCTCGGCGTTCCGCGGCAGCCGGGTGTTCAACACTCTGCTGGACGAGACCACCATCCTCGGCCTGGCCCAGGGCGCGGCGTACATGGGACTGCTGCCTTTCCCGGAGATCCAGTACCTGGCGTATTTCCACAACGCCTGCGACCAGGTCCGCGGCGAGGCCTGCTCGCTGCAGTTTTTCTCCCGGGGGCAGTGGTGCAATCCCATGGTCATCCGCATCGCCTCACTGGGCTACCAGAAGGGCTTCGGCGGCCACTTCCATAACGACAATTCCTTCACCGCCCTGCGGGACATCCCCGGCCTGGTGGTGGCCTGTCCGTCGCGGGGCGACGACGCCGCGGGCATGCTGCGGACCTGTGCGGCGCTGGCGAAGGTGGACGGTCGGGTGGTGGCGTTCCTCGAGCCCATCGCCCTGTACATGACCAAGGATCTCTACGCGCCCCGGGACAGCGGCTGGCTTTTCCCCTACCCGGCACCGGGAGAATGCGTCTCCCTTGGCGAGCCGCGCTTCTATGGCGAGCCCGGCGCGGACCTGCTGGCAGTCACCTACGGGAACGGCGTCCCGATGAGCCTCCGGGCCGCGCGGCGGCTGTCGGACGAAACAGGCAGGACGGTGCGGGTCATGGACCTGCGCTGGCTGAAACCGCTGAACGCAGCAGCCATCGCCCGGGCGGCGGACGAGTGCGGCCGGGTGCTGGTGGTGGACGAAGGTCGCCGCACCGGCGGGCTGGCCGAGGAGATCTTCACGCTGCTGGACGAGCACGCAGCGGCCGGACTGCCCAAGGCGAGAATCTGTGGCGAGGACACCTACATTCCCCTGGGGCCGGCGGCGGAGACGGTACTGCCGTCGGAGGACGGCGTCCTGGCCGCCATGCGGTCGCTGCTGTCCGACTAGGCCCGACCGTGCCTCGCATTTTCTGCATCGGCCGCAACTACGTCGAACACGCCCGGGAGCTCAACAGCCAGGTGCCGGCGGAGCCCGTCGTCTTCATGAAGCCGCCTGAGAGCCTGGTCCCCCCCGGGCACACGGTCCCCTTCCCCGCCCACGGAGATGACCTCCACCACGAGGTGGAACTGGTGCTGCGCGTCGGAAGCACCGCCGGCACCGGGCAGCCGACCCTCGAGGCCATCACCGTCGGCGTCGACCTGACGTTGCGGGACGTGCAGAAGCGGCTGAAGGCTGCGGGCCTGCCCTGGGAGGCGGCCAAGGCTTTCGAGCACTCGGCCCTCGCCGGCGAGTTCGTGCCCGTCACACCGAGGATAAATCCTGACCGGCTGTCCCTGTGGCTGGACGTCAACGGCGAACGACGCCAGTCCGGCAACACCGAGGAAATGATCTTCTCCACGACCCGCCTGCTGGAACACCTGGCGAGCATCTGGCGTCTGGTGCCGGGCGACCTGGTGTTCACGGGCACGCCCGCGGGGGTGGGATCCCTGGCGCCGGGAGACGAAATCAGCGCCGGGGCCGACCAGGTGGGCAGCTTCACCTGGCGGATCGGCGCCTGACCCAGGGCGACCGCCGCCCCGATGCACGCGCCGCCACGCTACAGACACCGGGACGTGTGGCGCATCGCCGCCCCCATGATCATCTCCGGCGTCACTGTGCCCCTGCTCGGGATCGTGGACACGGCGGTCATGGGGCACCTGGAGCATCCCCGCTACCTCGCCGCCGTCGCGGTGGGCGCCACCATCTTCAGCTTCCTGTTCATGGGGCTGAACTTCCTGCGCATGGGCACCACGGGGCTGGCAGCCCAGGCCTTCGGCTCCGGCGACGCGGGCGAGCAGCGCACGGTACTGGTGCAGGCAGTGCTCGTGTCCCTGGTCATGGCGGCCCTGCTCATCGCGCTCCAGGTGCCCGTAGGGCGGCTGGCCCTGGCCCTTATCGCGCCGGAGCCCGAGGTCGTGGAACCGGCGTGGACGTACTTCTCGGTAAGGATCTGGGCAGCACCTGCGGCCCTCGCGAACTTCGCCCTCATCGGGTGGTTCATCGGGATGCAGGACACCCGTCGCCCCCTCGTGCTGATGCTGACGGTCAACCTCACCAACATCGCCCTGTCCGTGTTGTTCGTCGTGGGCCTTGGCTATCGTACCGGCGGCGTGGCGGCAGCCAGCGTGATCGCGGAGTGGGCCGGCCTGGGCCTGGGCCTGGGCCAGGTGAAACGGATGTTGCCGGCGGATTCGCACACGGACTGGTCACGGGTCAGGGACCCGGGCCGGCTCCGCCGGATGCTGGGTCTGAACGCGAACCTGCTGACGCGTACGCTGTCCCTGATGTTCGTGTTCGGCTTCATCACGGCCCAGGGCGCGCGCTTCGGCACGGAGATCCTGGCAGCCAATGCCATCCTCATACAGTTCCAGTACTTCATGTCTTACGCCCTGGACGGCCTGGCCCATGCCGCCGAGGCGCTGGCCGGCCGCGCCCTTGGCGCCCGCGACGCAGCAGGCTTCCGGCGCTCGGTGAGGCTGTCCCTGGTCTGGACCCTCGGGGTGGCGGCGGCCTTTACCCTGGTCTACGCGGCGGCGGGACCCGCGATGCTCGCGCTCATGACCGATCAGCCTGCGCTCCGGGCCACGGCGGCGACCTACCTGCCGTGGATCATCGCGTCGCCCCTGGTGTCCGCCTGGAGCTTCCTGTTCGACGGCGTCTTTGTGGGCGCAACCTGGGCCGAGAGCATGCGCAACGCCATGCTGCTGTCGGCCTTTGCCGTGTTCCTGCCTTTCTTCTACCTCACCCAGCAGGCCGGGCTCGGCAACCACGGCCTCTGGCTTGCCTTCCTCGCGTTCATGGCCGCCAGGGGCCTGTCCATGGGCGCGATCTACCTGCGCCGGGCGCCCGCATAAACCGCTCCGGCCAGCCGGCACTTCAACGCCGGGCCGGTAGCGCTTAGTCTCGCCCCATCGCGCCATCGCGCTATCGGACCCGGGCGACAGGAAATGACGTTCTTCGAATACGCCATGGTGATGGTCTCCATCATGCTGGCCATCGGACTCAGCCAGCTGCTGCGCGCCGTGGGCGACGTCATACTCAGCCCGGACCGGTTCTGGCCTCATATCGGCTGGATCATTGCCCTGGTGCTGCTGACCGTGCAGGTGTGGTGGGCCTACTGGGACATGCACGAGGGCGTGGAATGGAACGTGTCGCTTTACGGCTTCGTCCTGCTGGGGCCCGCCCTCCTGCTGGTCGCCGCCAATATCCTGGTGCCCGCCTCCCGCGCGGAAGACCTTGACTGGCGGGCGCACCTGACCCGGGCGCGCCGGCCTTTTTTCAGCTTCCTGCTGGCTTTCCAGGTCTTCGGCATTCTGTTCAGCCGGGTCGTGATGGACGTTCCTCTGTTGATCCCGTTCCGGGCCGCCCAGCTGGTTCTCGTCTTCATCGCCCTGGCGGGGCTGCTCTTTACCCAGCCTCGCCTGCACGCCCTGCTGCCGGCGATTTACATTCTCACGGCGATCGTCGCCAACCTGCTGTTCAGGTCCTATCCGGCGGCCTTCGGGCTTGCCTAGGGGCGGCAGCGCCGCTCGCGGGGCTCCCGGGCGTCGAACGTTCCCGCGGGGCGTACGAAGGGGATGCTCCCATGTCCGGTCACGACCGGCAGATCGTCCGGCAGATCCCTGCACCGCCGGCACCGGAGAGGCTGACGAGGCCGCGGCCCGGGCGGGACTTGTCTAGACTTCCCGGGACACCCGATTGCAGGCGCGCCGCGGCGCGGCGCCCGGGAGAGAACCATGCCGGAAGGAAATGCGCGGTTCGCCGGACTCCGCGCCCTGTATCTCAACTGCACCCTGAAGCCGACTCCGGTGCTGTCCCACACGGAAGGCCTGATCCGGGTTTCCCAGGCCATCATGGAGGAGAACGGCGTGGCCACGGAGGTCATCCGGCCCGTGGACCATGACATCGCACCGGGCGTCTATCCGGACATGACCGAGCACGGCTTCGACTCCGACGACTGGCCGGCCCTGCGTCAAAAGGTCCTGGATGCCCACATCCTGGTGCTGTGCACGCCCATCTGGCTGGGCGAGCGATCGTCGGTCTGTTCCCGGGTCGTGGAACGGCTTTACGGCGAGTCCGGGAAGCTCAATGATGCGGGCCAGTACGTGTATTACGGCCGGGTGGGCGGCGTCCTGGTGACCGGCAACGAGGACGGCCTCAAGCACTGCGCCATGAGTGTCCTGTATTCCCTTCAGCATCTCGGCTACACGGTGCCGCCCCAGTCGGACGCCGGCTGGGTGGGGGAAGCCGGGCCCGGGCCCTCCTACCGGGACGAGGGCTCCGGAGGGCCGCAGAACGAATTCACCCAGCGGAACACGACCTTCATGACCTGGAACCTGATGCACCTGGCCCGGATGATCCGCGACGCGGGCGGCATCCCGGCCGAGGGCAACCAGCGTTCCGCGTGGGAGGCCGGCTGCCGATTCGACCATCCCAATCCCGACTACCGCTAGGGCGACGGTCATTTCACGTCGCCGCCCGGTGCGCCTAAGATCACGAAAGCCGAGCGCAACCCGGCCGCAGCGCCGGCGCGCGCCAGGTCAGACGCCCGCCACGTAGCCTCTGGAGACCGACCGATGGACCTGGGACTCCGAATCGCCTGCATCCAGCACGTGTCCTACGAGGGCCCCGGAGCCATCGAGGAATGGGCACAGCAGCGCCGACACCGCATGTACGTGTTCCGGCAGGACAGGGGGCACCGCCTGCCGGTCACGGGCCAGTTCGACTGGCTGATCCTGATGGGCGGCCCGATGGGCCTGCGGGACCGTTCACGCTTCCCGTGGATGGCCGACGAACTCGCTCTCATCCGCGAAGCCGTCGGTGCCGGCAAGACAGTGGTGGGAATCTGCCTGGGCGCCCAGCTGCTGGCCAGCGTCCTGGGCGGCAGCGTGGACCGCTCGCCGGAAAGGGAGATCGGCTGGTTTCCGGTGCAGCTGACGGACGCAGCCCGCAACCAGCCGGGTCTCTCCGGCCTGCCGGATACCATCGTGCCCTTCCACTGGCACTCCGACGCCTTCACGCTTCCGGAGGGGGCGGTGCAGCTGGCTTCCAGCGCCGGATGCCCCAACCAGGCATTTGTCTACGGAAGCTCCGTGCTGGGCCTGCAGTTCCACCTGGAGGTCACGCCCTCCGTCATCGAGGCGCTGCTGGAGCACAGCGGCAGGGACATCGAGCCCGGCGGCTCCTTCGTCCAGGACGCGGAGACTATCCGGAAGGGCATCGACCAGCATCTCCCGGAGGCACACCGGCTTCTCAACATCACCCTGGACTCGCTGCCCGGCGCGGGCACGCTGCTGACCACGGAGCGGCTCCGGTTGCGGAGGATGCGGCCGACCGACGCCCACCGGATCGTGCGGCTGGATTCGGATCCGGAAGTGAAGCGCTGGATCGACCAGGGCCGGCCGCCGGATGCCCGGCATATCGAGGAAGACGTCCTGCCCCACTGGCTGCGGATGTACGGCGACACCGGGGGTCTGGGGTTCTTCGCCGCGGAGGACAGGGCCACGGGCGAGTTCCTCGGCTGGTTCCACCTCAAGCCCTGGCGGGAGGATGCGTCGCGCCGGACGCTGGAGCTGGGCTACCGCCTTCACCGCCACCGCTGGGGCCTGGGGCTCGCCACCGAAGGGGGCCGGGCGCTGTTGCAGGCTGCCTTCACGGAGTTCGGTGCCTCCCGGGTGGTCGCCCGGGCCATGGCCGCCAACGCTGCCTCCCTGCGGGTGCTGGAAAAGTGCGGCATGGTCTTCAGCGACGAGTACGAGGAGACGGAATTTCCCGGCAGCGACCGGCAGGCCCTTATCTACGAGATGCTCGCCGAAGACCTGGAGACGTCCCTGGCAGGATTCTGACGCTCATCGACGGAGCGCCTGATGCCCGTCCGCCGGCGCGATAGAATGTACGGCAGAGCGTCGCGCCGGCACGGGTCGTCAGCATCCATGGGCCGGGAAGCGTCGGCGCCAGGAACGCCAGCATGACCCACGATCCCGAACTCACCGGCATTGCCCAGGTGTCCATGCGCGCCAGGGACCTGTCCCGGGCGGTGGCTTTCTATACGGGCACCCTGGGACTCAAGCTCCTTTCGGAGGCGCCGGGCATGGCCTTTGTGCTCGCCGGCTCAACCCGCATCATGCTGGGCGAACCGAGCGCGCCGGAGTTCGATCATCCCGGCTCCATCCTGTACTTCGATACCCGGGACATCGACGCCTCCTGCGCCGCCCTCAAGGACCGGGGAGTGGCGTTCATGCGGGAGCCTTTCGCCGTTCACCGGGAGGACAGCCACGAGTTCTGGCTGGCTTTCTTCGCAGACAGCGAGGGCAATACCCTGGCCCTTTCCCAGTGGCGACGCATTCGTCCCGGCGCATGAAATCCGGCCCGGCGGGTCCGGACGCGTGAGTACCTCCGATCCCCTCTGGGTGACGGCCGTGCTGGCGGGCCTCATCGTCGCCGCCGAGTGGCTGGTCCGGCGGACCGCCCTCCGCCACCTGGGCACCGCCCTTCTGGTGATCCTGCTGGGCGCCCTGGCCGCCAACCTCGGTCTCATTCCTTCAGCTTCGGAAGGTTCTGCGCTCTACGACGGGGTGTTCACCTACGTCGCTCCCCTGACCATCTTCTGGCTGCTTCTGGAGGTCAATCTCAAGGCAGTCCGGGCCGCCGGCGTGCCCATGCTGGTGATGTTCCTGCTCGGCGCCGCGGGCACGACGGTGGGCGTCCTGGTGGCCATCACGGCCGTCGGCATGGATGCTTTCGGTGCCCTCACCGCGCCCCTGGCGGGCATGTTCACCGGCACCTACACGGGGGGCAGCATCAACTTCAACGCCATCGGGCTCCACTACCGGGTGGTGGAGGAAGGCGCCATCTACGCCGGCGCCGTGGCGGTGGACAACCTGCTGACGGCGATCTGGATGATCGTCACCCTGGCCCTGCCCGCGGTGCTGCAGAAGCTGGCGCCCCGGCCGAGGGTGGCCGCTCCGGGACCGGAGAGGCCGGAATACGACGAGCTCCGCCATCACCACGACACGGAAACCGTCAGCCCCCTGGACCTGGGCGTGAACCTGGCCATGGGTGCCGGCGCACTCTGGTTCTCGGACATTGCTGCCGGCTGGCTTGCGGGCGTGGGCCTGCCCCTGCCCTCCATCCTCATCCTGACCACCATCGCACTGCTGCTGGCCCAGCATCCCCGCTTCGCCGCCCTGGCCGGGGCCCGCGTGCTGGGCATCTTCGGCGTCTATTTCTTCCTGGTGGTCATCGGCGCCCACGCGGAGGTGGCAGCCCTCACCGCCCTGGGACAGCTGGGCGTGACGCTGCTGGCCTTCGTGGTCACCGCAGTACTCATTCACGGGCTCGTGGTGTTCGGCGCCGGCTGGCTTCTGAAACAGGACTGGGAGGTGGTCGCCATCGCTTCCCAGGCCAACATCGGCGGCGGCACCTCCGCCCTGGCGCTGGCACGGAGCTTCGACCGCCCGGAACTCTTCCTGCCCGCCATCCTGGCAGGCAGCGTGGGCACCGCCGGAGGCACCTACCTCGGTTTCTTCGTCGCCGGCCTGCTGGGCGCGCCAGCCTGATTCAGATCCAGCCGCCGGTGGCAAGAGGCCGGGCGCCGATGATCACCCGGCTGTCCCCGTCCCGGCCGCAGCCTGTGACCATGACCAGGGGCGCGCCGGTGACCGCCGCGGCACCGCAGCTGACGATCCGAACCTCCTCCACCCGGTACCATCCGGCGGAGTCCCGTGTCTCCACGGCGACCAGGTCGCCCCGGTCCAGCAGGCGGGCCAGCCCCGCTCCGCCGGCGTGCACCAGCGCCGCCGAGGGCGCACCGGGCGCCCCTGTCCGGACGGCCGTCAGCGCATAGTCCAGGTTCAGGTGCGGTGCCCGAAGCCGGCCCTGGTCCGGGGCAGGCCCGCCGACCGCCAGGACCCCGGCGACGGCCAGGGCGGCGATGCCCAGGGCCACCCAGTCACCTATGCCCCGGTTGCGGCTGAGCAGGTAAACCAGTCGCGCGCGGGCCAGGCGCTCGGCCAGGCTCCCGTCCGGTCGGTGCCAGCGTCCCGGGTGCCTCCGGCCCCGGGGCCCCGGCGGCGTCCGTGCTTCGTAAGGCGTGGCGATCCGGTGTGCGTTCATGGCCTGTCTCCTTCGTGACACGGGGCCATGGCACCACGCCGGGACGGCGGCAGCCGGACGCATTCGGACAAGGGGAGGATCAATTCTGACGAAACGGGGCAGGCACCCCGGCGAGGGTTGCCGGTCGGCTAGAATCGGCGGCCCGATGACCCGTTCAGTTGAGGCCTGATGAGCCAGCACGTCGCCATCGTCGAGGACGAACCCGCCATCCGCGAAAACTACGCGGATGCTTTCCGGCGCCAGGGCTACCGGGTGAGCACCTTCCCCGACCGCAGGGCCGCCCTGACCGCATTCGAGGCCCGTCTGCCGGACCTGGTGGTCATCGACGTGGGCCTGGCGGACGAGCCGGAAGGCGGATTCGAGCTCTGCCGGGAATTGCGGGCACGCTCGGCCACCCTGCCGGTGGTGTTCCTCACCGCCCGGGACAGCGACTTCGATGCCGTCTCCGGCCTTCGGCTGGGAGCCGACGATTACCTCACCAAGGACATCAGCCTGCCCCATCTCCTGGCCCGGGTGGCCGCCCTGTTCAGGCGGATGGCGGCGCTGGCCGAACCGGCCCGGGTGGAAAATACCCTCGAGCGGGGCCGGCTTGTCCTGGACACAGACCGCCTGGAGGCTCGCTGGGAGGGTCGGGACCCCGGGCTGACCCTGACGGAGTTCTGGATCGTCCACGCCCTGGCCCGCCACCCGGGGCATGTCAAGAACCGGCAGCAGCTCATGGACGCGGCCCGGGTGGTCCTGGACGACGCCACCATTACGTCCCACGTGAAGCGAATCCGCAGGAAATTCGAGGCCCTGGATGCGGGCTTCGACGCCATCCAGACGGTTTACGGCATGGGCTACCGCTGGCGGGACGGGAACGGATGAAGCTGCCCGGCCGGCTCCTGCTGGTCAGCCTGGTGACGCTCCTTCTGCCCTGGGCCGGATGCCGTTACGTCCAGGACGTGGAGCAGGCTCTCCGGCAGGGCCGCGAGGACACGCTCCTGGCGACCGCCAGGCTGGTGGCCGCCGCCACGGAAGCACGTGGTGACGCCGCGTGGACGGAACTGGAGCGCTGGGCCCCCTGGCGCCCGCGGGCCGACGACATCTACGTCCATCGCCTGGCGCGGGCGCCTGCGCTGGACGGCTACGTCGCCGACTGGGGGCTCCCCGAAGATGCGGCCCGGCCCCTCCGTGGCGTCCCTGACGGAGCCATTGCCACCCTGGTGGCCGGAAGCGCCGATGGGGCCCTGTTCCTCCACCTGGACATCGCCCCGGCCGGGCCCGTGGGCCAGGTGGCGGTGGTCTCCGAGCGGGCGGACGGCAGCCGTGGCGAGTTCCTGTTCCAGCCAGAGGCGCCGGGACCCATCCGGGCCCGGCCGCCGGGAGACGCGGACCCCCGTGCGCGGGGCAACTGGCAGGCCTCGGTCGACGGCTACCACATGGAGCTGAGGCTGCCCGCCGGCAAGCCCGACGGCCGGCTCGGCGTTCGGCTGCTCTGGCCGGGCTGGCCGCCGGCCGGCACCTACGACGACATCCCGGGATGGCGCGTCACGCCCCGTCCCGGCCTGGCCCGCTGGCTCGATGAGCTTCGGCCGGAAGAAACCACCCTGTCGCTGCTGGACCGTGCCGGCTTCGTCCTCGCCTCCGCGGGCGCCAGCGCCGCCGGCCGCGACCGTGATGCCGGCCCTCCCCTGTACCGGGCCATGCTGCCGCGCGCTGAAGCATCTCCCCTGCCGCAGACACCTCCCGGTGTCCACGGAGGCCGGCACGTGGAAGCCGCCGTGGGCGGCGACGCCGCGGTCCAGCGCTATCACCTGGCCGACGGGACCCTGCTGCTGGCTGCGGCGGCCCCGGTGGTGCGGGACGGGCTGATCCTCGGCGCCGTGGAAGCCCGCCAGCCCGTCGAGGCGATCCTGTCGGCCCAGGATGCGGCGGTGGGACGGCTGCTGGGCACCAGCCTGCTGGCGAGCCTGGCCGCAGCCGCCGTCCTGCTGGGTTTCGCCCTGCGCCTGTCGCTGCGAATCCGTCGCCTGAGCCGGGCTGCGGGCCGGAGCATGAACGCCGCGGGAGAACTGCGCACCACGCTGCCCGGCCGCAGGGATTCGGACGAACTGGGCGACCTGTCCAGGAGCCTGTCGCGGCTCCTGGAGCGGGTCGCCGAGTACAACGACTACCTGAAGAACATCGGCTCCAGGCTCACCCACGAGTTGCGTACGCCGGTCGCGGTAGTTCGCTCTTCCCTGGAGAACCTGGAGGCCCGGGCCGCCGGAGAGGACCCCGGCGTGTACCTCTCCCGGGCTCGCAACGGCATCACGCGCCTGGAGGAGACGGTCAACGCCATCGGCGCCGCCACCCGGCTGGAACAGGCCATCGCCACCGCGACCCCGGAGCGTTTCGACCTGGGGGAACTGGCCCGGGATCTGGCCGCGGCCTACGACGATCTCCATTCCGACGTGACCATCGGGTCCCGGGTGGAGGCTGCGCCCTGCCGGATCGAGGGCAGCCCGGAGCTCGTTGCCCAGATGCTGGACAAGCTGGTGGACAACGCCGTGGACTTCACCCCGCCGGGCGGGCGAATCACGCTGGACGTGCGGCGGAGGGGCGACAGGGTCGAGCTGGCCGTTACCAACACGGGCAGCCGCCTGCCGGCGGAACTCCAGGGCCGCCTGTTCGAGTCCATGGTCTCCGACCGGGCCCCCGGCGAGGGCGTGCACCTGGGCCTCGGGCTGTACCTGGCCCGGCTCGTGGCCACTCATCATGGCGGGGACATCACCGCCCGGAACCTGCCGGGGAACACGGGCGTCGAGATATGCGTCGACCTGCCGGCGGCCGGGATCGCCGGCGGAGTATCCTCCCAGGCCCAAAGCAGCGGAGGTGAGCGATGAGCTTCGAACCCAGGGACCCGGACTACGCCCGGCGCGTCCGGGAGTGTTTCGACGCCCAGCCCGTCATGGCGACCCTCGGGGCCGCACTCGACGAGGTGGCGCCGGGGCGCTGTTCCATCACGCTGGCCTGGCGGCAGGACATTACGCAGCAGGACGGCTTCCTGCACGCCGGGGTCCTGGCCACCCTGGCGGACAGCGCCTGCGGTTTTGCCGCCTTCAGCCTGATGCCCGCCGACGCCCGGGTACTGTCCATCGAGTTCAAGATCAACATGCTCTCTCCGGCGGTGGGGCCGCGCTTCCTGGCCCGGGGTGAGGTCATCCGGGCCGGGCGGAACATCACCGCCTGCCGGGGGGAGGTATTCGCCGTGGACGAAAATGCCACCAAGGCCGTGGCCGCGATGCAGGCAACGATGATGACCGTTCGCGGCTGACGCCGGCCGTGGCGTTCACGGATGCCCGGGAGATTCCCGGGCGGCTATAGTCATTCCCGGTCCTTTTCACGGAGTTCCCCCATGAGCCGTGCGTTCCTGTTCCTGTGCGGGCTGCTGTACCTGGGCTTCGGGCTGTGGGTGCTGCTGTCGCCGGAAGGAGGCCTGGCCTACCTTCAGACCGAACTCAACCACGTGAACGCCCTGTCGGACCTGCGCGGCAGCCACGGCGGACTGAACGTGGCCGTTGGCCTGTTCCTGCTCTACTCGGCGACCGCGCCGGACTGGCACCGCTACGGTCTGCTCCTGGTGGGTCTGCTCAACGTGGGCTATCTCGGCGGCCGACTCGTGGCCCTGCTGGCCGACGGCCCGCCGGACGGCATGGTCCAGGCGGCCATGGTGCTGGAACTGGTCCTGTCCGTCGTTGCGTTCGTGTTAGCGGGACGGACCAGGCCGCAGGCACTCCGGGCCTGAACTTCAAGGATCACTTTTCGGCAGCAGCGGCGGATTACGCCCGCTATCGGCCGGGCTATCCGGAAGCGCTGCCGGAGTTCCTGGCCGAAACCGCGCCCGGCCGGGATTGCGCCTGGGACTGCGCCACCGGCACCGGCCAGGCAGCCGTGATGCTGGCGCCCCATTTCCGCCGCGTGATCGCCACGGACGCCAGCGCCGAGCAGGTCGCCCGGGCGCGGCCCTGTCCGGGCGTTACCTACCGCGTCGCGCCGGCGGAGGCGCCGGAACTGCCGGAGGGCTCAGCCGACCTGATAACCGTGGCCCAGGCCCTGCACTGGCTGGACCATGACCGGTTCTACGTCCAGGTCCGCCGGGTGCTGCGCCCGGGCGGCGTGGTTGCAGCCTGGGCCTATACCCTGGCCAGGGTGCCCGATGCGGCCGCCGCCCCGGTCAACGAGGTCATCCAGTCCTTCTACGAGGAAATGTCGCCGTGGTGGCCACCGGAGCGGGCTCACGTGGAATCCGGCTACCGGGACCTGCCTTTCCCCTTTGAGCCGGTGGCCGCTCCCGCCTTCCAGATGCACGCGCGGTGGCCCATGGAACGGCTGCTGGGCTACTTCAGCACCTGGTCCGCGGTGCTCCGCTGCCGCCGGGACACGGGGCGTAACCCCCTCGGCCCACTGGCGGTTCGGCTGGAAACTGCCTGGGGCGAGCCGTCCCGGCCCCAGGACATCCGCTGGCCGGTGGCCCTGCGTATAGGGCGGGTGGCCTGACGCCGCCGGGGTTGTATCCTGAAGGGACATTCGAGACGAAGCCGGCTCTTGCAGGAACCCTACCTCGTCACCCCCGATGCCGATCTCCCGGCGGTGGCCGCCGCGCCGGCGCCGTGGACGCTCCACGGCAGCGCCTGGGTCCTCGTGCTCAGGTTCCCGGAGGCGATGCGGAACGGCCCGGAGCATGTCCCGCCTCCCCTGCGGGACCGGACGTTCCGCGGTCCGTCGATCGTCATGTTTGTGGACTATCGCCTTTCTCCCGCCGGCCCGTACCGGGAACTGCTCTACATCCCGGGCCGCTTTACCGACGACGGGGGAGCGGCCTGGTCCGTCACGCGGATCTGGGTCAGCACCTGGGACAGCGTCGTCAACGGCAGGCGCAACTGGGGCATCCCCAAGGATCGGGCGGACTTTGTCCGGGACAAGCGGGAGGGCGCCGAACGGATCACGGTCCTCCACGAGCGGCGGGACGTGGCCCGGATGGACCTGTCGGCCAGGGGGCCGGCTTTTCCGGTGAGCACCGGCTTCGTGCCGCAGGTGCTGCGTCACCTGGTGCAGTACCATGCGGGCCACCGCTACAGCCTCGTCATCGCGGCGAGCGGGCGGGTCCGGGCCGCACGGCTGCTGGACGCACGGGGTGGAGCCGGGCTGTTCCCGGACCTGGACGCGGCACGAACCCTCGCGGCGGTGAGGGTGTCCCGGTTCACCATGACCTTCCCCGAGGCAGAGGTCACTTCCGCGCTGCCGATGCAGGAGACAGGATGAAGAAACTCGCAACCCTCGCCGTGGCTGTTGTCCCGCTGGTCGCCGGCGCCGACGAGGCACGGCAGCAGTTTCCAGGCTTCTCGCTGGTGCCCCCGACAGGGGATGCCTGGCAGCTGGAAGGTCGCAGCCCGACGTCGGTCCTGTGGCTGAGAGACACCGGCAGCCCGGAGACGAAATTCGCGTTCGCCGTGCTGGCAGGCCCGGCGCCGACTTCGGTCAGGAGCCAGCCCGAGCTCGTCGCCTTCCTGGAGGCGATGGGCAGCGCACCGCCGCCGAGTCCGGACCTGGAACTGGTCTCCTCCACCGCCGAGGCCGTGGACGGTCCAGGCGGGACCTGCGCCCGCCACGAGTCCCGGGTGCGGGACGCCGCCGCCGGCACGCGCCTCGACGTGGTGGGCATCACCTGTCTCCACCCGGAGTATCCCGGCCGCATGTACGACGTACAGTTCTCGCAGCGCACGACGGCGGGACAGCCGGACGAGGCGCTGCGCCTTGAAGGCGAGGCGCTGCTGGAATCCTTCCGGTTCGAGGAAGCCCCCTACGACGACGACTGGGACCTGGATTAGGGGCCCTGCCTACAGACCACCGGCAGGCTTGCCGCCTGCTCGGGCGAAGTAGTCCACGACGAGGGTAGACATCGCTTCCAGTCCGACCTTAAGCGTGCTTTCGTCGATGTGGAACTCCGGCGAATGGTTGGCCGGGGGGTTCGGCCCGGCATCCGGGGGCACCACGCCCAGGAAGAAATAGAATCCCGGCGCCTGCTGGGCGTAGAACGAGAAATCCTCGGCGATGGTGAGCCGCGACATCTCGACGAGGCGCTGCTCGCCCACGACCTTCAGCAGGCTCGGCACCGACGCCGCCGTCAGCGCAGGATCATTCACGGTGACCGGGTATCCCCGGTCGATCTCGACCTCCGCGCTCGCGCCGGCTGCCCCGGCCATGCCCCGCGCCGTCTCGCCCACGCGGCGGTGAATCTCCCCGCGGACGGACTCGTCGAAGGTGCGGATGGTGCCGACGAGCGTCACCTCGCCGGGGATGATGTTGTTGCGGATGCCACCGTGGATGCTGCCCACCGAGATGATGGCCGGCAACTCGGAGACGTTCACCTGGCGGCTGGCGATATTCTGCAGGCCCAGAACGATCTGGGCGGCCGGCACCACCGGGTCGACGCCGCCCCAGGGCTGCGACCCATGGGTCTGGCGGCCGCGGACCAGGATCTCGAAACGATCCGCGGCGGCCATGATCGGTCCGGCCCGGTAGCCGATGTGGCGGGCCGGCAGCGGTGACCAGACATGGAGTCCGAAGACGGCATCCGGTCTCACCCAGTCGAACAGCCCTTCCTTCAGCATCAGCTCAGCGCCCCCCTCTTCCCCCGGCGGCGCGCCTTCCTCCGCGGGCTGGAAGATGAACAGCACCGAGCCAGGCAGCTCATCCCGCATGGACGCGAGGAGCTCCGCGGTGGCCATGAGGATGGCGGTATGGGCATCGTGGCCGCAGGCGTGCATCACTCCCGTGGCCTGGCCGTTGTAATCCGCCGTCACCGTGGACGCGAAAGGCAGACCGGTCTGCTCCGTGACCGGCAGGGCATCCATGTCGGCCCGCAGGGCGACGGTGGGCCCCGACGGGTCGCCGACGAGCAGCCCGGCGACACCGGTATGAGCGATACCGGTCCGGACCTCCAGCCCCAGGGACTTCAGATGATCGGCCACCCGGGCAGACGTTCGGAATTCCCGGTTGGACAGTTCGGGATTGGCGTGCAGGTCCCGCCGCCATTCGATCAGCTTCGGCTCCAGGGCGGCCGCCCGTGTCGCAACGGCCGGGGGAGTCGCCGCGGCCGCGGCGCCTGATGCGATGAGCAGGGACAGCAGCGCGAGGCTTCGGATCATGGCGACTCGGTCCGTGGCGTGAATGAAAGCTTCGAAGCATAACCCGTGGACCGGTGGGGCGCCCTCGCCCAGGTTGAACAGGTCGTTGAAATTCATGGTCTCCCTCGAGCGGTTTAACGCTGCCGCGGGCACTATCCCGCCACGCCCTGCTGTACGCCAGGCCGCCCGGGACTTGACCCGGCCCGGGATATGGCGATAATGAGAATCGTTCGCATTCTCATATGGAGCCCATCACCATGATCCCCGGCCACCAGAAACGACGCGGCAATCCCGACGCCTTCGGCGCCACCCCTCCCGCTGCTCCGGCAAGGATCGCGCCGGTCCGATCCCGCTACCGGCTCCTCCTCACGCGGCTGCCGGGGCGGTGGGAACTCATCATTTTCGACCGCGAATGCACCCGGGTGATGCGGCGCCTGGAGGGCCCGGTGGTGGACGGTCTCCGGGAAACCAGGGCGCTGCCCCCCACCCTCCTCGCCGAGGGGGCCTGCGACGCCGACAAGAGCCTCGTCCAGCATATCTTCCTGGCCGCCGCCTCCCTGGCGAACATCCTCGAGTCCCCGGCGCCGCACTCGCCGGCCAAGGCCGCCTCGACCGTGGGACTCCCCGGCCTGGCCGCCGCTTTCGGCTGAAAGACCGGTACCGGACGACCAGCCGGCGGGCACGAAGGTTCTCGCCGGACTGTCCGCGAACTCCGCAGCAGGGCCGCGACTGAAGACGGCCTGGTCGGCGGGGCGCGGCCCGCACAGGTTCAGTGCGGGGGACTTCAGACCCCCAGGTAGGCGAGGATGCCCCGGGCGGCTTCCCGCCCCTCGAACACGGCGGTCACCACCAGGTCCGAACCGCGGACGATGTCTCCGCCGGCGAAAATCCTGGGATGGGTGGTCTGGAACGGGTAGCGGGTCCCGCCGCTGGCGCGAATGCGACCGTCGGGCTGGGTCTCGACGCCGGCGGCGGTCAGCCACTCCGGCGGGTCGGGCCGGAAACCGAAGGCGATGATCACCGCGTCCGCGGGGAGCACCTCCTCCGTACCGGGCACGGGCTCGGGACGACGGCGCCCGCCGGGGCCGGGCGGACCCAGCCGGGTGCGGACCACCTTCACGCCCTCCACGCTGCCGGAGCCCACGATTTCCACGGGCTGCCGGTTGAACAAGAACTCCACACCCTCCTCCCGGGAGTTCTTCACTTCCCGCCTGGAGCCGGGCATGTTCTTCTCGTCCCGCCGATAGGCGCAGGTCACGCTGGCGGCGCCCTGCCGGATGGCGGTGCGGTTGCAGTCCATGCCCGTGTCGCCACCACCCAGCACCACGACCCGCCGGCCGGCCATGGACACGAAGGGCTCCGCCTCCGCGAGAAGGCCGAGCTCCCGGCGAACGTTGGACACCAGGTAGGGCAGGGCCTCGTGCACGCCGTGCAGGTCCTCGCCGGGCATCCCCCCCTTTACGTACCGGTAGGTGCCGATGCCGGTGAACACCGCCTCGTATTCCTCCAGCAGCTGATCCAGGGTGACGTCCCGGCCGATCTCGGTTTCCAGCACGAACTCCACGCCCATGCCCTCGAGGATCTTTCGGCGGATCTCTACCACTTCCTTCTCGAGCTTGAAGGGCGGGATGCCGAACGTGAGGAGTCCGCCGATCCGCGGATAGCGGTCGTAGACCACCGCCCGCACGCCGTTGCGCGCCAGGATGTCGGCGGCGGCGAGTCCGGCCGGGCCCGCGCCGATGATGGCCACCTCCCGCCCCGTCGGCCTGACGTCGCTCATGTCCGGGCGCCAGCCCTGGCGAACCGCCTCGTCGGTGATGTACTTCTCGATGGAGCCGATGGTGACGGCGCCGAAGCCGTCATTCAGGGTGCAGGCGCCCTCGCACAGGCGGTCCTGGGGACACACCCGCCCGCAGATCTCCGGGAGGGAATTGGTCCGATGGGAAAGCTCGGCGGCCTCGAAGAGGTTCCCCTCGGACACCAGCGCCAGCCAGTTGGGTATGTAATTGTGGACCGGGCACTTCCACTCGCAGTAGGGATTGCCGCAGTCCAGGCACCGGCCCGCCTGCCGGGCGGCGTCCTCCACGTCGTACTGGCCGTAGATCTCCCGGTAGTGCCGGATGCGGTCCCGGGCAAGCAGCTTCTTCGGATCCTTCCTGGGAACCTCCAGGAAGCGTAGCGGGGCCTCCTTGCTCATGCGGCCTGCCTCAGCGTGTCCATGAGGGTCTCCAGGTCGGCCGCTTTGGGCTTCACCAGCCAGAACTTGGGCAGGAAGGTACGGAAGTCGTCCAGGATCTCCCGACCCCAGCGGCTGCCGGTTTCGCGGGCATGGGTCTCGATCAGCCCCTTCAGGTGATGGAGATGGGCTTCCATGCTCTCCGGCGTGATCCGGTTGATGTCGATGAGTTCGTGGTTGTACCGGTCCACGAAGTCCCGCTCCAGATCCAGCACGTAGGCGAACCCGCCGGTAAAGCCTGCGCCGAAGTTCACGCCCGTGCGTCCGAGCACCGCCACGACGCCCCCGGTCATGTACTCGCAGCCGTGGTCCCCGCAGCCCTCGATCACCGCGATGGCGCCCGAGTTACGCACGGCGAATCGCTCGCCTGCCACGCCCGCGGCGAACAGGTGCCCCCCGGTGGCGCCGTACAGGCACGTGTTGCCGATGATGGGCGTGGTATGGGCCTCGTACCGGCTGCTGGTAGGCGGATAAATCACCAGACGACCCGCCGACATTCCCTTGCCCACGTAGTCGTTGGCGTCGCCCTCCAGGTAGAGATGCAGCCCGCCAACGTTCCACACGCCGAAGCTCTGGCCGGCGGATCCCTTCATCCGGATCACGACGGGGTCCGGCTCCAGGGAGTAGTTGCCGTAACGCCTGGCGATCTCGCCCGCCAGACGCGCGCCCAGAGCGCGATGATAGTTCTTCACCTCGTAGAAGAACGTGCCGCCCCGCCGCTCCTCCACCGCCGGCAGGCAGTCCGCCACCATGCGCTCGTTGAGTTCCCCGGCGTCGAAGGGCGGATTGCGGGCCTCCGTGCAGAAACGCGGTCCGACGTCCGCCAGGGCATCCGGCGACACCAGGGGAGAGAGGTCCAGGCGCCGCTGCCGGGGCGTCTCCCCTTCCCGGGGCTCCAGCAGGTCCGGCCGGCCAATAATGTCCTCCAGGCTTCGGGCCCCCAGCGACGCGAGGATTTCCCTGACTTCCCGGGCAACGAAGCGGAAGTAGTTGACCACCATGTCGGGCAGGCCGATGAAGTGCCGCTCCCGCAGCACCGCGTGCTGGGTAGCAACGCCCGTGGCGCAGTTGTTGAGGTGGCAGATGCGCAGGTACTTGCAGCCCAGGGCCACCATGGGGGCGGTACCGAATCCGAAGCTCTCCGCACCCAGCAGCGCAGCCTTCACCACGTCCAGGCCGGTCTTGAGCCCGCCGTCGGTCTGCAGGCGGACACGATGGCGCAGGTCATTCGCCACCAGCACCTGGTGGGTCTCCGCCAGCCCCAGCTCCCAGGGGGAACCCGCATACTTGGTGCTGGTCAGCGGGCTGGCACCGGTGCCCCCGTCATAGCCGGAAATCGTGATCAGGTCCGCGTAGGCCTTGGTCACACCGGCGGCCACGGTACCTACGCCGGCCTCCGCCACCAGCTTCACCGAGACCAGGGCCGCTGGGTTGACCTGCTTGAGGTCGAAGATCAGCTGCGCAAGGTCCTCGATGGAATAGATGTCGTGGTGGGGCGGCGGCGAGATGAGCCCCACGCCGGGGCGGGCGTAGCGCAGCCGCGCGATCATCTCGTTGACCTTGTGCCCCGGAAGCTGCCCGCCCTCGCCCGGCTTGGCTCCCTGGGCGATCTTGATCTGCAGCACCTCCGCGTTCACCAGGTACTCCGCCGTCACGCCGAAGCGCCCGGAAGCCACCTGCTTGATCTTCGACATGCGCTCCGTGCCGTAGCGAACCGGGTCCTCGCCGCCTTCGCCGGAATTGGAGCGGGCACCGATGCGGTTCATGGCGATGGCCAGGGCCTCGTGGGCCTCGGGGGACAGGGCCCCCAGGCTCATGCCGGCACTGTCGAAGCGCCGCAGGATCGATTCTTCCGGCTCCACCTCGTCCAGGGGCACCGGCGGGCCCATGGGCTTGAGGGCCAGCAGGTCCCGGATCACCATCGCCGGGCGTTCGTTCACCAGGCGCCGGTACTCGTTGTACAGCTCGTAGTCCCCGCTTTGCACCGCCGCCTGCAGGGTGGCGATAACGTCCGGGTTGTAGGCGTGGTACTCCCCACCGTGGACGAAACGCAGCAGGCCGCCCTGGTCCACTTCGACCCTCGGGTTCCAGGCCCGCTGGGCCAGGGTCATGGCGTCGGACTTCAGGTCGGTGAAATCGGAGCCCTGGATGCGGCTGACAGTCCCCGGGAAACACCGTTCCAGCACCGAGTCGTGCAGACCCACCGCCTCGAACAGCTGCGCGCCCCGGTAGCTGGCGATAGTGGAAATGCCCATCTTGGACATGATCTTGAACAGGCCCTTGCGGATGCCGCGGCGGTAGCTGCGGCCCAGCTGACGGCCCTGCTCGCGGCCGCGGCGCAGTCGCCCGGTGCGGCCCAGGTCGTACAGGCACTCGTAGGCGAGGTAAGGATAGATGGCGGTAGCGCCGTACCCGACCAGGCAGGCGAAGTGGTGCGGATCCCGGGCCGTCCCGGTCTCCACGAGCAGGTTGCAGTCGCACCGCAGGCCGGCGCGGACCAGGTGGTGATGCACCGCGCCCACGGCCAGCAGTGCGTGCACCGGCACCCGTCCCGGCCGGATGTCGCGGTCGGACAGGACGATGACCACCCGGCCCTGCCGGGCCGCGGCCTCCGCCTGCTCGCAAAGGGCCGAGATGCTGTCCTCCAGGGGCTCGGCCTCCGGCCGGTTCAGGTCGAGAACGGCGTGGCCGTCATCGCCCTGCAGGGCGATGATCTGCCGGAACTTTCGCTGGGAGAGCACTGGCGAGTTCATGGCCACCCGGGCCGCGTACTCGGGCCGGGGCTCGAAGATGTTCTGCTCCGGCCCGATCTGGGTCTCCAGAGACATCACGATCCGCTCGCGCAGGGGGTCGATGGGCGGATTGGTGACCTGGGCAAACTGCTGCCGGAAGTAGTCGTAGAGGGACCGGACCCGGCGCGACATGAAGGGCAGGGGCGTGTCGTCGCCCATGGACCCCACCGCTTCCGCCTCAGCCTCGCACAGCGGCCGGATGACCTCGTCCCGCTCTTCCCGCGTGACCCCGAACATCTTCTCGTAGCGCTCCAGCTCCTCCCGGTCCATGGGCTCGGCCAGGAGCTGGGGATCCACGAGCTCTGTCTCGAGGTACTTCACGCCGCGCCGCAGCCATTCCTTGTAGGGCGCGCGGCGGGCCAGCCGCTCGTCGATCTCCCGCCATTCCAGGATTTCGCCGTTGGAGGTATCAGCGATGATCATCTCGCCGGGACCGAGCCGGCCCTTGGCCACCACCTGCTCGGGCTTGTAGTCCCAGACGCCGATCTCCGAGGCAATGGTCAGGTGGTCGTCGTCGGTGACCACCCAGCGGGCGGGCCTGAGACCGTTGCGGTCCAGGATGCAGCCGGCATTGCGGCCGTCGCTGAACACCACGCCAGCGGGTCCGTCCCAGGGCTCCAGGTGCATCCCGAAGTATTCGTAGAAGGCGCGGACGTCCGGGTCGAAGTCGTCCACCGTCTGCCAGGCGGGCGGGATCAGGAGCCGCAGCGCCTGCATGACATCCATGCCCGCGGCCACCATCAGCTCCAGCATGTTGTCCAGGCTGGAGGAATCCGACCCGGCCATGTTCACCAGGGGCGTCAGCGTCGCCAGCTCCGGCAACACTTCCGAGCGGAACTTGCCCGCCCGGGCCACAGCCCAGTTTCGGTTGCCCTGGATGGTGTTGATCTCGCCGTTGTGGGCGAGGAACCGGAAAGGCTGGGCCAGCCGCCATTCCGGCAGAGTGTTGGTAGAGAAGCGCTGGTGGAACACGCAGACCCTGGATTTCAGCCGGGGATCCGCCAGGTCCGGGTAGAACGTGGGCAGGAACGCCGGCATGACCATGCCCTTGTAGGACATGGTGTCGGGAGACAGGCTGGCCACGTAGAACGCCGGGTCGTTGGCTTCCAGTCGTATCTCCGCGCGCCGCCTGGCCACGAAGAGACGCCGGCGGAAAACGTCGGCGTTCATGTCGCCCGGGGCGGTGACGAACACCTGCTCGATCCGGGGCAGGGATCTCAGGGCATGCTCCCCGCAGGCCTCCGGATTCACGGGCACCACCCGCCAGCCGTCCACGCGCAGGCCCTCGGCCTCCAGGCATGCCTGCACCGTCTCCCGCGCCGTGCGAGCAAGACCCTCGTCCTGGTTCAGGAAAAGCATGCCCGCGGCGAACTGCGGGCCCGGGGACATGCCCTCGGCGGCAGCCAGTTCCCTGAGGAAGCTCGCCGGCAGTGCCATAAGCAGGCCGCACCCGTCGCCGGTCTTGCCGTCAGCGGCGACCGCACCGCGGTGGGTCAGCCGCCGGAGGGCGGACACGGCGGTGGCCACCAGCCAGTGGCTGTCGCGGCCGGCCAGGTTCGCGATCAGGCCAAAGCCGCAGCTGTCCCGGTCAAACTCCGGGAGGTACAGGGCCCTGTTGGACGACACGGTCACCACCCCCTCGGCCATTGGCCGCCAAATTTCCGTTCCGCTCGGGAGCCGGCGCCGCCGGCTTGCCTATGTGCTTGTTTTTATTGAGCACCGTGTGCAGCGGCGGGGTTTGTGCGCACTGCAGCACCACTATAATGCAAAGCTGCCGGCGGAGGTCAAATCCCCGGCGGCGCCCCGTCCCAGTCCGCCCCGGTCACCCGCCAGCCGTCACCGTCGTCCCGGAGGGACAGTTCCAGGGTGAACCCGTCGGCGCTGAGCCGGCCGGCACCCGCGCCGGCGGCGATCACCTGCAGTCGCGCCCGGGCCAGCACCGGTGAGAACAGTTCCAGGTCTCGCTCCGTGACCACCAGCTCCAGGCGGGGATACCGAAGCAGCAGGCCCTTCAGCATCACCGACGCCTGCCGGCGATCCCGGCCGGCCATGTCCGAGTAGTCCGGGGAAATCAGCCCCGCCAGGGCCTGTGCATCTCCGGCCTCCGCGTAAGCCTCCGCCTCCGTCAGCCACGAACGCAGGGTCGCCTCCGGGTCCGCGGCATCCGGCCCGCACCCGGCTGCCGCCCCGATCGCAAGCGCCACCAGGCAGGCACGGGGAATCCTCATCGTGCCCCCCGCTGGCCGGGGGGCTGCATGCGGGGCCGGTGAATGTGAAGATAGACGCCCTGGGATACTCGGGACATAGCCGGAAAATCTGCATGAGTAATCAACAACAGGAAATAGACACTGTCCTGGACTACTGGTTCGGCGACACGGTCAGGAATCCCTCCCGCGTGCCCGCGCGGATGGGCTTCTGGTTCGGCGACGACGAGGCCAGGGACCGGGACATGGCGGAGCGCTGGGGCGGGCTGGTGGACGCTGCAGCCGAGGGACGTCTGGACCCCTGGACCCGGACCCCGCGGGGCCGGCTGGCGGTCCTGCTGCTGATGGACCAGTTCCGGCGCAACATCTATCGCGGCACCGCGGAAGCCTTTCAGCGGGACGGGCGGGCCCGCTACCTGATGCGGGACGGCGTGAGCCGGATGATGGACATCCAGCTGACGCCCGTGGAACGCATGTTCTTCTACATGCCGCTGCAGCATTCGGAGTCCCTGGAGGATCAGGAACTGGGCGTGGACAGATACCTGCAGGTGGAGCGGGAAGTGGCCTCCGACTTCCGGCCCATCTTCGCCGACTTCCGCAAGTACGCCCAGCGGCACCGGGACATCATCGCCCGGTTCGGCCGCTTTCCCCACCGGAACGCCATCCTGGGCCGGCGCAGCACCGAGGAAGAGCAGGCGTGGCTTGCCAGCGGCGGTGAGACTTTCGGCCAGCCGGCGAGCATCGCCGACGCCGGGTAGCCTTCCGTCAGCGTCTATACACCGGGCCTGCGGGCCTCGATCCAGCGCTGATTGCGGCCCTCCAGGACATCCAGGGGCAGCGCGCCGCCGCGCAAGATCATGCTGTGCCAGGCCTTGATGTCAAAGTCGTCTCCCAGGGCGGCCTCCGCCCGCCGGCGCAGCTCGTGGAGCTTCAGCTCACCCAGCTTGTAGGAGAGCGCCTGGCCCGGGGTGGCGATGTAGCGGTCCACCTCCGAGACGATGTCGCCGTCCGGCAGCGCCGAGTTGCTCTGCATGTAGCGAATCGCTTCTTCCCGGGACCAGCCCATGGCGTGCAGGCCGGTATCCACCACCAGCCGCATGGCCCTGAGCTGCTCATCGTTCAGCCGCCCGAAGTACTGGTAGGGGTCCTGGAACATGCCCAGGGCCGGACCCAGCGACTCCGCGTACAGGGCCCAGCCCTCCACGTAGGCGGTGAACCCGCCGAAACGGCGAATCCTGGGCAGATCCGTCAGCTCCTGGGCGATGGCGCCCTGGAAGTGATGGCCGGGGGCGGCCTCGTGCAGCGCGAGAGTCTCGGTGGCGAACGTGGGCTGGGCCTTATCGAGCTTGGTGTTGACGTAAAAGATGCCCGGACGGGAATTGTCGGCCGGAGGCCTCTGGTAGGAGCCCGCCGCATCCGCATCCTCCCGGAACGCCTCCACCGGGCGGACTTCGTAGTCCGCCTCCGGAAAGTCCGAGAAAAGCCGGGGCAGCGCCGCATCGATGCGGTCCTTCAGTCCGCGAAAGGCCTCCAGCACCGCCTCCCGACTTGAGAACCGGAAGCGCGGATCGGTCCTCAGGTGCTCGAAGAAAGCCTGCAGATCGCCCTCGAATCCCACCTCCCGGCGGACGCGGTCCATCTCCGTGCGGATCCGGGATACCTCGGACAGGCCAAGCCGGTGGATGGCCTCCGGATCCATGGAGGTGGTGGTCTCGCTCCGGACACGGAATGCATACCAGTCCTCGCCCCCCGGCAGGGCCGACCAGCCCACGGTTTCCCGGGCGGCGGGCAGGTATTCCTCGCGGACAAAGTCGGCCAGCCGCGTGTAGGCCGGCAGCAGCACCGACTCCAGCTTGTCCCGCCAGGCGGCGGTGATCTGCTCGGCCTGGTCGGCGTCCACGCTGCCGGGCAGATTCCGGACGGGTCCCCAGAAAAGACTCTCTTCCGCCGGGGTCCCGGCGATGCTGTCCAGCTGCGTCACCACCTGTTCCACCACCGGCCGGGGCTGGACGACGCCCCGGCGGATGCCTTCACGCATGTTCGCGATGGCCTGGTCCACCCAGACGGAGAAATCGTCCATCCGGGAAAGAAAGGCCTCGTAATCGCCGGCATCGGCGAAGGGCTGTGCGCTGGCGCCGGAGCCCAGCATGGCCATCACGGAGGGCATGGAGAACAGCTGGTTCACCGGCAGGAGATGGGAGGGAAACTCCAGCGCCGCCAGGCCCTGGACCAGCTCGGCGCGCAGCACCTCACGGGTCAGAAGAGCCTGCCCTTCGAGGCCCTCCCCCGGGATGGCCTGAAGGTCCGCCAGGGTTCTCTCGTACAGGGCTTTCTGTCTGGCCCGGTGTTCTGGCCCGATGCTGATGGCCAGCCGGTCGTTGTAGCGATCGTCGCCCATGAACGTGGCGGCCAGGGGATACAGCGCCAGCTGATCCTCGAAGAAGGCCTCGGCCAGCCGGTCCACGGCTTCGGCCGCGGCTCCCGGAGGAACGTCTTCGCCGGACACCGGGGCCGTCGCCGACGGTTCGGGCACAGGCTCCCGGCCGCAGCCGGCTGCGGCCAGGACCAGCACGAAGGCCAGCGGTAGCAGTCTCACGATCCCGCCTCCTCCCCGGCGCTCCGCGCGATCCAGCGGTCGATGCCGGCTTCGAGCACACCCAGGGGGAGCTCACCGTTCTCCAGTATCTGGGCGTGGAAGGCGCGGACGTCGAAGTCCTCGCCCAGGGCCGCTTCCGCCCGGTCCCGGAGCTGGAGGATCTTCAGCTGTCCGATCTTGTAGGCGAGGGCCTGGCCGGGGATGGCCATGTAGCGCTCAGCCTCCGCGATGGCGCGGGACGGCTTCACGGCAGAGTTGTTGTACATGTACTGGAGCACCTGTTCCCGGCTCCAGCCCTTGCGGTGGATACCGGTGTCCACCACCAGCCGGATTGAACGCCAAAGTTCGGCGTTCAGCTTGCCGAAGTACTGGTAGGGATCGGTGTAGAAGCCCATCTCCCTGCCCAGGCTCTCCGCATACAGGCCCCAGCCCTCGCCATAGGCGGTGTAGCTGCCGAAACGCCTGAACGCGGGAAGATGGTCCAGCTCCAGGGAGAGGGCGCCCTGGAAATGGTGACCCGGGATGGCCTCGTGGAGAAACAGCGACTCCATCGCCCAGCTCGGCCGCGCGGACAGGTCATAGGTGTTCACGTAGAAGACCCCGGGTCGGGTGCCGTCCACCGACGGCGCCATGTAGGAACCCTTGGCGGCCGACTGCTCCCGGAAGGGTTCCACCGGGCGGATCTCGAAGCCGGCCTTGGGCAGGCGGCTGAACAGGGCCGGGGCTGCGGCGTCCGCCTTCGCCCTCAGCGCCTCGTAGCCGGCCAGGAGCTGCTCGCGGGTCTCGAAATAAAACCGGGGCTCGGTGTTCAGGTACTCGAAAAACTCGTCCAGGGTTCCCTCGAAGCCGACCTGCTCCATCACTCCCCGCATCTCGCCATGGATGCGCGCCACCTCCGACAGACCGATCTCATGGATCTCGTCGGGGGTGAGGGAGGTGGTGGTGTTCCGCCGCGCGAGATAGGCGTACCAGGCCTCGCCGTCGGGCAGGGCGTACAGTCCCACGGTCTCCCTGGCCTCGGGCAGGTACTCGTCCCGGAGGAAATCGCGAAGCCGGGCGTAGGCCGGCACGAGCTCGGTCCGAATGGCCTCCACGTAGGCAGACCGCAGCCGCTCCTGCTCGGACGCGGGCACGGTCTCCGGAAAATCAGCCACGACCCGGTAGAAGATGCTTTCCTGCGGGTCCTCCACGACGTGGGCTGCCACCTGGGGAATGGTCTTTTCCACCAGGACCCGTGGCTGCACCACGCCCTTGGCCATGCCCTCGCGCATGTTGGCGATGGCCTGGTCCACGATCACCACGAACCCGTCGACCCGCTTCAGCCAGTTCTCGTAGTCCTGGACGGTCTCGAAAGGCTGGGCGCCGGTGCCCGAGCCCAGCTGGGCGATCCAGTTGCCGATGTTGCGGAACTGGTTGACGGGGATGAGATAGGCGGGGAACCGCTCGCCCTCGAGTTCCTCCTCGAGATCGCTGATGAACATCTCCAGGCTGAGCCTGTCCTGCTCGCCGAGGGAGCCGGCGTCCACCGCCCTGGCCCGCTCGAGATAGCCGGTCAGCATCTCTCGCTCTTTCGCCCGATACTCGGCGCCCAGGAAGTTCGGAAGACGGTCGTTGTAGCGGTGGTCGCCGAGGAAGGTGGCGCGCAGCGGGTTGAGCGCCAGCTGATCCTCCCAGTAGCCGGCGAACAACCCGGCCAGCGCGTCGGCCTGATCCTCGCGGGCCGTGGCGGAATCCGGCTGCCCGGCGGCAGGCGCGGCGGGAGGTGGCGTATCGGCTCCGCAGCCGGCGAGAACACCGGCCACGAGCAGCACGGGAAAGAGACTGGGCTTCATGCAGTCCTCCGGGAAACAGGCTTGAAAGTCGCGCCGCTGCCCCAGGGGCCGGCGCGTGAAGCCGCCTACTATACCGGCACGCGGGCGCCAGAGGGGCGGGAGATCAAGGCGAACCGCAGGTTAAGCAGGATCGCCGCCAGGCTGAGCCCCGCGATGAGGGCGAGCCAGACCGCCTGGGGGCCCAGCCGGGCATGGACGCCGGCGTACCAGGCCATGGGGAAAGCCACCAGCCAGTAGCTGGCCACGTTGAGGAACAGGGGGACTCGCGTGTCCTTGAAGCCGCGCAGCGCCCCGGCCGCCCCCACCTGGAGCCCGTCGGAGACCTGGAAGATCATGGCCATGCCGAGCAGGGACGCGGCCATGGAGCGGACCACCGGATCGCTGGTGTAGAAGGCCGCGATGTGCTCCCTGGCGAACAGGAGCACTGTCGCCGAGGCCACCATGAACAGCCCGCAGATGGCGATGCCGGCGAAGCCGGATCGCCGCGCGTCCTCTGTCCCGCCCCGGCCCAGGGCCTGCCCCACCCGGATGGTGGTCGCGGAGTGAAAGGCCAGGGGCACCATGAACATGGTGGCGGCATAGTTGATGGCCACCTGGTGAGCCGCCACCTGCACGGCGCCCAGGGTGCCCATCAGCAGGGCGACGGCGCCGAACAGGCCCGCCTCCGCCTCCACGCTGCCGGCGATGGGAATGCCCAGGGCCAGCAGTTCCCTCTGGGTGGCGCCCCGGGGCCGCTCGAAGCCGGACCATAGCCCGAACGGGCGATAGCGGGGGTGGCGCGTGACGTAGACCAGCATCACGACGAACATGCTCCACATGGCGATGGCGCTGGCCGCCCCGCAGCCCACCGCCCCCATGGCAGGGAAGCCCAGATTGCCCCACATGAGTACCCAGTTGCCGAATACGTTCACCCCCAGCCCGACGACGGCGGAATACATGATGGGCCGGGTCCAGCCCACGCCCTCGGTCATGAATCGCAGGCACAGGAAGGCGAATATCGCCGGCAGGCCCCAGGCGATGGCGCCCAGATAGCCGGCGGTGCGGGGCAGGATGACGGGGTCGACGCCGATGAATCCCAGGACTCCTTCGGCCCGGCCCAGGAGCAGGAAGCAGCCCAGGGCCAGGGCCTGGCTCAGCCACAGGGCCTGGCGGAGATAGCCCCCGACGGCGGACCACCGGCCCGCGCCGTAGGCGTGGGCGACGCTCGGGCTCACCGCCATGAGCACGCCCAGCCCGAGCAGGAAGACCATCATCCAGGCGCTGCCGCCCACGGCCACGGCGGCCAGGTCGGAGGTGCCGAGGCGTCCCGCCATGACGGTGTCGGCGAAGTTCATGCCGGCCATGGCCAGGTTGTTCGCCACCAGGGGCCCGGCCAGCCGGAGGATGACGAACGCCTCTCGGGCGAAGGGATGAGTCGGCCTTGCCGGCATGATCTGAGGCTCCTCGGGGCGAGGAATTCTACGCCAGGCGTGGCGGCGGGTCGCTTGTCATCTCCTTCCTCAGCCGGTAAACATCGCGCCTTCGCCGCCACGCGGGAATCACCGTGGAACAACTCAACGCCTTCATGGCTTCGGCCAATTCCGTCCTCTGGCACGACTCCGTACTGATACTCGTGCTGATGACCGGCGTGGTTCTGACGGTATGGAGCCGCTTCGCCCAGTTCCGCGCGGTGGCCCACGGCTTCCACGTCCTGCGGGGACGCTACGACGACCCGGAGGACCCCGGCGCCATCAACCACTTCCAGGCGCTGTCCGCTGCCCTGTCGGCCACGGTGGGCCTGGGCAATATCGGCGGCGTCGCGCTGGCAATCTCCCTGGGCGGCCCGGGAGCGGTCTTCTGGATGTGGGTGGTGGGTTTCTTCGGCATGGCCGTGAAACTCACCGAGGTCAACCTGTCCATGCTCTACCGGAACACCGACGACCCGGACAATCCCCACGGCGGCCCCATGTGGGTGGCCAGCAAGGGGCTGGCGAGAATGAATCCCGGTCTCGCCGGACTGGGCAAGGTCATCGGCGCGGTCTTCTGTGTCACCCTGCTGATCTCCACCGCCACCGGCGGCAACATGTTCCAGGCCTGGAACGTCGCCGAGATCACCCACAGCTATTTCGGCGTGCCCGGAATCGCCACCGGCATCCTGATGGCCCTCGTGGTGGGGGTGGTGATCATCGGCGGCATCAAGCGCATCGGCGCGGTCGCAGGCCGGCTCGTGCCGTTCATGGTCCTGCTGTACATGCTGGCCGGCACCTATGTCCTTTTCGTCCACGCCGAGGCCATTCCCGGCATGCTCGGGCTCATCCTCAAATCCGCCTTCGGGCCGTCGGAGGCCGCCGGCGCCTTCGTGGGCGGCACCCTGGGCTACGCCTTCCTGTACGGCATGAAGCGGGCCCTGTTCTCCAACGAGGCGGGCCAGGGCTCGTCTCCCATCGCCCATTCCGCCGCCAAGACCAAGGAACCCACCCGGGAGGCCATCGTCGCGGCCCTGGAGCCGCTGATCGACACCCTGATCGTGTGCACCTTCACGGCCCTGGTAATCCTTTCAAGCGGCGTGTGGAACCGCGCCGGCGACGCCGAGTACGGCGTGGGTCCGGCGGTGGAAAGCGCCGGACCGGACAGCTGGACCCTGGAGGCCGGCCCGGCGCCGGTGCTTTACTCGGCCCAGGAGGAATGGTTCGACGGCGAAGGCGTCTACATGATCGTCCACGCGGATCCGAACCCCCGTACCGGCAACGACCTCCACAAGGTCTACGGCACGGTGAGCATGACCGCGAGCGGCCGGCCCATGGTCGAGTGGCGGGAATTCACCAGCGGGAGCGAGCCTCGCCTCGCCTCCAACATCGTTTTCGTGGATTACCAGGGGGCGACGCTGACCGCCAAGGCTTTCGACTCCGTGACGCCGGGACTGGGCAAGTGGCTGATCACCCTGGCGGCCTGGCTGTTCGCCCTGTCCACCATGATTTCCTGGAGCTACTACGGCGAGCAGGGCATGGTGTACCTGGCCGGGGAGAGGTCGGTGCTGCCCTACAAGATCATCTTCTGCGGCCTGATCATCCTGGCCACCGTCGGTTTCATCGAGACCGACCGGGAGCTGGACAATCTCACGGGGATCGGCACCGGCGTGATGCTGTTCGCCAACATCCCCATCATCTGGATATTCGCCAGGCAGTCGATGCTCGCCTACCGGGACTACGTCGGCCGGCTCAGGACTGGCCAGATCGGCCCCGGACACGAGCCCCCTTCCCTGGAGGACCTGATCAGCGGCAGGGACGTGGACCGGCGGTCCTAGGTCGTCAGTCCCCCGGACGCACGGCCCGAGCGGATTCGCACCACGCCTCGATCTTCAGTCGCACCACGGACCGCTGGGGACGATGGTTGACCGGGCGCGTCTCCCCGGGCTCAAGCACGACCTGGCGGGTACGCGGGGTCTCCGGGCCGTTGCGGAATACCAGCTCGCAACGCACCGTAACCGTGGCGTAACTGGTCAGCCGCACCACGGCGGAGTCGCCGATCTGGTCCACCTGGGCCGTCACCTCCAGCCCGTTGGTCTCCAGGTCCAGGTCCACCGGCCAGGCCCAGGCGGCAGCGGCCCAGCCCATACCCACGGCGACAAGCCATATCTTTCTCACTTTCGGTCTTCCCCTTTTCCCGAAACGGCGTCCAGGGCGCGGTCCAGGGCTTCCTTGGCCTGGGCGGTGACGCCGCCGGCTTCGTACTTCTCCCGGATGCGACGCTCCAGCCTCGAGGCCAGCTCGTCTAGGGAGGCCTCGCCCTCCGAATCCCCGGCAGCCTCGTGCCCGAAAAGGTTGATCCAGCGATCGGTGCGCCGGCCCAGCCGAAGCACCTCGTCGAAAAGCCCGCCGCCGGGCCGCACCAGGTCGACGACGGCGGCCACGAGGGCCAGCGGCGCCAGCAACAGGTCGCGGAGGGCGTCCGCCAGGAGCTTCGCCTGCAAGACCGCCACGTCGCGGATCAGCGCCCAGCGTTCCCGGACGGGCGGCGTCGCCGGGCTCCCGGCTGCAGTCTGATTCGGCAAACCCTCTTCCCTCGCTGGACAGTGGCCTTAGGATAACGGCAGCTTCAACGGAGAACAGCCAATGGCCGGATACCTCGGCAGCGAAGGATATGAACACGGCACCCAGGAGCGGCTGGGCATTCTGCTGGCGAACCTGGGAACGCCGGAAGCCCCGGAAGCGGCGCCCCTGAGGCGCTATCTCGCCGAGTTCCTGTGGGATCCCCGCGTGATCGAGGTGCCCAGGCCCCTGTGGTGGCTGATCCTCAACGGCGTCATCCTGCGGACCCGGCCGCGGCAGTCTGCGGAAGCGTACAGGAAAGTCTGGACGGCGGAGGGCTCACCGCTGCTGACCATCTCCCGGGAGCAGGCTGCCGGCTTCGAGACTGCCCTGGGCCGGATTCTGCCCGGCCCGGCCAAGGTCGCCCTCGGCATGCGCTATGGCAAGCCGTCCATCTTCGAGGCCCTGGAGGCGCTGCGGGCGGCCAACTGCCGCAGGCTGCTGGTGCTGCCGCTATACCCACAGTATTCCGGGAGCACCACCGCCTCCACCTTTGACGCCGTCGCCGCGGCCCTGGCGCGCTGGCGCTGGGTCCCGGAACTCCGTTTCATCAATCATTACCACGACGAACCCGGGTACATCTCCGCCCTGGCTTCCAGCCTGAGGGAACACTGGGAGGCCCGGGGCCGCAGCGAGCACCTCGTAATGAGCTTCCACGGGGTGCCGAAGCGGTACCTCCTGTCCGGCGACCCTTACCACTGCCACTGCCACAAAACCGCCCGGCTGCTGGCAGCCGAGCTGGACCTTGCCGATGACGACTGGTCCCTGAGTTTCCAGTCCCGGGTCGGCAGGGAAGAGTGGCTCAGGCCCTACACCGACGAGCACATCAAGGCGCTGGGGGCCGGCGGCACCCGGACCCTGGACGTCATCTGTCCCGGCTTCTCCGCGGACTGCCTGGAAACCCTGGAGGAAATCGCGCAGCAAAACGCCGAGTTCTTCGCCGAGGCCGGGGGTGAGCGGCTGACCTACGTGCCCGCGCTCAACGCGCGGGAGGACCACCTGGCGTTCCTGGCGAGTCTCGCCGCACGCCATCTCCAGGGATGGCCGGAAGCGGATCCTGCGTTCTCCGCCGAGACCAGGGCGGCCGGGTTGCGTCGCAGCCGCGAGCAGGCCCTGGCCCTTGGGGGCGGCGCGCGCTGATGCTCGGCAGCTTCCTGGAGCTCTCCGTCTGGACCCGGGACATCGCGGCTTCGGTAGCGTTCTACGAGGCCCTGGGCCTGGAGCATGCCCGGGTGGGAGAGACCTGGCCCCATCGATATGGCGTGCTCACCGACGGGCGGCTGTTCCTGGGGCTGCATGAATACGAGTTCGATTCGCCTTCGGTCACGTTCGTCCGGCCCGGCATCGCCGAGGCGGTGGCCCGGCTGGCCGACGCCGGCGTCGAGCCGGCATTTGCGAAAACCGGCGCAGACGAGTTCCACGAGGCCGGCTTCGCCGATCCCGCCGGGCAGATGGTCACGCTGCTGGAGGCGCGGACATTTTCGCCGCCGTGGCGTGAAGCGCCGCCCCGGTCGTGCTGCGGCTATTTCGCCGAGTACCGCTATCCCGCGGCTGACCCGGTCGCGGTCACCTCGTTCTGGGAGCGGCTTGGGCCGGTGGTGGACCGGGACGCGGATCCGCCCAGGATCGTCGCCGGCGGGATTACCCTCGCGCCCCGGCAGGGACTGGCCGCACCGGAACTGGTGTTCCACGCCCCGGATCCGGTTGCCGTCCGGGAGGACCTGCAGCTGCGTGGCTTCTCTCCGACGCCCGGCGCCGGCGGCGCGCTGCGGCTGAGGTCCCCGGAAGGCCTGGACCTGCGCATCGAGCCCGCGCCGGACGACGGCTAGACCCGCGCCAGCAGCGCCCCGATGGCGGACTCGGACTGGGCCACGTAGCCGCCTCCGAACAGGTTGGCGTGATTCAGCAGGTGGTAGAGCTGGTAGAGGGCAATGCGCGTCTCGTAGCCGGCGGCCCTGGGCCAGGTAGCCTCGTAAGCGCCGTAGAATTCCCGGCTGAATCCCCCGAAAAGCCGGGTCATGGCAATGTCCGCCTCAGGGTCCCCGCAGTAGACCGCCGGATCGAAGAGAAAGGGCTCGCCGGCTTCGTCCGCCGCCCAGTTGCCACCCCACAGGTCCCCGTGCAGCAACGCCGGGGCAACCTGGCGGTCCCCCAGGATCGCCGGTACGGCCTCCTGCAGCCGCCGCCCGCTGTCCAGCAGCCGGGCCGGAGCGCCGCCTCGGGCGGCCACGTCCAGCTGGTAGCCGAGGCGCCGCTCCGCAAAGAACTCCGCCCAGTCGGACGATGGCGTATTGGGCTGGGGGGTGGAGCCGATGGCGTTGTCGCGACGCCAGCCGAAGGCTTCCCGGGGCAGGCAGTGCAGGGCCGCCAGCCGCTCGCCAAGCCTCCGATGGGAGGCATGATTGCCGGAGCGGCAATCCATCCACTCCAGCGCCAGCCACGACATGCCCGCGTCACTGCCGGTCCCGAGCACGGCGGGAACGCGTATACATCCGGCCTCGGCCAGTCCGGCCAGTCCGTCGGCCTCCGCCTCGAAAAGCCAGGCGGCCCCGGGCGCGTTGGTCTTCAGGAAGACCGGGCCGTTTTCGGCAGGCACACGCCAGGCAGCATGGATGCAGCCGCCGCCGACGGACTCGGCCCGCTCCGGGTCCAGGCGCCTTCCGATAGCCTGCCCGATGTGGGGAGCCGCTGCCGCGAGCGCGCCACCGGAGCTCATGGGCCGACCGGGACTTCCAGGGCGCGGCGGCACCAGCGCTCGCTGAAGCCCAGTTCGCGGCGAAGGTCGTGAAATACCGTGTCCGGGAACGCCTTGCGATCCAGGTCGCCGTCGCCCGGGATCGCGACGTCTTCCACCAGCCGCACCAGTCGGCGGGCAAGGAAGGCGGCATCGCGGTGCTCCTCGAGCCGGCTGGCCACCATGGCGGGTCGGCGAAGCCCGAGACCGGGCAGCTCATCCAGTCCCGCGTACACGCTCTCGAGGCTGTCGAACCGGCTCATGAGAACCGACGCGGTCTTGGCGCCGACGCCCGGCACCCCGGGGATGTTGTCCACCTTGTCACCTACCAGGGCCAGATAGTCCGCCATCCGCTCCGGTGTGGCCCCGAAGACAGCTGCTGTGCCTTGGTAGTCCACCCGCCGCCCCGACGGAAAGTCCCAGAATTCATCCCCTTCCCGCAACACCTGGGAGAGGTCCTTGTCGCGCGTCAGCACCTGCACCCTCCGGCCGGCCTGCCGCTCCCGGCGCGCGAGGGTGGCGATCAGGTCGTCCGCCTCGTAGCGGTCGCTGGCGTAACAGGCGATGCCCAGGGACTCGGCCAGCCGCCGGCACAGCCGGAACTGGGCTTCCAGCTCGGGCGGCGCCGGCTCGCGGTTGGCCTTGTACGCCGGCAGGATGTCGTTGCGGAAGGAGCTGGACAGGCTCTCGTCGAAAGCCAGCGCCAGCCGGGCGGGCCGCAGCCGGTAAAGCACGTCGGCCAGGAACCGGCCGAAGCCATATACGGCGTTTACCGGCCTGCCGGCAGAGTCCGTCATGCCGGGGTCGATAGTGAACCAGGCCTTGAAGACAAAGACGCTGACGTCCACCAGGCAGGTGGGCGTGGCTTCGGCCCCGCCCGGGGCGGGCACATCCGCGTCCGACGGCCCTGTAAGAGCGGCGCTCAGGAGACGCGCGCGCCCGCGAGTCGGGCGTGAAGCGGGCTGGTGCGGGGAAAATGGGCCAGCAGGTATTCCATCTGGTCGGCAAGCACCCGACGGCCCTTGAGGTAGATGTATTCCGCGTAGGTGGGCTGGAACGGCACGGCCAGAAGCTGCATGCCCGCCTGCTCCGGCGTCCGGCCCGCCTTGTGGTTGTTGCAGCGGCGGCAGGCGGTGACCACGTTCGTCCATATGTCCAGGCCACCGCAGGACAGGGGCGTGACGTGGTCCCGGGAAAGATCTACGGAAAGGAATCTCTCGCCGCAGTAGAGGCACAGGTCTGCGTCGCGCCGGAAAAGCGTGTGATTGTTCAGCGGTGGCGTGTAACCGTCCCGGGACGGATAGGCACAGCCCTCGCCAACGGTGGCGATGATGCTCGAAACCTGCAGAACGGTGCGGCGGCCGGTGGCGGCGTTGGTGCCACCGCGAAGCGTGAACAGGGGCCGGCCACACTCATAGGCGACCTGCTCCGTGTGGTACAGACGAACCGCCGACCGGTAATCCACCCACTCCAGGGGCATGCCGGCCATGTCCGTCCGCAGGATCTGCTGGCTCAGGGAAATGCCCGTCATCGCCACGTTCCTCGTAGCATTCCGAAATGCTCGCCGTGTTATTCCAGAAGCCTCGCGGAAAATCAAATGCCTGGCGCCGTGCGCGCGGGCGTCGGGTGCCGGAAATTCTGTACACTCCCCCGTCCTCAGCGAGGCCATGCCCGGGAGCAGACATATGCCCGTTGTCAGCCACGCCCGTCGGGCACAGTGCCGCGCCGGACGCCGGGATCGCGAGCGGTCGAGCCCGGCGCAGCTCTGCGGGGACAGCCCGGCCGATGGGCGTCCGCCCGGGCGCCGCCGTGGACATCCCCGGACGGGAAGCACGGAATCGGACGGCAGCCGCCCCGTCGCATGTGTGCGCTGCCCCACCCGGCCGCCCTCCGGCCGGCGGGCAGGCGTCGCGCTGACACGCCCCTTCAGTCCATGCCGCCGTGAGGCGCGGATCCCGCTGGGGGCGAAACGGACTCCCGCCAGCCTCTCGGCGACGACGGCAGCGAGGGTCGGGGGGCTCGCAGCGAATCCGGGCCGGCGCAGCAGCGAAATCTACGCTCGGAACCTGTGCAGCTTCCCGTCGCGGGCAGTCCTGTGGGCCGCACGGCCCGGGCATCCGCGCGGGCTGGGCTGCGCGGGCACCGTCTGTCCCGACGGTGAGGGGAACAGGCACCGGCCCGGTCCGGCCTGCCCGGCGGGCTTCCCAGGAGATCACCAGTGACCGGCTTTATCGCGCTCTATGTCTTCGTCCTTGCGGCCATCGCAGGCTACGAGATCGTCGCCCGGGTCCCGGCGAGCCTGCACGTGCCGCTGCTGTCCGGCCTGAGCTTCGTCCACGGCATTGTGCTGGTGGGGGCCATGGTGGCCCTGGGTCACGCCCAGACGGCCTTGGAGCAGGTCTTCGCTTTCCTGGCGGTGACGCTGGCTGCCGGGAACGCCGTCGGCGGCTACGTGATCACCGACAGGCTGCTGGGGGCGGTCAGGTCTGGCGGGCGGAAGAAGTGATGGACTTCCGCAGCTTCCTCATCGCCCTCGTCTACTTCGTGGCTGCCGTGCTCCTTATCGTCGGCATCAAGCGCATGAGTTCACCCCGGACGGCCCGGGGCAGCATTCTCTGGGCCGGCTGGGGTGTGCTCCTGGCCACCCTGGTGACCTTCTTCTGGCCCGGCCTTTCCCCTGACAACGTGATTCTGATCGTCGCCGCCATCGCGGTCGGCGGCTCGCTTGCATGGTACGCAGGCCGCCGGGTCGCCATGACGGACATGCCGCAGATGATCGCCCTCTGTAGCGGGATGGGAGGCGGCGCGGCAGCCGCCATCGCAGCGATCGAACTGATGGAGGCTGGAAGACACGGCCTGACCGTGACGCTCCTGGCGATGCTTGGGGGCCTGGTCGGCTCGGTGTCGTTCTCCGGAAGCCTGCTCGGCTTCGCGAAGCTGCGGGGCTGGGCCGGCAGGCCTGTCCGGTTCAAGGCCCGGAACCAGGCCAGTGCCGCGGTGTTGCTAATGGCGGCGGTCTTCGGACTGATGCTCATGGGCGACTACCCCAGCCACACGACCATGACCCTGATCTTTTTCGGGCTTGCGCTGGCCGGCGGGATCATGATGTCCCTGCCCGTCGCCAGCGCGGACGTACCTGTGGCGGTCTCTTTCTACACTGCGCTTACCGGTCTGGCGGTGGCCCTCGAAGGCTTCGTACTCGGCAACGAAGCCATGATCATCGCCGGCACAGTGGTGGCCGCCGCCGGTGCCCTGCTCACCCACCGCATGGGCGGGGCCGTCCACCGCCCCCTGGACCGCGTCCTTTTCGGCGGCCCGGCCGACGCCGCCGCGGATGGCAGCGCCGGCGCCGGAGACTTCCCGGAGATCGCCGCCGGCGATGCCGGGAATCTGCTGGCCTCCGCCCGGCGGGTCGCCATCGTTCCCGGCTACGGCATGGCGGCGGCCCGAGCCCAGCACGAGGTGCTGGAGCTTGCGCGGCTGCTGCGGAAGCGCGGCATCAAGGTCCGGTTCGCCATCCATCCCGCCGCGGGCCGGATACCCAGTCATATGAGCCTGCTTCTGGCGGAGGCAGGCGCCGCCTACGAACACACCGGCGAGCCGGAAGATGTCAACCCGGAGTTCGACACAACGGACGTGTGTCTGGTGGTCGGCGCCAACGACGTGGTCAATCCCGCCGCCCGCACCGACACCTCCAGTCCCCTTTACGGCATGCCCATCCTGAACGCCGACAGGTCCAGGAACGTCATCGTCATCAAGCGCGGTCGGGGGAGGGGTTTTTCCGGGACGGAGAATCCCCTGTTCCTGCTGGACAACGTGCGCGTCCTTTCCGGTGAAGGCGACGTGGCTGTCACCGAACTCATCCGGGCGGTCGAAGCCATCTGACGCGCCGGCACCGCTTCACGACCCCTCGCAACCCCGGAGCGCGGCCGCAGCCGCCCCTTGCATCAGCGCCCTTCGGCCGAGCTAGCCGCCGCCGCGCCTGCCTCCGGCCGGCCGCTCGTGGCTGTCCCGCAGCTGCCGCCGCTCCGACGGAGACATGCGGCGCAGCCTCTCGCGGGCGGTGTCCCGCTCCTCGGGCGTCATTTCCTGCCAGCGCTCGCGGGCCTGCTCGCGCTCCTCCTGGGTCATCTCCTGCCAGCGATTCCTAAGGGCCTGGCGCTGTTCGGGAGGCAGCTGGCGGAAGCGCCGGAAGTTTTCCCGGACCCGGGCCTGCTGCTCCGGCGGCAGCTGGCGGAAGCGCTCGTAGCGCTGCTGGATGCGGGCGCGCTGCCCGGGGTCCAGGTTGCGCCAGCGCTCGAATCTCTGTCGCGCCTGGGCCCTCTCTTCCTCTGACATGCTCACCCACCGGCTGGCCCCGTCGGCCAGCCTCTGCCGCCGCGCCTCGGGCATCTGCTGCCACTGGGGCTCCCAGCGAGCCAGTACCTGACGCTGCTCCTGGGTCAGCTCTGACCAGTCCTGCGCCAGCGCTGGTGCCGACAGCGCGAACCACGCACACGCTGCCAGCAGCATTCCTTCAAGCCTCGTCATCTTCGTCCTCCTCGGACGCCGGGTCGTCGGCCGGCTCCCCGGCCGTCCCCGGAGTCTCCGCCGCGAAGGCGAAGTCCACTACCGTGGCCTCGTCCTCCCCGGCCCACAGACCCAGGTATTCCAGAAAATCCGCCGACGGCGGCGGCGCCTGGCCTGTCGCCGGCTGCCCCATCAGGGCAAGCGCGAGGACCCAGCTCGCCGCGCTCATCCTTCTACCGCCGCCACGTCCAGCCACAGGAAGAAATCCGGGTCGTACTCGAACAGTTCCTGGGATTCGTACATGAGCATCTCGACTGCCTCGGGCTCTGTCGCCGGGATCACCGGTTCGGCGGCAGGCCTCCACAGGATGGCCACGGCCGTCAGCGCCGCGGCAGCAGTGGCCATGGCCGGTAGCCAGCCCCACC
>JARRON010000011.1:0-41998 GCA_037383845.1 Gammaproteobacteria bacterium
AACGTCATGTCGGATCTCGAGGACATGGGCCTGGTGTCCTCGCCGCACACTTCCGCCGGGCGCATACCCACGCCCGCCGGATTCCGGCTGTTCGTGGATGCCCTGATCTCGGTCAGGCCCCTCTCCGAGAGCGAGGTCTCCCGGCTGCAGAAAGAGCTGGAAAGCGTCCGCCACGGCGACGGCGACGTGGTGGAATCGGCGTCCAGCCTGCTGTCCGGGCTTACCCGCATGGCCGGGGTGGTGACTCTGCCACGCCGGAGTCACGCTTCCCTGCGGCAGATCGAGTTCCTGCCCCTGTCCGAGCGTCGCGTGCTGGCCATCCTGGTCATCGACGAAAAAGAGGTGCAGAACCGCATCCTGCATACCGACCGGGACTACAGCGGGGAAGAACTCCGGCGCGCCGCCAACTATCTCAACGAGCAGTTCGCCGGCCAGCCCCTCTCCCGGGTTCGCGAGGCCCTGCTCCGGGAGATCTCCAGCACCCGGGAAACCATGAACGCCATGATGCTGGATGCCATCCGGATGGCCCAGCGGGCCTTCGACACCTCCGCAGAGGGCGCCCCCAGCCTGGTCCTCGCCGGGGAAACCCGGCTGATGGAGTTCGCCGAGCTTTCCGACGTGGAAAGACTCAGGTCGCTCTTCGAGGCGTTTGCCCGCCAGCGGGACATCCTCCACCTGCTTGACAGGTGCCTGGCGGCAGAGAGCATGCAGGTCTTTATCGGCGAGGAATCCGGCTACAAGATGCTGGAATCCGTCAGCGTCGTCGCCAGCCCTTACTCCGTGGGCGACGAGGTCGTCGGCGTGCTCGGGGTCATCGGCCCCACCCGCATGGCCTATGACCGGGTCATACCCATCGTGGACATCACCGCCAAGCTTCTCGGCTCGGCCTTGAATTCCCGGGAATAGCCCCAAGGTTCCCGGTCAAACCTCCGCATCAGCCGAACCTGAAAGGTCGGATTCTCGTCCGCGGCGGGGCCGGGGAGGGCCGCGTCGCGCAGGCAAACAGGAGCAACCGCCATGACCGATCCCGAGCACAAGGGGCCGCGCCCCGAAACCGAGCCATCCCCCGGAGCCGCGGAGCCGGCGCCTGCCGCCGGCGACGATGCCGGGGCCAGGGTCGCCGAGGCCGAGAACATGGCCCAGGAGCTCCGGGACCAGTGCCTGCGGATGGCCGCGGAGCTGGAGAACGTCCGGCGCCGGGCCAGCCGGGACGTCGAGAACGCCCACCGGTACGGCATCGAGAGGTTCGCGAAGGAGCTGCTGGCCGTGGCAGACAGCATGGACATGGGCATCGACGCGGCCCGCCAGTCGGAGAACGCGGAAGCCGTGGTAGAGGGATTCGAGGCCACCCAGCGGCTGCTCCAGTCGGTCTTCGAGAAGTTCGGCATCACGCGCATGGAGGCCGCCGGGAAGCGTTTCGACCCGGAATGGCACGAGGCCATCTCGGTCCAGCCAAGCCCTGACGCGGAGCCCGACACCGTGCTCGCCGTGGTCCAGACGGGCTACCGGATCCACGACCGGCCCCTGCGGCCGGCCCGGGTCATCGTCGCCAAGGCGCCCGAATAGGGCCGCCGGCGGCCTTGAAAGGCTTCCGGAAACCCCCATCTAGGGCCCAGACACAGTTTTTTTCACCCTGAATCAGGCATTTCTCCCAGGAGAAACATCATGGGCAAGGTAATCGGTCTCGACCTCGGGACCACGAATTCCTGCGTGGCCATCATGGAGGGGACGACCCCCAAGGTCATTGAGAACAGCGAGGGAGACCGCACGACGCCCTCCACCGTCGCGTTCACCAAGGACAACGAGGTCCTGGTGGGCCAGTCGGCCAAGCGGCAGGCGGTCACCAATCCGCAAAACACGGTGTTCGCGGTCAAGCGGCTCATCGGCCGTCGCTACGACGACCCGGTGGTGGCCAAGGACCGGGACATGGTCCCGTACAAGATCATCGAGGCGGACAACGGCGACGCCTGGGTGGAAGCCGGCGGCAAAAAGATGGCGCCCCCGGAAATCTCCGCCCGGGTGCTCATGAAGATGAAGAAGACCGCCGAGGATTATCTCGGCGAGCCGGTCACGGAAGCCGTGATCACGGTGCCCGCCTACTTCAACGACTCCCAGCGCCAGGCCACCAAGGACGCAGGCAAGATCGCCGGCCTGGAGGTCAAGCGCATCATCAACGAGCCCACGGCGGCTGCCCTGGCCTACGGGCTGGACAAGCAGCGGGGCGACCGGAAGGTGGCCGTCTACGACCTGGGCGGCGGGACCTTCGATATCTCCATCATCGAGATCGCGGAGGTGGACGGCGAGCACCAGTTCGAGGTGCTGGCCACCAACGGCGACACCTTCCTGGGCGGCGAGGACTTCGACCTGCGGGTTATCGAGTACCTGGCCAGCGGCTTCGAGAAGGAAAGCGGCATCGATATCCGCAAGGATCCCCTGGCCATGCAGCGGCTCAAGGAAGCTGCGGAGAAGGCCAAGATCGAGCTGTCCTCGTCGCAGCAGACCGAGGTCAACCTGCCGTATATCACCGCCGACGCCAGCGGGCCCAAGCATCTCAACATCAAGCTCACCCGGGCCAAGCTGGAGTCCCTGGTGGAGGACCTGGTGGAGCGGACCATCGAGCCCTGCAAGGTCGCCCTCAACGACGCCGGCCTGAAGGTGGGCGACGTGGACGACGTGATCCTGGTGGGCGGCCAGACCCGCATGCCCATGGTCCAGGAGGCGGTGAAGGATTTCTTCGGCAAGGAGCCGCGCAAGGACGTGAACCCGGACGAGGCCGTGGCCGTTGGCGCAGCCATCCAGGCCGGCGTGCTGTCCGGTGACGTCAAGGACGTGCTGCTGCTGGACGTGACGCCCCTGTCCCTGGGAATCGAGACGCTCGGCGGCGTGATGACCAAGCTCATCGAGAAGAACACCACCATCCCCACCAAGGCGAACCAGGTGTTCTCCACCGCCGACGACAACCAGACGGCGGTGACCATCCATGTCCTGCAGGGCGAGCGCGAGCGCGCGGTGGACAACAAGTCCCTCGGTCGCTTCGACCTCTCGGACATTCCGCCGGCGCCCCGGGGCGTGCCCCAGATCGAGGTCACCTTCGACATCGACGCCAACGGCATCCTGAACGTGTCCGCCAAGGACAAGGCCACGGGCAAGGAGCAGAAGATCGTCATCAAGGCCTCCAGCGGCCTGTCCGACGACGAGATCGACCAGATGGTCAAGGATGCGGAGGCCCACGCCGCCGAGGACAAGAAGTTCCGCGAGCTGGTGGATACCCGCAACCAGGCCGAGGCGATGATCCACTCCGTCGAGAAGTCCCTGGAGGACCTGGGCGAGAAGGTGGAAGCCGAGGAGCGGGCCAGTATCGAGTCCGCCCTGTCGGATCTCAAGGAAGCGGTCAAGGGCGACGACAAGGCCAAGATCGAGGCCAAGACCAAGGCCCTGGCGGAGTCGTCTTCCGCCCTGATGCAGCGGATCTACGCTGAGAAGGCGGCCGAGGGCCAGCCCTCCGAGGGCGGCACCGAGTCGGCGCAGACGGCCTCGGACGAGGACGTGGTCGACGCGGAGTTCGAGGAAGTCAAGGAAGACGAGAACAAGTAAGGGGTCGTACGGCCCACGGTAAACGCAGCCGCGTCGGCCTGTGCAGGTCGGCGCGGCTGCGTCCGTCAAGCGTGACCGGAGAACCGGATGGCGAATCGCGACTACTACGAGGTCCTGGGGGTGCCCCGCAACGCGACGGAGGCCGAGCTCAAGCAGGCCTACCGCCGGCTGGCCATGAAGCACCACCCCGATCGCAATCCCGGCGATGCGGCGTCAGAGGCGGCTTTCAAGGAGGCCAAGGAGGCCTACGAGGTACTGAAGGATCCCCGCAAGCGCGCCGCCTACGACCAGTTTGGTCACGCCGGCGTTTCAGGCGGTCCCGGTGGCGGAGGGTTTAGCGGCGCAGACGCCTTCAGCGACATCTTCGGCGAGGTCTTCGGGGATATCTTCGGCGGGGGGCGGCGAGGCGGACGACGGCGGGTGTTCCGCGGCGCCGACCTGCGCTACGAGCTGGAACTGGAGCTGGAACAGGCGGTGTTCGGCGACACGGCCACCATTCGCCTGCCCGTCCAGGTGGAATGCGCTACCTGCGGCGGCAGCGGTGCGGAGCCGGGCACGTCGCCGGTGACCTGTGAGACCTGCGGCGGCCGCGGCACGGTCCGGATGCAGCAGGGTTTCTTCGCGGTGGAGCAGACCTGCCCCCGCTGCCGCGGCCAGGGCACCATGATCACCAGCCCCTGTGACGAGTGCCGCGGTGACGGGCGCACACGGGAGATGAAGACGCTCTCCGTCAAGATCCCCCCGGGCGTGGACACCGGCGACCGGATCCGCCTGAGCGGGGAGGGCGAGGCCGGCCGCAACGGCGGGCCGCCGGGTGATCTCTACGTGGAGGTCAGCGTCAGGCCCCACGAGATCTTCGAGCGGCGAGGTGCGGACCTGCTGTGCGAGATTCCGCTGAGCTACGCTACCGCGGTCCTCGGCGGCGACGTGGACGTGCCCACCCTCGGCAAGGAGCCCAGCCTCAGCCTCAAGGTGCCCGAGGGCACCCAGAGCGGCAAGGTGTTTCGCCTGCGGGGCAAGGGCGTGAGGCCGGTACGGGGCGGCTCGACCGGCGACCTGCTGGTGGGCGTGTCCGTGGAGACGCCCGTGAAGCTCACCCGGGCCCAGAAGGACCTCCTGAGAAAGTTCGATGACAGCCTGCGGTCGAGCTCCCGGAGCCACAGCCCCCGTGAGCAGGGCTGGGTGAACAAGGCGAAAGCATTTTTCGAGAGGCTGGCCGAATGAGCGAACCCGTCCGGATCGCAGTGTTCGGCGCCACCGGCCGCATGGGCCGGTCGGTGATCGCTTCCCTCGGGGATTTCCCGGACCTGGCACTGGTAGGTGCCCTGGCCGGTCCGGAGGGCGAGGGCGGCGGCGCGGATGCCGGGACGCTGGCTGGCGTGGACGAGCTCGGCGTGGTCCTGTCCCCGGACCGCAGCGAGGTCGTCCGGGGCGCCCAGGTGGCCATTGACTTCACCCTCCCGGGCGCCGTGCCGGGCAACCTCCGGGCCTGCCGGGAAGCCGGGGTGGCCTGCGTGTCCGGCGTCACCGGCCTGGATGCGCCGGCCCTCCACGCCATGGAGGAAGCGGCCGGCCATATCCCCGTCCTGTGGGCGCCTAACATGAGTACCGGCGTGGCAGTGCTGACCCGGGCGGCCCAGATGGCCGCAAAGGCCCTGGGAGACGGGTTCGACGTGGAGATCCTGGAGATTCACCACGCGGCCAAGCGGGATGCGCCCTCCGGGACGGCGCTGGCGCTGGGCGCCGCCGTGGCGCGGGCCCGGGGCCTTGATCCGCAGGCCGCCGCGGTCATCGGGCGGCAGGGCCCCGGGGAGCGGCAGGCAGGCTCCATCGGCTATGCCAGCCTGCGCGCCGGCGACGTGGCCGGGGAGCACACCGTGGTCCTGGCGGGCCCCGGGGAGCGGCTGGAACTGTCCCACCGGGCCACCGACAGGAAGATCTTCGCCCGCGGCGCCCTGACGGCTGCCCGTTGGCTCGCGGGCCAGGGCCCGGGAAGGTACGAGCTTGGGGACGTCCTGGGCCTGGAATCCATGGACACCTGAAGGGTCCGTCCCTACAATACCGGCTTCAGGCGTTGGCCTGATCGAAGGGCTTCCCGGGCGCATCTTGCCGGCGAGTCCGAGTCGAAGCGGGACGGGACCGACGCGGGCCCTCCCGCTTTTTAGTATGCGCGCAACATTCGGGGAACGATTTGTCTGAGCCGGCGGTCCTGGGACTCGAAGACGGTACCATTTTCCACGGCCGCTCCATCGGCGCGGCGGGGGAAACCACCGGGGAGGTGGTGTTCAACACCGCGATGTCGGGTTACCAGGAGATCCTCACGGACCCGTCCTACGCGCGGCAGATCGTCACCCTGACCTATCCCCATATCGGCAACGTCGGCGCCAACCCGGAGGACATGGAATCCGACCGGGTCCACGCCGCGGGCCTGATCATCCGCGATCTTCCGGCGGTGGCCAGCAGCTGGCGGGCCACGGAGCCCCTGCCGGAATTCCTGCGCCGCCAGGGCGTGGTCGCCATCTCCGACCTGGACACCCGGCGCCTGACGCGGATCATCCGGGAGAAGGGTGCCCAGGGCGGTTGCATCATCGCCGGCAGCGCGTCGGGCGAGAACGCCGTCGAGAAGGCCCGCCAGTTCCCCGGGCTGAAGGGCATGGACCTGGCGCGGGTCGTCACCACGGAGTCGGCCTACGACTGGGAAGGCGGGGCCTGGCGGCATCCCCAGGACGCAAGGATGGAGAAACCGACGCTGGCGTTCCGGGTGGTGGCCTATGATTTCGGTGTCAAGCGCAACATTCTGCGGCTGCTGACCGACGCCGGCTGCCGGGTCACGGTGGTGCCGGCCACGACGCCCGCCGAGCAGGTCCTGGCCATGGAGCCCGACGGGGTGTTCCTTTCCAACGGCCCCGGCGACCCCGAGCCCTGTGACTACGCCATCGAGGCGACCCGGGCGTTCATGGACATGAAGGTGCCGGTGTTCGGCATCTGCCTGGGCCACCAGATCCTGGGACTCGCCGGTGGGGCGGGGACCCTCAAGATGAAGTTCGGCCACCACGGAGCCAACCACCCGGTGCAGGACCTGGACACGGGGCAGGTGCTGATCACCAGCCAGAATCATGGCTTCGCCGTGGATGAAGCCTCCCTGCCGGCGACGCTACGGGCAACGCATCGCTCGCTTTTCGACGGCACCCTGCAGGGCATCGAGTGCACCGAGTGTCCCGCTTTTTCGTTCCAGGGGCACCCGGAAGCCAGTCCGGGCCCCCACGACCTGCGGCCGCTGTTCGGCCGGTTCATTGCCCAGATGGACAGGAGCAAGGCCCGGGCGGCGGTCTGAGACTGGAGAACTAGGGAAAATACAACCCGCGGGTTATCAAGGCCTTATGGAGAATACTTGAGAAGCATTCAAGGCCTGGGTTGCCCAGCGAAGGTCGGTGACTTCCCTGGAATTTTGATGAATGCCAACGACCCGGTCCGTGGGCCCGGGCGGGGACGGGAATGCCCAAGCGAACCGACATAAAGAGCGTCCTGATCATCGGCGCCGGTCCCATCGTGATCGGCCAGGCCTGCGAGTTCGACTATTCCGGCGCCCAGGCCTGCAAGGCCCTGAGAGAGGAGGGCTACCGGGTCATCCTGGTCAACTCCAACCCGGCCACCATCATGACGGACCCGGAGACCGCGGATGCGGTCTACATCGAGCCCATTCACTGGCGGGTCCTGGAACGGGTCATCGAAAGGGAGCGGCCCGACGCGCTCCTGCCCACCATGGGCGGGCAGACGGCCCTGAACAGCGCGCTGGACCTGGTGAAACACGGCGTGCTCGAGAAGTACGGCGTGGAGCTGATCGGGGCGTCCCAGCAGGCGATCGACACGGCAGAGGACCGGGACCTGTTCCGCCGGGCCATGATCGAGATCGGCCTCGACGTGCCACGGTCGCTGATCGCCCACAGCATGGACGAGGCCATGGCGGTCCAGGCGGAAGTCGGATTCCCCACGATCGTGCGGCCCTCTTTCACCCTGGGCGGCACTGGGGGCGGCATCGCCTACAACCAGGAGGAGTTCGTCGAAATCGTCGAGCGCGGGCTCGATTTGTCGCCTACCAACGAGGTGCTGCTGGAGGAATCCGTCCTGGGGTGGAAAGAGTTCGAGATGGAGGTGGTCCGCGACAGCCGGGACAACTGCATCATCGTCTGCGCCATTGAGAACCTCGATCCCATGGGCGTGCACACGGGCGATTCCATCACGGTGGCGCCGGCCCAGACCCTGACGGACAAGGAATACCAGCGGATGCGGGACGCCTCCATCGCCGTGCTGCGGCGAATCGGCGTGGACACCGGCGGGTCCAACGTGCAGTTCGCCCTGAATCCGGACGACGGGCGAATGGTCATCATCGAGATGAATCCCCGGGTGTCGCGCTCATCCGCCCTGGCCTCCAAGGCCACCGGTTTCCCCATCGCCAAGGTGGCTGCCAAGCTGGCCATCGGTTACACCCTGGACGAGCTGAAGAACGACATCACCGGAGGCGCCACGCCGGCTTCCTTCGAGCCCACCATCGACTACGTGGTCACGAAGGTCCCGCGGTTCACCTTCGAGAAATTTCCCGACGCCGATCCGATCCTGACGACCCAGATGAAGTCCGTCGGCGAGGTGATGGCGATCGGGCGGACGTTCCAGGAATCACTGCAGAAGGCCCTGCGGGGGCTGGAGACCGGCACCGACGGCCTCAACGAACAGATCGAGGCGCCTTTCGACGACGCCATGGTCCGGCGCCTGGAACAGGAATTGCGTTTCCCCGGCGCGAACCGGCTCTGGTTCGTCGCCGACGCCTTCCGCGGCGGCGTCAGCCTTGAGCAGGTCCACGAGTGGACGAGCATTGATCCCTGGTTCCTCGCACAGGTGCGGGACCTGGTGGAGGAGGAGCAGCGGATCAAGGCCGAGGGCCTGGACGGGCTAACGGCGCCCCGGCTGACCGGGCTAAAGCGCAAGGGCTTCTCTGACCGGCGCCTCGCCAGGCTGCTCGGATTGCGGGAGGCCCAGGTGCGGGCGCTGCGGCTGGAGCACGGCATCCGCCCGGTGTTCAAGCGAGTGGACACCTGTGCCGCGGAGTTCGCCACGACCACCGCCTACATGTATTCCACCTACGAGGAGGAATGCGAGGCCCAGCCCTCGGGCCGGGAAAAGATCATGATCCTCGGCGGAGGGCCGAATCGCATCGGCCAGGGCATCGAGTTCGATTACTGCTGCGTGCACGCCGCGCTCGCGCTTCGGGAGGCCGGCTACGAGACCATCATGGTCAACTGCAACCCGGAGACCGTCAGTACCGACTACGACACCTCGGACCGGCTCTACTTCGAGCCGCTGACGTTCGAGGATGTCATGGAGATCGTGGAGCTGGAGAAGCCGAAGGGCGTGATCGTGCAGTTCGGCGGCCAGACGCCCCTGAAGCTGGCCCGGTCCCTCGAGGCTGCCGGCGCCCCCATTATCGGTACGACGCCGGATTCCATCGACCTGGCGGAAGACCGGGAGCGCTTCCAGCACCTGGTAGACGAGCTGGAGCTGCTCCAGCCGGCGAACCGCATCGCCCGCAACACCGAGGACGCCGTCCGGCTGGCGGAGGAGATCGGTTATCCCCTGGTCGTGAGGCCTTCCTACGTGCTGGGCGGCCGGGCCATGGAGGTGGTGTTCTCCGAGGAGGACCTGCGGCGCTACATGGAAGATGCGGTCAAGGTCTCCGAGGACAGCCCGGTGCTGCTGGACCGGTTCCTGGACATGGCCACGGAAGTGGATGTGGACGCGGTCAGCGACGGCGAGGCGGTGGTCGTCGGCGGCATCATGGAGCACATCGAGCAGGCCGGGGTCCATTCCGGCGACTCGGGATGCTGCCTGCCTCCCAATACCCTGGATCCCTCCCTGCAGGACCAACTCAAGGACCAGGTGAGGCGACTGGCCCGGGCCCTGGGAGTGGTCGGTCTCATGAATACCCAGTTCGCCATCCAGAACGGCCGGATCTATCTGCTGGAGGTCAATCCCAGGGCCTCGCGCACGGTGCCGTTCGTCTCCAAGTCCACCGGCCGTCCCCTGGCCAAGCTCGCGGCACTGTGCATGGCGGGCGTCAGCCTGAGGGACCAGGGCATCTCGGGGGAGGTCCTGCCCGACTACTTCTCGGTGAAGGCATCGGTGTTCCCCTTCGCCAAGTTTCTCGGCGCCGATCCCATCCTCGGCCCGGAGATGAAATCCACCGGCGAGGTCATGGGCACGGGCCGCTTCTTCGGGGAGGCCTACGCCAAGGCCCAGCTGGCCGCCGGTGTTACCCTGCCGGTCGGAGGCACTGCGCTGCTCAGCGTCCGGGACCGGGACAAGCCCGGCGCCATCGAGCTGGCCCGCATCCTCGTGGACCGGGGTTTCCAGCTGGTGGCCACCCGGGGCACCGCCACCGCCCTGCAGGAGGCCGGGGTGCCGTGCCGCGCCGTGAACAAGGTCCGGGAAGGCAGGCCGCACATCGTCGACATGATCAAGAACGAGGAGATCAGCCTGATCGTCAACACTACCGAGAATCGCCAGGCCATCCGCGAGTCCCATTCCATCCGTCGCGAGGCGGTGCACAGGAAGGTGACGTACTACACGACCATCGCTGCGGCGAAGGCCACCTGTGTGGCTCTGGATCATCTCGATGCAACGGACGTGAACAGGCTGCAGGACCTGCACCGGGAGCTTGTGGAATGAGCAAGGTGCCCATGACCGCCACCGGGGCGGAGCGGCTCCGGGAGGAACTCACCCGCCTGAAGAACGTGGAACGCCCCCGGATCAGCCAGGCGATCGGCGAGGCCCGGTCCCATGGCGATCTGAAGGAAAATGCCGAGTACCACGCTGCCAAGGAGCAGCAGGGTCTCGTGGAGGCCCGCATTCGGGACATCGAGCACAAGCTGGCCCACGCGGAGATCATCGACGTGACGCGGCTGAACCCGGGCGGCAAGGTGGTGTTCGGGGCCACCGTGGAGCTGTTCGACGAGTCCGACGACCGGGAGCTGAAGTACCAGATCGTCGGCGAGGACGAGGCGGACATCCGCACCGGCAGGATTTCCATCGCCTCGCCCATCGCCCGGGCCCTCATCGGTCGGCAGGAGGGCGACGACGTGGAGGTTCAGGCTCCGGGTGGCTCCCGGGTCTACTCCATCATCCGGGTGTTGTACGTCTGATCATGCTGTTCACCGGCGAGCAGCTGCTCAAGGGGCTGTGGGCCGGCTGCCTCTGGACGGTGGGATATCTGGTGGCGCCGACGTTGTTCGCGCTCCTGGAGGACCGGAGCCTCGCCGGGCAGCTGGCGGGGGCAATGTTCACCGCGGCCACCGTCACCAGCCTCGTGATCGCTGCCGCCCTTGCGGGCCTGTACGCCTGGCTGGGGCAGGGCGCCCGGTGGCGTCTGGTGCTGACGCTCTCGGCCGCTGCGCTGCTGGCGGCCAACGAGTGGGGCCTGCGGCCGTTCATGGAGGCAGCACGGCTCGGGGATGGCAGCCCGGGTCCGTCTTTCGGAATGCTCCACGGCATCTCCGCCGTGCTTTGGCTGGCCGCCTCCCTGGCGACCCTGGTGCTGGCGGCGCTGCCGCGTCCGGCTAGCGGCCGGGAAGGCTGACCCGGCGTTTGTCAGGGTTGGCGCGCCATAGCAGGGCCACGTGGCCGACGCGCTGGACCAGCTCCGCCCCGGTGCGTTCGCAGAGTTCGCCGATCATGGCGTCCCGGTCTTCGCGGGTACCTGCGCGGACCTTGACTTTGAGCAACTCGTGGTGGGCCAGGGCCTCCTCCAGCTCCGCCAGGACGCCAGGAGTGACGCCTGCGGCGCCGGTGGTCACGACCGGGTGGAGCTCGTGGCCGAGGCCCCTGAGGTGTTTACGCTGGTTTTCCGTCAGTGCCATGGTGTCTCCGTTGGCGGTCGGCGTCAGGCTGCCAGTCTAGGGTCACGTGAGCGCCGGGTCACGGGGCGGGCGGCGTGGCAGACTCCGCGTAGCGGCGCCGGGGCCGAACCTGCCAGGGAATCCAGTCAAGATGAGCGGGCGAACGAAAAAGGGCAGACGCTGGATGGACGAGCACGTGGACGACGAGTTCGTCCGGAAGGCGCGGTCCGGAGGCTGGCGCTCCCGGGCGGTGTTCAAGCTCGCGGAGCTGGACGAAAAGTACCGGCTTGTCCGGCCCGGCATGACGGTCGTCGACCTGGGCGCCGCGCCGGGCGCATGGAGCCAGTACGTCGCCCGGAAACTGGACGGCCGGGGCCGCGTCATCGCCGTTGACCTTCTGCCCATGACCGGCATCCCCGGGGTGGAGGTGATGCAGGGAGACTTCGGCGACGACGAATTGCTGACCGGACTTGAGGCTTTACTGGACGGAAATCAGGTTGACCTTGTTTTGAGCGATATGGCCCCCAATATCAGTGGAGTAGCGGCGGTGGACCAGCCCCGGGCCATTCACCTGGCCGAACTGGCCCTGGATTTTGCAGGGCAGCATCTGGGTCCCGGCGGCAACCTGGTGGCGAAGGTGTTCCAGGGAGAGGGCTTCGACGATTTGGTATCCGAGGCCCGGAAACGGTTCGCCACGGTCCGCGTGCGCAAACCCAGGGCCTCCAGGGACCGCAGCCGGGAGGTCTACGTTGTGGCGCAGAACTACCGCGTCATGTAGTGTCTAACCGGGTCGGGAATTTCCGGACCCGAGATTTGCGAGGAGCTCGCCTTTGAACGATCTGGCCAAGAATATCGTCCTCTGGGTGGTGATCGCCGTGGTGCTGCTGACGGTGTTCAACAGCTTCGGCACCGGCCCCCGCAGCGTACAGGACATGTCCTACTCCACCTTCCTTGAGCGGGTGGAAAGCGGGGCCGTGAACGACGTCGTCTTCGAGGGCGACAAGATCTCCGGCTCCCTCAGCAACGGCGAGCGGTTCGTTACCTTCAACCCGGAAACGGACAATACCGCGCTGATCGGCGACCTGAAGGACGCCGGCGTGAGCTTCCGGGCGAGTCCGCCGCAGCGGCAGTCGTTCCTGATGCAGCTCTTCATCTCCTCCTTCCCCATCCTGCTGCTGATCGCGGTATGGATCTATTTCATGCGGCAGATGCAGGGCGGCTCGGGCGGCCGCGGTGCGATGTCCTTCGGTAAAAGCCGGGCGCGGCTGCTCGGCGAGGACCAGGTGGCGGTGACGTTCACCGACGTGGCCGGCGTGGAGGAGGCCAAGGAGGAAGTCCGGGAAATCGTGGACTTCCTGAAGGATCCGGCGAAGTTCCAGCGCCTGGGCGGCAAGATTCCCAAGGGCGTGTTGATGGTCGGTCAGCCTGGTACCGGCAAGACCCTGCTCGCCCGTGCCATCGCCGGCGAGGCCAAGGTGCCTTTCTTCACCATCTCCGGCTCCGACTTCGTGGAAATGTTCGTCGGCGTTGGCGCGTCCCGGGTTCGGGACATGTTCGAGCAGGCCAAGAAGCACGCGCCGTGCATCATCTTTATCGACGAAATTGATGCCGTGGGGCGTCACCGGGGCGCAGGTCTCGGCGGCGGCCACGACGAGCGTGAGCAGACCCTCAACCAGCTCCTGGTCGAGATGGACGGCTTCGAGGGTAACGAAGGCATTATCGTCATCGCGGCCACCAACCGGCCCGACGTGCTGGATCCGGCGCTTCTGCGTCCCGGCCGGTTCGATCGCCAGGTGGTCGTGCCCCTGCCCGACGTGCGCGGGCGGGAACAGATTCTCAAGGTCCACATGCGCAAGGTGCCCATCGCCGACGATGTGCGGCCGGAGATCATCGCCCGCGGTACGCCCGGGTTCTCCGGGGCCGACCTGGCCAACCTGGTCAACGAGGCGGCGCTGTTTGCCGCCCGCGCCAACCGGCGCACCGTGACCATGGAGGAGTTCGAGAAGGCCAAGGACAAGATCATGATGGGCGCCGAGCGTCGCTCCATGGTCATGAGTGACGACGAGAAGAAGCTCACCGCCTATCACGAGGCGGGGCATGCCATCGTCGGCCTCAACGTCCCGGACCACGATCCCGTCTACAAGGTCAGCATCATTCCGCGGGGCAGGGCCCTGGGCGTGACCATGTTCCTTCCCGAGGAGGATCGCTACAGTCACAGCAAGCGCCGGCTGGAGAGCCAGATCTCGTCCCTGTTCGGCGGCCGGATAGCGGAGGACCTCATCTTCGGTGGCGACTCGGTTACCACCGGCGCCTCCAACGACATCGAGCGGGCCACGGAGATCGCCCGGAACATGGCCACCAAGTGGGGCCTCTCTGAGCGCCTCGGGCCGCTGACCTACAGCGAGGAGGACGGGGAGATCTTCCTCGGCCGCTCCGTGACTCAGCACAAGCAGATGTCCGATGTCACGGCCCATGCCATCGACGAGGAGATTCGCTCCATCATCGACAACAACTACCGTCGTGCGGAGACCATCCTCAAGGACAACATGGAGAAGTTGCACCTGATGGCCCAGGCGCTGATCAAGTACGAAACCATCGACGAGGCCCAGATCCGGGACATCATGGCGGGCAAGGAGCCCCGGCCTCCCCAGGACTGGACAGACTCGGGCCCGGCCCTGCCGGTCGGCGCGAGTACCTCGGAAGACAAGGGACCGGAAGCGCCCATCGCGGGGCCTGCCGAACAGCACTGACGGGCACCGGCTCGTTGACCTTTCCCAGGGCCGGCGGGGGCCAACCCCGCCGGCCTTGCTGTAGAATCAGCCGGCTTTCCGAAGAGCTTCCTGCCGCCGGCACATGTTCCTCCAGCTCAAGTCCCAGCGCCTGGATCTCCGCCATGTGGCGGTGATGGGGATCGTCAACGTCACCCCGGATTCCTTCTCCGACGGCGGGCTGTGCCTGGACCCCGGCGAGGCGGTCCACCACGGCCTCGGGCTGGCTGAGGAAGGCGCCGCGCTGCTGGACGTAGGCGGCGAATCCACCCGTCCCGGCGCTGAGCCGGTCCCCGTGCCGGAAGAGCTTGCCCGGGTCTTGCCCGTGATCCGGGCTCTCTCGGAGCAGTCCGGGCTGCCGGTCTCGGTGGATACCAGCAAGCCGGAAGTCATGGTCGCGGCCGCCGAGGCGGGCGCCGAGATGATCAACGATGTGAACGGCCTTCGCAGTCCGGGCGCCCTGGAAGCCGCCGCTGCTACCGGCTGCGGGATATGCCTCATGCACATGCGGGGCGAGCCCCGGACCATGCAGAAAGACCCCGTTTACGGGGACGTCGTGGAGGACGTCTATGCCTTCCTGGCGCAGCGCATGGACGCGGCCGTCGGGGCGGGAGTGGTCGAGGACAGGATATGCGTGGACCCGGGTTTCTGGTTCGGCAAGACCCTGGCCCACAACCTGTCTCTCATGAAATCCCTCGACCGGTTCCTGTCCCTGGGCCGCCCCGTTCTGGTAGGAGTCTCCCGGAAATCCATGCTGGGGGCGGTGACCGGCCGCCCGGTCGGCGACCGGCGTGCCGCCGGGGTGGCGGCCGCGGTTATGGCGGCGGAGCGGGGCGCCCGCCTGGTCAGAACCCACGACGTGGCGCCCACGGTGGATGGCTTGAAAATGGTCGAGGCGGTGCTCGGAGCATCGTGACACAACCCGAGGATTGAACGATGGCACGGAAGTACTTCGGCACGGACGGCGTCAGGGGCACGGTAGGGAAGCCGCCGATGACCGTGGATTTCGCCCTGAGGCTGGCCAGCGCGGCCGCCCGCGTGCTGGCGCCCGACGGCGGTACGGTGCTGATCGGGAAGGACACGCGCCTGTCCGGCTACATGTTCGAGGCCGCCCTGGAAGCCGGCTTCACCGCCGCCGGCGTGAACGTGCTCATGACCGGGCCGCTGCCTACGCCCGCGGTAGCCTATCTCTGCCGCCACCTGGGCGCGCAGTTCGGCCTGGTCATCAGCGCATCCCATAACCTCTACGAGGACAACGGGATCAAGATCTTCGCCGCTGACGGCGGCAAGCTCAGCGACGCGCAGGAGGACCAGATCGAGGCGCTGATGGACGAAGTTCCCCTGACGCGGGAGTCGGTTGGTCTTGGCCGGGCGCGTCGTGTGGAGAACGCGCAGAGCCTTTACCAGGCGTTCTGCACGTCGCTTGTGCCCGAAGGCGTGGACCTGTCGGGGCTGAAGATCGTCCTGGACTGCGCCCACGGCGCCGGCTACAAGGTCGCGCCCCGGGTGCTGGGCGACCTGGGCGCGGAAATCATCGCACTGGGGTGCTCGCCGAACGGGCGCAACATCAACGACGGCTGCGGGTCCACCCAGCCGGGTCTGCTCCAGACCACGGTGCAGGGCGTGGGTGCCGATATCGGGATCGCGCTGGACGGTGACGGGGACCGGTGCGTGCTGGTGGACGGCGACGGCCGCCTGGTGGACGGCGACGAGGTCCTGTTCATACTGGCCCGCCGGGCGCATCAGCAGGGCGAGCTCTCCGGTCCCGTCGTGGGGACCGTGATGAGCAACCTGGGCCTCGAACAGGCCCTGGAGGATCTGGGGATCCCCTTCCTTCGGGCCAGGGTGGGGGACCGCTATGTCATGGCTATGCTCAGGGAAACGGGCGGACAGCTGGGTGGCGAGACCTCCGGCCATATCGTCAACCTCAGCCGCACCACTACCGGGGACGGACTGGCCACCGCCCTGCAGGTGCTTACCGCCATGAAAGAAACCGGCCTGGGACTCGCCGAGCTGGCCGGCGGCATGGACAAGCTGCCCCAGGTCATGATCAATGTGCGCACGTCCCGGAAGCTGGACCCCGAGGCCGAGCCGGACCTGCGGGAGGCCGTGGAGGCAGGCCAGGCCGAGCTGGGCGACGAGGGACGGATCGTGCTCCGCGCGTCCGGCACTGAGCCGGTGATCCGGGTGATGGTGGAAGCCACGGCACCCGAGCGCGCCAGGACCACGGCGGAGCGCCTTGCCGCCGCCGTCGAAGCGGTCGCAGGTGATTGATTTTTGCAGGGCGCGGGGCTAGAGTGCCGCGCCTTTCGAGGGGGACGACCCGATGAGAACCAAGCTCGTTGCAGGCAACTGGAAAATGCACGGCTCACGGCAGCAGGGCGTGGCCCTGGCCGGCGGGCTTGCCGAAGCGCTGGGCAGCAGTGCCCCCTGCGACGTGGCTGTGTGCCCGGCGTTTCCCTACCTGGTGGACGTGGCCCGGGCAGTCGCGGGGACGCCGGTAGCCCTCGGGGCCCAGAATCTCTGCGACGAGGACGAGGGGGCGTTCACCGGCGAAGTCTCCGGGGCAATGCTCAGGGACGTGGGCTGCCGTTTCGTGATCGTCGGGCACTCGGAGCGCCGCGCCATCTATGGCGAAAGCGACGCGCTGGTGGCCCGGAAGTTCCTTGCCGCCCAGCGTTCCGGGCTGTTGCCCATCCTGTGCGTGGGAGAAACCCTCGAGGAGCGGGAAGCCGGCACCACCGAGGAGCGCGTGGGAAGCCAGCTGCAGGCGGTCGTCCAGGCCGCGGGCATCGAGGCCTTTGGTCAGGCCGTGGTGGCCTACGAGCCCGTGTGGGCCATCGGCACCGGCAAGACCGCAACGCCGGAGCAGGCCCAGGACGTGCACCATTTCATCCGTGGCCTACTCGCGGAGGAAGATGGTAAGATTGCGGATTCCGTCAGGGTGCTGTACGGCGGCAGCGTCAAGCCCGCCAACGCAGCCGAAATCTTTGCCATGCCGGACGTCGACGGCGGGCTCGTGGGTGGCGCTTCCCTGGAAGCGGCCGGTTTCGCGAGCATCTGCCAGGCGGCCGGCTGACTGTAACCGGGCTTTCCAGGTCAATGCTGCAAACAATCATCACCGTCGTTCACGTCTTTCTCGCCGTGGGCATCATCGCGCTGGTGCTGCTCCAGCGGGGCAAGGGCGCGGAGGCGGGTGCTGCCTTCGGCGCGGGCGCTTCCGGCACCGTGTTCGGCTCGAAGGGCTCGGCCTCTTTCCTCAGCCGCACCACAGCGGTCCTGGCCACCCTGTTCTTCGTCACCAGCCTGGGCCTGGCGTTCCTGGCGGGGCAGCGTACGGAGCCCACCAGCGTGATCGAGACCGCGCCAACCCAGGCGCCGGCGGAGGCGCCAGGCGCGCTGCCGCTGCCGGAGACCGGGGACGAGCTGCCCGCGTTGCCGGAAACGCCCGGCGAGACCGGCGGCGGGGACCCGGAGCAGTAGGTCAATTGGCTTCCCGTGCGGATGTGGTGGAACTGGTAGACACGCTGTCTTGAGGGGGCAGTGGCGAAAGCCGTGTCGGTTCGAGTCCGACCATCCGCACCATCTTCCCGACCTGCCGGCGGCGCCGGAATCCGCCGCCGCTGTCTCCGTCGAAGTCATCAGGGCAAGCCGTCAGGCGCCTTCGCGGCACCGGCGCTGTTAAAATAGCGTTTTCCGTCAGCTGTCCGCCGCCTGCGCGGGCGGATTCCGTGTTCGACATCAGCACGAGCGACCAGCCGAAGGATGCTCCAGAACTACCTGCCCATCCTGATCTTTCTGGCCATTGCCCTGGGGCTGGGGGTCATTCTCGTCAGCCTGGGCTTTGTCCTCGGACCCCGCAAGCCGGACTCGGCCAAGCTTTCGCCGTACGAGTGCGGGTTCGAGGCGTTTGAAGATTCCAGGATGAAGTTCGACGTCAGGTACTACCTCGTGGCCATCCTGTTCATCATCTTTGACCTGGAGATCGCCTTTCTCTTTCCGTGGGCCGTGTCCCTGGACGCCGTGGGCACTTTCGGCCTCGTAGCGATGGGCATCTTCCTGCTGATCCTCGTGGTCGGATTCATCTACGAGTGGAAGAAGGGGGCCCTGGAGTGGGACTGAGCGCCTCCACGGGAGCCACGACCGGCGAACCGGGCATCGTGACCACCAGCATCGACAAGCTGGTGAACTGGGCGCGGACCGGTTCCATGTGGCCGATGACCTTCGGCCTGGCCTGCTGCGCCGTCGAGATGATGCACGCCGGTGCGGCCCGTTACGACCTGGACCGCTTCGGCGTCATCTTCCGGCCGAGCCCCCGGCAGTCGGACGTGATGATCGTGGCCGGCACCCTGGTCAACAAGATGGCGCCCGCCCTGCGCAAGGTGTACGACCAGATGGCCGAGCCCCGCTGGGTCATCTCCATGGGCAGCTGCGCCAACGGCGGCGGTTACTACCACTATTCCTACTCCGTCGTGCGGGGCTGCGACCGGATCGTCCCGGTAGACGTTTATGTGCCGGGCTGTCCGCCCACGGCGGAAGCGCTGCTCTATGGCGTGCTCCAGCTCAAGAAGAAAATCAACCGGACAAACACCATCGCCCGATGACTCGCCGCGCTGACAAGCTGGAAACCCTGCTCGGGGAAAGGTTCGGCGACAGGCTCTCGCTGTCCCGCAGCCGGGCCGGGGAAGTGGAGGCGGAAGTGCAGGCGGGAGAACTGCTTGACGTGTGTGCCGCCCTGCGGGATGAGGAGGGGCTGGAGTTCGGCATGCTCTTGGACGTGGCGGGGGTGGACTATCTCACCTTCGGCATGGACGAATGGCGGACCCGGGAGGCCACGGACTCGGGCTTCAGCCGGGGCGTCAACCGGGACCCCGCGGGGCCCGCCGCCAGGCGCGCAGCGGAGGAAGGTGCCGGGCAGAAGCGGTTCGCCGCTGTGTACCAGCTGCTTTCCGTCACGCTGAACCATCGACTGCGGCTGAAGTGCTTTGCGCCGCCGGGTGAACCACCCCGCCTGCCGTCGGTGATCGACGTATGGCCGGGCGCGAACTGGTTCGAGCGCGAAGCCTTCGACCTGTTCGGGATCCTGTTCGACGGTCATCCGGACCTGCGACGGATCCTGACCGACTACGGCTTCATCGGCCATCCTTTCCGCAAGGACTTTCCGCTGTCAGGCCACGTCGAGGTGCGCTACGACCCCGAGCAGGGTCGGGTGATCTACCAGCCCGTCACCATCGAGCCCCGGATCCTGGTGCCCAGGGTGATCCGGGACGACAACCGCTACCAGCCGGCCCTCAAGGAGTAGCCGGCATGGCGGAGATCCAGAACTTCACCATGAATTTCGGCCCCCAGCATCCGGCCGCCCACGGCGTGCTGCGCCTGGTGCTGGAGATGGACGGGGAGGTCATCCAGAAGGCGGATCCCCACGTGGGGCTGCTCCACCGGGCCACGGAGAAGCTGGCGGAGTCCAAGCCCTACAACCAGTCCATCGGCTACATGGACCGGCTCGACTACGTCTCCATGATGTGCAACGAGCATGCATACGTCCTCGCCATGGAGCGTCTTCTCGGCATTACCCCGCCCATTCGCGCCCAGTACATCCGCGTCATGTTCGACGAGATCACCCGGATCCTGAACCACCTGATGTGGCTCGGGGCCCACGGACTGGATATCGGCGCCATGACCATGTTCCTGTACTGCTTCCGGGAGCGGGAGGACCTGATGGACTGCTACGAGGCAGTCTCCGGAACCCGGATGCACGCCACCTATTACCGCCCGGGAGGGGTCTACCGGGATCTCCCGGCGAACATGCCCCGCTACAGCGAGTCACGCTTCCGGAGCAAGCAGGACATCCAGAAAATGAACCGGGCCAGGGAAGGGTCGCTACTGGATTTCATCGAGGATTTCACCGACCGGTTCCCGGCCTGTATCGACGATTACGAGACGCTGCTGACCGACAACCGGATCTGGAAGCAGCGAACGGTGAACATCGGCGTGGTGTCGCCGGAACGGGCGGTGGCTCTGGGTTTCACCGGACCCATGCTGCGGGGGTCCGGCATTGCGTGGGATCTCAGGAAGAAGCAGCCGTACGAGGTCTACGACCGGATGGACTTCGACATCCCGGTAGGCGTGAACGGGGACTGCTACGACCGCTACCTGGTGCGGATCGAAGAACTTCGGCAGTCGAACCGCATCATCCGCCAGTGCGTGGACTGGCTGAAGGCCCACCCGGGCCCGGTGACCGTTGACGACCACAAGATCGTGCCGCCGAAACGGGTGGAAATGAAGGACGACATGGAGTCCCTGATCCACCACTTCAAGCTCTACACCGAAGGCTTCTGTCTGCCCGCAGGTGAAACCTACGCGTCGGTGGAGCATCCCAAGGGCGAGTTCGGCTGTTACCTGGTGTCGGACGGCGCCAACAAGCCTTACCGGGTGAAGCTTCGGGCGCCGGGTTTCGCGCACCTCTCCGCCATGGACGAGATGGTCCGGGGGCACATGCTGGCCGACGTGGTGGCGGTGATCGGCACCATGGACATCGTCTTCGGCGAGGTGGACCGATGAACACGGAAGGGAAAGAAACGGTGGAGCTTGCCGAGCACGTGCGACACGAGATCGACGGCTGGGTGGCGCGTTTCCCGGAAGGGCGCCAGCGCTCGGCGGTGATCTCGGCGCTCCGGATCGTGCAACACGAAAATGGCGGATACCTGACGCCGCCGCTCATGGATGCCGTCGCCGACTACCTTGGCCTCCCGCCGGTGCAGGTTTACGAGGTGGCCACCTTCTACTCCATGCTCGAGACCGAGCCCTGCGGACGGCACCACGTCTCCGTGTGCACGAACGTTTCCTGCATGCTTCGCGGCGGGGACGATCTCCTGTCGCACGTGGAGAATAGCCTGGGTATTCGGGCCGGGGAGAGCACGCCTGACGGCCGGATCTTCCTGAAGAAGGAGGAAGAGTGCCTGGCTGCCTGCTGCGGCGCGCCCATGATGATGGTGGACCATGTCTACCACGAGAACCTGACCATCGAGAAAGTAGACGAAATCCTGGCGGAACTGGACTGAATGGGTCGGATGATGAATGCCGTCTGCTACGCAACCCTGGGCCAGGCGTCTTCCTGGAGCCTAGAGACCTACCGGAAGAACGGGGGTTACGAGGCCTGGCAGCAACTCCTGTCCGAGCAGCCGGGGCCGGAGAGCGTCGTCGAGCAGATCAAGGCTTCCGGGCTACGGGGCCGGGGCGGCGCCGGGTTCCCGACGGGCCTGAAGTGGAGCTTCATGCCCAAGGATCCGTCGATCCAGAAGTACGTGGTGTGCAACTCCGACGAAAGCGAGCCGGGCACCTGCAGCGACCGCGACATCCTCCGCTTCAATCCCCATGCCGTGATCGAGGGCATGGCCATCGCCGGTTACGCCATGCGGGCGACCGTGGGCTACAACTACATTCGCGGGGAGTTCCTGGCCGAGCCCGTGCCCCGCTTCGAGGCCGCCGTGGCGGAAGCCTACGAGGCCGGCCTGCTGGGTCGGAACGTGCTGGGCTCAGGCGTGAATTTCGACCTGTACACGTTCGTTGGGGCCGGCGCCTACATCTGCGGCGAGGAGACCGCGCTGCTGGAGTCCCTGGAGGGCAAGCAGGGCAAGCCCCGCTTCAAACCGCCGTTCCCCGCCAACAAGGGCCTTTACGGTCAGCCGACGACGATCAACAACACCCAGACCTTCGCCTCGGTGCCGGCCATTCTGCGAAACGGCGCGGAGTGGTTCTCGGAGCTGGGCGTGGAAGGCTCCGGCGGCACGGCCATCTTCTCCGTGTCCGGGCATGTCGAAAACCCCGGCAATTTCGAGGTCGGCCTAGGGATACCGTTCCGCGAGCTGCTGGCGCTGGCGGGCGGTGTCTGGAAGGGGAGGGAGCTCAAGGCCGTGATACCGGGCGGCTCTTCCGCCCCGGTATTGCCCGCGGAGATCATCCTCGAAACCCGTATGGACTTCGATTCCGTGAAAACCGCCGGCTCCATGCTCGGCTCGGGTGCGGTCATGGTCATGGACGAGACGACCTGCATGGTCCGCGTGCTGGAGCGGATCGCCCGCTTCTACCACATGGAATCCTGCGGCCAGTGCACGCCGTGCCGGGAAGGCACCGGCTGGATGCATCGCGTGGTCCGCCGGATCCTGGATGGCGGCGGCCGGCCCGAGGACCTGGACCTTCTGGACTCGGTGTCCCGGAAGATCGAGGGCCACACCATCTGTGCTTTCGGTGACGCCGCGGCATGGCCGGTGCAGAGCTTCATCCGCCACTTCCGGCCGGAGTTCCAGTACATGATCGAGCACGGCGGCCGGAGCCTGGTGGCGTCCCGCAACGGAGCCGAGGCCGCCTGAGCGGTCGAACCGGACAGCCCTCTCCATGAGCGACGACATCATCACAATCGAAGTCGACGGCCGGCCGGTGGAGGCCCGCAAGGGCCAGATGCTCATCGAGGTTACCGACGCCCACGACGTGTACGTGCCGCGCTTTTGCTACCACCCCAAGCTGTCGGTGGCGGCCAACTGCCGCATGTGCCTGGTGGAGGTGGAGAGGGCGCCCAAGCCCCTGCCGGCCTGCGCCACGCCCGTCGCTGAGGGGATGAAGGTCTACACCCGGTCGCCGAAAGCCATTGCCGCGCAGAAGGCGACCATGGAGTTCCTGCTGATCAACCATCCCCTGGACTGTCCCATCTGCGACCAGGGGGGCGAGTGCGAGCTCCAGGACATCTCCATGGGCTTCGGGGCGGACATCTCGCGGTTCACCGAGCGCAAGCGCATCGTCAAGGACAAGGACCTGGGGCCCCTGGTGTCAACGGACATGACCCGTTGCATCCATTGCACCCGCTGCGTCCGCTTCGGGCAGGAGATCGCCGGCATCCAGGAGCTGGGCACCGTGGGCCGCGGCGATGACATGAAGATCGGCACTTACATCGAGCGGAGTGTCGACCACGAGCTTTCAGGCAACATCATTGACGTCTGCCCGGTGGGTGCGCTGAACAACAAGCCCTACCGCTACCGGGCCCGGGCCTGGGAGATGATCCAGCAGGCGGTGGTCTCGCCCCACGACTGCGTCGGCTCAAACCTCTTTGCCCATACCCTGCGGGGTCGGGTCATGCGCACGGTGCCCAGGGAGAACGAGGCCATCAACGAGACGTGGCTCCCGGACCGGGACCGCTACGGCTGCCACGGACTTTATGCCGAGGACCGTCTTGATCAGCCCATGATCCGCGTGGACGACCAGTGGCGCGAAGCGTCATGGGAGGAAGCGTTGCTGGCCGTGGCGGAGGGTCTGCAGGACGTCGCCAGCCGGCACGGAGGCGACGAGATCGGTTTCCTGGTCTCCCCGTCGGCGACCGTGGAAGAACTCTATCTGGCGGCCCGCCTGGCGCGTGGGCTGGGTTCCGACAGCATTGATTACCGCCTGCACCGGACCGATTTCCGAAGCCAGGCGCTCGAGCCGGCGGTGCCCGGGCTGGGAATGGCCATCGCCGACGTCGACGGCCTGGACGCCCTCCTGGTGGTGGGCTCCGCCCTGCGTCGCGAAGCGCCCATCCTGGCCCACCGGGTGCGAAAGGCGGCCCTGGCCGGCGGGCGCGTGTCGTTCCTGAACCCGGCCGGGATGGACTGGCGGTTCCCCGTGAAGGCGGAGCTGGTGTGTGAGCCGGCCCGGATGGCGGGGGAACTGGCCGGAATCCTGGCGGCCGCCTGCGGGGACGACTACGGGGCACTGCCGGAGGCGGTAGCGAACAGGTTGTCGGCGCTGCAGCCCTCCGAGTCCCAGCGACAGGTGGCGGCGAGCCTCGCCGAGGACGGCGCCAGCGCGATCTGGCTGGGACAGCTGGCTGAAGCGCATCCGGCCTGGAGCGAACTCTGGCTGCTTGCCGCTCTGCTGGCCGGGCGCACGGGCGCGACGCTCGGCCACGTGACCCGCGGCGCGAACGCGGCCGGCGCGGCCCTGGCCGGCGCCCTGCCGCACCGGCTGGCGGGGGAGGTGCTGGAACGCCCGGGCCGTCACGCGGCGGAGATGCTTTCAGAGGCCCTGCCTGCGTACCTGCTGGCGGGGGTTGAGCCGGAAGTGGATGCCGCCTCCGGGGAGGCCGCAGCCGAGACACTCGGCAGGGCGGAATTCGTGGCCTGCCTGACCGGGTTCGTCTCCGACGGCATGAAGCGCTACGCTCATGTCCTCTTGCCGGCGGGCACGGCTTACGAGACGTCCGGCACGTTCATCAACTGCGAAGGCCGCTGGCAGAGCTTCGCCGGAGCGGCGAAACCACCCGGTGAGGCCCGGCCGGCCTGGAAGATCCTGCGGGTGCTGGGCACCCAGCTGGGGCTGGAGGGCTTCGACTACGCGAGTTCGGGGGACGTGCTTGCGGAGCTGAAATCCTGCCTCGAGGGGAAGGCAGACAGCGGCGCTCCGGGCACCGCCCTGGCCGAGGCGCTGGCCGGCCTGGATGCCGTGGATGGCGGGGGCCTGGCAGAAACGCCCATGTACGCCGTGGACCCCCTGGTCCGGCGCTCCCGGCCCCTGCAGGAGACCACCGAGGGACAGCACCCCGAGAGGCGCTACCCGTGACGGAGTTCTGGTACAGCCTGCCGGGCGGGCTCCGGGAGACCCTGACGATCACCCTGCAGATTGTCGGCGTCATGCTGGCGGTGATTCTTACCGTGGCCTACCTGACTCTGGCCGAGCGCAAGGTTATCGGGTGGATCCAGAACCGGATCGGGCCGAACACAGTGGGCCCCCGCGGGCTGCTTCAGCCCTTCGCGGACGTCGGCAAGCTTCTGCTGAAGGAAATCGTGGTGCCGGCCCAGTCGAGCCGATTCCTGTTCGTGGTGGCTCCCCTGCTGTCCATCGTGCCGGCCCTGGCCGCCTGGGCCGTGATTCCGGTCAGCCCCGAGTTCGTCCTGGCCGACATCAACGCGGGCGTGCTCTACGTCCTGGCCCTGACCTCACTGGGCGTCTACGGGGTCATCCTGGCCGGGTGGGCGTCCAACTCCAAGTACGCGCTGCTGGGCGCCATGCGCTCGGCCGCCCAGATCGTCGCCTACGAGATCGCCATGGGATTCGCCCTGGTGGGCGTGCTCATGGCCGGCGGAAGCCTGAACCTCGGGGACATCGTCCGCGCCCAGGACGGGAGCGTGGCCAGCTGGTTCTGGCTGCCGCTGCTGCCCCTTTTCGTCGTCTACTTCGTGTCCGGGGTGGCGGAGACCAACCGGGCGCCCTTCGACGTAGCCGAGGGAGAGTCGGAGATCGTGGCCGGCTTCCACGTCGAGTACTCCGGCATGGCCTTCGCCGTGTTCTTCCTGGCCGAGTACGCAAACATGGTACTCATCGCGGCGCTTACGGCCATCTTCTTCTTCGGCGGCTGGCTGTCGCCGTTCCAGGGCCTGCCCGTGCTCGGCGACACCTTTCTCGGGGCGCCGTCTTTCTTCTGGTTCGCCATTAAGCTGGCGTTCTTCCTGTTCTGCTTCCTGTGGTTCCGGGCCACGTTTCCGCGCTATCGCTACGACCAGATCATGCGCCTGGGCTGGAAGGTGTTCATCCCGGTCACCATCGTGTGGCTGGTGGTCGAGGGACTGATGGTCTACTTCCAGGTGGGGCCGTGGGCGGCATGAACCGGGTCCGCGACTTCTTCAGGACGTTTTTCCTGGCCGAGCTGCTGGCGGGCCTCAGGCTGACGCTGTCCAATCTCTTCCGGCCGAAGGTCACGCTCTTCTACCCCGAGGAGAAGACGCCTCAGTCGCCCCGGTTCCGGGGACTGCACGCGCTGCGGCGCTATCCCAACGGCGAGGAACGCTGCATCGCCTGCAAGCTCTGCGAGGCAGTCTGCCCGGCGCTGGCCATCACCATCGAGAGCGACGTGGGGGAGAACGGCCTGCGCCGGACCACGCGCTACGACATCGACCTGTTCAAGTGCATCTACTGCGGCTTCTGCGAGGAGGCCTGCCCGGTGGATTCCATCGTGGAGACCCGGATCCACGAGTACCACATGGAGAACCGGGGCGAGAACATCATGACCAAGGAGAAGCTCCTGGCCATCGGGGACCGGTACGAAGCCATGATCGCCGCCGACAAGGCGGCGGACGCCGAGTACCGCTGAGCGCCCGGGAGCCTGCCCAGTGATCGAGTCCGTCATCTTCTACTGCTTCGGCGCCGTGCTCATCGCGGCCGCCATCGGTGTCATCACCGCCCGGAACCCGGTGCACGCCGCCATGTTCCTGGTTCTGAGCTTCGTCACCAGCGCCTTCCTCTGGCTGCTGCTGGAAGCGGAGTTCCTGGCGATCGTGCTGGTGCTTGTCTACGTCGGCGCCGTCATGGTGCTTTTCCTGTTCGTCGTCATGATGCTGGACGTGGACATGGAACGGCTGAAAGGCGGTTTCGCCCGCTACGCGCCCCTGGGCTTCGCGCTGGTCGCCCTGGTGGTGGTGATGCTGGGGGTGGTGGTCTGGGGACGGACGGCGGAGATGAACTTCCTCCAGGCGCCCCCCCGGGCGCCGGCCGATTACAGCAATACCGAGGCCCTGGGTGCGGTGCTGTACACGGACTATGTCTATGCCTTCGAGCTTGCGGCGGTGGTGCTGCTCGTGGCCATCGTGGCTGCCATCGTGCTCACCATGCGACGTCGCCCGGGCCTGAAGGTGCAGGACGTGAGCCGCCAGGTCTCGGTGCGCCGGGACGACCGGGTCCGCATCGTCCAGGTGGAGCCGGAGAAGGACGAATGATCAGCCTGGCTCATTACCTCACCCTGGCCGCCATTCTTTTCACCCTTGCGGTGGCGGGCATCTTCCTCAATCGCCGTAACGTCATCCTGCTGCTGATGTGCATCGAGCTGATGCTGCTGGCGGTGAACTTCAACTTCATTATCCTCGCCCGCTACCTGGGAGACCTGGCCGGCCAGGTGTTCGTGTTCTTCATCCTCACCGTCGCCGCCGCGGAGGCGGCCATCGGCCTGGCCATCCTCGTGGTCCTGTTCCGCAGTCGGCGCAGTGTCCACGTGGAGGACCTGGACGCCATGAAGGGCTAGGGGCGGGCATGGAGAACGTCTACCTCACCATCGTGCTGGCGCCCCTGCTGGCCGCCGCCGTGGCGGGCCTGTTCGGGCGCAGGATCGGGCGAACCGGGGCCCACCTGGTCACCATCGCCGCCGTCGGCCTGTCTTTCGGTCTGTCTGCGTGGGTGCTGGGCGGGCTGGTCACGGGCCGTATCGAGCCCTTCAACGAGGCCATCTACACCTGGGCGGTGAGTGACGGCCTCAGGATGGAGGTGGGCTTCCTGGTCGACCGGCTGTCCGCCCTGATGATGACCGTGGTCACCTTCGTTTCCCTCTGCGTGCACGTCTACACCATCGGCTACATGGCCGATGACCCGGGTTATCAGCGTTTCTTCAGCTACATCTCCCTGTTCACTTTCGCCATGCTCATGCTGGTGATGGCCAACAACTTCCTCCAGCTGTTCTTCGGCTGGGAAGCCGTCGGCCTGGTGAGCTACCTGCTTATCGGGTTCTGGTTCCGCAGGCCCGCGGCCACCCACGCCAACTTCAAGGCGTTCCTTGTGAACCGGGTTGGAGATTTTGGTTTCCTGCTGGGCATCGCCGGGGTGGTGTTCTGGTTCGGCAGCCTGGATTACGCCACCGTATTCGAGGCAGCACCCGGACTGGCCGGCGCCACGGTCGAGATTCTCGACGGCCGGCCCTGGTCGGTGATGACGCTGATCTGCGTGCTGCTTTTCATCGGCGCCATGGGCAAGTCGGCCCAGGTGCCGCTGCACGTCTGGCTGCCGGACTCCATGGAAGGCCCCACGCCCATCTCCGCTCTCATCCACGCTGCCACGATGGTGACCGCCGGCATCTTCATGGTGGCGCGGATGTCGCCGCTGTACGAATTGTCTGACACTGCCCTGTCGGTGGTCCTGGTCATCGGCGCGACGACGGCGTTCTTCATGGGACTTCTCGGGCTCGTCCAGCAGGACATCAAGCGCGTGATCGCCTACTCGACTCTCTCGCAGCTGGGCTACATGACCGTCGCCCTGGGAGTCTCGGCCTACGCCGCCGGTATCTTCCACCTGACCACGCACGCCTTCTTCAAGGCGCTGCTCTTCCTGGCCGCCGGGAGCGTCATCATCGGCATGCATCATGAGCAGGACATGCGCCGAATGGGCGGCCTCCGGCGCTACATGCCGGTGACCTATGCCTGCGCACTTGTCGGCGCCCTGGCCCTTATCGGCTTCCCGGGCTTCTCGGGTTTCTTCTCCAAGGACGCCATTATCGAAGCCGTTCACGCCTCCGGCCGCGCGGGATCGGGCTACGCCTATGTCTGTGTCCTGGCCGGGGTCTTCGTCACTGCGCTGTATACCTTCCGGATGCTGTTTCTTGTATTCCACGGCACCGAGCGCTTCGACGACCATACCCGGGAACACGTCAAGGAAAGTCCCTGGGTGGTGACCTTGCCGCTGGTGCTCCTGGCCGTGCCTTCCGTCGTTGCCGGCTGGCTGATGCTGGAGCCGCTGCTGTTCGGCGACTTTTTCGGGGCGGCCATCCAGGCCGGCGCGCACGAGGCGGCGGAGGCGGACGGGGATCCCTGGCATTTCCTCCTCCACGGCCTGGCCGCCGCGCCGGTCTGGCTGGACCTGGCCGGTGTGCTGACGGCGTGGTGGCTTTATCTGCGCCGCCCGGAACTGCCTGACGCCATGGCTCGGCGTGCCGGGGGGCTGTACCGCCTGCTTGCCAACAAGTACTACTTCGACGATTTCAACGAGCGCCTCCTGGCGCCACTGGCGCGGGCGGGCGGACGCGCCCTCTGGCACGTGGGTGACGAGGGCCTGATCGACGGCGCCCTGGTCAACGGCACGGCCCGCACGGTGGGCTGGCTGTCCGGCGTGTTCCGGCGGCTGCAGACCGGCTACCTGTACCACTACGCGTTCGCCATGTTCATCGGCCTTGCCGCGATGCTCGGATGGCTGCTGCTCGTTGTCGCCCGGGGTGGCTAGGGCCCTGGCCGCCGGCGGACTACCAGAAAGGAAAACAACCCAGTGTCAACGGACGCGCCGATCCTGAGCATCATCATCTGGCTGCCCATCCTGGGCGGGCTGGCGGTGCTGTTCGCCGGGGACGCCAGGGCGGCCCTTGCCCGGCACATGGCGCTGGGTGTGTCCATTCTCACCTTCGCGGCGAGCCTGCCTCTGTGGGTCCGGTTCGACCCGACGACGGCGGCCATGCAGTTCGGCGAGCGGGCCGAGTGGATTCCCCGTTTCAATGCCTGGTATCACCTGGGCGTGGACGGCATCTCCATGCCGCTGATCCTGCTCACGACGTTCATGACGGTCCTGGTGGTGATCGCGGGCTGGCGAATTGCGAAGCGGCCCGCCCAGTACTTCGCGGCCTTCCTGCTCATGGAGGGCATGATGGTAGGCGTGTTCGCGTCGCTCGATGCCCTGCTGTTCTACGTGTTCTGGGAAGCGATGCTGATCCCGATGTTCATCATCATCGGCGTCTGGGGAGGGCCGCGCCGGGTCTACGCCACGCTCAAGTTCTTCCTCTACACCTTCCTGGGCTCGGTCCTGATGCTGGTGTCCGTCATCTACCTGTTCCTCAAGTCCGGTTCCTACGAGATCCTGGACTACCACGCGTTGCCGCTGGGCATGCGGGAGCAGACACTCATCTTCCTGGCCTTCCTCGCGGCGTTCGCGGTGAAGGTGCCCATGTGGCCGGTGCATACCTGGCTGCCGGACGCCCATGTGGAGGCGCCCACCGGCGGGTCGGTGATCCTGGCGGCCATCATGCTGAAGATGGGGGGCTACGGTTTCCTGCGCTTCAGCCTGCCGATCACCCCGGACGCGGCCCAGGCGCTGGACGGACTGGTCGTCGTGCTTTCCCTGGTGGCCGTGGTGTATATCGGCTTCGTGGCACTGGTCCAGGGCGACATGAAGAAGCTCATTGCCTACTCGTCCATCGCCCACATGGGATTCGTGACCCTCGGCTTCTTCCTGGCCTGGAAGATCCTCGCCAACAGCGGCGCCACCTCGGGGATCGTCCTCGGGCTGTCCGGCGGGATGGTCCAGATGATCTCTCACGGCCTCATTTCCGGCGCGCTGTTCCTCTGCGTGGGTGTTCTCTACGACCGGATGCACAGCCGGGAGATCGCAGCGTACGGCGGAGTGGCCAACACCATGCCCGTGTTCGCCGCATTCATGGTGCTGTTCGCCATGGCCAACGCCGGTCTGCCGGGCACGTCGGGCTTTGTCGGCGAGTTCATGGTCATCGTCGCCAGCTTCAAGGCCGGCTTCTGGTATGCCTTCCTGGCCGCGACCACCCTGGTGCTGGGCGCTGCCTACACCCTCTGGATGGTCAAGCGGGTGCTCTACGGTGAGGTGGCCAACAGCGACGTTGCCGCGCTGACGGACGTCGGCCGGCGGGAGTTCGCGGTTCTGGCCATCCTGGCGGTGTCCGTGCTGCTGCTCGGACTGTGGCCCCAGCCCCTGGTGGAGGTGATGGAACCGACGCTCCAGGGCCTGGCCGACCATTTCCTGCGGTCCAAGCTATGACCCCGATGCCTCAATTCCTGCCCGCCGCGGCGGAGATCTTCCTGCTTTGCGGGGCCTGCGTGGTGCTGCTGGCGGACCTGTTCATCAACGACAGGCGCCGGGTCATCACCTACTGGCTGTCGCTGGCCGTGCTGGCCGGGACCGCGTGGATGCTGGCCGCCTGGGTGCCGGCGGGCCGGGTCGTCACCTTCTCCGGTGCATTCGTCACGGATCCCCTCGCGCGGCTGCTCAAGCTGTTTGCCTGCGCCGTGGTGGGGGTGGCCTTCCTGTACGCCCGCGATTATCTGCGCCAGCGGGACCTGTTCAAGGGCGAGTACTACGTTCTTGGTCTGTTCGCCACGCTGGGCATCTTCGTCATGATCTCGGCCCGGAGCATGCTGAGCGTCTACCTCGGCCTGGAACTGCTGTCGTTGTCCCTTTACGCCATGGTGGCGTTCAACCGGGACAGCGCGGTGGCGGCGGAGTCCGCCATGAAGTACTTCGTGCTGGGTGCCATCGCGTCCGGCTGTTTCCTCTACGGGACGTCCATCCTGTACGGGGTGACCGGGACCCTGGACCTGGCGGAGATCGCGCGCCGGGCGGCTTCCCTGGACGCCCTGAGCCTCCACCTGCTGTTCGCCCTGTCCTTCATCCTGGTGGGTGTCGCATTCAAGTTCGGCGCCGTGCCGTTCCACATGTGGCTGCCGGACGTCTACCAGGGTGCCATCACGCCCGTGACCCTGTTCATCGGCACGGCAGCCAAGCTCGCGTCCCTGGCCATGATCCTGCGGGTCATCGTCGAGGGACTGGGGCCGGTGCAGCCCAGCTGGTCGGGGATGATCGCGGTGCTGGCAGTGCTGTCCATGGCCCTGGGCAACGTGGTGGCCATCGCGCAGACCAATATCAAGCGCATGCTGGCGTATTCGACCATCTCCCACGTGGGCTTCATCTTCCTGGGGATCCTGGCCGGGACCGAGTCCGGCGTGGAGGCGGCGCTGTACTACACCCTGGCCTACGTGATCATGGCAGCGGCAGCCTTCGGCATGATCATCCTCCTGAGCCGGCGGGGATTCGAGGCCGAGATGCTGGACGATTTCCGGGGCCTGCACGCCAGGAGCCCCTGGTTCGCCGGACTCATGCTGGTGGTCATGTTCAGCATGGCCGGCGTGCCGCCCCTGGTGGGCTTCTACGCCAAGCTGGCGGTGCTGGCGGCGGTGGTCGATGTGGGCAAGATCGGGCTGGCCGTGGCCGGCGTGGCCTTCTCGGTGGTGGGAGCGTTCTACTACCTGAGGGTGGTGAAGCTCATGTATTTCGACGAGCCCGTAGTCGCCGAGCCCATCGTGGCCGGCCCGGACATGAAGCTGGTGCTCAGCCTCAACGGCCTGCTGGTGCTGGCCCTGGGTATCTTCCCCGACCGGCTGCTGGCGCTTTGCGTTCAGGCGGTGGGTTAGGAGCTCCCGCCAGCACGGGAGTTGCACCGCCCGCATAGTGGTCTTAAAATACCGGGCTCGCGGATGCGGGGTGGAGCAGTCTGGCAGCTCGTCGGGCTCATAACCCGAAGGTCGCAGGTTCGAATCCTGCCCCCGCTACCAAGCTTTTCGTGAGAAAAGGCCCCGCTGGGGCTTTTTCTTTATCTGCTCCACGGGAAGCGCTTCTCGGCCGGAGGTCGGTGATGCGCCCCCGGGGCGGGTGACAGGATGGGCCGCTGGCCCATTTTTTGTTTGGCAAGCATTTGATACTGAAGGACAAGCTGCTGGGCCTGCTCGAGCCGGAGATCAACGCTCTCGGCTATGAGCTGGTGGAGCTGGATGCGCCGGCGCCGACGGGCGCGCGGGTGCTGAGGCTCTACATCGACCACGACGACGGAATCGGCCTGGACGACTGTGAACGGGTCAGCCATGCCGTCAGCGGCCTGCTGGACGTGGAGGACCCGATCCAGGGGCAGTACAACCTGGAGGTGTCCTCGCCGGGGCTGGACCGGCCGCTGCGCACGGCGGAGCACTTTCATCGGCAGGCGGGCCACCTGGTCAAGGTGGTGCTGAAGCCCGGCCGGCCGGGCCGCCGGCGCTACAAGGGACGCATCCGGGCCCTCGACGACGGGGTCCTGGAGCTGGAGACGGACGGCGGGCCGGTAAGCCTGCCGTTACAGGAGATTGAAACCGCCCGGCTGGTGCCGGAGTTTTGAGTCCACGGGACTGGGTGTTGAAATCATGAACAAGGACATCCTGCTGGTCATAGAAGCGGTGTCGAACGAGAAGGGCCTCGACAAGGAAATCATCTGCGAGGCACTCGAGACCGCGCTTGCGACCGCCACCCGGAAGCAGCACGGTGAGGACATCGACGTGCGGGCCTCCATGGACCGCAAGACCGGCGAGGTCAAGTACTTCCGCCGCTGGAAGGTGTTCGCCGACGACTCCACGGAGCTGGAGACGCCGAGCCGTGAGCTGCGTCTCGAAGACGCTCTCGACATGGATCCCAACGCCGAGGTGGACGGGTACGTCGAAGAGCCGCTGGAAGGCGTGACCCCCTCGGGGCGCATCGTTGCCCAGACCGCCAAGCAGGTGGTCGTGCAGAAGGTCCGGGAGGCCGAGCGGGCCCAGGTGGTGGAGGAGTTCGCCGACAGGGTGGGCAGCCTCATCGGCGGCATCGTCAAGCGCGTGGACCGAAACGGCATTTACGTGGACCTGGGCGGCAACGCCGAGGGCTTTATCCCGCGCGAGGAAATGATCCCCCGGGAGGCGGTCCGTCCCCAGGACAGGATCAAGGCCTTCCTGCGGGATGTGCGCTCCGAGCCCCGTGGGCCACAGCTTTTCCTGTCCCGGACCTGCCCGGAGTTCCTGATCGAACTGTTCAAGCTGGAGGTGCCCGAGGTCGGCCAGGGCCTGATCGAGATCCTGGGAGCAGCCCGGGATCCGGGGCACAGGGCGAAGATCGCAGTGCGCAGCCTTGACCAGCGTATCGATCCCGTGGGCGCGTGCGTGGGCATGCGGGGTTCCCGGGTCCAGGCCGTCTCCAACGAGCTGGCCGGGGAGCGGGTGGACATCATCCTCTACGACGAGAATCCGGCCCAGTTCGTGATCAACGCGATGTCGCCGGCGGACGTGGTGTCCATTGTCATGGACGAGGAAGCCCACAGCATGGACGTGGCCGTGGAGGAAGAGAAACTCTCCCAGGCCATCGGTCGCGGCGGGCAGAACGTTCGGCTGGCCAGCGAGCTCAGCGGCTGGGAACTGAACGTGATGACCGCGGAAGAAGCGGAAGAGAAGAGCGAGAGCGAGGCCAGGAACCTCCTAGAGAACTTCATGAAGCAGCTCGACGTGGACGAAGAGGTCGCCACGATCCTGGTTCAGGAAGGTTTCTCCACCATCGAGGAAGTGGCCTACGTGCCGACCAACGAGCTGCTGGCGGTGGAGGAGTTCGACGAGGAAATCGTCGAGGAGCTTCGCAACCGCGCCCGGGACGTGCTCATCACACAGGCCATCGTCCAGGAAGAGAAGCTCGACCAGGCCGAGCCCGCAGAAGATCTGCTGGAGCTGGAAGGCATGGACCGGTCCCTGGCCTACGTGCTGGCCAGTCACGGGATCCGCACCCGGGACGACCTCGCCGAGCAGGCGGTGGACGACCTGGAAGACGTGGAAGGCCTGGAACCGGAGCGGGCCGGGAAGCTGATCATGGCGGCCCGGGCCCACTGGTTCGAGGACGCGGAAGAGAACGCCTAAGGAAACGAGGATCGAGTCTGTATGGCAGAAGTCACGGTTGCACAGTTTGCGGAAGTCCTGAAGGTCCCGGTGGACCGGCTGCTGACGCAGCTGGAGGAAGCCGGTATCAAGGTCGAGGGCGCCGAGGACACGATCAGTGACGACGCCAAGCTGGAGCTGCTGAGTCACCTCCGGGCGAGCCATGGCGGCGCGCCCGTCGCCGGTCCCGCGCCGCGCAAGATCACCCTCAAGCGCAAGTCCCAGAGCGAACTTCGCCAGGGCGGCGGGCGGGGTGCGACCCCGCGGACCGTCAACGTAGAGGTCCGTCGCAAGCGAACCTATGTGAAGCGGGACGTGCTCGAAGAGCAGGCCCGGAAGCAGGCCGAGGAAATCGAGCGCGCGCGGGAAGCGGAAGAAGCCGCTCGCCGGGCGGAGGAGGAAGAGGCCCGCCGCACCGAGGAAGAGCAGACCCGCCGGCTGGAAGAAGCCCGCCGCAAGGAAGAGGAAGAGGAAGCCCGCCGGAAGGCGGAGGAAGACGCTCGGGTCAAGGCGGAGGAAGACGCCCGCCGCAAGGCCGAGGAAGATGCCCGCCGGGAAGAAGAGGCGCGCCGCAAGGCCGAGGAAGAGACTCGCCGCCGGGAGAGCGGGGAGCGCGGCCGCAAGCGGGGCGGAGGCGCCGAGCCGGGTGCGACCCGCTACGGACGGAAGGAACTGCACGTGGCCGGCGGCAAGGGCGGCCGGCGGCGCAAGCGCGCCGGGGGCCGCAGGGGTGTCAACGTCCAGATCGAGCGGCAGGGCTTCGAACGGCCCACGGCTCCGGTCAAGCGTGACGTCACCATTCCCGAGACCATCACGGTCGCGGACCTGGCCCAGAAGATGGCGGTGAAGGCGACCGAGGTCATCAAGACCATGATGGGCATGGGCGCCATGGTCACCATCAACCAGGTTATCGACCAGGACACTGCAATCCTCGTCGTCGAGGAGATGGGCCACAACCCGAAGCCCCTTCGGGAGAACGAGATCGAGGAGGCCATCACCGAGGCCGAGCCCGTGGGCGAGGAGAAGCCTCGCTGGCCGGTGGTGACCATCATGGGCCACGTGGACCACGGCAAGACCTCCCTGCTGGACCACATCCGGGAAAGCCGGGTGGCGGCCGGGGAAGCCGGCGGCATCACCCAGCACATCGGCGCCTACGTCGTGGAAGGCAGCCGGGGCAAGATCACGTTCCTGGACACGCCGGGCCACGCGGCCTTCACGGCCATGCGCGCCCGCGGCGCCCAGGTCACCGACATCGTCATCCTGGTGGTGGCGGCGGACGACGGGGTCATGCCCCAGACCATCGAGGCCATTCAGCACGCGCGGGCCGCCGAGGTTCCCATCGTCGTGGCCATCAACAAGATCGACAAGGCGGACGCTGATCCCGAGAAGGTCAAGAGCGAGCTGTCTCAGCAGAACGTCATCCCCGAGGACTGGGGCGGCGACGTCCAGTTCGTCAACGTCTCCGCCCATACCGGCGAGGGCATCGACGCGTTGCTGGACGCACTTCTTCTCCAGGCGGAGGTCCTGGAACTCAAGGCCGCGCCGGAAGGCCCTGCGCGCGGCGTGGTGGTGGAGTCCAGCCTGGAGAAGGGGCGCGGCGCAGTGGCCACCGTGCTGGTTCAGCAGGGAACCCTGAAGGTGGGTGATTCCCTGCTGGCAGGCCGTGAGTACGGTCGGGTCCGGGCCATGTTCAATGAGCTGGGCAAGCCCGTAGAAGAGGCCGGACCGGCTGTGCCGGTGCAGGTCCTGGGTCTGTCCGGAACGCCCATGGCCGGGGACGACGTGCTGGTCGTGGAAGACGAGCGCAAGGCCCGCGAAGTCGCGATGCATCGGCAGGGCAAGTTCCGCGACGTCAAGCTTGCCAAGCAGCAGGCGGCGAAGCTGGAGGACGTGTTCTCCCAGATGGAGGAAGGCCAGGCCGACAGTGTTCAGTTGCTCATCAAGGCCGACGTCCAGGGCAGCGCCGAGGCGCTGCGTGATGCCCTGACCAAGCTCTCCGGTGACGAGGTGAAGGTAAACGTCATCGCCAGCAACGTGGGCGGCATCACCGAGTCAGACGTCAATCTCGCGGCCGCTTCCAACGCCATCATCATCGGCTTCAACACCCGGGCGGACGCGGCAGCACGGGACGCGATCAAGGAAACCGGCGTGGATGTGCGTTACTACAGCATCATCTACGAGGCCATCGACGACGTGAAGGCGGCCATCAGCGGGATGCTTTCTCCGGAAATCCGGGAGCAGATCGTCGGCGTGGCCGAAGTCCGCGAGGTCTTCCGGTCGCCCAAGTTCGGCCAGATCGCCGGCTGCCTGGTCACGGAGGGCTACGTCCGCCGCCATAACCCGATCCGGGTGCTGCGCGACAACGTGGTCATCTTCGAAGGCGAGCTGGAGTCCCTGCGTCGGTTCAAGGATGACGTCAACGAGGTTCGCTCCGGCACGGAGTGCGGCATCGGCGTGCGCAACTACAACGACGTCAAGGCCGGCGACCAGATCGAGTGCTACGAGCGCGTAGAGGTCGCGCGGACGCTCTAGCCGGACGGCCATGCCGAAGGACTATTCCCGAAACCGGCGCGTCGCGGACCAGATCCAGCGGCTGCTGGGCGAGATCCTGGTCCGGGACGTCAAGGATCCCCGGGCCCGCGGCGTGAACGTCACGGCGGTGGAGGTCTCCGGCGACATGTCCCACGCCACGGTGTGGTTCAGCCTCCTGGATCCGGAGGCGGACCCGGCGCCGGCGGCTCGGGCTCTCTCCGGCGCCGCCGGCCTCATCCGCGGGCGGCTTGGCAAGAGCATGCATATCCGCCAGGTACCTGCACTGCACTTCCGGCATGACGAAAGCCTCGCCCGGGGCGCAGAGCTCTCCGCCTTGATCGAGCAGGCGGTGGCCTCCGACCGGGCCCGGGGCGATGACGAGGAATGAGACACCAGCGGATCCCGGGGCGCGGCCTCCGCTCCCGGTGACGCCCGACGGGGTGCTGCTTCTCGACAAGCCGTCGGGGATTTCGTCGAACGCCGCGCTGCAGCGGGTGCGCCGCATCTTCGGGCGGGTGAAGGCCGGCCACACCGGCAGCCTGGATCCCCTGGCCAGCGGTCTGCTGCCCATCTGCCTGGGCCGGGCGACACGCTTTTCCGGCTTCGGCCTCGACGCCGCGAAGGGGTACCGGGTGACCGCCCGCCTCGGCGCCCGCACGGACACCGGCGATGCGGAGGGCGAGATCGTCGAACGCGGTCCCTGGGAGACGGTTACCGAAGACGCCCTCCGGCAGGCGTTGAACGGCTTCCGGGGATGCATCCAGCAGGTGCCGCCCATGTACTCGGCCCTTAAGCAGGGCGGGGAACGGCTGTACCGGAAGGCGAGGCGGGGCGAGACAGTTGAACGTCCGCCGCGGCCGGTGGAGATCTTCCGCCTCGAACTCACGGCCTTCCGGCCGCCGGAGTTCAGCCTGGAGGTGGATTGTTCCAAGGGGACGTATGTGCGCACCCTGGTGGAGGACGTGGCACGGGCTGCGGGCAGCTGCGCCCATGTCACGGTCCTGCGTCGCTTCGCCGTGGGACCGTTCCGGGAGTCGGATCTCCAGTCCCTGGAGGTTCTTGAAGCACTCGCGGAGCAGGAGGGACCGGGTGCGGTTGCTGCCAGGCTGCTGCCCCCCGATGCTCTTCTGGGGGACCTGCCCGGCGTGTTCCTGCCCGAGGCCGAGGCGGCACGGATTCAGCAGGGACAGCCGGCGTCCGTGCCGACGGGTGGCACCCAGGGCATGGTGAGAATTTACGGGCCGGCCGGCTTTCTCGGCGTGGGCCGGCAGGAAGCCGGCGGGCGCGTGCTTCCACGGCGAATGATGGCTGCCCCCGCGGGGGCGTAAGGGAGCGTTCCCAAAGGGATTTCGGGCCGTCGCAGAGCTTGTTCGAACGGCGTGCGGCGGGCTACAATTGCCGGCTTGTCAAAGGGCCAAGATCAAAAGACGGTTTCAGGAGAGATTTCAATGCCACTGTCGGCTGAGCGCAAGAAGGAAATCATCAACGAATACGGTCGCGGGAACGCGGACACCGGTTCGCCAGAAGTTCAGGTCGCCCTGCTGTCGGCGCGGATCAGCGAGCTGACCGACCACTTCAGTGATCACAAGAGCGATCACCATTCCCGTCGCGGACTGCTGAAGCTGGTCAACCAGCGTCGGCAGCTGCTCGACTACCTGAAGCGGAAGGACGTCGGCCGCTATCAGGAACTCATCTCCCGTCTCGGCCTGCGCCGCTAAAGGGATTTCTCCAGACCGGGCCCGGGCGGGTCCGCAGACCTCAGGCAGTAACAGTGAATCTGACTCCGGTTAAAAAGACTTTCAAATACGGCGAGCACCAGGTGGTGCTCGAGACAGGCGAGATCGCGCGACAGGCCGATGCCGCCGTCCTGGTGAACATGGCCGACACCGTGGTTCTGGTGACCGCGGTCGGCCGGAAGCAGGCCGCGGAAGGACAGAAGTTCTTCCCGCTGACGGTGAACTACCAGGAAAAGACCTACGCCGCCGGCCGCATTCCCGGCGGTTTTTTCAAGCGCGAGGGGCGTCCTACAGAGAAGGAAACGCTGACCTCGCGGCTGATCGACCGGCCCATCCGGCCGCTGTTCCCGAAGAACTTCTTCAACGAGATCCAGGTCATCGCCACCGTGATCTCGGCCAACCCCGAGGTGGATCCGGATATCCCTGCAATGCTCGGCGCCTCCGCCGCCCTCAGCCTTTCGGGGATCCCCTTTGCGGGACCCATTGGAGGCGCCCGGGTGGGTTACGTGGACGGGGAGTATGTGCTCAACCCCACTACCAGCCAGCTGGAGTCTTCCGACCTTGACCTGGTGGTAGCCGGCACCGACAAGGCCGTGCTGATGGTGGAGTCGGAAGCGAAGGTGCTTCCTGAGGACGTCATGCTGGGCGCCGTCATGTTCGGCCACGAGCAGATGCAGGAAGCGATCAGCGTCATCAAGGAGCTGCAGGCCGAGGCAGGCAAGGCTGCCTGGGACTGGCAGCCGCGGGAAGAGGACAAGGACCTGACCGGGGCAGTGGCGGATGCCGCCGCAGACGACCTCCGCGAAGCCTACAAGATCACCGAGAAGCAGGCCCGCTATGCGCGCGTGAACGAGATCACGGCCGCTGCGGTCGAGAAGCTCGCCAGCGGGGATTCCCCGCGGTGGACGGCGGAGCAGGTCGCCGGCGCCGTGCACGAGCTTGAAAGCGACATCGTCCGCAGCCGTATCCTCAAGGGCGAGGCGCGGATCGACGGCCGGGACAACAGGACCGTCCGGCCCATCGCCGTGAGGGCCGGCATGCTGCCGCGTACCCACGGGTCTTCCCTGTTCACCCGTGGCGAGACCCAGGCCCTGGTGGTGACGACGCTGGGAACCGGCCGGGATGCCCAGATCATCGATGCCCTGTCCGGGGAGTTCCGCGAGCCCTTCATGCTCCACTACAACTTCCCGCCGTTCTGCGTCGGCGAGACCGGCTTCATGGGCGGCCCGAAGCGCCGGGAGATCGGCCACGGCAAGCTGGCCCGCCGCGCCATTCAGGCCGTGCTGCCTTCCATGGAGGACTTCCCGTACGTCATGCGCGTGGTGTCCGAGGTCACCGAGTCCAACGGCTCCAGTTCCATGGCCACCGTGTGCGGCACCAGCCTCAGCCTCATGGACGCCGGTGTGCCGATCTCCGCGCCTGTAGCAGGTGTTGCCATGGGCCTGGTGAAGGAAGCGGACGACTACACGGTTCTGACCGACATCCTGGGCGACGAGGATCACCTGGGTGACATGGACTTCAAGGTCGCCGGCACGGCCGAGGGCGTTACGGCCCTCCAGATGGACATCAAGATCGACGGTATCACCCGGGAGATCATGGCCAATGCCCTGGAACAGGCCCGGGACGGCCGGCTCCACATCCTGGGCGAGATGAACAAGGTCATCGACAAGCCCCGGGAGAAGATGTCGGACTGGGCGCCGACCATCATGACGTTCAAGATCGACCCGGAGAAGATCCGCGACGTCATCGGCAAGGGTGGGTCGGTCATCCGGCAGATCACGGAGGAGACCGGCGCGACCATCGACATCGAGAACGACGGCACCGTGCGTATCGCCTCTGTGGACGGCGATTCCGGACGGGAGGCCCGCCGGCGTATCGACCTGATCACCGCTGATGTCGAGGTTGGCCAGGTGTACGAGGGCAAGGTTGCACGGCTCATGGACTTCGGTGCCTTCGTCACCATCCTGCCTGGCAAGGACGGCCTGGTACACATTTCGCAGATTTCGAACGAACGCGTCGAGCGGGTCAGCGACAAGCTGAAGGAAGGCGATACCGTGAAGGTGAAGGTGCTCGAGGTGGACCGGCAGGGCCGGATACGTCTCAGCATGAAGGAAGTCGACGCCGCCTAGGCGCCGTCGGCTTTCAGCCAGCGATACCCGCGGGGCGGGGGCGGTGACGCCCCCGCCCCGCGTCGTTTCGGGGCCCCGTCAGCCTTGCGGCACCACTGAGTCCAGAAAGGCGAGAACCCGGGCCTCCAGCCAGCTCTCCGGCCGGACCGGCGTGCCACCGTGGATGAAGCCCAGGTGGCCGCCGCGATCGAAGACCTGCAGGCTCACCTCCGGCGGCAGCCCGACGGGACCCGGGATGCAGTCGGGCGTCATGAAAGGGTCGTCCCGGGCGTGCACAAGCAGGGTGGGGCGGCGGATGCCGTCCAGGAACTTGCCGGCGCTGCATCGCTGATAGTAGTCGGAAGCGTCAGCGAACCCGTGGCAGGGTGCGGTGAAGCGATCGTCGAAGCTCCGGAAGGTTCTGCTCCTGAGCGCCCCCCGCCACCGGGACGGCAGGCGCCCCGAACGAATTCCCTGCCTGAGTCTCGTCTTCATCCGTCCCAGGAGGCGGTTGCGGTACAGCCAGGCGGCCCGCCGGTCCATGGCGTCCGCCGCATCGGCCAGGTCATACGGCACGGACACGCCGGCCGCCGCGGCCAGCGGGCTGTGAGGGCCAGTCTCTCCCAGGTGCTTGGCGAGGATGTTCCCTCCCAGGGAATAACCGACTGCCGCGACGGCGGGGTGGGAAGCCACGGATGGCCAGCGAAGGAACGCCGCCAGGTCACCGCTTTCGCCGGCGTGGTAGCCCCGGGGCAGGCGGTTGGGCAGGTCACCGCAGCCCCGGGCGTGGAGAACGACGGCCTGCCAGTGCGAGCCTGTTGCTGCAGCCAGCAGCCTGCGGACACAGGCCGAGTCGGAGGCGCCCTCCAGGCCGGGCAGAATGATCATGAGACGGGCCTCCGGCCGCCGTGGCAGCCCCCAGTGGGCCTCCACGAAGTCACCGTCCGGCAGCTCCACGATCTCCCTCTCCAGGGGCAGCGCCGGCCCGCTGGGAAGCAGGGCTGCACCGATGGTCTGGGCATGGGCACCGCGGAGCCAGGAGGCCGGCAGGAAAGGGCCGGGGCCGCGGTCGCGGAGAGTGTTGCCGGCGGTCATCAGAGCAGG
>JARRON010000011.1:42014-52921 GCA_037383845.1 Gammaproteobacteria bacterium
CCTCAGCGAGGGGGCTTTGAAAGGACGCAAAAGCGACCAATTGGAGGAGTCGTCAGAGATGATGCATTGCATCAATGACGCGACGCACAATATCAGCGATGCTGCACTGTGTCAACGGCCCCGGGCGCCCGTCAGCGCTTGGTGTCACGCCGCCGGGAAGCGCTGTCGCCGGCCGCCGAGCCGGCGCCGGTCTTCTCGTCGCCTGCGTCCTCCTCGGAAGCGGAGACGAAGGTACGGAAAATTTCTTCCTGGATACTCTTCCAGCGCTGGAAATTCTTCTGGGCGATACCGGCCACGACGCCTACGGGGTCCACGCCGACCATGTCCCGGACCCGCCCGCGGAGCTGCTGCTGCTGGGCCGTGAACAGCTTGAGGCTCTGTTCCAGGTAGCCGCCCACCAGCCCCTGCATGGCGCCGCCGTAGGACCGGATCACGTGGGACAGGAAGTCGCGGCTCATGATGGGCTCGCCGGTCTGTTCCTGTTCGCTGATGACCTGCAGCAGGATCGTCCGCGTGATGTCCTGGCCGCTCTTCTTGTCGATGACGACGAAATCCACCTTGTCCATGACGAGGCGCCGAACGTCCGCCAGTGTGATATAGCGGCTTTCCTCCGTGTCATAGAGGCGACGGTTCGGATACTTCTTGATGATTCGCGACTCGCTCATGCCTGCCTGGTCCTTGTATCGGTGCCGAAATGCTGCGCCCGGCGGGGCCTACGACGCATTGCACAATACAATAGTACATTCCCGCCCGTCGGCGAAAGTTTCTACGATTCCGTCAGCTGCCGCCGGCCGGCCAGATGCTGCGGACACCAGTGGGCGATCGCCCAGTCCCACAGTGCCTCGGGCGCGTCGCCTTTCAGCTCCGGCGGGGGCGACTGGCCCAGAAGCTGCAGCATTTTCCAGGCCGTCAGGTTGCGCTGTCGCGCATCGATGGGTGCTGCTCCGGTCTGCTTGCTGAGTTTCTCGCCGCCGGCGGAGACGATAACCGGAAAGTGCATGTATCCCGGTGTCTCAAGGCCGAGGGCATGCTGCAGCCGGATCTGGCGGGCCGTGGAATCCAGGAGGTCCACACCGCGGACGACTTCCGTGATGCCCTGCCACGCGTCGTCCACGACGACGGCGAGCTGATAGGCGAAGAGCCCGTCCCTGCGCCTGAGTATGAAATCCCCGACCCCGGTTTCCAGGTCCTGGGAGACCGTACCCTGCAGCCGGTCAACGAATTGAACGACGCCGGTGCCGACGCGCATCCGGACGGAGGATCGTCGGCGCCGGTGCACGACGCCTTCCCGGCACGTGCCCGGATATATGCGGCTGCCAGGGCGCCCGCGGGCGGCATTGGTCTCTGCAATGTCCCGCCGGCTGCAGGTGCACTCGAACACCAGTCCGGTGGCCGAAAGCGCGGCCAGTGCTTCCTCGTAGGCGGAAAGGCGAGTGCTCTGGAACAGGACGTTCTCGTCCCAGTGCAGGCTGAATGACTCAAGCGTGCGAAGGATGCTCTCGGCAGCGCCGGGGATTTCCCGCGGCGGGTCGATATCTTCCATCCGCACCAGCCACTGGCCGCCGTGGGCGCGGGCGTCCAGGTAGCTGGCAACGGCCGCGAGCAGGGAGCCGGCGTGAAGGGGTCCCGTGGGGGAAGGGGCGAAGCGGCCCCGGTAGGCAGCCGCTTCCCTGGTCATGACGGAGGTCCTCGGCGCCAGCAGATGCCGGCAGGACCCGGTTTACCGCTCGTCGCGATCCCGGTACTGCTTTTCAGCGAGTTCCCGACGCTCCTGGGCTTCGACGGTGAGGGTGGCGACAGGGCGGGCCTCAAGGCGGCGCAGGCCGATCTCCTCGCCGGTCTCCTGGCAATACCCGTACGTTCCGTCCTCGATGCGTCCCAGTGCGTCATCGATCTTCTTCAGCAGCTTGCGCTCCCGGTCCCGCGTGCGCAGCTCCAGACCGAACTCGGACTCCTGGGTGGCGCGATCGTTGGGATCGGGGAAATTCGCCGCCTCGTCCTTCATGTGATGGACGGTGCGATCCACTTCCTCCATGAGTTCCTGCTTCCACGCGACGAGGATCTTGCGGAAATGCTCGAGCATGTCGTCGCTCATGTATTCCTCGCGGGACTTCTGCTGGTAAGGCTGGAAGCTCTTCAGCGGCCCGGAGAAGCTGAACGTCGGCTGTGGCGGCTCCACGATTGCGGTGCCGCCGCGACGACGCGCCTTGCGGACCGCCGATGCTTTCTTGGCCGGTCTCGCGGGCTTTTTCGCGGCCGTTTTGCTGGCGGCAGGCTTTTTCTTCGACGGCGCTTTCTTTGCGGCCGTCTTCTTGGTCACCTTCTTCTTCGAAGCCGGCTTTTTCCTTGCAGCAGTTTTCTTTTCTTGCCGCCGGTCTTGCGGGCGGTTGTCTTCTTCGCCGCTACTTTCTTCTTGGTCGCGGACTTCTTACCCGACGCAGTCTTCTTCGCAGCAGACTTACCGGTTGCTGCGGCCCTGGCGGCGCTCCGCTTCTTGGAGCCTGCTGCCTTCTTGCGCTTCGTGGCGGCCATTCTTCCTCCGGGCCTCTCGGCCACATTGTTCGTCCGTGAAAGGCCCTTCGAAGGGCCTCCCCAGAAAATCCAAACTGCGCTTTTTAGCCCGTTTCTTCTTGCGAGTCCAGTCCCGGCGGCTTTCCCGCAAAGCTAGGGCAGACTCACCGGCTGTGGCGGATTCCAGTCGGGCTGACGGTGCTCGGCGATGACCGTCGTGTAGATGCCGCCCCGGACGTTGAAGTGCGCCGTGACCCGCATGTACCGCGGTTCCAGCCGGTCGGCCAGCTCGGCCAGGATCCGGTTGGTAACGGCCTCGTGGAAAGCGCCCTCGTCCCGGAAGCTCCACATGTAGAGCTTAAGCGATTTCAGCTCGATACAGCGGTCTGCGGGGACGTATTCGAGCAGAATCTCGGCAAAGTCCGGCTGGCCGGTCTTCGGGCACAGGCAGGTAAACTCCGGGACCCGGATCCTGATGGTGTAGTCCGTCTCCGGGGCCGGGTTGGAGAACGTCTCCAGATCCCGGTTGGGCGCGGGGCGTGCGGCGTCGCTCAACGAAAAGCTCCTGGTCGGATGATGCCGTTGGCCGGCGGCAGGTTAAGCCCGGCCGTGGCAAGATTGACGATTTAATTTACACTACGTCGGTTTAGGGGGTCACCCCCCGCCGTCATCCCACCCGAAGACCCGAATGCGCCTGAGCAAAGTCAAGCTGGCCGGCTTCAAGTCCTTTGTTGATCCGACCACCATCCAGTTCCCCAGCAACCTCGTTGGCATCGTCGGCCCGAACGGCTGCGGCAAGTCGAACGTCATCGACGCCGTCCGTTGGGTGATGGGAGAGACCTCCGCCAAGCACCTCCGCGGTGACTCCATGGCTGACGTCATCTTCAACGGGTCGAGTGCCCGCAAGCCCGTGGGGTCGGCCTCCATCGAGCTGGTCTTCGACAATTCCGACGGCGCCGTGGGCGGGCAGTACGCCAGCTACGCAGAGATCTCGGTCAAGCGGGCGGTCTCCCGGGACGGCACCTCCACGTATTTCCTGAACGGTACCCGCTGCCGCCGCAAGGACATCACCACGCTTTTTCTCGGTACCGGGCTGGGGCCCCGCAGCTACGCCATCATCGAGCAGGGCATGATCTCCCGCCTTATCGAGGCCCGGCCGGAGGAGCTTCGCACGTATCTCGAGGAGGCCGCCGGGATCTCCAAGTACAAGGAGCGCCGCCGGGAAACGGAAAATCGCATGCGGCACACCCGGGAGAACCTCGAGCGGCTCAACGACCTTCGGGACGAGGTGGAAAAGCAGATCCGCCACCTGCAGCGCCAGGCGCGCACGGCGGAGCGTTACCGGGAGCTGAAGCAGGACGAACGGCGCCTGGAAGCCGAGCTGCTTGCGTTGCGGCTCGGTGAGCTGGAATCCGAGGAATCGGCGCGCACGGCGGCGCTGTCGGAGCAGGAAACTGCGCTGCAGGGCTCCGTCGCGTCCCTGCGCCAGGTAGAGGCGGCCATCGAGAAAGCCCGCGAACAGCACCAGGAGGAGAGCGAGGCGCTCAATGAGGTTCAGGGCCGCTACTATCGGCTTGGTGCCGAGATCGCCCGGCTCGAACAGGCGATTCAGCACGGCAAGGAACTCCGCCAGCGCCAGCAGCGAGAACTCGAGGAGGCGGAGCAGGGCCTGAAGGACATCCGCCATCACATTGACCGTGACCGGGACGTTCTCGACCAGCTCAACCTCGCCCTGGGCGAACTGGGTCCGAGCCTCGAGGAGGCCCGCTCGGCGGAGGCGACTTCTGCGGAGGCGCTGCGTTCCGCCGAGCAGAATCTCGAGGAATGGCGGGCGCGGTGGCAGTCCTTCAGCGGGGATGCGAGTGCCGCCCGCGAGGTCAGTGAGGTTGAACGGGCCCGCATCGAGCAGCTCGAGAGCCAGCGCCTGAGGCTCACCGAGCGGAGGAAGCGACTGCGGACCCAGGATCGTGAACTTACAGCGCAGTTGGACGAGGGGCGCGGTCGCCTCCAGACGCTCCGCGGACAGCTCGCTTCCCAGGAGGCGCTTCAGGAGGCCGCCCTCGGTCACAAGGGCGGCAAGGTCGCGGAGTGGCTGAACGGGCGGGGCCTGGGAAACAATCCCCGGCTGGCCCAGCAGATCTCGGCGGCGGACGGCTGGGAGCGAGCCGTGGAAACCGTCCTCGGAGGCTATCTGGAGGCGGTCTGCGTGGAAGGCCTGGACGGCGTGGCTGAGGCCCTCGACGGGCTGACCCACGGCGCCGCCAGCTTCCTGGAAGCCGGCTCGGGCCGCCATGAGCCGTCGGGGCAGGGCGAAACCCTGGAATCCATCGTCTCAGGGCCCTCGGCGGTGATCGGGCTCATGGCCGGGGTCCGGGTGGCCCAGCACCTGGGCGAGGCCCTGGCCCTGCGGCATCGGCTCAGGCCGGGCGAGTCGGTGATCACGCGGGAAGGAATCTGGATCGGCCCCAACTGGCTCAGGGTAAATCGGGCGGAGGATCCCCGTGCCGGCGTGCTGGCCCGGGAGCGGCAGATCCGGGAACTTCGTGGCGAGATCGATCAGGCCGCGACGGAAGTGGAGCAACGGTCCCGGCAGCACGCCCGAGTGCGGGAGCAACTGGAAGCGCTCGAGGAAGCTCGCGAGCAGCGCCAGCAGGAAGCCGCCGAGGCTCACCGCGGCGTAGTGGCCCTGGAGGGCCAGGTGGAGACTTCCCGGGCCCGCCGCGAGCAGTTCGAAGGCCGCCTGGAAGCACTGAGCCAGGAGCGCACCGAGATCAGCCAGCAGATCCAGGAGGCGGATGAGTCCCTGCGTGCCAGCCGGGGCCGCCTGCAGGGAAGCGTGGACCAGATGAGTGCCATCGAGTCCCGGCGCGGCGTCCTGGAGTCCGAGCGGGAAGCCCTTGTTTCTGCGGTGCAGGCCGCCCGCGACGCGGCGGCGAGGGATCGGCAGAACACGCAGGACATCGCCATTCGCGTGGAATCCCGTCGCAGCAGCCTGGATTCGGCGCAGCTGAGTCTGCAGCGATTCCAGGATCAGCTGGCGCGGTTTTCCGCTCGACGGGATGAACTCAGTCGACAGCTGGAGAGCGGCGTCGAACCCCTGGCTGCCCGCCAGGAGGAACTTGAAGGGTTGCTGGGCCAGCGAGTCGACGTGGACGAAGCCCTTGGCGAAGCACGCCGGGTACTTCAGGGCACTGAAGCCCGCCTCCGGGAGCTTCAAGGCGAGCGCTCCGAGTCCGAACAGGCTGTCGAGACAGCCCGGGGCGTCCTGGAAGAGGCGCGTCTGGTGGCGCGAGAAATCAGCGTCCGGCGTCAGACGGCGCAGGAGCAGTTCACAGCCACGGGCTTCGAGCTCGAGGCCCTCCGGGCGGAAATGCCGGGGGAGGCAGGCATCGAGCCCTGGGAGGAGAGCCTGGAGAAGCTCCGGCGGCGCATCGAGCGTCTCGGGCCGATCAACCTGGCTTCCATCGACGAGCTGAAGGAGCAGTCGGAGCGCAAGACCTACCTGGACGCCCAGTTCGAGGACCTGACTGACGCCCTGACGACACTCGAAAACGCCATCCGGAAGATCGACCGGGAAACCCGGACACGATTCAAGGAGACCTTTGACCGGGTCAACGCCGGGCTGCAGGACATATTCCCCCGCCTGTTCGGTGGCGGGCATGCGTTCCTGGAGCTCGGCTCGGAGGATCTGCTGGAGGCCGGCGTGACCGTGATGGCCCGGCCGCCGGGCAAGCGCATAAGCACTATCCATCTCCTTTCCGGCGGGGAGAAAGCTCTCTCCGCGGTGGCGCTCGTGTTCTCCATCTTCCAGCTGAATCCGGCGCCCTTCTGCATGCTGGACGAGGTGGACGCGCCTCTGGACGACGCAAATGTCAGCAGGTTCTGCGATATAGTCAGGTCCATGTCCGACCGGGTGCAGTTCATCATCATCACCCACAACAAGACGACCATGGAGATGGCCTCCCAGCTCACGGGCGTCACCATGCAGGAACCCGGGGTATCCCGGCTGGTGGCCGTTGACATTGACGAGGCCGTCGAGATGGTCGCGGTCTGACGTCCGGAGTCCGAGCAGGTGCCTGAGCTTCGCTGGATTCTGCTTGCCATCGGCGCGGTCGTCGTCGTGGGCGTCTACCTGTGGAGCCGGCGCCGGGAGGACCAGGACGAAGAGCCCCTGAGCCCGGCGCGCCGGGAGCCGGTACTGGGCGAGGCGCCCGCGCCCTGGGAGACCATGCATCCGGAGAGCGAGCGTCCGCCCGCCAGGCGGCCCGGGGCCCAGGCTGACGGCGATGACGTGGTAGCCGAAGCGAATAGCGCGGAGCCAGAGGCCGCGACGGCAGAGGGCGAGCAGCTGATCATCGTGCTTCGGGTCCGGGCCAGGCCGGAGCAGTCTTTCCAGGGGGCAGCCCTCGCCGAGGCCTTCGCGCAGGAAGGCCTGGAACACGGCCAGCTGGGTGCATTCCACAGTCTCGGGCCGGACGGCCGGTCCCGGTTCATGGTGGCCAACCTCACCGAGCCGGGCAGCTTCGATCCCGATGGCATGGCGGACCAGGAGATCCCGGGCGTATCTCTGTTCATGGTCCTGCCGGGACCTGCTGATCCACCTGCGACCCTGGATGCGATGCTCGGCGTCGCGCGGCGACTGGCCAGGCGCTTCAACGGCGAACTGCTGGACGAAAACGGCAGCACCCTCACGGTGCAGGAGGCGGCTTACCTGCGTGAGAAGGTGGTGGAATACTGGCGCCGGGTCAGGCTGGCCGGCGGCGGGGTAGGGAGAACCGGAGACCTCCTGTGAGTCCTGGCGGGTCCCCGTCAGTCGAGGCGCGTGCGAAGCAACTTCGCGAGCAAATCGAATACCACAACTATCGCTACTACGTTCTCGACGATCCCGAGATACCGGACGCCGAGTTCGACCGCCTTTTCCGCGAGCTGCAGCAGCTTGAAAAGGCGCACCCGGATATCGTCACCGAGGACTCGCCGACGCAGCGCGTAGGCGGACAGCCCGTGGACAGGTTCCGCGAGGTGAGGCACGCGGTCCCCATGCTCTCTCTGGAGAACGCTTTTTCGGAAGAGGAGATGGCGGAGTTCGACCGCCGTGTCCGCGAGCGGCTCGACGTCGAGACTGTCGACTATACGGGCGAAACCAAGCTCGACGGTGTCTCCATCAGCCTTCTGTACGAGCACGGTCGGCTGATCCGCGGCGCGACCCGGGGAGACGGCACCACGGGCGAGGACGTTACCCACAACGTCCGCACGGTCGATACGATCCCTCTGCGGCTGAGGGGAAAAGGCTTCCCTCGGTTGCTGGAGGTACGGGGCGAGGTTTTCATGCCCAGGGAGGGCTTCGCTGAGCTCAACCGGAAGCTTGAAGCGGCCGGGTCGAAAACTTTCGTGAATCCCCGTAACGCCGCGGCGGGGAGTCTTCGCCAGCTGGACCCGAGACTCGCGGCCGAGCGACCGCTGGCGTTTTTCGGCTTCGGCATCGGACAGGTAGAAGGAGAAAGTCTGCCGGAGCGTCACAGTGAAATTCTCACGGCCCTGCAGGAGTGGGGCATCCGGGTGTCACCCAGGACGCGCGTGGTCCGTGGACTGGATGGCTGCCGCACGTTCTACGACGGTCTCGCCGCGGAGCGGGCAGATCTGCCATATGAAATCGATGGGGTCGTCTTCAAGGTCGATCGCAAGGATCAACAGCGGCAACTGGGCTTCGTATCCCGTGCTCCACGCTGGGCGATAGCCTGGAAATTTCCTGCCGAAGAGGCGGCGACGGTACTCCGGGACGTGGAGTTCCAGGTCGGCCGTACCGGTGCGCTGACACCGGTCGCTCGCCTGGAACCTGTTTTTGTCGGTGGCGTCACCGTCAGCAACGCTACCCTGCACAACATGGACGAGATCGAACGCAAGGACGTTCGGCCGGGAGACACGGTCATCGTGCGGCGCGCCGGCGATGTGATCCCCGAAGTCGTGCGGGCGGTCCCGGAGAAACGCAAGCGCGGGGCGCGGCGCGTAAAGCTGCCCGAGAGCTGTCCGGTCTGTGGTTCCGAAGTCGTCCGCGCGGAGGGCGAGGTAGTCGCGCGTTGCTCGGGCGGCCTTTTCTGTCCGGCCCAGCGCAAGGAGTCGCTACGCCATTTCGCGTCCCGGCGCGCTATGGATATTGACGGCCTGGGGACGAAACTGATCGATCAACTGGTGGAACAGGGCGCCGGCGGCAAACGCGTCAAGAACCCGGCGGACCTTTATGAACTGACCGCCGACGACCTCGTCCAGCTGGAACGCGTGGGCGCGAAGTCGGCCGAGAACCTGGTGAACGCGCTGGTGCAAAGCAAGGAGACAACACTGGCACGGTTCCTCTATGCTCTGGGCATCCGGGAGGTGGGAGAGGTCACTGCGGCCGCCCTTGCGGAGCATTTTGGTGAGCTGGAACGGCTCGAGGATGCAGACGAGGAAGAACTCCAGTCGGTTCCTGATGTCGGCCCGGTTGTCGCCCGGCATGTCCACGCTTTCTTCAGGCAGACGCACAACCGGGAGATAATCCAGCGACTACTGGCCGCCGGCGTTACCTGGCCGCGTCCCACATCCGGGGAAAGGTCAGGCAAGGCACTGGCAGGGAAGACCTTCGTGCTAACCGGGGCCCTGGAAGCGTTCACCAGAGACGAAGCCCGGGAACGCATTGAGGCGCTGGGCGGGAAGGTCACTGGCAGCGTGTCGCGCAAGACAGACTTCGTGGTGGTTGGTTCGGAAGCGGGATCCAAGCTCGAGAAGGCACAGGCGCTCGGCATCCAGACGCTCGATGAGCCAGCATTCAGGGAACTGATCTCCGTGCATCACACGCGGGATTAGTGTCACCCGGGATCGCAGAAACAGTATTCGTGGGCGCAGCGTGTCGCGCGCCATCGGAGAAACCTTATGAGTAACCCGATTCAGCAGGCCGCGCTGAAGGCATGCCGGCACTTCATGGTGCCCATCGCACGCTTCTTACTGCGCAATGGAATCGGCTACCGGGAATTTGCTGAGATCAGCAAGCTGGCCTTCGTACAGGTGGCCAGCGACGAGTACGGCATTCGAGGGCGGAAGACCAACATGTCGCGCGTTGCCATCATGACCGGGCTCACCCGCAAGGAGGTTCGGAAGGTGCGGGATCGGCTGTCTGGTCGTGACTGGGCGTTGGACACCTCACTCAGTAGGCCAGGTGTCGTGCTTTCGCACTGGGCGCAGGATCCGGAATTCTTAACAAAGGGTGGCAAGCCGAAGGCTCTACGATTCTCTGAGGACAGAGCGGATCGACCCTCGATAGAGCGCCTTGTGAAAAAACATGCGGGGGATATTCCGCCGGGGGCTATGCTGAAAGAGCTAGAACGCGCGGAGTGCGTGACTAAGGACAGTAGAGGAAGGTGGAAGCTAATTAAGAGAGAGTTCTCGCCTGGCGGCACAGACACTTTCTTGGTGCAAAGGTTTGGAGAATGTATCCACGACCTGGCGAATACCATGTCTTACAACATGAGCTTAGCTCCGGGAGAACCGAGACTATTTGAGTTCCGGGCGTGGAATGACGCTGTGCCGCCTACAGCACTTCTTCCCCTGCGTGAATTTGTAGCTAAACAAGGTTATGACTATCTTCAGGCTGTGGACGACCTCCTTGGAGCGTCCGAGACGGACCCGGACGCGTCGAAGGAGGCTCGCCGCTGTGGGGTTGGTGTGTACTACTTCGAGGGGCCGAGACTAAATCAGTTCGCCCAATAAAAAACGGCGGCCAAGAAACTTCGGCCGCCGTTACCAGCGCGAGTGTTCCGATGGAGTCTAGTCGGTGCTGAGCTTCGCTGCGTGAAGACGGCCCTGAAGCACTAGCCCGGTTGCCCTTACGAAATCTCCTTCCGAAATGGCCCAGGCACTTGGAGCAGATCCTGCAGCAGCGGGGACAATCTCAATTCCACCGACGGAAAATACACCCTCTGCGTCAGAGCCCTTGGTTGCGTAGCCGGCCAAATAGGAGGGGGTCGCACCCTCAACATAGCGCCCATTGAGGATGACTATATCGCTAGCAACGATGCCCGTGCCGTCGTCCTTCAGCATTCCAAACACCGCCACGGGGCGGGAGTTCCCAGAGGTCGCGGGCCGTTGCGCATAAAGGCGGGTTGCCTCGGTCACGAAGATTGTCTGACCAAGGACCGTAATAGTCTCGCCATCCGACTGCTCGACGAGGCCAAGTGCCAGCAACTCAACACCGCTACCAATGATGGCCTTGGGGCTGCCGCTACCGATGATGGCCTGAGGACTGCCGCTGCCAATGATGGCCTGGGGGCTGCCACTGCCGATGATGGCCTGGGGGCTGCCGCTGCCAATGATGGCCTGGGGGCTGCCGCTGCCAATGATGGCCTGGGGGCTGCCGCTGCCAATGATGG
>JARRON010000012.1:0-68458 GCA_037383845.1 Gammaproteobacteria bacterium
GCCAGGGCCAGGGCGGGCAGCAGGGCCAGCAGGGTATGTCGTCTTGGCATAGTCGGTATCCCTCGGTTGGAATGGGTCGCACAGCCGTCGCCGTACATGGCGTCAAACGACTCCGGACCCGTTCAGGTTGAAGCCGGACGGGCGGGTTTCATGTGATGCCGGTCACGTTTCGCCGCCGAATCAGTGACTTCCGTCGCGGGCGCTTTACATAAGCACCGGAAGTCCGGGGCGACCGGCTCAGGACGGCTCGAAACCGCCGGCGATCCGGTCCGCCCAGCGGGTGGTTTCCGGCAGGCGATAGCGGGGCGCGCAGGCCAGCACCAGCTTCCTGGCCGTGGGCAGGCTGACGCGGTGGCCGGTGGACACGTACAGGGGCCGCACTCGGTCCCGTGTGCGCAGCACCAGCCCGATCTGCTCGTCGCCGTCCATGAGTCTCGTGGCGGAGCCTCTTCGGCTTCCCGGCGCCCGGTGCGTTCCGACGAGACGGCTCTTTGCAACGCCCACGGTCGGCACGTCCGCCACCAGGCCGAAATGACTGGCGATGCCGATGCGCCGGGGATGGGCGATGCCCTGGCCGTCGCAAAGCACCACGTCCGGCTTGTTGCGGAGTTTGCGCCAGGCAGCCATGAGCGCGGGTATCTCCCGGAAGGACAGCAGTCCGGGCACGTAGGGAAAACTCACGGGCCGCTCCGCCACTGCCCAGTCCACGAGGCGCAGGGAGGGGAACTCCAGCACGACGACGGCAGCCCTCGCGGTCCGGCCGCCACCGGTGAAGCCCAGGTCCGTGCCGCCCACGGTCCGGATCTCTCCCAGGCGGTCGCGGCGTTCCACCCGATCCGCCAGCCGTTCCTGCAGTCGGCGGGCCTGCCTCGGGGTGAGGTTCCAGCGATGCCGCACTGGCGCCGACGACCCGGGGTGACTCATCCCCGGCTCTCCCCGGCCCGGTCTGGCCGGACGGAACAAGTCCGCGCGGCAGGCTTCCAGGTCACTGAAAAATAAAGCGCCATGCAGGCAGCGTCTCGGTAAACCCCTATGCCTGTCAATCAGGTCTTTCAACCATTGAAGCCCGCCCTTCCGATACTAGGTTTGGGATGTCCCGGCGGGAGGGCTCCCGTCGGGCATAGACCACATTGGAGGAATACACCATGTCGACGGTACGTGAGCTGACCCCGAAGACCGAGGGCGCGCGCACGAAAGGCGTCGGCCGGACGAACAGGCCCTTCCTGGCCATCGAGGACTTCTTCGAGAACCTCCTCGGGCGGCCGTGGATGATGGAGCCGACGAGCTGGAAGCGCCCGCTTTTCAGCGAACTCGAGGACATCGGACTGAAGTTCCCCAGGATCGACCTGGTCGATCATGACAAGGAACTGATCGTCCGCGCCGAGCTTCCCGGCGTGAAAAAAGAGGAAATCGAAATCGACGTCGAGGACGACTTCCTCACCCTGCGCATCGATCGGGATCTGAGCGAGGAGGAGAAGACGGGGCGCTACTATCGCTCCGAACTGGCCCACGGCTCGATGGAGCGGATGATTCCGCTGCCTGTCGACGTCGTCGCCAACAAGGCGAAAGCGGAACTGAAGGACGGCATCCTGGAGATCGTCGTTCCCAAGGCCGTGAAGAGCAGCCACCACAAGGTGGAAGTCCGGTAGGACGTTCTCACTTCGCTCGCCACCGCGCCAGGAGCGCGGTGCTGACCGGCCGGAGCGCGCAATGCGCCCCGGCCGAGTCTTGTCAGGCACGTCCGCGGGCTGTCTAGCGGGGCTTGCCGGGGTCCCGGGCGGCCTTGCGCTGCAGTTGGTGCAGCACCGCCCTGGGCACGAGGGACTCCAGCTGTCGTTCGGCAGCCTGCAGCGGCTGGAGCAGTACGCCTTCCGCGGCAAGCCGGAACATGCGGATCACCGCCGCGGCGTTGCGGGCGAGCTGGGCCATGACGGGATCATCGTGCTCGGGGACCGGCATCTCGAAGACCAGCGCGGAGTCTTCGCGGACAACGCCCACCTCCGACAGATAGGGTTCCAGCAGCCGGCGGATGCGAAGGTTTTCCGCGTGCATCCGCCCCACCGCCCTGGCGACGCCGCGCTCGCTCATGGCCGCCAGGAGCCGGTGCAGGAGGATCCGCCCGATGCCAAGGCCCTGCCAGGCGTCCGCGATGGTGATGGCGATCTCGCCGGCATCCGGATCTTCGGGGACCCGGACGAAGCGTGCCATGCCGATTCCGGAAAGCTCGTTCCCATCCTCGTCGAGCTCGACGGCGACGATGGCCACGTGGTCGTCATTCTCGGGCGACAGCAGCTGGTCCAGCTCCTGGGCCGACAGGCTGCGCTTGGGATAAAGCCAGCGCTGGATCCGGGATTCGGCGGAGAGGTTCTCGAAGCCCTGAAGAAGCCCGTCCCGGTCGCCGGGGCCGACAATGCGCAGCCGCATCCGGGTGCCGCTGGGCAGCGGCAGTTCCTCGCGATAACCCTGCCTGAAGTAACGCGGCGCGTTCACGTGGGTGATTTCCTGGGGCTGCTGCAATGCAGCATAGCACGCCCGACGGACGTCGGCTATCAGGCCGGATCGCGGAACACCCGGACCTGGTAACGTGACCATCTGAGAGTTTCGTGCCAGAAGTCCGCAGGAAGCCCTGCTTTTCGGCGAAGTTCGCGCAAGAAATCGACAGGATCAGGAAGCGTTGCCCAGACCTGGGGGAGGAAGGTTGCGCGCCGCTCGCCAAAGCTGACCACGAGGCCGTCGATCTCCGGCCGGAGCACCGAACGCAGCTCAGCCTCGTTCCGGGCGGCCACGGGCTCCGGTTCGCCCAGTATCGACACATCCATCGACAGGGTCGTGACTTCCGCCGCCGCCACCGGCGGAAAGCGCGGATCGCCGTAGGCGCTGGCTCTTGCTGCGCGCCACACGTCCAGGCCGAGAGGACCCGTGGGCGCCAGGTGGCCGCAACAACCCCGGAGCCGGCCTTCCTGGTAAAGGCTGACGAAGCTGGCACCGGGGACGCGAAGACGAGGTGCCAGTTCGGCGGCCGAGGGTTCCCGGACCGCGGCACCGGCACCGGCGGACAGCGCATTCCGTGCGACGGCGATGACCGGTTCCCGGAGCTCGTCTGGTACCGAACGGGCTGGATTCATACCCCTGATATGGGTGCGCCGATGCGTCATCGCAAGATCCCGGGGTCCGGGTTTGTTTCCCGGCGCCCCGCCGGCGAGGATAGGACGATGGATGCCGGCCACGACCCCGTCGAGGTGGTCTTCCGCGCGACGGGGCGGAGGCGGGCGGACGAGGTTGCCCTGGTGCTGATCGCGGTCGGATTGCGGCCGGCGGTGCTGGAGCTGGGCGAGAGCTGGATTGTCGTGGTGGCCGGCCACGAGGCGTCCCGGGCGCGGGCGGAACTCGCGGCGTGGCGGTCGGAAAACCGGCCCCGGCCGGCCCGTCAGGCCCCGGTGGCGGTGTCCTCCGGCGGGCCGGGGGTTGCAGGTTACGTCATCGTCCTGCTGGTCGTGGCCCTGGCCGCGGCGAATTTCGCCCTTGGGGCGAACTGGGTTGCCGCCGGCCGGATCGACGGGGCGGCCATGAACGCGGGGCAGTGGTGGCGGGCGGTCACGGCGCTGACCCTGCATGCTGACTTCGAGCATCTTGCCGGCAACCTGTTCTTCGGCTCCGTCTTCGGATGGTTTGCGGGGCGCTACCTGGGCTCGGGCATCGCCTGGCTGGGTACGCTGGCCGGCGGTGCGGCCGGCAACATCCTTAACGTGGCGGTCATGGGCAAGTCCCACCTGGCCGTCGGTGCCTCCACCGCCGTATTCGCGGCCCTCGGCCTGTTGGCGACATGGGTGTGGGCAGGCCGGCGGGGCAGCCGGGAACCCTGGGGTTATCGCTGGGGCCCGGTGGTGGCGGCCGTCGCGCTGCTGGCCTACACCGGCGCCGGCGGCGAAAACACCGATGTTGGGGCCCACCTCTGGGGATTCGCGTCCGGGCTCGCCATTGGTCTCGGGGCGGCCCGCCTGCCCAGGTCGGTGCTTCTGTCCCGCCCCCTCCAGGCTGCCGCCGGCGCCGTCAGCCTGCTGGTTATCACCGGCGCCTGGCTGCTGGCGCTTTCCGCCGGCAGCTAGACCGACGCCCGGGATGCCGGCGGCGCGACGGCCGGTCCGAGCCGACCGAAGGCTGCTACCGCCAGCGACGAGGCGAGCACGCCGGGCACGATCTCGTAGAGGTCGAAGATGCCACCGGACAGCTGCTTCCACAGCACGACGGTGACGGCGCCGGCGATGATGCCGGCGTAGGCGCCCGCCCGTGACATCCGGGGCCAGTAGAGCGAGGCGATGATGGTCGGCCCGAAGGAGGCGCCGAATCCCGCCCAGGCGTAGGCCACCAGGTCCAGCACCCTGCTTCCCGGGTCCATGGCCAGGAGAAAGGCGCCGATGGCAATGGCGACCACGGCGAAGCGGCCCACCCACAACAGCTCCCTGCGGTCGGCTGCCGGCCTGAGCCAGTCCCGGTAGAGATCCTCCGATACCGCAGAGGACGCCACCAGCAGCTGGGAGTCCGCGGTGCTCATGACCGCCGCCAGGATGCCGGCAAGGCAGACGCCGGCTATCACCGGGTGCAGCAGTACCGTGGCCATGACGATGAAAACCTTCTCGCTGTCGGGCCCCTCCAGCTCGGCATCCAGGAACGCGGCCCCCGACAAACCCACCACCGTGGCCGCCGCCAGCGCCACGATCACCCACGCCATGGCGATGCGGCGCGAGTCGGTGAGCTGGTCGGCCGACTGCGCCGCCATGAACCGGGCCAGGATGTGCGGCTGGCCGAAGTAGCCGAGACCCCAGCCCAGCAGCGACACCACCGCGACCCAGGTCATGGGCGCGCCTGCGACGTCCGTGAAGGCGTTCAGCAGCTCCGGGTTCTGCGCCGCCAGCGCCCGGGTCATGCCGTCGAAGCCCCCGAGGCTGGCCGTCGCCATGGCGGCGACGACCACCAGGGCGACGAACATGAGCGTCCCCTGCACGGCGTCGGTCCAGCTCACCGCCAGGAACCCGCCCAGGAAGGTGTAGCCGAGCACGGCCGCAGCACCCGCGGCGACCGCCCAGGTGTAGGACAGGCCGAACACCTCCTCGAACAGCTTGCCGCCGGCGACCAGCCCGGATGCGGTATAGAAGGTGAAGAAGGCAAGGATGACGAGGGCGCTCAGAAGTCGCAGGCCTCCACTGGCATCGGCGAAGCGCCGCTGCAGGTACTCGGGCAGGGTGATGGCGTCGGCATAGGACTCCGTGGCCTCACGCAGCCGCCGTGCGGTGAACCTCCAGTTCAGCCAGGTGCCTGCCAGCAGGCCGATCACCAGCCAGATGGATTCCAGCCCGGCCAGGTAGGCGTAGCCCGGCAGCCCCAGCAGCAGCCAGCCGCTCATGTCAGAGGCCTGTGCGGAGAGGGCCGTGACAAACCGGCCCAGGCGACGTCCCCCCAGGATGTAGTCCTTCAGGTCAGCGGTCCGTCGCCAGGCGATGACGCCGATGGCCAGCACGACGACGAGATAGACGACGAACGTCAGGGTGACGGCGGGTCCTGTTTCGATCATGCCTGGACGGCTTCCTCGCGGGCCGGGGCGGGAAAGCGCCGCATGGTAGCGCAAGCCGGGCGAAGACAACTTGTCGCGCCGCATCATGTCGCGGATCATGCGCAGCCATGGCGAAACCTGCCCTGACAGTGCTGGCCGGACCGGCGGCGCTCGAGACGCTGCGGCGGGACGGCTTCGACCGGGAGGCCTTCCGCGCCATGCTCGGCGCCTCCGGCGGAGCCAAGTGGCTCGTGCTGGGAAGGCTCGACCGGGCCATCGTGGACCGCGTGGTCAGCGGGCGGCGAAACCCGCTCTTCCTGCTGGGCTCATCCATCGGCGCCTGGCGTTTCTGCTGCTATGCCCAGCGGGATCCCGTGGCCGCTCTCGCCCGGTTCGAAGAGGCCTATTTCGGCCAGTCCTACAGCGCGAAGCCCACGCCGGCGGACATCAGCGCCGTGAGCCGCGGCATCCTGGAGGAGGTCGTCGGTCCCGACGGGGCGTCCGAGGCCCTGTCACATCCCACGCTCCGCTTTTCGGTCCTGGTGGCCCGGGCCCGGGGACTGATGGCGCGGCTGCCCGGCCGCCGGGCCCAGCAGCTGGGCCTGGTCGCGGCGGCGCTGGCCAATGCGCTGTCCCGCAATCTCCTCGGCGTGTTCTTCGAGCGGGTACTCTTCCACGATCCCAGGGACCCGCCGCCGTTGCGCCTGCCCGACGGGTTTCCCGGGCGCCGGGTGCCCCTGACGCCCGCCAACCTGGTTGACGCCGTGCTGGCCTCCGGCTCCATCCCCGGGGTTCTGGAACCGGTGACGGATATCCCGGGCGCGCCTGCGGGCGTCTACCAGGACGGCGGCATCATCGACTATCACTTCGACTACCCGCCGTCGGAGGAAGGCCTGGTGCTCTATCCCCATTTCTACCCCTTCCTCGTCCCGGGATGGTTCGACAAGGCCCTGCGCTGGCGCAGGGTTGCCGGCCGGGCCCTGGACCGGGTGGTGCTGGTGTGTCCCTCGGAGGCCTTCGTGGCGGGCCTGCCAGGGGGCCGCATCCCGGACCGTCACGACTTCGTCAATTTCGACACAGGGGAGCGGCTTCGACGCTGGCGGACAGCCGTCGACGCCTCGGAACGCCTGGCGGACGAGTTTGCAGAGCTCGTGGACACCGGGCGATTCGCCCAGCGGGCCCGGCCTTTCCCGGAAGGCTAGGGCCAAACTGGACTCGTTCCAAAACTCCTCTCGCCGCCATGGCTATACTGGATGGTCCTGACAGAATCGGCCCGCCGGAGGACAACCCATGAGCGTCGCAACCACCGTCCGCTACGCACTGTCGCTGACCCGGGTTGACTACGAGATCCTGCGTCACGCCCACACGGACACGTCTGCCGAGACGGCCCGGCAGGTCCACCTGGACCCGTGCTGCCTGGCCAAGGCAGTGGTGCTGAAGGATCACATCGGCTACCTGCTGGCCGTCGTGCCCGCCAGCGAGAAACTGGACGTGGCGCGGTTGTGCAAGGCGCTGCACCGGCCGACGCTGGCCCTGGTGCCGGAGACCGAGCTGGACGAGGTCTTCTACGACTGCGAGGTGGGTTCCGTGCCGCCCCTCGGACCGGAATACCGTATCCCTACGGTGGTGGATCCGGGCCTCCGGGGAGTGGACGATGTGTACTTCGAGGCGGGCGACCACGAGAAGCTCGTTCACGTGGACCAGACGAGTTTCCGCCAGCTCATGCGGGGCGCGGAGTACCTGGACATCACTGCGTCGGCGGCCTGAGCACGCCGGGGCAAAAGAAACGGACAGAGAAGCCGATCCGGGAGGCTGACACACGGCTGAAGCAATCCCGGAGCACAGTGAGAGCCCGGAACGCGCCGGCGAGAGCGCGTGGGCTGGGAAGAGGGGGGAGACATGAAAGAGCACATCATCAGCCGGAAGCCACTGGTGCGGGTGACCAGCGCCCTGGGCCGTCTGGCGCCCTGTGAGCGCCTGCCGCTGCACGTCTTTCGCGCGGACGGGGGATACTCGACGCGCCAGCGCGAGGATCACCGCCGGGTTGCCGGGCACGCGCCTGCCTGGTCTGGTCGCGCCGATGCCGGAGGGGACGCCTGAACACGGCTGCGGGCTCCCGGGCTGACTCCCGGATCCCGGACACCAGCCTTGCCGTTCGGACCTCCCGGCGCGCCTCCTGAGGCGTGGTCCGGCCGGCGGAGACTCCTGCCCGACGGCGGCGCCCCGGAATGATGCTGGCCGCTTGCGCCGGGTAAGCCCGGCCGGCCGTCTCACCAGGCAGCGACACCCTGCCGGAGGCGGCTGCCTGATTGCCGCTGTGTGCCCGGCCGTGCTAGAAGACGCGCTCCCGGCCCCGCAAGGCCGGAGTTTCTTCCACTGCCGGAGCCCGACGAGGACGCATGCCGCCACCGCCGGACCCCCACGGTATCGCCGTGATGATTCTCGCCGTCACGGCGCTGTTCCTGTTCAGCCGTGACCGCATTCCTCTTGAGACCTCTGCGCTGGTGGTCCTGGCGGTGCTGGTGCTCGGCTTCGAGGTCTTTCCCTACGAGCGGGCCGGCGTGCGGCTCGATGCCGGCGACTTCTTCGCGGGTTTCGGCAACGCGGCCCTGATCACCGTCATGGCGCTTCTGGTGTGCACCCGTGGCCTGGAGTCAACCGGGGCGCTGCAGCCCGTGGCGGACCGGCTGGCCGTCCTCTGGGGCCACTCTCCGAAGATCGCCTTCCTGGCGGCCCTGGTGCTTTCCGCCGTGCTGAGCATGTTCCTCAACAACACGCCGGTGGTCGCGATGCTGCTGCCTATCCTCGTCAGCGTCTGCATCCGCACCGGACAACCGGCGTCCTCGGTGCTGATGCCAGTGGGTTACGCCACCATCGTCGGGGGCATGTGCACCACCATCGGCACCTCGACGAACCTCCTGGTGGTGGGGGTGGCGGCCGACCTGGGCCTGCCGCCCATGGGCATGTTCCATTTCACCCACATCGCCATCATCGCCGCCACTCTCGCCATCCTTTACCTGTGGCTGCTGGCGCCGAAGTTCATCCCTGACCGGACCTCCCCCATGCCGGACACGTCTCCCCGGGTGTTCGAGGCGGTGCTCCACGTGGAGGAGGGCAGTTTCGCCGCCGGCCGGACGGTGTCGGAGGTCCTGGCGCGTACCGAGGGACAGATGCGGCTGGAGGGGATCGAGCGTGGCGACGGGCTTTTCGTGGCCCGCCTGCCCTCCCTGCGCATCCGCGCCGGGGACCGCCTCCACCTCAAGGACACCCCCAACCGGCTGAAGCGCTTCGAGTCCCAGCTGGATGCCACCCTGGTGGACTCGGAACACCCGGGCCGGGCGCTGGCGGAGGGCGAGGCCTCCGGCGGGGGCGATCAGCGCCTTGCCGAGATCGTTGTGACCCGGGGATCTCCCCTGCATCGCCGCAGCCTCAAAACGGTGCCTTTCTTCGCCCATTACGGCCTGCTCCCGGTGGCGGTGCATCGCCCCCGCGCGCCCCGGGCGGACACCGAGGAGCTCGGCGACGTCTTCCTTCGGGCCGGAGACGTGGTGCTGGTCCAGGGATCCGCCGAGGGGCTCGAGCAGGTCAAGAGCCTGGGCAACGTCCTGGTGGTGGACGGCTCCCTGGATCTGCCGCACACGCGGAAAGCGCCTGTGGCCGGCGGGATCATGATCGGCGTCGTGGGCCTGGCGGCCCTCGGAATCCTGCCCATCAGCCTCGCCGCGCTGTGCGGTGTGCTGGCCATGATCGTGACCGGCTGCCTCACCTGGCCCGCTGCGCTCGGCGCCCTGGACCGGCGCCTGATCACGGTGATCGTGACCAGTCTCGCCCTGGGCAAGGCGCTGACCTTCACCGGGGGGACACGGTACGCGGCGGACGTGTTCGTCCACCTGGCCGAGCCTTTCCCCGTGGTCGTGGCACTGGGCTGCCTGATGCTGTTGGTCATGCTGCTGACTGAGGTGGTGACCAACAATGCCGCCGCGGTCCTGGGCACCCCGGTGGCGGTATTCATCGCCCAGCGGCTCGGGGTATCCCCAGAGCCATTCGTTCTTGCGGTGCTGTTCGGCGCCAACATGAGTTACCTGACGCCCATCGGCTACCAGACCAACCTGATGGTCTTCTCGGCAGGCGGCTACCGGTTCACGGATTTCTTCCGGGCCGGCACGCCGCTGGACCTCATCATGTGGCCGACGCTGACATTCCTGCTGGCGTTCTTCTACGACCTGTAGCGGCTTCCGGCGACCAAAAAAACGGGGCGCCCTCGAGGGCGCCCCGCGTGGCCGAAGCAGTGGAAGGAATCAGTGGTCCACTGCCGCCCCGGCACCTCTCGGCACCCGGATGTCTTCGATCAGGTGCTGGATGTGCTCCGGCGGGGGCGGCGTCAGCTTCATGACGATGGTCGCGATCACGAAGTTCACGATCATGCCGATGCTGCCGATGCCCTCCGGCGAGATGCCGAACAGCCAGTTGTCCGGCGTGTTCGCGCCGGGGTTGATGAACTTGAAGTAGACGATGTAGCCGAAAGTGAAGGCCAGGCCGGTGATCATGCCGGCGATCGCCCCTTCCTTGTTCATCCGCTTGGAGAAGATGCCCATGATGATCACGGGGAAGAACGAGGCTGCGGCGAGGCCGAAGGCGAATGCCACCACCTGTGCCACGAATCCTGGTGGATTGATGCCGAAGTAGCCGGCCACCATGACCGCGAAGGCGGCCGCGATGCGGGCGTACAACAAGACCGCCGGCGGCCACCAGGGCTGTCACCCAGTTCGGCAGACCGCCGATCTCCGGGTTGGCGAGCACCATGATGTCCCGGTCGACGTTCAGCTCGTTGGCCATGCCGTCCGGCGCGTTGGGCCCGCGGATCTGCACCCGGCCGTCGCCGTTCTTGTCCTCGAACTTGAGCAGACCCGTCTTCTCCCAGTTCGTGAACCACTCCGGAGCCTCCGCGTACGGGCTCTCGTTGATGGTCTGGATCAGGTTCGTGCGGGCGAAGGCCGCCACGGCGGGAGCCGTGGTGTAGAGCAGGGCGATGAACAGCAGCGCCCAGCCCGCGGACCGGCGGGCATCACGGACCTTGGGCACCGTGAAGAAGCGCACGATCACGTGGGGCAGCCCGGCGGTGCCCACCATCAGCGCGAAGGTGATGGCGAACACGTCCACCATGGCTTTTGTGCCGTCTGTATAGGGCGTAAAGCCCAGCTCCGCGGTGAGGCCGTCCAGCCTGTCAAGGAGGTACACCCCCGAGCCGTCGGCCAGGGTGCTGCCGAAACCCAGCTGCGGGATCGGATTCCCGGTCATGAGCAGGGACAGGAAAATGGCCGGCACCAGGTAGGCGAAGATCAGCACGCAGTACTGGGCCACCTGGGTGTAGGTGATGCCTTTCATCCCGCCCAGCACGGCGTAGAAGAACACGATGGCCATGCCTATGAATACGCCGGTGTTGATATCCACTTCCAGGAAGCGGGAGAAGACGATGCCCACGCCGCGCATCTGTCCCGCCACGTACGTGAACGAGACGAAGATGGCGCAGACCACGGCCACCACCCGAGCGGTGCTGGAGTAGTAGCGGTCGCCGACGAACTCCGGCACGGTGAACTTGCCGAACTTGCGCAGGTACGGCGCCAGCAGCAATGCCAGCAGGACGTAACCGCCGGTCCATCCCATCAGGTAGACAGCGCCGTCCCGGCCGATAAAGGCGATCAGGCCGGCCATGGAGATGAACGATGCCGCCGACATCCAGTCTGCAGCGGTCGCCATGCCGTTGGCCACGGGGTGCACGCCCCGGCCTGCCACGTAGAACGCACCCGTGGTGGCGGCCTTGGCCCAGATGGCGATGCCGATGTAGATGGCAAAGGTAATGCCGACGACGATAAAAGTAAGCGTCTGAAGATCCATGTCGTCAGCCCCCTAGTCTTCGTGAACGTCGAACTCGCGATCCAGCTTATTCATCTTCCATACGTATACGAAGATGAGGACCACGAAGACGTAGATCGAGCCCTGCTGGGCGAACCAGAAGCCCAGGTGGAACCCGAAGATCTTGATGTTGTCCAGGGCATCCACGAAAAGGATGCCGGCACAGTAGGACACCAGAAACCAGATGACCAGCAGCGTGCCTACGAGTTTTAGGTTTCGCCGCCAATATTCGGCAGGTGACTTATCGGGCGATGCCATATGCCCCTCCCCATGTTGTTGTAACCGGCGTGAATGCCGGGAGCGCAAGTGACGAACCGAATCTATCAGAGGGCGCCGGCGGGTGGTTCCCGACTTTAGTCGCAGGGCGGGGCACATGCTGCGGCGCGCCATGAGTGACGAAGCGCTTTATCCTGCAGGCCGCACGGGATAGCATCCGTCGGACCGCACCGGCCGCCGCCATGGAAGGCCAGGTAAACCACCAACAAAAGCCGGGCGGGGAGGATGCGAGATGCTGCAGACCTGGGTTCCCCCGGTCGTTGCTCTGGGGTACGCGTGCGTGCTGTTCGGCGTCGCCTGGCTGGGCGACAAGAAGCGCGTCGCCGGTCGTTTCGTGCCGGCGCCCGTCGTGTACAGCCTCGCCCTCGGCGTCTACTGCACTTCCTGGACCTTTTTCGGAGCCGTTGGCAGGGCTGCCTCGGACGGCTGGGACTTCACGGCCATCTACCTGGGCCCCATTCTCGTCTTTGCCGTCCTCACGGCGCTGCCGGCGCGCATGATCGCCGTCAGCAAGGAACAGAGCATCACGTCCATCGCCGACTTCATCGCCTCCCGCTACGGCAAGGCCCAGGGGCTGGCGGTGCTGGCGTCTCTTATCGCGCTGATGGCCGTGCTCCCCTACATTGCGCTGCAGCTAAAGGCGGTGGCCGGCAGCTACGCGGTCATCACCGGCCGGGACGGCATGCACGTGGTGCCGGGCGTCGGCGACGACACGGCCCTGCTCGTGGCGGGACTGCTGGCGGTGTTCAGCATTCTCTTCGGCACCCGCCACGTGGACACCACCGAGAGCCACCGTGGCATGGTCCTGGCCATCGCCTTTGAATCGGCGGTCAAGCTTGTCGCCTTCCTGGCGGTGGGCCTTTACGTCATGTTCGGCCTGTTCGACGGCCCCGGGGCGCTGGTGGACGCCGCCCGGGCCGACGCAGCCGTCGCCGAACTCTACAGCCTCGGCAGTTTCGACCAGGATTTCCTGGTCCACGCCGGACTGGCCATCCTGGCCATCCTGTGCCTGCCGCGGCAGTTCCACGTCACGGTGGTCGAGAACACCGGCCCGAGGGACCTGGCCATGGCCCGCTGGGCGTTCCCGGCCTACCTGGGGCTGTTCACGCTTTTTGTTGCGCCCATCGCCGTGGCGGGGGTGCTGACCCAGGGCGCGGGCACGAACGCGGACAGCTTCGTGCTGACACTGCCGCTGGAAAACGGGGCGCCGGGGATCGCGCTCCTGGCCTTCCTGGGCGGGTTCTCGGCGGCCACCGGCATGGTCATCGTCGGCACCATCTCCTGTGCCACCATGCTCTGCAACGAGGTGGTGATGCCTGCGCTGGTCAAGTTTGCCCACCAGGACGTGTCTGCCCGGCCGGACCTGGTGAGGCTCCTGAAGCGCATCCGCCGCGTCCTGATCGTACTGATCCTCGCCCTGGCCTGGCTGGTCTACCGGACCATCGGCCCCTACGGCGCGCTGGCTTCCATCGGCCTGCTTTCCTTTGTGCTGGCCGCCCAGTTCGGGCCGGCCCTCATCGGCGGGCTGTACTGGCGCCGTGCCACCCGGGCGGGTGCCCTGGCGGGACTGGCCGCCGGCTCCGTCCTCTGGACCTGGACACTGCTGATACCCGCCTTTGCGAAAACGGGCTGGCTCTCCGCCGGCCTCATGGACGCCGGCCCCTTCGGACTGACCTGGCTGGCGCCCTACGGCCTGTTCGGCCTCACCGGCATGGACCCTGTGATCCACGGGACCCTGTGGAGCCTGGGGCTGAACCTGGCTTTCTACGTGGGCGTCTCCCTGTACACCTCGCCCCGGCTGCTGGAACGGCGCCAGGCGGCGGCCTTCGTGGGCAGCAACGGCAACGGCGCCATCAGCGAACGCCTGCGGGGGTCCGCCACCGCCGGGGACCTGCTTATCCTGGCGGAGCGCTTCATCGGCCGGCAGAAGGCCGCCTCGTCTTTTCGCGCCCATCTCGCCGAGAGAGGCCTGACCCTTTCCGAGGGACTCCGCGCTGACGTCCAGCTCGTCGCCCTGACGGAGCGACTCCTTTCCGGCGCCATGGGAGCGACGGCGGCGCGCATGGTGATGGCGTCCGCGCTGAAGGGAGCCGAGCTCCAGCTGGAGGACGTGGCCAGCATCATGGGCGAGACGTCCCAGGCCTCCCGGTTCAACCGGGACCTGATCGAGAGCACCCTGGAGAACGTGGCCGAGGGGATCAGTGTGGTGGACGCCGATCTCCGGCTGGTGGCCTGGAACCGGCGCTACGCCGAGTTCTTCCGGTATCCGCCGGAGCTGCTGACCGTCGGCATGCCGCTGGCCAACCTGATACGCCACAACGCCCGGCGGGGCCTCTGCGGCCCGGGCGATCCCGAAGACCACGTGGCGAAGCGCATCGAGCACCTCCGGCGCGGCGGCTCCCACGTCTACCAGCGGGTCCGGGAAGACGGCACCGTGCTGCAGATGCGGGTCAACCCCATGCCCGGGGGCGGCTTCGTGGCCAGCTTCAGCGACATCACCGAGCTCAAGCGCATCGAGGAGGCCCTCCGGGAGAGCGAGCGCAGCATCCGTATCTACACCGACAACGTGCCGGTGCTGATCGCCTACGTGGACCGGGAGCTGGTCTACCGCTTCGTCAACAAGGCCTACGAGCGCTCCCTCGGTCTGAGCCGTGAAGACATCTGCGGCCGGCGGGTCGATGAGGTCCTGGGACGGCAGCGCTTCCTGGAGCGGGAGAGTCACATGGAGGCCGCCCTGGAAGGGGCGCGGCAAAGCTTCGAGGTGGAGACCCGGGACGCCAACGGCGAGGTGCGGTTCGCGGAGGCGACCTACATCCCCGAGTTCGATGATTCCGGGGCCGTGCAGGGATTCTTCGCCATCTTCCACGACATCAGCGAGCGGCGCCGCGCGGAGCAGGGGCTCAAGAAGGCGTTCGATACCCTGGAACAGCGGGTGGAGGAGCGCACCCGGGAGCTGTCCGGGCTTAACCGCCGGCTGCGCGGCGAGATCGAGCTGAGAAGCCGCATCGAGCGCGCCCTACGGGACGCGAAGGCGGAAGCCGAGGGCGCCAACCTCTCCAAGACCCGCTTCCTGGCTGCCGCCAGTCATGACCTGCTCCAGCCCCTGAACGCCGCCCGGCTGTTCACCTCGGCCCTGGGCCAGCGGGATCTCGACGAGAAGGCCGAGCGGGCGGTGGACCGCATCGACAGTTCCCTTCGGGCCGCCGAGGACCTGCTGACCGCTCTCCTGGACATCTCCAAGCTGGATGCAGGCGCCCTGGAGCCCCAGGTGTCGGTGGTTCGCCTCGAGGAACTGCTGGTTGGCCTGGGAACGGAATTCGGTGCCCTGGCGCGGGAGCGGGACATCCGGCTGGACACCGTGCCGTGTCGGCTCGCCGTTCACAGCGACCGCCAGTTCCTGCGCCGGATTCTGCAGAACTTCCTGTCCAACGCCCTGCGCTACACGCGGGAGGGGCGGGTGCTGCTGGGCTGCCGGCGCCGGGGCGAGTACGTCTCGATCCAGGTGCTGGATACGGGACCGGGAATCCCCGAGGAGCATCTGGAGGACGTTTTCGAGGAGTTCCGCCGCCTGCACCCGAAGGACGAGCAGGGTGCCAAGGGTCTCGGGCTGGGCCTGGCCATCGTCGAACGCATGGCCAGGGCCCTGGGCCACCGGGTCGAGGTCAAGTCGGTCCCGGGCCGGGGGTCAATGTTCTCGGTGTTGGTCCCGGTGGCCGCGGTGGAGGCGGCGGCGGGAGAGGAGCAGCCGCGCTCCCGCAGCATCTCCGTGCTGGAGGGCGCCCTGGTGCTGTGCGTGGATAACCAGCCCAGCACCCTGGAAGGCATGGCCCACCTGCTGGAGGGATGGGGCTGCCAGGTGCTGCCGGCGGCCAGCACGGCCGAGGCCATCGCGGCGGTGGACGGGGCGGACCGCACGCCCGACCTGGTCCTTGCCGACTACCACCTCGAGGGTGGCGACACCGGCCTGGCCACGCTGGCGGCGATCCGGGAGCTCTGGGGCGACGTGCCCAGCGCGGTGATTACCGCAGACCATGGGGAAGTCGTGAGGGAGGAAGTGCGCCAGGCGGGTTGCCCGTTGCTGCGCAAGCCACTGAAGCCTGCGGCGCTGCGCGCCGTTATGAGCCAGATGGTGACGGTGAGGCGCCAGGCCAGCTAGCGGACCTGGCCGGTTCAGGATTCCTGGCCGATGTCGCTGATGCGCCGGGCGGCCACGGCGGCCTGGGTCCTGCTGCGCACCCCCAGCTTGCGGAAGATGGCCGTGACGTGGGCCTTGATAGTGGCCTCGGACACGTCAAGCTCCGCGGCGATCTGCTTGTTGAGCAGCCCATCGGCGAGCATGCTGAGCACGCGGAACTGCTGGGGCGTAAGGGAAGACACCCTTCGCGCCAGGTCCTCGTCCGGAGAGGGCTCGGTGGTGTCGAGGCCCATGGCCGATTCCGGAAGCCACAGTTCGCCGTCCAGGATGGCGCCGATGGCCTCGGAGATGGCTTCCAGGGTCGAGGACTTGGGGATGAAACCCGAGGCGCCGAAATCCACTGCGCGGCGCATGACCGCCGGATCACCGGCGGCGGAGACCACGACCACCGGAAGCGCCGGATACTGGTTGCGCAGCCAGGCCAGGGCCGAAAATCCCTGCGCCCCCGGCATGTCCAGGTCCAGCAGGACGAGATCCGCATCTTCGTTGACGGCCACGGCCGACTGGAGGGTGTCGAAGGAATCCGCCTCCACGAAATTCACGCCCGGCATCATGGGCCCGAGGGCCTGCTGCAGGGCCTCGCGGAAGAGCGGGTGGTCGTCGGCGACGATGATTCTGGCAGCTGCGCCCATGGCCCCTCAGCAGAGTCGGGCGGCCGGGCTCCCGCCGGAGCCCGACCGTCGTCAGTCTTATCCGAGCTTCTTGCGGTTCTCGATGAGTTCGTCCACCACTCCGGGATCGGCAAGCGTCGAGGTGTCGCCCAGGTTCGAATACTCGTGGGCAGCCACCTTTCGGAGGATCCGGCGCATGATCTTGCCGGACCGCGTCTTCGGCAGTCCCGGCGCGAACTGGATGATGTCCGGCGAGGCGATGGGACCGATCTCCGTCCGCACCCAGTTCCTGAGTTCCTTGGACAGGTCGTCGCTGGGATCCTCTCCGGCCTGGAGCGTCACGTAGCAGTAAACGCCCTGGCCCTTGATGTCGTGTGGGAAGCCCACCACGGCGGCCTCCGCCACCTTCGGGTGCGCCACGAGGGCGCTCTCGATCTCGGCGGTGCCCATGCGGTGCCCGGAGACGTTGAGCACGTCGTCCACCCGTCCGGTGATCCAGTAATAGCCGTCCTCGTCCCGCCGGGCGCCGTCGCCGGTGAAGTACATGCCCTCGAAGGTGCTGAAGTAGGTCTGTATGAAGCGATCGTGGTCGCCGTAGACCGTGCGCATCTGGCCGGGCCAGCTGTCGAGCAGGACGAGGTTGCCCTCCGTCGCGCCTTCCAGGATGTTGCCTTCAGTGTCGACGATTGCCGGCTGAACGCCGAAGAACGGGAGGGTGGCGGAGCCTGGCTTGAGCGCCGTGGCCCCTGGCAGCGGCGTGATGAGGATGCCGCCGGTCTCGGTCTGCCACCAGGTATCCACGATGGGGCAGCGGTCGTCGCCCACCACGTGGTAGTACCACTCCCAGGCCTCGGGATTGATGGGCTCGCCCACCGACCCGAGCAGCCGCAGGGACTTCCGGCTGGTCTTCTTCACTGGCTCCTCGCCGTCCCGCATCAGGGCGCGGATTGCCGTGGGAGCGGTGTAGAAGATATTGACCCGGTGCTTGTCCACCACCTGCCAGAAGCGGGAAGTGTCGGGATAATTGGGCACGCCCTCGAACATCAGCGTGGTGGCGCCGTTGGCCAGCGGACCGTAAACGATGTAGCTGTGGCCCGTGACCCAGCCGACGTCCGCCGTGCACCAGTAGATTTCGCCGGGCTTGTAGTCGAAGACGTACTCATGGGTCATGGCCGCATAGACCATGTACCCGCCGGTGGTGTGAAGTACGCCCTTGGGCTGACCGGTGGATCCGGAGGTGTACAGGATGAACAGCGTGTCCTCCGCGTTCATCTCTTCCGGCTCGCAGGCCGGCGACTGCTCCGCCACCAGCTTTTCGTACCAGACGTCCCGCTTTTCGTTCCAGGCCACGTCCCCGCCCGTGCGCTTCACAACGACGGTCTTGTCCACGGACAGATTGTGCTGGGAGATGGCCCGGTCCACGTTGGCCTTCAGGGGCACCTTTCGTCCCCCGCGGATTCCCTCGTCGGCGGTAATCACGAACCGGGAATCGCAGTCCTTGATGCGACCGGCCAGGGAGTCGGGGGAAAAGCCGCCGAAGACCACCGAGTGGGGCGCACCGATGCGCGCGCAGGCGAGCATGGCCACCGCCGCTTCGGGAATCATGGGCATGTAGATGGTCACCACGTCGCCCCTGGCGACGCCCACGGACTTCAGGCCGTTGGCCAGGCGACAGACCTGTTCATGGAGCTCCCGGTAGGTGATGTGCTTGTCGTCGCCGGGGTCGTCACCCTCCCAGATGATGGCCGTCTGGTCGCCGCGCTCCTCCAGGTGCCGGTCCAGGCAGTTGGCGGAGGCGTTAAGGGTCCCGTCGTGGAACCACTTGATGTGGAGCAGGTGGCGGTCGTAGCTGGTGTCCTTGATCTTGGTGTACGGCTTGATCCAGTCAATCCGCTTTCCCTGCTCGGCCCAGAAGGCTTCCGGGTCGTCCACGGAAGCCCTGTACATCTTGAGATAGGTGTCCTTGTCGCAATGGGCCTTTTCGGCCACCTCGGCGGGCACCGGGTAGACCTTGATTTCACTCATGTTGACTCCTCCGGATTCCTTCTTTTCCTGCCGGGGCGGATTGGAACGTCAGTCTCGAACGCACCCCGGAGCCAGACCATTAGACCTTTGTAGGGCCGATTTTTCTGCCCGCCCTTCCATCGCCGATAGGGCCTCTGGCTGTTGCATTTCCACAACACATAGAGTCAGGAGAATTACCTATGTAGAAGCGACGTCCGAGGGTCCAAGATGGGGACTGTGAATCCTGCTGCTTCCAAGGATTTGCCGTGGACTTTGACGGTATCTTGGCAACAGTGGCGCGACAGGCTCTGTTGCCTCGCAGCAACGTTTTTAGACTTTTGACTAATAGCCAGGCGCCGGTGCAGTCCCCATGATGCGCCGTGCGATTGGCCCTAAAAGGCACGGGGGGATGTCTCCAGTCCCAGTCAGCGTCGGCCCGGGACGTCATGTCCGGCAGGCGGCGCTGGCGAAGAACTGACGGATTTTCCCCACGGCTTGTCCGGAGCCTGGTTCGCTTCTGGCGTTCCGGGCGCGCGGCGGATACGGGAGGTTTTACTGCCGCGCGGTTTGCGCCCTGCGAGGGGCAAAGGCCTGGGCCGTGCCCGGGCGGGGCGCCGGACGAACCGCTAGTGAGTCGAAACAGCCTTCGATCAAAAGAGTGACAATCACAGGAGACAGGCATGCCTAGCAAGACTCGTCATATTTTCGCGGCAGCAGCCGCTGTGTCCCTCGCCGGAATTCTGGGTATGCCATCGGCCGCCCAGGCCGCCTGGCAGATCTCCGATGAGGACAGCAGCATCAAGTTCGGGTTCCTGGCGCAAATGCGCGCCGAAAGCGTTGATGCCGGATCCGCCGGCGATTCGAACGACCTCTTCTTCCGCAGGCTCCGGCTGCTGGCCGGCGGCAAGCTGAACGACAACTGGTCGTTCTTCTTCGAGACCGACAGCCCGAACATCGGCAAGGGCTCCGGCAGCGGCAAGGGCACCAGCGACGTCTATATCCAGGACTTCGTGGTGACCTACAAGCCCGGCGGCGACAGCTTCATGCTCGACTTCGGCATGCTGCTGAACGCGCTGACGTACAACTCGAACCAGTCCGCCGTGTCCCTGATGACCACCGACTACGCGCCGGTGAGCTTTGTGTGGTCCGGTCCCCTGGACGCGAGGGTCGGCCGTGACTACGGCGTACGCGCCCGCGGCTACCTGCTGGGCGACCGCCTCGAGTACCGCGCGTCCATCCTGGGCGGCAACCGGGACACCCGCGATGCCGATTACCGCTTCATGGGCCGGCTGGCGTTCAACGTCTTCACCGCCCAGAAGGGCCTGTTCTATTCCGGAACGACCCTGGGCAAGTCGCAGATCCTGGTGTTCGGCGCCAGCTATGACACCCAGGAAGACTACGAGGCCTACAGCGTGGACGCCCACTGGGACCAGCCCATTGGCAGCGGCTCCATCACCGTGTCCGGCGCCTGGAGCCACCTGGACGGCGACGACTTCCTGACCAGCCTGCCTGAGCAGGACAACATCTGGTTCGAGGCCGGCTGGTACTTCGGCGGCCTGAAGCTCATGCCCTTCTTCCAGTACACCGAGCGCGACTTTGACAGCGAGTCCCTGGCCGACGCGGAAACCATGCAGTTCGGTCTCGGATACATGTTCCGCGGCCATAACGGCAACGTGAAGTTCTCCTGGGCCACGACGGACGTCGACGGTGCCGACGACATCGACACGTTCTGGATCAACCTCCAGGCCTTCAAGTTCTAGCCATCGGCTGATATCTGCCTGACAGGCGCCCCCGGTCCGGACAGGGCCGGGGGCGTTTTCTTTCGCCTGCAGGTGCTCCCCGGCGCCGGTGCGTCATCGACGGTCGCGGCCGCGCCACGGAACCGGTGCTTGGCCCGGGCCGGGTACCGGTCTATCTTTTGCCTCCCATGACCGGAATCCTCGACCTGGCCGCCCCGCCTTTCGATGCCCTGTCGGCGCCCGAGCGGCGGCGGCTGCGGGAAGCCATTGGCGTGGCCAGCTTTGCCGCAGGCGACCTGGTGAAGGAGCGGGACGAGCGCTGGGAGAGCCTGTTCGTCGTTCTGCGGGGGCTCATCGAGGGGCGGGACGAGGCCGGCGAGCGCATCCGGCAGTTCGGTCCCGACGAGCTGGTCAGCGCCCGGGACCTGGTCCGCGGCGACCGGACCCGCCGCTTCGTGGCGGTCGAGCCTACCTCCTGCGTGGTGATTCCCCGCCAGGTCCTGGACCCCCTGGTACGCCGTAACACGCCGTTCCGGCTCGCCCTGGCGGAAGACCAGCCGTCCATCACCCCCATGCCCCGGGGCGCTCCCAGCGACGCCGATGCCTTCACCCTCGCCCGGGTGGGCGACGCCCTGATCCGCAAGCCGGTCATCGCCGGGCCGGAGAAGGACCTGGCTTTCGGTGTGGAAGTGGTCATGGACCGCAAGGCGGACTGCCTGCTGGTCCGGCGCGGCGACGACATCGGCATCGTCACCGGCACGGATCTCCTGGGGGCGCTGGCCGACGGCAGCGGCACGGACCGCGCCCTTGCGGAGGTCGCCAGCTGGGACCTGATCACCGTCTCGCCCGACGATTTCCTCTTCGATGCCCTGGTGAAGATGACCCGCCACAACATCGAGCGCGTCGTGGTGAAATCCGACGACGGGGTTGAGGGCATCCTGGAACTCACGGACGTCCTGGGCCTGTTCTCCACCCAGTCCCATTCCCTGGCGATCAGGATCGAGCGGGCCGAGTCCATCGAGGAGCTGGCGGCGGCCTCGGCGGCGATGACGGACCTGACCCGGAACCTGGTGGACCGGGGCGTGGACATCGCCCTGGTGCTGGACCTGCTGTCGGCCCTCAACGCCCGCACCATGGCCCGGCTGTACCGCATGTGCGTGCCGGAGGAGGCCATGGACCGGAGCTGCCTGGTGGTGATGGGCAGCGAAGGCCGGGGAGAGCAGATCCTCAAGACCGACCAGGACAACGCCCTGATCGTCGCTGACGACTTCGACTGGCCGGAGGTCAACCAGGCCATGGCGAAGTTCTCGGAGGAACTGGGCAAGCTGGGCTATCCGCCCTGTCCCGGCGGCTTCATGGTGTCGAACCCCGACTGGGTCATGACCGCGTCCCAGTGGAGGGAGAAGCTCGAGGGATGGATCCGTTCCGCGGACGGGGACGCCATGCTCAATCTCACCGTCGTGTCGGATTTCCACCCCGTGGCCGGCCGGCGGGCACTGTTCGACGACCTCCAGGCCTGGCTGCTGGAGCGATTCCACGCAGGCATCGGCTTTATCTCTACCTTCGCCCGCCCGGTCCTCCAGTTCAGCGTGCCCCTGAATTTCTTCGGCCAGATCCGTAATCCGGACGAAGGCATCGATATCAAGAAAGGCGGCATCTTCCCGCTGGTGCACGGGGTGCGAACCATGGCCCTGGACGGACGCATCACGGAGACCAACACCTTCCGCCGCATTCGTCACCTGGTTGCCCGCGGCGTGCTCGATGCCCGCACCGGGGACGAACTGGCCCATGCCCTGGAGCTATTCATGGTGGTGCGGCTCCGGCAGCAGCTGGAGGCGATCGGCGCCGGCCGTGAGCCCGGCAACGTGGTGCGCCCGGCGGGCCTGAACCGGCGGGAGCGTGAGCAGCTGCGAAGGGCCCTGCGGGTGGTGAAGGGCTTCCAGTCGACCCTTTCCCGCCGTTATCACCTCGAAATCTGAGTGCTGCGTTTTTGCATTGCACAAACCAGAGCGCTATGCTCCGGGCAACTTTCCTGAGCGGAGAAAGTCCCATGACTGGACGCATCGCCCTGGTGACCGGGGGCACGGGCTGCATCGGCAGCGTAATCTGCGAGGAACTGGCCGGCCAGGGCTACCGGGTAGCGGCCAACTGCCATCCTTCAGACAGCGAGCGGGCCGCCGGATGGCGTGACGAAGCCGTAGAGCGCGGCCTGGACATTCGTCTGGAGCCCTTCGATGTCTCGGACTTCGAGTCCACTTCCGCGGGCGTGGAGCGGGTCGTGGAGGCGCTGGGCCCGGTGGACGTGCTGGTCAACGCCGCCGGAATTACCCGCGACGGCCGGCTGGTGAAGATGGAGCCCGCCCAGTGGCAGGCGGTGCTGCGCACAAATCTGGACAGCGTCTTCAACGCCACCAAGAACGTGATATCGGGGATGCTCTCGCGCGGCTTCGGTCGGGTCGTCAACATCTCCTCGGTGAACGGCCAGCGCGGCCAGTTCGGCCAGGCCAACTATTCGGCCGCCAAGGCCGGCGTCCACGGATTCACCATGGCGGTGGCGCGGGAAGTGGCGCGAAAAGGCGTCACGGTCAATACCGTTTCGCCCGGCTACATCGACTCCCCGCTCATCATGCAGGTGCCGGAGGAGATCCGGGAGGGCATTCGCGAGTCCATTCCCATGGGGCGGTTCGGCAAGCCGCAGGAGATCGCCCGGGCCATCCTGTTCCTGGCCAGCGACGACGCGGGCTACATCACCGGTGCCGACCTTTCCGTGAACGGCGGCTACCACATGGACTAGGGGACCCTCATGGCAGAGCGCGTCATACGGAAATACGCCAACCGCAGGCTCTACGACCCGTCCCAGAGTCGCCATCTCACCCTGGACGAGGTTCGGCAACTTATCGTGAGCGGCGATCGGGTCCGGGTGGAGGACGCCCGGACCGGCGAGGACATCACTCGGAGCATCCTCCTGCAGATCATCGTCGAGCGGGAGGAGGCGGGCCGCCCCATGCTGTCGGCGGATCTCCTGGAGCAGCTCATACGCTTTTACGGCGGGGCCATGCAGGACTTCCTGGGCAACTACCTCGAACGCAGCGTGGATGCCTTCGTCAGCCAGCAGGAGCGGTTCCAGGACCAGCTGATGAAGCTGATGAGCGAGAATCCGCTGTCCGCCATGGCCGGCCTGGCGGAGCAGAACCTGGCCGCCTGGAAGGAGCTCCAGGAGCGGTTTCTCGGGATGGCGCCGCCGCGACCGCACAAAAAGCCCGGAAGCGAAGAAGACGATAAGTAATTGTTTTGTAGACGGCTATGGATTTTTCACGCGAAATATATTGCAATGCAAAAAAACCTCTGCTAAAGTTCTCCCTGGCAATGGCCGCTACATGCACCTTCAAGGGGGTTTCCCGCCATGACATACGACTTTGATTCCTATATCTCCAAGGCGCGCGACGCCGCGACGCCCCTCATGGAGATGGGCGAGTACGGTTTCGACCTGTTCGAGAAAGGTTTCCAGTTCCAGGCTGAGCTTCTGGGCGACAGCATCGACTTCGTGGTCGACGAGCTGAAGATCTTTTCCACCGCCAGCGATCCCATGCAGTTCTTCCAGGCCCAGTCCAGGCTGGCCGAAGACTATGCCCTGCGCACCCAGAAGCGGGCGCAGGAACTGATGAAGGCCACCACGGAGAGCCAGCAGGCCATCACGGGCCTGGCGGAACGGAGCTTCAAGCGGGCCCAGAACGAGTTCGAGGAAGCTGTTACGACGGCGCAGGGCGCTGTGACGCCGAAGCCGGCGCGCAAGAAGGCCGCCTAGAACGGCATTTCACGGGCGGGGCGGCAACGTCCCGCCCGTTTTCCATCCGCACCAAAAGAAACGCGAAGACGCCCGTCGGCGGCCCGGCTGGCTTGCGGCGCTGCCAGCCGAATGGCAAGTTGAGCCACATCACGGCGGACAAGCAGCACGAGGCCAGCAATGAGCAACAACAGAGAAGTCGTCGTCGTATCGGCGGTACGCACTGCTATCGGAACCTACGGGGGCAGCCTGGCAGGAGTCCCGCCCACCCGTCTCGGCGCCCTGTGCGTGTCAGAGGCGGTCAAGCGCGCCGGCATCGAGCCGAGCGACGTGGGCCACGCCGTCTTCGGCAACGTCATCCACACCGAGCCCCGGGACATGTATATGGCCCGGGTCGTCGCCGTTGACGGCGGTCTTCCCGTAGAGACACCGTCCCTGACGGTGAACCGGCTCTGCGGCAGCGGCCTGCAGGCCGTGGTGTCCGCCGCGCAGCTCATCGCCGCCGGGGACACCGACTGCGCCGTGGCCGGCGGCGCCGAGTGCATGAGCCGGGGCCAGTACTGGCTGCCCGGGATGCGTTTCGGCCAGCGTCTCGGCGACGGCAAGGTGATCGATGCCATGGTAGGTGCGCTCACCGATCCCTTTGATGACTGCCACATGGGCATTACCGCGGAGAACGTGGCCGAGCGCTGGGGCATCAGCCGGGAGGACCAGGACAAGCTCGCGCTGGAAAGCCAGCAGCGGGCCGCCAGGGCCATCGAGGAAGGGCGGTTCGCAAGCCAGATCGTGCCGGTGGAGATCAAGGTCAAGCGAGAGACCAAACACTTCGACACCGACGAGCACGTGCGGGCCGGCACCAGCCTGGAATCTCTGGCCAAGCTCAGGCCCGCCTTCAAGGGCGACGGATCGGTAACCGCGGGCAACGCCTCGGGTCTCAACGACGGCGCCGCCGCCCTGGTCCTGATGGAACGCTCAGAGGCCGAGAAGCGGGGCCTGAAGCCCATGGCCCGGCTCGTGGGATACGGATTCGCGGGTGTGGAGCCGAAGTACATGGGGATCGGCCCCGTGCCGGCGACGAAGCGCCTGTTCGAGAAGACCGGGTTGTCGGTGGACGACATCCAGGTGTTCGAGGTCAACGAGGCCTTTGCCGCCCAGGCACTGGCGGTGGTGCGGGACCTGGGCCTTCCGGAGGACCGGACCAATCCCAACGGCAGCGGCATTTCCCTGGGCCACCCCATCGGGGCCACCGGCGCCATTATCACCGTGAAGGCCCTGTACGAGCTCGAGCGGGTGGAGGGCCAGCGGGCGCTGGTAACCATGTGCATCGGCGGCGGGCAGGGGATCGCCGCCATCTTCGAGCGGGTGAGCTAAAGTGGCTGTCGCGGAGGACATCATGCTGAAGAACCTGAAGCCGGCGAACATCCGGACACAGTACGAGATGGCGCGACTCATGGCGGGCCTGTCCACCGACGTGGGCAGGGCCTACGCCCAGTGGATGGCGGCCCTGGCCACCCACCCCCGCTTTCTGATGGGTCATTCCCTCGGCCTGGCGGCGGACTACCTGAGCATCAGCAGGGATCTGCTGCTCCGGTCGGCGGGCCGTCCGGTCAACGGCTCCGGCGCCAACGGCTCGACCGACCGGCGGTTTAAAGGCGAGGCCTGGGAGAAGCGGCCGGTGTTTAACGCCGTGCGCGATGCCTGGCACGCCACCACGAACACCGCCCTGTCCCTGGCGGACGAGCCGCCGGGACTGGACGCCGACACGGCCCGGAAACTGAAGTTCTTCACCTCCCAGTTCCTCGATGCCGTGGCGCCCAGCAACTTCCCGCTGAGCAATCCCGAGGTCCTCGCCGAGACCCGGTCCTCGAAGGGCGCCAATTTCCTGTCCGGTCTCCGCCACCTCTGGTCGGACCTGGATCTGCAGCACGGTCAGCTAAAGATCAGCATGTCGGACCTGGGCGCGTTCGAAGTGGGCAAGAATCTCGCCGTCACCCCGGGCAAGGTGGTGTACGAAAACGAGGTCATGCAGCTGATCCAGTATGAGCCCACCACGCCGAAGGTTTTCCGCCGGCCGCTTCTCATCCTGCCGCCGTGGCTTAACAAGTACTACGTGCTGGACATGCAGCCGGCCAACTCCGTCGTGCGCTGGCTGGTGGAGCAGGGGCATACCGTGTTCCTGATTTCCTGGGTCAACCCCGATGGCCACACGCCGGACAAGACCTTCGACGAGTACCTGACCGAGGGGCCGGTGGAGGCCATGGAGGTCATCGAGGAAATCACCGGCCAGAAGGAAATCAACGCCATGGGCTACTGCCTCGGCGGCATCCTGCTGGCGACCCTGCTGGCCTGGCTGGAGGAGAAGGGCCAGCGGCCCATCAAGTCCGCCACCTTCCTGACGACCCTGATCGACTACTCCGACGTAGGCGACATCAAGGTTTTCCTGAGCGAAGACCTGGTCAAGCGCCTGGAGAGGGTCGGCGCCCAGAAGGGGTTCATACCGGGTGAGAACGTCTCATGGGGGTTCCGGATGCTGCGTGCGCCGGATCTCATCTGGTCGTTCGTCATCAATCACTATCTCCTCGGCAAGCCGCGGGTGCCCTTCGACCTGCTTTACTGGAACGAGGACGCCACCAACATGCCGGTGGCCTGCCACACCTGGTACATGCGCAACATGTACCTGAACAACCGGCTGCGGGAACCGGGCGCCCTGACGGTGGCCGGGGAGCCCATCGACGTCACCAGCATCAAGACGCCGACCTACATCCTGGCCACCCGGGACGACCACATCGCGCCGTGGAAGACATGCTACGAGTCCACGCAGCTCTTCGGCGGGCCGAACCGGTTCGTGCTGGGGTACTCGGGCCACATCGCCGGCGTGATCAATCCCCCCACCAAGATGAAGTACGGCTACCGGGTGGGCAAGCAGAACCCCGAGGATGCGGAGGCCTGGTTCGAGAAGGCCGAGGAGCACGAAGGCAGCTGGTGGGTTGACTGGGGCAAGTGGCTGAAGCGCTACGGCGGCGGCCAGGTGAAGGCCCGGGAGCCCGGCAGCGAGGACTACCCGCCCATCGAGGACGCGCCGGGTTCCTTCGTGAAGAAGACGTTGAAGGATACCCACAAGAGCTAGCCTCCGCCGGGGACGCCACCAATGTTCATCCGGCCGCTGCGGATTGCCACGGATCGCTGGCGGCAGCGCAGCGGGCCGTGGGCCGGCCTGTTCGAGCCCTATCGCGGGGACGAGGTGGTCTCGCTGGACTGCGAGACCTCCGGCATGGATCCGAAGGAGGCGGACATCCTGTCCGTGGCCGCAGTGCGCGTCACCGGACGCCGCATCCTGACCAGCGAGGCCCTGGACGTGCACGTCGCCGCGCCGGAGGAGATGGATCCGGAGTCCATCCGGGTACATCGCCTGCGCCGGGCCGACCTTGCCGGAGGGCTGCCCCTGGCCGACGCCCTGGAGCAGATCCTGAACTTTGTCGGGAACCGGCCCCTGCTCGGCTATAACGTGCGTTTCGACGGCGCGCTCCTGGACCGCGCCCTCCGGACCCACTTCGGCTTCGGGCTGCCCAACCGCCTCGTCGAGCTGTCGGAGGTGTACCTGGAACGCCTGGGTCACCACGACCACGGTGCGGAGGCCGACCTGCGGCTGGAGACCATCGCCCGCCGGCTCGACATGCCCGTTCCGCGGGGCCGGCACACGGCGCTGAACGACGCCGTTTTCACCGCCGCGCTCTGGGTGCGGCTGAGGCACGGGGGCCGGCCCCAGTGAACCCCGCCGCCGGCTGGCGACACAGGCGGCTCGCCGACCGGCTGGAGACATTTGTTCCCGACCCGGCGCGCTACCCCGAGGATGCGCTCGGGGTGGAAGTCTGCCGGGAAGCGCTGGCTGCCCTGGCCGAGGGCAATTACGGCATCGGCGCCGTCATCGCGGACCGCGCCGGGCGCGTGGTGGTCCGTGCCCGGAACCGGGTGTTCGAGCCCCGCTTCGCCAGCGACGGCCATGCGGAGATGATGGCGGTGTCGGAGCTGGAGTCTGCCGGCCGGGGCCGGGAGGCGCCGGACCTGACCCTGGTGGCGACCCTTGAGCCCTGTCCCATGTGCTACACGCGCCTGAAGATCTCCGGGATGGGGCGGGTCCTGTATCTCGCCGACGACCCCGACGGGGGCATGGTCCACGCCGCCGACGGGCTGCCCCGGATCTGGGCGCTGCTGCGCCCTGGCCAGGAATTCCGGCGGGCCCGGGTATCACCCGAACTGGTTCGCCTGGCCCGGGCGATGTTCCGGTCCAACCTTCGGGCGCTGCGAGCGAAACTCGTGGGTGCCGCCGGCTAGAGCCCGTAGCGGCGCTGGAGGAAATCCCGGAAGTCCCGCACGGTCCGGAAGGCTTCCCGGAGCAGCTGGGTCTCCCCGGAGGACAGCCGCTCGGTGTGCACGATGTTCGCCGTGCCGGCCGGGATACGGCTCGCGTCCACCTCTTCGAGCCGTGCCAGCTGCTGGCCCAGGCGGATCTGGTTCAGCACCGTGAAGGCCTCGGAGAGATTCCCGGCCAGCTCCTCGTCGAGGACGGCCGCATCCCGCAGGCCCTCCAGGCGAAGAAACGTATTAGAGGCTTCCAGGCTGTGCTCCAGGGCCAGGGTCCGGGCGCCGTGGACGATGGGAAAAATGCCGTGGCGCTTCACGTCGATCTCCCGGCCCCGTCCGCCGGAGTCGTAGAACGGCGGCGGGGCGCCCGCCTCCACCGCCGGCCAGGCCAGGCGGCCGAAGAAGGCCTGGCCCCGGCTCAGGTGCTCGTACAGGTATTCCCTGAGCGGTTCGAACAGCTCGGCGTTGCCGCCCACGGGGGTGGCGTCGAGGAACGCGGACAGGCTGTAAATGGCGTCCTCGTCCCGGGGCGAGGCCCAGGCTTCCAGGCGCTGCTGCCACTGTTCCGCGGACAGGCGCCACTCCGGGTTGCTCACCAGGATCCCGCGCTCGGACGGGGGATAACCCAGCGCCTGCATGCGCAGGGTGAAAGACTCCAGGGCGGGGCCGCAATCGGGCCAGCTGTTCTCGCCCGCCAGGATGAGGGCGTGATTCTGGTCCGTGCGCATGACCTGCTCGCCCCGTCCCTCGCTCCCCAGCACCAGCAGGCAGCTTTCCTCGGCCACGCCGGCAGGCGTCGTCAGATGGAAGTGACGGCCGATGATGCGCCGGTGGAGGACGGCGAGAAGGTCCATGATGAAGCGGATGCCCACCCGCTGGGCGAACAGGGAACGCGCCAGGTCCGGGATGGCCGCCGAGGCTTTTCGAAGGCTTTCGAAGCTGTCGGCCTGGGCAACCCGGAGCGCGATGACGTGACTGTGGCTGGAAAGAAAGCCCAGGATGTCGGCCAGCTCCACCAGGCCCGCGGGACGTCCCTCGTCCATCACCACCAGGCGCTCGATCCCGGCGCCGGTCATGCGGATCAGGGCGTCAAAGAGGAAGTCTCCCTCGTTGACAGTGACCAGGTTCCAGCTGGCGACGTCGCCCACCGGAGCATCGAGGCCGTGGTGCTGTAGCGCGAGCGCTTCCAGCAAATCGGTCCGGGTGACGATGCCCCAGTCTCCCTCCCCCCGGCGCACCAGCAGGCTGTCCACCCGGCTGACGCGCATCTGCTCCACGGCGTCCCGCAGGTCCGTTGAATCGGGGATGACCACGGCGGAGCGCATGCACTCATCGTTCACCCGGGCCATGTTGAAGCTGACCAGGTCGCGATAGGCGCCGCTCTGGGCCACCAGCTTGGTCTTGGTGGCCAGGTCCCGGTAGAAGAATCCGCCGAACTCGGCGTTCTCGTTTACCAGGTCCAGGAAGGTCTTACGGGGTGCCAGGTGACAGAGAGTGTCCTCCATGGCGACGTAGCGGTGGCGCGCCCGGCCGCGCAGCAGGGCGAGGAAGCCGAACAGCTCCCCGGCCCGGTACCGGGCGACGGCGGAATCCCCGTCGCTGCCCGCCGGATCGGATTCCTCCACAAGACCCTTGTCCACCACGTACAGCGAACTGGTCTCGCTGCCCGGCTCGATGATGACCTCGCCGGAGGGGAAGAACTGGATGTCCATGGCCGACAGGAGGCGCTCCCGTTCCTCCGCGCTCAGCAGGGAAAAAGGCGGCTGGCCCGTGTCGAAATCCGCGTACATCCGGTTGTTCCGCCGCGACGGCCGCGGCCGATCAGTACATGTGCTGGCCGCCGTTGATGGAGATGGTCGAGCCGGTCATGAAATCGGCGCGGTCGGAGACGAGGAACATCACTGCCCGCACGATGTCCGAAGGCTCACCCAGGCGACCCACCGGGATGCTCTGGATGATCTTCTCCAGGACCTTCTCCGGCACCGCCTGCACCATTTCGGTGTTGACGTAGCCGGGCGCCACGGCGTTTACGGTGATGTTGCACTTCGCGCCTTCCAGCGCCAGCGCCTTGGTGAAGCCGTGCATCCCGGACTTGGCGGCCGCGTAGTTCACCTGGCCGTATTGTCCGGCCTGGCCGTTCACCGAGCCGATGTTGACGATGCGCCCGAACTTGCGTTCCCGCATGCCCTCGATGACGTGGCGGCACATGTTGAAGCAGCTGGTGAGATTGGTGCGGATGACGTCGTCCCACTGCTGGGGAGTCATCCGGTGCAGGGTACCGTCCCGGGTGATGCCGGCGTTGTTGACGAGCACATCCACCGGCCCCAGGGCTTCCCCGATTTCTTCGACGCCTTTCTGGCTGGCCTCGAAATCGCCGACGTCGAAGCGGAACGTCCGGATGCCGGTGCGTTCCTCGAAGGCCTTGGCCTTGTCGACGCTGCCGAAGAAGTTGGCGGCCACCTTGTAGCCGGCTTCTTTGAGCGCTTCGGAGATGGCTCCGCCTATGCCCCGGGTCCCCCCCGTGACGATTGCTACCCGTCCAGTCATCGCTTGATTCTCCCTGCGTTCACACCGATATGCCGGCGAACCCGGGTCCGCCGGGTGGCCTCCAACTATGGACGCCGCTACATACCTTTACTACCCGGCGAACGTCTAAAATTCATGCTGCACCGCAGCCAGTCGAGGAGGCCGGTGTTGCTGCATCGCGGCGGCTTGCCTAACCTGTCGCGCCAACCTGTTCTTTTCGCGGCATCCCGCCCAGGAGCTCTATCCGCATGACCGATGGTCCCGTAACTGCCTTTGCCCGCCGCCACTTCCGGCATTTCAACAGCGCTGCACTTATGGATGCGGCGGACGGCTACAGCCGGCACCTGGACGACGGGGGCATCATGTTCATGACCCTGGCCGGCGCCATGAGCACCGCCGAGCTGGGCCGGTCTCTCGCCGAGATGATTCGACGGGACAAGGTACACGCCATTTGCTGCACGGGGGCCAACCTGGAGGAGGATGTCTTCAACCTCGTGGCGCATGATCACTACGAGCGAATTCCACACTACCGGGACCTCACCGCCGCCGACGAGGAAGCGCTGCTGGCACGGCACCTGAACCGGGTGACGGACACCTGTATTCCCGAAGAGGAGGCCATCCGCCGCATCGAGAGGGTCGTCATCGACGAATGGACGCGGGCGGATCAGTCCGGGGAACGTTATTTCCCCCACGAGTTCCTCTACCGGATCCTGCGGGAGGGCCGGCTGGAGGAGCATTACCAGATCGATCCGGCCGACAGCTGGCTGTTGGCGGCGGCCCGGAAGAACCTCCCGCTGGTCGTGCCGGGATGGGAGGACAGCACCCTGGGCAACGTCTACGCCGCGCATTGCATCAGCGGCGACATCGCCAATGTTGGCACCATCAGAAGCGGCATCGAGTACATGATCACGCTGGCAGACTGGTACAAGACGGAGGCGCGACAACACTCCATCGGTTTCTTTCAGATCGGCGGCGGCATCGCCGGCGACTTCCCCATCTGCGTCGTGCCCATGCTCGAGCAGGACCTGCGGATCGAGGACATTCCCCGCTGGGGCTATTTCTGCCAGATCAGCGATTCGACCACGAGCTACGGCTCCTATTCGGGTGCGGTGCCCAACGAGAAAATCACCTGGGGCAAGCTGTCCGCGGAGACCCCGAAGTTCATCATCGAATCGGACGCGACCATCGTGGCGCCCCTGATCTTCGCCCGCCTGCTGGGCTGGTAAAACGGCGGTGGGTCTGCCGACCTCGATGGGGCTGGTGGCCCTGGGCGGCGCGGCCGGCGCCGTGCTGCGGTACCTGGCCACGCTTGCCTTCGCCGGGACGGGCATGGTGCTGCCGTGGGGCACGCTGGTGGCCAACCTGGGCGGATGTTTCGTCATCGGCGTCATCACAGAACTGGTGGCCCGTGGGATGGTGGTCTCGCCGGAGGCCCGCCTCCTCCTGGCCACCGGCCTCTGCGGCGGCTTCACGACCATGTCATCCTTCATCTACGAACTGGCCGGTTTCTACCGGGGCGGCGCCTGGGCGATGGCGGGCAGCTACCTGGTGGCCACCCTGGCGGGATCCGCCGCCTGCTTCATACTGGGCGTGGTAACCGTCCACTGGATCTGGAGGGCCTGAGGCCATGGACATCAAGGGCAGAGCCCGCCGGCTGACGATTTTTCTCGGCGAGTCCGACAAGCTGCACCATCGTCCCCTGCCGGAAGTCATCGTCCAGGAAGCCAGGGCCGCCGGCCTGGCCGGCGCCACGGCCTGGCGCGGGCAGATGGGCTTCGGCCGCACCGCCCGCATGCGAAGTGCCGCCGTGCTCGACCTGTCCACCGACCTGCCGATGATCATCGAGGTGGTGGACACGCCCGAGAAGATCGGCCCTTTCCTCGACAAGCTCGAATCGCTTTTCGAGGAGGCGGGCTCGGGTGGACTGGTCACCGTGGAGGACGTCGAAGTCCATCGCTACACGGGGCACTCCGACCGCTGATCCGCGCAGGGCCGGCCACCGCCGGGCACGGCGCGAAGGGCATCTTCCCGGGCAACTCGCAATGCCGGCGTCGCACATCCGGCCCGGGACGCGCGCCGGGTTCTTTGCGACAGACACGGTCCGCCGCCGGTCGCCGGGCGTGGCTGGCCAGCCGCCCTAGCGGCTCGCGCCGATGATGCCGCCTTCCCGGCCGGCGATGCTGGCCTGGATCCCGGCAATGGTGGACAGGGCAATGGGGCCGGGACCCTCGCCGCCGATGTCGAGACCCACCGGCCCGTGGAGCCGGTTCTCCAGCTGCTCCCTGGCGGCGGCAGAGACGTCGCCCAGCAGGCGGGCGCGGCGTCGGGCCGGACCCAGAACGCCGAGCCATTCCGGGTTCACGCGGGCGAGGGCCTCCAGCCATCGGGTGTCAGCAGCCAGGTTATGGGTCATGACCAGTGCGGCATCCGGCGGATCCGTGGCCAGCGTGCCGACCGCGTCCCTGGGCTCCAGGCAGATCACGTTGCAACCGGCGGGGAACCGGTCCGGCCTGGCCCAGCCTTCCCGGTGATCCGCGATGGTCACGTCCCAGCCCAGCTCCGACGCCATCTGCGCCATGGGTATCGCGTCGGGGCCGGCGCCGGCGATGAGCAGGTGCACCGGTGGCGGGAGGGGATCCACGAAGACCCCGACATCCCCGTCAGCGACTGCCACGGTCTCCATGCCCCGGGGCGCCTTGTCCCGCAATCGGGCCAGGGCGATCTCCGACAGCGCCTGGGCCGCGGTCTCGCCGGTGCTGGACACGATGCCTTCACCGGCGGCGACGACCGCCTCCCCCGCCACCAGGCTGGTTTTCCCGGGCTGAACCACCGTCACCACCAGCCCCGTCTGGCGCTTCCGGGCGAGGGCGAGGGCGCCGGCGAGGGGCTGGTAGCCGTTTTCCGGTGTCAGCCGCTGCAGCAGGATGCGAATCTTTCCCTCGCAGCCGGCGCCGAGGCCCCAGAGGGCGTCGCTTTCCCCGCGGAGGTCATACTCCACGATCTGGGCGGGCCCGGCCAGCGCGGCCCGGGCCCGGTCCACCAGGTCTCCCTCGAAGCAGCCGCCGCCCAGCAGGCCCCACCAGTCGCCGTCCGGAGACATGAGCATGCGGGCGCCGGCCTTGCGATAGCTGGAGCCTTCCGTGGACACCAGGGTGGCCAGGACGAGGGTGCGCCGCTGGTGGCGGGCCGCCTCCAGCGGGGCGCGCAGGACTTTCAGGTCGGCGGACACGCCCTAAGGGTAGAACGAAATCCCGCCCCTCTGCAGCCCGTTGTCCGGGAGGCGGCGGAGGTCAGGCCCAGGCCCGCTCCAGGACGGCCAGGGCCTCTTCGGGACTCACTTCCACCGGGTTAAAGATGATGGCGCCGTCGTTGACCGCCATGTCGGCGATCTTCGGCAGCTGATCTTTCTGCACTTTGCCGGTTTCCGACAGCGTCCTGGGGAGACCGCACCGGCTGTGGATTTCGTCCCGCAGCCAGCGCAGGTGGGCGATGGCCTTCCCGGCCCTGTCCTCCGGCTCCGTCGCCGCGTAGACCTCGGCGCCTGCCAGCGGCAGGAGCAGCTCGCCGATGGCTTCCCGGCGGGCTTCGAGGTTGTATTCCAGCACGTAAGGCAGGAACAGGCTCATGCAGGTGCCGTGGTGCAGGTGGCACAGCGCCCCGGTGGCATGGCCCAGGGCATGCACGAGACCCACCATGGAATTGGAAAATGCTATGCCGGCCATGGCGGCGGCCTGGGCGAGGGCAAGCCGGCCCCCGGCATGATCCGGGTTGTCCAGCACCCTGAGCAGGTTCCCGGAAATGTCCCGCACCGCCGCCGACGCGTAGGCATCGCTCATGGGATTCTTGCCGATGCAGGTGAAGGACTCGCAGGCGTGGGTCATGGCGTCCATGGCCGTGGCCGCGGTGATCTGCGGCGGCAGGGTCAGCGTCAGGCGCGGGTCAAGCACCGCGGCGTCCGGCATCAGGAACGGCGACGCGAAAGGCATCTTCACGCCCCGGGCCTCGTCCTTCACCACGGACACGAACGTCACCTCCGAGCCGGTGCCGGCGGTGGTGGGCAGCACGATCAGCGGTTTCAGCGGCCGGGGGAGGTTGCCGGAGCCGGCGAAACGCGCCAGGTCGTCGGAGCCCTCCGAGGCCAGGATGTTCGCGGCTTTTGCCGAATCGATGGGGGAGCCGCCGCCCAGGGCGATCATGGAGTCGCAGCCCGTTTCCGCGTACCGCCGGGCGATGCTCTTCACCACGGCCACTGAGGAATCCGGCGGCACGTCGTCGAAGACGTTGGCCACTTCGATGCCCGTGCCGGGAAATACCTCCAACAGCACGTCCAGCAGGCCTGCCCCGCGAACGCCGGCGTCTGTGATGATCATCGGCCGGGAGGCGCCCAGGGCGCCCAGCTCGAAGGGGATGTGCTCAAGGGCCTTGCTCCCGACGATGAGCTTCACGGGGCAGAAAAACTCGTAGTAGGTGTCGCTCACCTCAACTCCTCGTCACCAGGTCGGCGGCCATCCGGCCGTAGATGCGCAGGTTCATGGCCAGTTTCTTCCCCAGCGAAAGATCCGCCGGGTAGCGTTTCATGCCCCGCCGGGCAATGAATTTCGGCAGCAGCAGGGCCTCCAGCCGGTACAGGCAGCGCACCAGGCGGATCCCGGCGCCGATGTCGCCGTCCACCACCATGCGCGCCCTTGCGAAGGCGGTAGGCGTGCTCTCGGAAAACGACAGCACGGCGAAGGCCAGGTCCAGGTGCTTGAAGCGCACCGACAGGTCCGGCCGGCGGTCGATACGGCTGCCCCGGTAGGCCAGCTTGCCGGAGGGCAGGCGCTCCAGCACCATCCCCGGCCCGTCGGGCACCACGGTCATCTCGATGAACATGCCTTCGGCAAAGCCCGCTGCCTCGGCCCGCAGCACCGGGTCCACCTGGCTCATGGCCCGCAGCCCCCAGCCGACCACGCGCATCATCACGGCGACGTAGAGAGTCTTCAGCTGGCGGGAAAGGGCGGTCATTGGCGAGGCTTTCGTTTCGGCCGGCTGCAGCGGGAATGCCGCAACGCAACGTAAAGTGTACCGGCACGCCCGCCCCGCCGACACCCCGCCCGGTCAGCTAGACTCACCCCCCGGAGGTGCATGCTATGGGCGATGCGGAACTGGTCTGCTGGAAATGCGGGGCGTCGGTGTCCGACGAGACCCTGCCCTTCGCCAGGACAGCGGAGTGCCGGGCGTGCCGGGCGGAGCTGCATGTCTGCAGGATGTGCGAGTTCTACGACACCACCTTCGCCGGCGCCTGCCGGGAGCCCGTGGCCGAACCCCCCTCCGACAAGGAGCGGGCCAACTTCTGCGGCTATTTCCGGCCCCGGCCCGGCGCCTTTTCCCCCGCCGGCGAGGAAGCCGCCCGGGCCCGGGCGGAGCTGGACGCCCTGTTCGGCGGGGCCGCTGCTCCCGGCGCGCCGGAGCCCACGGGCCCCGATCCCGATGGCGAGTCCGACGCCAGGCGTCAGCTGGACCGGCTGTTCGGCGGTTCCGACGGCTGAGCGGGCCCCGGCAGGCGCCGGAACCGGAGGTCGCCTGCCAGTTCCGGTCTGCGCCCTGGCTTGTCCGCATAAAAGGACCTCAGCATGGCGAGGTCCCGCTCCGGCTCGCCGCTGAAGGTCACGTAGGTGTCGATACCGATGGTCTTGGTCCGGTAGTCGAAATAGCCCAGGCCGCAGGGCACCCCGGCGGCCAGTGCCAGCTGGTAGAAGCCCGACTTGATGTGGTCCGTGTGGGAGCGGGTGCCCTCCGGCGTCAGGGCAAGCCACATCCATTCCCTTTGCCGGAATTCTTCGGCCAGGGCGCCGATGATGCCCCCCGCCCGGCTGCGGTCCACAGGGATGCCGCCGATGGCCTTCAGCAGGCCGCCGAAAGGCCAGCGGAACAGGGTGTGCTTGCCCATCCACTGGATCGGCAGTCCGTACCCAAAGCGGTAGAGAACGCCCCAGACGAAATCCCAGTTGGACGTATGGGGATAGGCGACGATCACGCACCTGGGGCCGGGTGGGGGCTCCAGCACCGGCGTCCACCCGCAGACCTTCAGCAGCCACAGGCAGAAACGACCGAACACCCCGGGGCGCCGGGCGAGGGGGTCTTTGGGCTGCAGCTTGGAAAACCTCGGAAAGCGCCCGGGCAGGACCGACGGGACAGTCTATCCTGTTTTGGGTGCGCAGGCGGCAGGGGCCGATGCCGGGACCCGTGGAGGATACGCATGCCCAGGGTGCCGGGAATTCGCTAGGGTCAGGACTGCGGAGGGGACACCGTGCCGCTGCTGCGGCGCCGACGGCCCGAGGAGAATCCGATGCAGGTGGAAGACAAGGACACGACCGAACTCAGGGAGAGTTTTCTCTACAACGACCGCAACGGCGACGGCAAGCTGCAGTTCGACGAGTTCCGGTCGATGCTTCGGGACCTGGAGGCCGGCGTGAACGAGGCCGAGGCCCGGGTCGGCTTTGACATCATCGATTCGGACAACGACGGCGCGATCGAGTTCGAGGAGTTCGTGGAGTGGTGGTCGGAGCGCTAGCGCGGACCCGGCGGGGCTAGAGCTCGTCCTCGAACAGGTGGCCGATGGGCCGGCGGAAGCGCTCGATCACGTCCTCCGGAGATGCAAACCCGGCGGCCATCTCCGGCGTCACCCGGCGGCTGTAGTCGAGATCCTGTGCCATGAAGTTCCGGCACAGCTGTTCTGCCAGCACCGGTTTCTCGAAGACCACTGCGGTCTCGCCGTTCAGGCGCTCGCTTCTCGGGTCCGGGTTGTTCGAGCCCACGGGCTGCGCCGGCCATCCACCGCCACGTTCCTGGGGGATTAGGAGGCGCGGTGGTGCACCCGGCGAGGAGCAAGACCGCGGGCAGGGGCATCCGGACTGTTCGGAGTCCCGTAGCTGGCGTTGCACTGTATCGGCCTGCACAGGCGGCAGCACAGATCCGGCGAAACGGCCTGACATAACGGTGGCAGGGGCGCGGCTCCTTCATTCGCCTGCATGCGGTACGGCGGCTTGCTCTGCAACATGACCGGTGTATTGTCGGCGTCAGCCTTGTCGCCCGCCGGCGTCTTTTCGCTTTGTCCGAACGATGGTTGCTGTCACATTCCGCCCGTTGAGTTTCATGCCTGCGGCCATGCTCGTGCTACTGGCACTTGTCGCCGCCGGCTGCGCGACCAGCACGTACGTGGATGGCGAGACACTCGCCCAGGACATTCCGCTGGCCAGGGAACAGGCCCTTGAGGAGGACGGGATCCGGGCCACGGTGGAGGTGCCCACGGCCGCCAGCGCCGCCCGGGTGTTCGGTCTCCAGTTCGCTGAATACGGCATCCAGCCGATCCTTCTTCGCATCGAGAACAACTCCGACACGGATTACTGGCTGCTGCCAAACGCCATCGATCCGGATTATTTCTCGGCGGATGAAGCGGCCCTTGCCGTTGGCTCCGGCCTGCCAGCGGAGGAGTTGCACAACCTTCGACGCCTGCTGCGCGCGAACGCGCTGCCGTTCTTCCATCCCGCGGGAGGCAGTCGGCAGGGTTACGTCTACGCCTCCTATGCCCGCGGCGGTCGCTTCGTGGATGTTGTCCTTTCGGGCCACCGGTCCAGCGTCCGGTTAAGGTTCGCGGTGCTTTTGCCCACGGAGGGCTTCGACTACGAGTATTCGCAGCTGCGGGAGCGCTACGCGAAGCTGGAAGAACTCCCCGACCTGGACACCGACGAGCTCCGGGACAGGCTTGCCGCGCTTCCCTGCTGCGTAACCAACGAGGCGGGCGACGACACGGGGGATCCCCTGAACATCGTCATCATCGGGCATGCGCCGGAATTTGTATCGGCCCTGGTGGCCAGCGGCTGGCAGTTCACCGAGGCCATCACCGCAGACAGCATCCGGCGCATGCTGGGCGCCGCGATCGCAGAGAAGGAATTCCTTACCGCGCCGGTCAGCGCGCTCTACCTGTTCGGACGCAGACAGGACGTGGCCATGCAGCGGGGCCGGTCCAACATCAACCAGCGCAACCACATGCGCCTGTGGCTGGCGCCCTTCCGGACGGAAGGCAGGCCTGTCTGGGTGGGCCAGGTGAGCCGGGACATTGGCGTCAAGTTCACCAGCAAGTCGGCGTCCCTGACCACTCACGTCATCGACCCGGTGGTGGACGAGTCCCGGGAGTACCTGCTGACCAGCCTCCTGCACGACCAGTCCGTAGAGCGATTTGCGTTCGTCCGTGGCGTGGGACGGGCGACGCCGGATGCGCCGAAGTTCAATCTCACCGACGACCCGTACTTCACCGACGGGCTCCGCCTGGTGGTCTGGGTCTCCAGCGAGCCCGTCCCGCCGGGATTCGCGGACAACCTGGGCTGGAACGATTCCACTGATCCCGTGCTGGAGGGGCGAGGCCAGTACTCGGTCGTCCCTTACGAGCCGGACGACCCACCGGAGGCCGATACATCCGGCGAGCCTGACGCTCCCCGGGAGCCGCCGGGTCCGTCCACGGCGCCTTCCACGTAGCGAATAATCGCTTCCAGCAGCTGGGCCTGGGGATACTGGCGGTCATCCTGGCGCCCGGCGATGTAGGGGAGGGCGTTCTCTACCGTCAGGGTAAGTCCCCAGTGGTCGCTGTTGGCATAGCCAAGCAGGGTGGAGCCCGGCAGCATGGCCTTGCCGACGGTGACCTGGCCGTCGTTGCGCACGTCTTCGGCAGCGAGCAGGCGCCAGCCTGTCTTCAGGCCCCGGGCCATGCGGTCCCAGGTGGGAAACGCCGCCAGCGAGAAATAGCGGACGTGTTCCGGCGGCGGGTGGTCCGCGAGCCACCGGAGGCGGACTTCCGTGCGCATGCTGTCCACCATGCCGCCGTCGCCGGGATCGCAGCGGTCCGCGAAGGTGTTCGCAAGCAGGTGGTCGTGGATCCAGGCGCCCCGGTCCGCCAGGGAAGATCCGGTGATCGGACCGGACAGGCTGACCACTGCGGCGACCCGGGCTGCCAGCGCCGGCTCGTCGGCCAGCAGCTGCAGGATGTCCACCGCTCCCTTCGAATAGCCCATGACGGCCAGCCTGGCCGACGGCGCCAGCCCGGCGGCCCGGATGGCCCCGGCGATCTGGCGGGCATTGTGTTGCGTGCCCGAGCGGCCGCTGACCAGGACGGTCTCCACGGACCTGCCCTGCATCGCCAGGCGCCGGATCCCCTCCCGGAACGGCAGCGAATCTTCGCCGAAGCAGTCCCCCAGGGCGCCGGTCACGATGAACCAGCGCAATCTGCCCGGAGCTGACGCCAGCTCGATCTGCGCCGGTGCCGGCGGTTCATCGGCCAGTCGCCACAGCCATTCGGTGCAGTCGGGGTCGTCCGCCGCGGCGACGCCGTCCCGACGGGCGATGTCGCAGAACAGTCTCCGGAACTCCGCCCGTCCGTCTCGCGGGACGCCTGGCTCCCTCGCCGCCGGGAGGATCGCGGTGGTGGACTCCAGCGCCTCCCTCCCGGGCATGGTGGTGCAGCCGCTGGCGAAGGCCGCCAGCAGTACCAGGGCAGCAACCGCCGCGGTCTTATTCATGGATGAAGTGGCCGTCCCGCAGGAAAGCGATGGTCTGTTTCGCCACGTCGTCGTCATAGCGCATGAAGGAGTGGCTGACGTCGATGGCCACGAAATCGGCCATTCCGGGCACCTTGGTGGACTCGACCGGCACGAGACCGTCGTCCGCCTCGGGTATGAAGTCCAGGCCGAAGGGGCCCACCCAGAAACCGGCAATCACCCCCACCGGATAGTCCGGTTCGGGCAGCATGTTCGGGAAGCTCTCCGGGCCGGTGCCCAGCGCGTTGGCCGCCGGGCCGGCGAGGCCCATCCACCAGGTATCCTGGTAGTCGTCCACGATAGGGGTGCCGCTGTTGGGAGAACCGATCAGGACCACCCGGCCGCGGTTAGGGATATGGCTTTCCACCAGGTAGGCGCGGATGGCCAGCCCGCCCATGGAGTGCCCCACGAAATGCACGGGCCCGGGCCGGTCGCGGCAGCATGCATCGATCTGGGCCGCCACCTGCCGGACGATCTCTCCGGTCGTGGCTGTTAAGGAATCATAGTCGGCACGGAAGACGTCGAAACCGGCGTCTTCGAGGCGACGGGCCAGCAGCCACATGGACGACTTGCCGCGCCAGAGGCCATGGACCAGCACGACCGTTTCCCGGGCTGAGGCTGTTGGGTCCGCGGTCTCCGGCGCCCGGCTCCCGGTGGCACACGCCGTCAGCAACAGCGCCGCCGCGACAGCAGTGAGGCAGGTCAGTTGAAGAGGGTTCACTTTGGGGGCCGTGCCCGTCGGTCTGCAGCCACCCGGCCATCATAGAGTATCCACGGCCGGTGGCGGGCCTTCCGCCGGTCGCGGAATCCTCCCGTTGCCGGCGGCCGAACACGATCTGCATGGACACATCACCTGCCATCCGCCACCGGCGACTGGGCCGGGGCGAGTACCTTCTGGAGACCGAGACGTTCTTCGCCCTGGCAGTGGAAGATGTGTTCCCTTTCTTCACCGACGTTGAGAACCTGCAGCGGATTACGCCGCCCGAGCTGGCCTTCGAGATCGTCACGCCACGGCCGGTCCGTATCGCCGAGGGTGCGCTGGTGGACTATCGCCTGCGGCTGTTCGGCGTGCCCTTCCGGTGGCGTTCGCGAATCTCCGTCTGGGAGCCGCCGTCCCGATTCGTCGACGAGCAGGTCGCCGGTCCCTATGGCAGGTGGGTTCACCTCCATCTTTTCGAGGCCGCAGATGGTGGCACTCGGATGACTGACCGGGTGGAGTACCGGCTCCCCGGCCACCCCTTCGCCGGGCCGGTGCTGCCGCTGGTGCGCCGGCAGCTGGACAGGATTTTCCGCTTCCGCGCCCGGACCATCCGAAACCTGGTGGGGTAGCCGACTGGCCTCAGCCGCGCCGGCCCCGGGGCCTCTGGCGGGCGGTTGTCACTCCGGGGCCGGCCGGGGTTGCCCTGCCCGGCCCGCCGACGTCCCGTGCTATCGTGACCGCGGGACCAGGAGGGGGGCGGCAATGGATCGACTGGACAGCCCGCGGCGTCGGGCGCCCTGGCACCTGTGGGTGGTGGGCATCTTCGCCCTGCTGTGGAGCTGCGGCGGGGCAGTGGACTACTACTTCACCCAGACCGAGAACGAGGCGTACCTCAGCAATTTCACCGAGGCGCAGCTGGATTTCTTCCTGAGTATCCCGGCGTGGGTCGTGGCGTTCTGGGCCATTGCGGTGTGGGGCGGCGTACTCGGGGCCATCCTGCTCCTGGCAAAGCGGAAGGCGGCGGTCTGGGTATTCCTGGCCTCCCTGGTGGGCCTGATCATCACCGCCTTCCACAATTACGTGCTGGCGGACGGCCTGTCGGTCATGGGGGATGCCTTCTCCCTTGGCTTCACCGCGGCGATCTTTCTGCTTTCCCTGGGATTCTTCTTCTACGCCCGCGCGATGGCGCGGCGAGGGGTGCTGGTGTAGCCCGCGCCTGCGGGGGCCTCACTCGGCAGACCAGATCCGGCGCCAGACGGTTTCCAGCGCCCGCCGGGTGTCGATGTTGTCGGGCAGCAGCCGGGTTTCCATCTCCTGCCAGTGGGGGTTTCCCTTCCTGGCCACCGCGTACCTGAACACGTAGTAGGGCTCCTGGCCCATGCGCAGGTCGGCGATGAACAGCGTTTCATCCTCGACCCTGGCCCGGAGGAAGTCACGGGCGAACCAGCGCAGGCGCCGGACCGCCCACACGGTGCTGGCTTCCTCCAGGGCCTGTACATCGGAGGTGTATTGCCTGAAGCGGATCGGGCCGTCGTCCGCCACCAGGGAATCCAGGCCCTCCAGGTAGCCGTCAGGGGTCATCACTACCACCCTCCACAGCAGGGTGTTAAAGGGCGTGGGCACCAGGAAAACCGGCGCGTTCTCCAGGCCTCTTTGCGCGAGCGCCGTGCGGGCATTGCCCTCCACCGCTGACCTGGCCGCCCATGACCAGCCGATGTAGCCGCTGCTGATCAACAGTCCTGCCATCAGCCAGGCCCCCGCCCGCGGCGCCCTCGGCTTCCCCAGCGCAACAAGCCCGCCGATCACCAGGGGCAGGGTGTACAGCGGGTCGATGATGAACAGGGTGGACCAGGACACCGGCGGAGAACCCAGTGGCCACCACAGCTGGGTGCCGTAGGCAGTGTGGGCATCCAGCAGCGGGTGGGTCACCAGCGCCACGAATATGGCCGCGAACCACCGGCCGGGAGCCGCCCGCACCGGCGCCCACCATCGCCGCAGGAGCAGCCACAGCACGACGGCAAAGGGCGCCAGGACGAACAGGGAGTGGCTGAAGCCCCGGTGGTAGGTGTAATTCTCCACCGCACCCCCGAAATCGATGAAGACGTCCAGGTCGGGCAGGGTGCCCAGGGCGGCCCCCAGCGCCATGGCCCTGCGTCGGTGACCCGCCGGAACGAAGGCGCCGGCAATGGTGGCGCCGAGGGCAATCTGGGTCACGGAGTCCATGCGGTCAGGCTACTCCAGGAGGCGCGATGGCGGAATGAGCGCGTCGTTCCCCGCGGCAGGGCGACGGGCTCCATGCTTGGCTGACCCGCGGGCACGTCGTGCAAGCCCCTTCCCCCGTCGCCGCCCCAGTGGCTCCGCGTCGGGGGGCGTCCAGGACCAGCGGATCAGACAGGCCCTGCAGAACTTTCGTCCCGGCCGGCCGAACGGATTGGGACTGGCTGTACGCGACCGCTGCGATGCCTCCGGGGACTACCCGTAACACCACTGTCACACGGCCCGGCCCGCGGGTTGGCTAATATTCCGGGGATAGCGCGCAAGGAGACAGCCGTGGCGAAAAAACTCTCTGACAAGGAACTGGCCGGGATCGACGCCTACTGGCGGGCATGTAACTACCTGGCCGCGGGGATGATCTACCTGCGGGAAAATCCCCTGCTGCGGGAGCCCCTTGCGGCGGAGCACATCAAGGAGCGCCTGCTGGGCCACTGGGGCTCCAGTCCAGGCCTGGCCTTCACCTACGTGCATATGAACCGGCTCATCAACAAATACGACCTGAACGCCATTTTCCTGGCGGGGCCCGGCCACGGCGCGCCGGGCGTGCTGGCGCCGGTGTACCTGGAGGGCACCTACTCGGAGATCTACCCGGAGAAGGGCGAGGACACCGAGGGCCTGCGGCGTTTCTTCAAGTCCTTCTCCTTCCCCGGCGGGATCGGCAGCCACTGTACGCCCGAGACCCCGGGCTCCATCCACGAGGGCGGCGAGCTGGGTTACTCCATCTCCCACGCGTTCGGCGCGGCCTACGACAACCCGGACCTCATTGCCACGGTGGTGGTGGGCGACGGCGAGGCGGAAACCGGTCCCCTGGCGACCTCCTGGCACTCGAACAAGTTTCTCAATCCCGTCCGGGACGGTGCCGTGCTGCCGGTGCTGCACCTCAACGGCTACAAGATCAACAACCCGACCGTGCTGGCCCGGATCAGCCACGACGAGCTGAAGAGGCTCCTGGAAGGCTACGGCTGGAAGCCCCGCTTCGTCGAGGGCAGCGATCCCATGGAGATGCACCGGCGCATGGCCGGGGCCATGGAAGACTGCGTGCGGGAAATCCGTCGCCTGCAGGTCGCGGCCCGGGAGGCCGGGGAACCGTCCCGCCCGCGCTGGCCCATGATCGTGCTTCGTTCCCCCAAGGGCTGGACCGGCCCGGAGGAGGTCAACGGCCACCGTGTCGAGGGCTTCTGGCGGGCTCACCAGGTACCCATCACCGGCGTGCGCGGCAACCCGGAAGCGTTGCAGCAGCTGGAGGCCTGGCTCAGGAGCTACCGGCCCCATGAGCTCTTCGACGACACCGGGGCCCTGGTGCCGGAGCTGAAGGCGCTGGCACCCAGGGGGAACCGGCGGATGAGCGCCAACCCCCATGCCAACGGCGGCCTTCTGCGGAAGGCACTGCGGATGCCCGATTTCCGGGAGTACGCCGCGGAAGTGCCGGAGCCCGGCCGCGTGACCGAGGAGAACACCCGGCCCCTGGGCCGTTTCCTGCGGGACGTGATGCGGCGGAACATGCGCAACTTCCGGGTGTTCGGCCCGGACGAGAACACCTCCAACAAGCTGGACGCCATCTACGAGGTCAGCGGAAAGACCTGGATGGCGGAGATCCTCCCGGAGGACGCCGACGGCAGCCAGCTGTCGCCGGACGGCCGGGTCATGGAGATGCTTTCGGAGCACACCCTGGAGGGCTGGCTGGAGGGTTACCTGCTCACCGGGAGGCACGGCTTCTTCTCCACCTACGAGGCCTTCGTCCACGTCATCGATTCCATGTTCAACCAGCACGCCAAGTGGCTGCACATGTCGGGGGACATCCCCTGGCGGGCACCGGTGTCGTCGCTGAACCTGCTGATCACCTCCACGGTCTGGCGCCAGGACCACAACGGCTTCACCCACCAGGACCCGGGCTTCCTGGACGTGGTGCTCAACAAGAGTTCCGACGTCACCCGCATCTACCTGCCGCCGGACGTGAATTCCCTGCTTTGCGTAGCAGACCACTGCCTGCGCAGCACCGATTACGTCAACGTCATCGTCGCCGACAAGCAGAAGCACCTGCAGTACCTCGACATGGACGGGGCCATCAAGCACTGCACGAAGGGCATCGGCATCTGGGACTGGGCCAGCACGGACGAAGGCAGCGAGCCGGACGTGGTGATGGCCTGCGCCGGCGACATCCCCACGAAGGAGGCCCTGGCCGCCACGGTGCTGCTGCGGGAGAGATTCCCCGAGCTGAAGATCCGCTTCGTCAACGTGGTGGATCTTTACCGTCTCACGCCGCCCTCCGAGCATCCCCACGGACTATCAGACCGGGATTTCGACAGCCTGTTCACCCTGGACAAGCCCATCATCTTCAACTTCCACGGCTACCCCTGGCTCATACACCGGCTGACCTACCGGCGCGCCAATCACGGCAATCTCCACGTACGGGGCTACAAGGAAAAGGGCAGCATCAATACGCCCCTGGAACTGGCTATACAGAACGAGATCGACCGCTTCTCCCTGGCCATAGACGTCATCGACCGGATTCCGCAGCTGCAGGTCGCCGGCGCCCATGCCAAGGAGGAACTCAGGGATATGCAGATCGAGTGCCGCCAGTACGCCTATCAGCACGGGGTCGACCTTCCGGAGGCAGACGCGTGGACCTGGCCGTTCTGACGGGTCGTGGTGGCGGATGCACTCCGCCCGACGGAACCGGGGCGCTCTACCGTCCCCGTCCCGGCACCCCGGGCAGCGCCCGGACCGTGACCTATAATCACTCGGAGCCAGGCGTCCGGTGGTCGGATGCACTGCGGAACAAGAACGGCTAACCACGTAATTCGGGGAGAACACGCTATGCGGTGGATCACCATGACGCTCCTGGCCGGCGCACTGCTGTCAGGCAGCCAGGCGTTCGCGCAGGAATCGCTGATGGACTATGTCCTGGATGCGTGTAAGGCGGATATGGAGGCGTATTGCAGCCAGGTGACGCCCGGCGAGGGCCGTCTGCTGTATTGCGCCGCTGCGCACGAGGACAAGCTGTCCGGCGAGTGCAGCTATGCGCTGTACCAGGCTTCGTCATTGCTCGAGCAGATGGCGGCCGCCATTGTCTATGTGGCCACGGAGTGCAAGACGGACATCGAAACGCTGTGTGGTGACGTCAAGGCGGGCGAAGGAAGAATACTCACCTGCCTGAAGGACCGGCAGCCGAAGGTCAGCGAGGGCTGCAGGACAGCCCTGGAGAGCACCGTCAGCGAATAAACGCGGCCCGCGCGGGCGGGGCGCCGTCGTCCTCCCTCGGTATTCTCGCCCTCCGCCGCATGCGGCGGAGGGCGCTGCGAATCTGCGCGGCGGCGCGGGGAGACCATGAGCGCCGGCTGCGCCGGCGGGTTTCGGCCTGCCTGCGTGCGGTCAGCCGGCCACCGCGAGCAGCCACAGTCCGACGACCAGCAGCACGCCGCCCAGGGGCCTGCCCAGGGATCGGCCCCAGGACAGGTTCTTCTCGACGGCCATGAGGATGCCGAGCACCATCATCCACAGCAGGCTGGCGGTGGCGACGGCGAACATCAGAAGCATCAGCGCCCAGCAGCAGCCGACGCAGAAAGCCCCGTGCTCCGCACCGATCCGGAAAGCGGCCGCCTTCCGGCTGCCATTCCCGGGCCAGCGCGCCAGGACGAAAGCCAGCGGCGTGCGGCACTGGTCCAGGCAGCGGTATTTCAGCTGCGAGAACTGGAACGCACCGGCGACCAGGAAGAGCGCACCCGCAGCGACGCCGCCCGCCACCGGCAGCTCGACCAGGCGCAGCGCCTGGCCGGCGCCGTAGACGCCGACGCCGAACACCGTCCACACGGCCAGGTATCCCGTCACCAGCAGGGCCAGCAGCGCGCCGCTGTCGGGACGCCGGCGAACCAGCCGCCGGAACACTTCCACCAGCGGGAACGTCGCCGGCAGCATCATGGCGATGACCATGAGCACCCAGCCGGCGACGAAAAACACGGCCATGAGGCCGCCGGACATGCCGTGTCCGGCGTGGGCGCCGGGCCCGCCGTGGTGGGCGTGGAACACTGCGCCCCAGGGCGTCTGTTCCAGCCACCACAGCAGCGCCCAGGCCAGCACCACCAGCCCGCCCAGGGTGACGGTGACCGAGTTACGGTAGCGGCTTCGCGCTGTCATGGTCCGGCCCCGCAGACCGCGGAGCCCGGCCTGCCGTCATGCGGCTTTCGCTTCGTCGTAATCGAAGACGAACGGCCCCGAGATGGCGTTGTGGCCGGACAGGTCGATGTCCTGGTCGAGTTCCTTGCTGACCTGGCGGTAGCGCGTTGCCTTGCCCACGAAGGCCGGTGAGCCCGGGATGGTCGAGAAGACCGACTCCACGAGCTTCGTCGGCTCCCCCGTGGGACCCGCAAAGGGCTCCAGGTCGGCCTCGACCACGCCGCCGATCTCGAAGCGGCCCCTGCCGCCCTCTACGTCGACGGTGATGGGCGCGCGCCGCACGTCGATGACTTCGCTGACCAGCTGGGCCAGGTCGGCGATGGGCCCGCCGGCCTCTCCGTGGAACACTTTCCGGATGGCCTGCTCCTGTTCGTCCGTGGCGGACTCGTCCAGGTAGCAGATGGCCCGCCAGTTGCCCTCGAAGACGTTGCCGGGGATATGAACGACGTTGACCCAGGTGAGGCCCGAGACGTCCACGCCGTCGATCTCGCCCTTCCGGATGTGGTAGGCCAGGGACGAGTCGCAGGTGCCGCCGTCGGGGTCTTCGCCGACCCAGCAGGGGCACAGGATGTCGCAGGTGCAAACCTCCAGGAGGTCACCTTCCAGGTGATAGGACATGGATACACACTCTCCTCCGCGCGACGCGGGGACGGGCCGGTGCCCGGGAGAAACTCCCGCAACGTCATGCGCGGTCGTTTTCAGGATGTACAAGTTAATTTAGCAGTGATCTGGTAGCAGTCAAACGCCGGACGTCTTTGATCGTCCCGGACAGGGATGCTGCGTGGTTCCCCGGTGGTTCCGGTGCGAGGCGCGAGGCCCGCGATGCGGCCGGCTGGCGAGCCCCTGTCCCCGCGCCCGGGATCTCGGACGCCAGGTATGCTCCTGGCCTGGCCGCAGTTTTCCCCGGAAGCGTCAGCCACGGGTTCTCCCGGATCGAAATCTGTCATCCCGCTCCTCCGCCCCGGCGCAGCGCTCACGGTCAGACACCGTGATCTGCGACGCTCGTGCCACCACGAAATGGCCCAGATCCATCCCGCCGCCGGCGCCGCAACGCACGTAGCGCAGGCGGGCGTCGGCGGCTTCGCCCGGCGGGATCGGTGTAAGGTGGTCGAAAAGCACGTGCAGTCACAGGGATACTGGCGGTAACGTCAGGCCCCGTCCGGGTGAGCGAATGTCATGAATGACGACAAGAAACCATCCTCGCCGGCGCTCAGCCGCCGGGAACAATCGGTGGTCGATGAACACACCAAGATGCGTTCGCCGGTCATCTACGAGGTCATCCGGACAGAGGGCGAGATCGAGCTGCAGCGCCCGGCGGCGTCGCTGTGGTGGTCCGGTGTGGCCGCCGGCGTATGTATCTCCGTGTCGCCGCTGGCCGAAGGCGCGCTTCACCACTACCTGCCGGACGTTCCGTGGCAGCACGTGGTGACGAGCTTCGGCTACTGCTTCGGCTTCCTGATCGTCATCCTCGGCCGGCTGCAGCTTTTCACCGAGACCACCATTACGGCCGTCCTGCCGCTGCTGGCCCACTGGTCCACGTCCACGGTCAAGAGAACTGCACGGCTTTGGGGGATCGTCCTGGCGGCCAACCTCGCCGGAACGTTCGCCACCGCGGTGCTCATGACCCAGGTCGGCCTGATGCCCGAGGCCCATCTTGCCGCGGCGCTGGAAGTCGCCGGGGGGCTTCTGCACCTGGACTGGCTGCAGGCCGCCCTGTACGGCATTCCTGCCGGTTTCCTGGTCGCCGCCATCACCTGGATGCTGCCCAAATCGGAGGGCAGCGAGTTCTGGGTGATCGTCACGTTGACCTATCTGATCGGCGTCGGCGGGTTCACTCACGTGATCGCCGGGTCCACGGAAATCTTCATGCTGATAATGGCTGGTGAGCTTGGACTGGGCCGGGCCCTGGGCGGCCTGCTTCTGCCCATCCTCGTGGGCAACGTCATCGGCGGCACCGGCCTGTTTGCGCTCCTTGCCTACGGCCAGGTGCGGGAGGAAATCGAGGAAGAATGAGGCCGGGCTCTTCCGGCTGTCCCCGTGGGCGCTCACGGACGTGACGGGGACCGGTGCGGCGAATACAGGAGAAGACACATGAATCCCCGGAGTCCATCGTTCGACGTCCCGGCAAGAACTGCCATGCCCCGGGGCGCGTGCCTTTGCCGGCACAAGCGTCGCGGAGGGGTCGCTCATGTCGGGGTGACCGCGGCCCTGGCGCTGTGGGTTGCCGCCGGGCTCGTCTTCTCCGTGGCGCGTGCCGAAGGGCTGTCCCCCGGCCCGGTCATCACGGATTTCGGCCCCGCCGCCGACATGCCGGAATCGGCCTTCAACCTGGTGCCGGGAACCCCCTATCGACTCCTGTTCGACGTGGCCTCCGGAGACAGGGACAGGCATGAGCTGAATCGCCGCCTCGAGTCCGCGGCACGTTTCCTCAACATGCACGCCCGGGCCGGCATCAATCCCGCCGATCTTCATATCGAGATCGTGACCCACGGCGGCACCACCTGGGACGTGCTGTCCGACGCTGCCTACCGCGAGCGCTTCGGCCGCGACAACCCGAACACGGGGCTGCTGAAGGCCCTGGGCGAGGCCGGCGTGAGCATCCGCCAGTGCGGGCAGAGCCTCGCGTTTCACGGACTGTCGCCGGAGGACCTGGCGCCCCAGGTCAGTGTGGCCGTGTCCGCGATGACCGTCGTCGTGCGCCGGCAGGCAGAAGGCTGGACGCTGCTGCCGTGAGGCCCTAGCCGCGCCCGGCGCCGGTGCGGGACATCGCCGTCTGCTGCGGGACGGCCTGCCTGCGCCGGCTGCGCGCCTGAGACTCCCGAAGCCAACCCTTGCCGGCCACGAAGGGCGATCGAGCCGCTCCGGTAGTGGAATACCGAAACGTTTATGCCTATCAATAAAAAGCCAGCAAGAAGATAATTCGCGGAATAACAAGGGAGGACCGCACATGAAGATTGGGGTGCCAAGGGAGTCCTACGCGGGCGAAAAGCGGGTCGCAACGACGCCGGAGGTTGCTGCCCAGCTGATGAAGCTCGGCTACGAAGTCGTCGTGCAAAGCGGCGCCGGTGCCGAAGCCAGTTTTTCGGACGATGCCTATCGCGAGGCCGGCTGCGAAATCGCCTCGTCCGCCAGGGACATCTACGACACCTGCGACATCGTGATGAAGGTCCGGGCGCCCGAGGGCGACGAGCTGGACATGCTGCGTTCCGGACAGGCCCTGATCAGCTTCGTCTGGCCGGGCCAGAATCCTGAGCTTCTCGAGACACTGACCGAGAAGGGCGTGACGGCCCTGGCCATGGACAGCGTGCCGCGAATCTCTCGGGCCCAGAAGATGGACGCGCTGAGTTCAATGGCCAACATCGCGGGCTACCGTGCCGTGGTCGAGGCCGCTCAGCACTTCGGCCGGTTCTTCACCGGCCAGATCACCGCGGCCGGCAAGATTCCGCCGGCCAAGGTGCTCGTCATCGGCGCCGGCGTGGCGGGGCTTGCGGCCATCGGCGCGGCCAAGAGCATGGGCGCCATCGTGCGGGCTTTCGACACCCGACCGGAGGTCAAGGAACAGGTCGAGAGCATGGACGCCGATTTCCTGATGCTCGACTTCGAAGACGAGGACGGCTCGGGCGAGGGCGGCTACGCCAAGGTGATGAGCGACGAGTTCATCAAGGCGGAGATGGAGCTGTTCGCGGAACAGGCGAAGGACGTGGACATCATCATCACCACGGCCCTGATCCCCGGCAAGCCCGCGCCGCGCCTGATCACCGCCGAGATGGTGGAGTCCATGAAGGACGGCAGCGTCATCGTGGACCTGGCCGCGGAGCAGGGCGGCAACTGCGAGCTGACCGAGCCGGGCAAGGTGGTGGAGAAGGAGGGCGTGACCCTTATTGGTTACACGGACCTGCCGAGCCGCCTGGCCACCCAGTCGAGCCAGCTGTACGCGACGAACCTGCGCCACCTGCTCACGGACATGACGCCGGAAAAGGACGGCAAGCTGGTCGTGGACATGGAGGACGAGGTCATCCGGGGCGCCACGATCTGCAAGGACGGGGAGACCACCTGGCCTCCACCGGCTCCCAAGATCTCCGCGGCGCCCAAGGCCGCCGGGCCGGCGGCGCCTCATCCGGAGCCGGAGGAACAGAAAAAGTCGGTTGTGGGTCCCCTGGTCGCCATGGCCGTCGCGGGCCTGGCGCTTCTGGGCTCCACCAACGGCCTGATCATGTGGATAGCAGCATTCACGGTCCTGATTACGAGCATCAACATCGCCGGCGGCTTTGCCGTCACGCGTCGCATGCTCGAAATGTTCCGGAAGTGAGGTCGCCATGAACAGCGCTGGTATCGTTACTGCTTCCTACATCGTCGCGACCATCCTTTTCATTCTCGCGCTGGGCGGGCTGTCCAATCAGGAAACCGCGCGACGCGGAAACTGGTACGGCATCGTCGGCATGGCCATCGCCCTGCTGGCCACCATCATCGGCGTCGTCACCCGGCATTACACGATCCTCATCATCGCTCTGCTGATCGGCGGCAGCATCGGCCTGGTGCTGGCCCGAAGGGTGCAGATGACCCAGATGCCGGAACTGGTCGCCATCCTGCACAGCCTGGTCGGCCTGGCGGCCGTGCTGGTCGGCTTCGCGAACTTCATGGATCACTCCGCCGCGTTCACCGGGGCTGAGAAGACCATCCACGACGTGGAGACCTATCTCGGCGTGCTGATCGGCGCGGTCACCTTCTCCGGCTCGATCATCGCCTTCGGCAAGCTGTCCGGCCGCATCGGCGGCAAGCCGACGATCCTGCCGGCCCGCCACTGGCTCAACCTGGTGCTGCTGTTGCTGTCCATCTGGCTCGGCGTGCAGTTCGTCCAGCAGTCGGCGGCCGGCGGCGGGGTGTTGCCGCTGGTGCTCATGACCGTTATCGCCCTGGTGTTCGGCGTCCACATGGTCATGGCCATCGGCGGCGCGGACATGCCGGTGGTGGTTTCCATGCTCAACAGCTACTCGGGCTGGGCGGCCGCGGCCACCGGCTTCATGCTCAACAACGATCTCCTGATTGTCACCGGGGCCCTGGTGGGCTCAAGCGGCGCGATCCTGAGCTACATCATGTGCCGGGCCATGAACCGCAAGTTCCTGGCCGTGATCGCCGGCGGCTTCGGCACCGGCGGCGGGACCACCGCTGCCGGCGGGGAGATCGAGGGCGAGATCGTAGCGGTCCAGCCGGAGGAAGTGGCGGAGATGCTCGCCAACTCGAAAGAGGTGATGATCGTGCCCGGCTACGGCATGGCCGTGGCCCAGGCCCAGCACACGGTCTACGAGATCACGAAGGTACTGCGCGACAAGGGCATCAACGTCCGCTTCGGCATCCACCCGGTGGCCGGCCGGATGCCGGGCCACATGAACGTGCTGCTGGCCGAAGCCAAGGTCCCCTACGACATCGTCTTCGAGATGGACGAGATCAACGAGGACTTCCCGGACGTGGACGTCTCGATGGTCATCGGCGCCAACGACATCGTCAATCCGGATGCCCAGGAGAAACCGGACAGCCCCATCGCGGGCATGCCGGTGCTGGAAGTCTGGAAGGGCGGAACGACGGTCGTACTCAAGCGCAGCATGGCCACCGGCTACGCCGGCGTGGAAAACCCGCTGTTCTACAAGGAGAACACGCGGATGCTCTTCGGCGACGCCAAGGACACCCTGGACGCGGTGCTGAAAGCGCTCTGACCCGTCCCCGCAGGGGTGTCGTGAGAAAGAAAACCCGGCTGCGTGCCGGGTTTTCGCCTTCAGGGGGGGCCGCCGACCCCGGCGTCAGCCGCCCTCGGTGGCTGCCCGCGGCAGCCAACCTGCCGGAAAGGGACAGGGACGGGAAAGGCTCCTCGCCGGGTGGCATAGTCCCGACGGCGGCCGGTGCTGCGCCCATCCCCCGGTCCGCGCGACTCGCTGTGCCGCCCCCGGGCCTTCGGACCGGTAAAAAATGAACCCGGCCGAAGCCGGGTTCTCCCGGTTGGAATGGTCAGGATCAATCAGCTGAGATCGAAGCGATCCAGCTGCATGACCTTGGCCCAGGCGGCTACGAAGTCCTTGACGAACTCTTCCTGGCCGTCGTTGGAGGCATAAACCTCGGCGACGGCCCTCAGCTCGGAGTTGGAGCCGAAGATCAGGTCGACCGGAGTGGCCGTCCACTTCACCGCGCCGGTGCTGCGGTCACGACCCTCGTAGACCCCTTCCTGGCCGGACTTGCGCCACTGGGTGGACATGTCCAGCAGGTTCACGAAGAAATCGTTGGACAGCGTGCCCGGACGATCGGTGAATACGCCATGGCTGATGCCGCCGGCGTTAGCGCCCAGGGCCCGCATGCCGCCGACCAGCACCGTCATTTCGGGAACGCTGAGGTTCAGCTGCTCCGCCTTGTCCACCATCATCTCCGCGGGCGACCGGTAGCTGGTCTCGGCGTTGAAGTAGTTGCGGAACGCGTCCGCCGTCGGTTCCAGCAGGGCGAAGGACTCCACGTCCGTCTGCGCCTGGCTGGCGTCTGCGCGGCCCGGCGTAAAGGGCACCGTCACGTCGTATCCGGCGTCCCTGGCGGCCTTCTCTACCGCCGCCGCACCGGCCAGGACGATCATGTCGGCCATGGAGATCTTCCGCGAGGAGTCCTCGTTGAAGTCACTCCGGATGGACTCGAGCTTGCCCAGCACCCGATCAAGCTCTGCCGGGTTGTTCACTTCCCAGGCATTCTGGGGGTCCAGCCGCAGGCGGCCGCCGTTGGCACCGCCCCGCATGTCCGAAGCCCGGTAGCTGGACGCCGCCGCCCAGGCGGCCCGCACCAGCTCGGACACGGACAGGCCGGAATCCAGGATCTCGCCCTTCAGGCGGGCCACATCCCCCTCGCTGACCAGGTCGTAGTCAACGGCGGGAACCGGGTCCTGCCAGATCAGCACCTCGTCGGGCACGTCGGGGCCCAGGTACCGGGTCCGCGGACCCATGTCACGATGGGTCAGCTTGAACCAGGCCTTGGCAAAGGCGAGCCGGTATTCCTCCGGGTTGGCCAGGAAGCGCTCGGCGATCTTGCGATACTCCGGGTCGAACTTCAGGGCCAGGTCGGCGGTGGTCATCACCGGCGGGTTGTACTTGCCCTCGACGTGGGCATCCGGGACGGACTTGTGCATGGCCTCGTCCACCGGAATCCACTGGATGGCGCCGGCAGGGGACCGTACCTGCTTCCACTCGTTGTTCAGCAGGTTCTCCAGGTAAAGCGTTGTCCACTGGGTCGGGGCCTGGGTCCAGGCACCTTCCAGTCCGCTGGTGATGGTGTCCTCGGCGTTACCCTTGCCGCACCTGTTTTCCCAGCCGAGGCCCTGCTCCTCGAGGCCTGCAGCACCCGGCTCGGCCCCCATGCAGTCCGCGGGCTTGTGGGCGCCGTGCATCTTGCCGAAGGTGTGACCGCCGGCGACAAGCGCCACGGTCTCCTCGTCGTTCATGGCCATGCGGCCGAAGGCGACGCGGATGTTCTTTGCCGAGCCGACCGGGTCCGGCTTGCCCTTGGGGCCTTCCGGGTTCACGTAGATCAGGCCCATATGGGTCGCCCCCAGCGGGCGCTGGAGGTTGCCTTCGATGTCCTCGCGGTCGCTGGCCAGCATTTCCACTTCAGGTCCCCAGTAGACCAGGTCCGGCTCCCAGTCGTCGGCACGGCCGCCGGCGAAGCCGAAGGTCTGGAAGCCCATGTTGTCCAGGGCGACGGTGCCGGCGAGGATCATCAGGTCGCCCCAGGAAAGACTGCGGCCGTACTTCTGCTTGACCGGCCAGAGGAGGCGACGGGCCTTGTCCAGGTTGCCGTTGTCCGGCCAGCTGTTAAGCGGGTCGAAGCGCATCTGGCCGCCGCCGCCGCCGCGGCCGTCGAGGGTCCGGTAGGTGCCGGCACTGTGCCAGGCCATCCGGATGAAGAAGGGGCCGTAGTTGCCGAAGTCCGCCGGCCACCAGTCCTGCGACGTCGTCAGCAGTGCGTCGATGTCCTTCTTGACGGCTTCCAGGTCCAGCTTGCTGAACTCGGCCGCGTAGTCGAAGTCCGGGCCGTAGGGGTTGGACCGGGCGTCGTGGTCCCGAAGAGGGGTCAGGTCCAGCTGGTCCGGCCACCAGAACTGGTTCGACCGGGCCTGGCCGTGGGCAGCGGTGCCGCTGCCGGCCGCGCCCGCGGGCTTGGTCATCTCCGCTTCGCTGAATGCCGCCTGGGGCGCGAGCGCGAGAGCGGCCGCCGCGGCCATGGGTAAGGTCTTCTTGAACATGAAAATCCGCTCCTTGTCGTTTTCATGGAGAGCAACTCGGGCGAAACGGAGTGTACAGGAAACTGGCGCAATTTAGAATCAGTCTAGATTGAAAAATATCGATCGACCCGATCGCCAAAGCCTGCCGGCGCGCTGTCTCCGGCAGGTCTGGCGCAGGATCGATTCCGCTCACGGCGCCGTTTTGTGTGGCCTGTGAGGAAGCAGGACGCGCGGCAGGTAACGGTCCGCGTTCGACAATCAACGTCGAGGCCGGATCGGACCCTGCGAATCTGAAGCCGGTTCCGACGGGCTGGCGCCGCGAGATGCAGCGAAGCGAGCGCCTCGCGTCGGCGTCGAAGCACTCCTGGTTTCAGTTCTGCCGACTTCGACCCCGGACAACAGCCTCCCTGTCCCGCGCAGAAAACGCGTATGCGCGTCTTTCCGGCACCGCGCCGGATACGCCGTGCGCAAGCGCTCCCAGTCACCGCCAGCCCCCGCCAGCAGCGCGTCTCAGCCGATCGTTTGCATCTCGTCCGATGTCGGATGGCCGGCGCGAAGGCGGTGGTCCCGGCAATGCCCGTACAGCATGTTTATACTGGTTTTGAAAGGAAAAATTCGAGAAAAGCGCTCGGGGAAACCATGTCCGACACCAACGATTCGAAGGTAGAAGAGTCGACCAAAGGCTGGCTCGAACTCGACGTTCATCCATACGTATTCTTCATCTCGGCGGCCATCATCGTCCTGTTCGTGGCTTTGACCATCTTCTTCGAACAGAACGTGGACGACCTCTTCAACAAGGTTCAGGGGGGCGTGTCTCACTACGCCGGCTGGTTCTTCGTGGCCACCATGAACATTGTCCTGATCTTCGTCATTTCCCTTCTGCTGGGCCGCTTCGGCGATGTCCGGCTGGGGGGTGAGGGTGCCAAGCCGGAGTTTTCCACGCTCGCCTGGTTTTCGATGCTGTTCAGCGCCGGGATGGGCATCGGCCTGCTGTTCTACGGCGTCGCCGAGCCGATGTTTCACTTCGTGGCTTCGCCGCTGGCCGAGCCCGGCACGGCGAATGCCGCCCGTACCGCGATGGACTTCACCTTCCTGCACTGGGGCCTTCACCCGTGGGCGATTTACGCGCTGGTAGGGCTGTCGCTGGGCTTTTTCGCCTTCAACAAGAACCTGCCCCTGTCCATCCGCTCCGTGTTCTACCCGATTCTGGGCGAGCGCATCTATGGTCCGATCGGCAACATCATCGACATCATGGCCACCGTGGCCACGATGTTCGGCGTCGCCACGTCCCTGGGCCTCGGGGTGCAGCAGGTGAATGCCGGGCTGCACCACCTGTTCGACGTGCCCCAGGCCACCTGGATGCAGCTGGTCCTCATCGCGGGCATCACGGCTATCGCCACCTGGTCGGTGGTCAGGGGCCTGGATGCGGGCATCAAGCGCCTCAGCCAGCTGAACGTCATCGCGGCCGCCGCGCTGATGCTGTTCGTGCTGATCGTGGGCCCGACCCTGTTCATCGTGAACGCCTTCGTCGAGAACACCGGTTATTACCTGCAGAAATTCTTCCAGCTGAGCACCTGGAACGAGACCTACGAGAACACCGAGTGGCAGAACGGTTGGACAGTTTTCTACTGGGGCTGGTGGATCGCCTGGTCGCCCTTCGTCGGGATGTTCATCGCCCGGGTGTCCTACGGGCGCACCGTCCGCGAGTTCATCAAGGGCGTGCTGTTCATTCCCACGCTGGTGACGTTCCTTTGGGTCACCACGTTCGGAAACAGCGCGCTTGAGATCGAAATGTTCGGCGACGGCGGAATCGCCAAGGCGGTGCAGGAGAACATCCCCGTGTCGCTGTTCGTTCTGCTTGAGAACTTTCCCCTGGACATGGTGACGTCCCTGCTGGCGGTGATCGTGGTCGTCACCTTCTTCGTGACCTCGTCGGACTCGGGCTCGCTGGTGATCGACATCATCACCGCCGGCGGGAACACCGAGCCGCCGAAGGTCCAGCGCATCTTCTGGGCCGTCATGGAGGGCGCGGTCGCGGCGGCGCTTCTCCTCGGAGGCGGCCTCGTCGCCCTGCAGACCGCAGCCATCACCACGGGCCTGCCGTTCGCCATCATCCTGCTGGGCATGTGCTATGCGCTGCACAAGGGACTGGCCGAGTACAAGAGCGGCCAGACCTTCAAGATCGAGATGGAGAACTACCAGGGGCCCGAGTTCCGCACCGGCTACACCCGCAGGATGCCGACGTTCGGCCGCAAGAAGTTCTGGGTCGCCGGACCGGAACGCCGCGGCCGGAGGAGTGACAGCAATGCGTAACTGGTTGACCTCTGCCGTATCGCTGGTGCTGGGTGCCTTCCTGGCAGCGGTTTCCCTGCCCACAGCCGCCCAGCAGGCGCCCCTGCGCGTGGCCTACGTGAACTGGTCGAGTTCGGTGGCCAGCGCCAATCTCGTCTGCGCCATGCTCAACGAGGAACTCGGCAGGTCATGTGAGCTCATCGAGGTGACTGCCGAGGGCATGTGGAAGGCCGTCGCCTCCGGCGAGGCGGACGTCATGCTGTCGGCCTGGCTGCCCGATACCCATGGTGCGTATCTCGAGGAGTACGGCGACCGCATGGTGGACCTCGGTCCAAACCTGGAAGGCACACGAACCGGCCTGGTGGTGCCGGCGGTACGCGCGGGACGCCAGACGCGGGCATCCGGCGTGCGTAATCCGGCCTACGTCGGGGCGGAATCCATCGCCGACCTGCGCGACATGGCGGACCGATTCGGGCGACGCATCATCGGCATCGACCCTGGGGCGGGCGTCATGCAGGCGGCGCGCCGGGCCATGGACGCCTACGACCTGGACACGTACCGGCTCATCGAGGGGTCGGAGCTGTCAATGACCGGTGCGCTGTCGGAGGCCATAGCCCGCCAGGAGCCCATCGTGGTCACCGGCTGGGTGCCCCACTGGATGTTCGACCGATGGTCCCTGCGCTTCCTCGATGATCCGGAGAACGTGTTCGGAGGCACTGGCCGTATCCACACCATGGTGAGGAAGGGCCTGGCAGCGGACATGCCCAGGCTGCACGGCATTCTCGACCGGTTCTACTGGAACCCGGAGGACATGAACCGGCTGCTGATATGGAACCGGGCCGACGAGGGGCTCGATCCCTATGGCAACGCCTCCCGCTGGCTGCGCGCCCATCCCGGCTATGTCGCAGCGTGGCTCGGCCAGGAGGAGAACTGATGCTACAGAACGCCAGCCGCAAATTCCGCGGTGCCTGCATGATGCTGATGCGGGAGGGAGAAGATCAGCTGAGTTTTCTCGGCACGGCCTTTCTCGTCCATCCGTCCGGCTACCTGCTCACCGCTGCCCACCTGGTCTCCAACACCCAGGGTCTCAGGATCGTGCCGACGGCATTCTCGGATGACTTTATTCCCATGACCTTCGACCGTGTGGCCGCCATGTCGGTGTCCGTGGTCAGCAAGAACACCAACGCCGACGTCGCCCTGCTGAAGCTGGAGCAGGAGCTGGCTATCGAGGTGCCGGACGACTTCGTCGGCGCAACGCAGAACGTGCGTCCAGGCGCCAGCATCATGACGGTCGGCTATTCCTTTGGTCATGAGCAGCTGCACACTACGCTGAACTTCAACGGCGTGGTGGCCGCAAAGATCCAGTCGCCGAACGGAACGCGGCTCATCCTCTTCGACAAGATGGTCAACGACGGTGACGTGGGCGGGCCCCTGGTTCATGTCCACGACGGACACATCGTGGGTGTCATCAGCGGCCGGTTCGAGCCGGCGGAAACCGTTCGCGGCAGCGACCAGTGGGACCGGAGTCCGCCGAGGGACACCACCGTGGCGTTTGCCGTGGCCATCGAGTATGGCCTGGAACTGATGGCCGCCGAGGGCCTGCACGGCAACTACTGAAGCAGTATGCCGAACGGCGCGGAGCCCCGGCCCACGGGTGCGCGGCGCCTGTGGCTGGCTGCCATGGCATTGCGTGTCGGACACTTCCCCGGCAGCCGGCGATGCTCCGGTGCTCGGGCGGAAGGACCCCGGGGGCCCGTCAGTCCCCGAGAGCCTCGGCCCGGCGGGCGATTTCCTTCACGGCGCTGCGGACCAGCGGTCCGTAGAGGGGAAGGTGGGCATACCAGTACACCAGACCCCAGAAGCCGGCGGGATGCCAGTAGGCGCAGAGCTCAACGACCCGCCCGCCGTTCCGGTCCCGGATGGTGAACTCCTGGAGGCCGGAGCCGGGAGCCCGCATCAGCATCGAATAGGTGATTCGCTTGTCGGGCTCCATTCCCAGCACGCGCCACCCGTCCACGACGTCCCCCATGCGTACCGCCTCGGAATCCCGGCGGCCGGTGCGGAAGCTGGGTCCGCCGATCAGCCAGTCGAAGGCGCGACGGAGCCACCACAACGGGCGATAGGAGAAGAAGTCACCCCTGGCGCCGAAGGTCTGCAGTACCCTGAAGAGGGCGCCCGCCGACGCCGTGGTCTCGGCCTCGCCGCACCACGACTTGGCGTAAAACGAGTGCTTCGGGTTCCAGTCCCGGCAGGCGATGGAGCCTTCCACCCAGCGGGCGGGCACCTCGTGGCGCTTCTCCGCTTCCAGGGTGGCGGCCACGGACTCCCGGAAGGTGAGCAGCCGCTGCGGGACAAGCTGCCGGATTTCCCTGTCTTCGCCGACATAGTCGTGGGCGAGCCCCTCCACCAGGGACATGGCCGTGGTCGGCGGCACGGAGGTCACCAGGTACAGCCAGTAGCTGGACAGGGTGGGCGTCAGGACGGGCACGGGAATGACGAGCGGTTTCCTGCCCACGAATTCCCCGTAGATGTCCATGATTTCCTGGTAGGTCAGCACCTCCGGGCCCGCCAGCTCGAGAACCCGGTTGCCTTCCAGGGGCAGGTCCGCGGCGGCGATGGTGTAGTTCAGCACGTTCTCCAGCGCGATGGGCGTGGAGCGCCGCCGCACCCATTTCGGCGTGATCATGAGCGGCAGGTGATTGACCAGGTCGCGGATGACCTCGAAGGCCGCTGAGCCCGGCCCGACGATCATGGCCGCCTGCAGCTCGATGACCTGGACAGCGCCCTCCCGGAGGGTCTCGCCCACCGCCATGCGGCCTTCCATGTGACGGGAGCGTTTGTCCTTCGGCATGATGCCGCCGAGGTAAACGATGCGCCGGACGCCGGCGGCCTCGCAGGCCCGGCGCACGTTCTCCGCAGCCCTCCGCTCCACCGGCACGAAGTCCTTGCCACTCCACATCATGTGCACGAGGTAATAGACGACGTCCGCACCCTCGAGCACGGCGGGCAGCGTTTCCGGCTGAAGCACGTCGGCCGACACGCATTCCACCCCCTGCCATTCCCGGGCCTCGAGCACCGCCGCGTTCCGGGCCACGGCCCGCACGTCCCAGCCGTGGGCGGCCAGGGCCGGCGTGAGGTTGGAGCCCATGTAGCCGCTGGCGCCCAGCACGACGGCCACCCGGCCTTTGCCGTCGGGCAGCCCGGGGGAAGGGAAATCCGGATGGGAGTCTGTCGCCATGCCGCTCACCGACTGTTGTTTCGGGAGACGCTCTCCCGGATGCGCGGGCAGCGGCCGCCGGTCGACCGTGCGCGCTCCTTGTCCCCGGTGGTCTCCGGGCGATCCCGCCATGGCCTTCCGCCCGGCTTCGCGGCGCGCATCCCGTCGACATCCGCCGCGTTGGACAGGTCCCGGTGGCCCCGCGATCCCGCTCGCTGCCCGCCGGAGGACGACGCAGGCTCGGCACCTCCGGCCCGGACGTCATACACTGCGGTTTCGGGCCGGTTCACCCGGCGGGGGGAATGATGGTACCTGAAGAGACCGGGCCGTCGGCGAAGCCAGCCACGGCCTCGTCGCGAAAATACAGGGCTTTTATCAGCTACAGCCACACCGACCGGAGCTGGGGCGAGTGGCTCCACCGGGCACTGGAGACCTACCGGGTGCCGAAGCGGCTGGTCGGGCGCGCCACGAACATGGGTACGGTGCCGCGGCGCATCGCGCCGGTGTTCCGGGACCGGGAGGAACTGCCTACCGCCACCAGCCTGGGGGCGGTCATTAACGAGGCCCTTCAGGACTCCGCCACGCTGGTGGTCATCTGTTCTCCCGCCGCGGCCCGTTCCCGGTGGGTCAACGAGGAAATTCTCACCTACAAGCGCCTTGGCCGCGGGGACCGGATTCTCGCGCTCATCGTCGCCGGCGAGCCCAACTCGTCGGACAAGGCCGACGACGGAACGGAGGAGTGTTTCCCGGAGGCGCTGCGGTACAGGACCGGCCCGGACGGCGAGCTGACCTCGGCGCGGGAGGAGCCGGTGGCGGCAGACCTGCGCCCGGGGGGCGACGGCAAGGCCGCGGCCAAGCTCAAGCTGGTGGCAGGCATCCTGGGCGTGGGCTACGACGAGCTGCGGCAGCGGGAGCAGCAGCGCCGATTCCGCCGGCTGGTCGCCGTCACGGCTGCCTCCGTGGCCGGCGTGCTGATTGCCGCGGCGCTGACGGTGGACGCAATGCTGGCCCGCCAGGAAGCGGAAGCCGAGCGCGCCCGGGCCGAGGCCGCCCTGGACGAGTCCGAGGCGGTCACGGACTTCCTCACCTCCATGCTGGGGGCCGCCAGCCCGGCGGAGCAGGGCCGGGATGTGACCGTGCGGGAGGTTCTGGACCAGGCGGCCAATCGCCTCGAGGTGCAGTTCGCAGAGCAGCCCCTGCTGGAAGCACGCATGCTGCATACCCTGGCCAGCACCTACGGCGCCCTGGGGTACTTTGACGTCGCAAAGGACCAGTTCGAAAAGGCCTACGGCATCCGGTCCGAGCGCCTGGGTCCCGTCGATCCCGAGACCCTGGAGTCGAGACGGGATCTCGCCTCGACGCTGGTTGAGCTGGAGCAACGGGATGCTGCCACCGCGGAGTTGAGAGAGATGCTGGCGCTGGAGCGGCAGGTCTTCGGGCCGGATCATCCCGGTACGCTGAAGACCCAGGCCAGCCTGGGCGTGGCCCTCGTGCGCGCGGACGAGCTGGTGGAGGCCGAAGCGCTGCTGCAGGACGGCCTCGAGCGGGCCGAAACCGCGCTCGGCCCGGATTCGCCAGAGACCCTCATGTTGATGAACGGCCTTTCCAGTATCCACTGGCAGCGGCGCGAGCTCGAGCCGATGATGGCCCTGAACACGCGGATCCTGGAAGCGACCCGCGGGCGCTACGGCGATCTCCATCCGGATACGGTGAGCGCCATCCACAATCTTGCCACCGCCTATTTCCTGGCCAGCGACCGGCTGATGTATTCCGGCGAAGCCATAGGCAACACGCCGGCGCTGCAGCGTGCCGCCGAGCTGTATGCGGAGGCGTCCGCGAAGGGGAAGGCCCTCTACGGCGAGGATCATCCTTCGCCCTACATCAGCCAGTTCATGTACGGCGTCTGCCGGCTGAATATCGGTGAGTACGACGCCGCGGAACAGGCGTTCCATGAGGTGGTCCGTGCCCGGGAGCGGCTGTCAGGTCCCGACTCGCAGGGCGTTTTCTCCCCCAAGGGCCAGCTGGCGCGCCTGTACATCCGCCAGAAACGCTTCGAGGAGGCGCGGGACCTGATGGCCGGGGTCGTCGAGGGGGCGGTCCGGGTCCTCGGCGAGGAGCACACGGCTACCCAGGTCTACCGGTATCGGCTCGGCATCGCGCTGATGCACCTGGAAGCCTATGAGGAAGCCGAGTCCGTCCTTCTCAACGCCCACGGGCATCTGCTCGAAGCCCGGGGTGCGGATCACGACTGGACCCAGTGGTCCGCCAAGGTGCTCAGCGAGCTCTACGAACGCCTGGACCGGCCCGAGGAAGCGCGCCAGTGGATGGACCGCGTGGACCCGGAGTGGAACGCGGCCATGGAAGAGGTCCGCGCCCAGAACACGGCGCCGTTCTACGACTGAGCGCGGGCCCGGCACGGGATGGTTCCCCGATCCTGTAAACTGAAGCGGACGGTCTGTCCCGGCAGCCGGGAAGAGACCTTTCGCCGACAACGAGCTAAGAACTCGCAGAAGGAAGATTCCGATGAACAAAACGTTCGGATCCGGCGCCTGGCAGCAGGTGCTGCCGGTCGCTATGTGCCTGCTCACGATCCCGCTTCTGCAGGCCCAGGCGGACGAGCCCGGCCAGAGCCAGGCGGACATCGCCAAGAAGCTGGCCAACCCCATCGCGTCTCTTGTCAGCGTGCCGTTCCAGGCCAATTACGACGACAACTTCGGCCCGCGTGACGAAGGGTCGCTCTGGAGACTCAACATCCAGCCCGTCATCCCGTTCTCCATCGGCGAAGACTGGAACCTGATTTCCCGAACCATTCTGCCGGTCGTCGACCAGGACGGGTTCCCAACCCCGGGCTACCACGAATTCGGACTGAGCGACACGGTGCAGAGCGTGTTCTTCTCGCCGAAGGCGGAGACCGACAGCGGGTGGATCTGGGGTGCGGGGCCGGTGTTCCTGATCCCGACTGCCACCGATGAGTTCCTCGGCACCGAGAAGTGGGGCATCGGGCCCACGGCGGTGGCGCTCAAGCAGTCCGGCCCCTGGACCTACGGCGGGCTGGCCAACCACATCGAGTCCTTCGCCGGCGCAGGTGACAGGGCGGACGTGAGCGCAACCTTCCTGCAGCCCTTCCTGACGTACATTCTTCCCAGCCAGACCACCATCGCACTGAACACCGAGTCCACCTATGACTGGGAAGCCGAGCAGTGGTCGATTCCCCTCAACCTGACGGCACTGCAGATGGTGAATCTGGGTGGCCAGCTCGCCCAGGTAGGCGCCGGTGTCCGCTACTGGGCCGATTCGCCTGACTCGGGCCCCGAGGGCTGGGGATTCCGCCTGATCTTCACCCTGGTCTACCCGCGCTAGGTCTTGAATTCCGTGCCGCGGGTCAGCCAGTGGCGCAGCAGGTACGCGATGATGCAGCCCGCCAGGGCGTAGATGCCGAGTATCAGCCACATGGCCTCGGGGCGGTCCCAGTAGTCCAGCTGGTGATTGACCATCGCCTGCTGCAGCGGAACCGCCTCTCCGGCGATCGTCACTTCCTCGGGCGACCAGCGGTCCAGCATGTGCCCGGACAGCGCGCTGACCACGGTCTTGGCCAGGAACCACGGCACGAGGGACATTCCCAGGTAGGCGCCTTCCTGTCCCTTTGGCGCGATGGCGGCCGTGAACTCGTAGAGCTTCGGTGACCAGACCACCTCGCCGACGGTGAGCAGGATCATGCAGGCGATGGCCATCTGGTAATGGGCGGCCTCGATGGTGGTGTTGTAGGCCGTCCACGGCACCGCCATGGGAAGAAGGGCGACGGCCGAGACCATCGCGCCGTAGATGAGCATCTTGAATACGTTGAACCGGTTTGCCAGCGGGATGAACAGCACCAGGCCGATGACGATGCCGATGGGATTGATGGCGCTGAGCGTTCCGATGGCGGCGTCTGGTCCGATGGTCCGCAGCCAGTACTTCGGCATCAGCAGGTACAGGTAGGTGTAGACCGCCCGGACGCCGAGAATGAGCGCGATCAGGACCAGCAGGCGCCGTAGTGCCGGTTCACGGACCATTTCCTGGAAGATCTGCATCGGCCGCAGGCGCTTGACGGCCTTTTCCTTCTCCTGTTCGACGGCGGGCTCGTCCGCGCTGACAAGCTGGTCTTCCCGGCGGACCAGGGTCACCCGGACCAGCAGGCACAGCAATGCCGTGATCACCCCCATGGTGAAGATGTGCACGTTGGGCAGGTCCAGGGCCTTGCGCACGATGTCGATGGAGAAGCCGGCGGCTGCCGCGCCGATGTTCATGAACAGGTACCAGAGATTGAAGCCGGCACTGCGGGAGCGCTTCGTCGTGAACCGGTTTGTGGCTGCCTGGAAGGTGGTCTGCACGGCGGCCATGAAGGGCGCCATGAGGAGGAAGATGCCGGCGGCAAGCAGGCCCCGGTGGGGCAGGGAAGGCATGAGCCCCACGACCACGATGGCCAGGCGCAGGACAAGCAGCGCCCACATGGACAGGTCGACGGACTTCTTGATCCCGAGCCAGTCCGTGTACATGCCCGCGACCAGGAGCATGAGCGAGGTCGCTGACGTGAAGAGCGTGATGGTGTAGCCGGCATACTCGTCGCTCATGCCCAGGTCTTCGGACAGGAACACCGCGGCGATGGTGAGCATGGCGAAGTAGGCCGTGCAGTCCAGCAGGTTGACCAGCTGGATGCCCCAGTATTCGCTCCGGGTCTCCTTGAGGACGCTGAAATCCCGGAAATAGGCGGCGATGGCTTCGCCGGCGGAGCGCTTTGCGGCGGGTGGAGCGGCCATGCCGGGGAGTGTGCCTGATTATCGGCGCCAGTGGTTAGCGCCGGCGCCCGCCGCACGGGCGCCGCAGCCCGGAATCACCGGAGTCCCGACCACTGCCGGGTGGCTGGCCGGCGCCAGGCCGGCGCAATACGAGTCACGCGCGAAAGGCAGTGCCGCCGGTGCCGGGGGAGCTAGGCTGACCGGGCCTTCCAGGCCCGGTCGAGCCGGGCGATCACCTCGGCATACCGGGGATCCGCGCGGACGGCGTCCATGGGCGGGGCCCGGTGGTACCGCAGGAACAGTTCCTCGTCCCAGAAGGCCTCCCCCATGTCCCGAAAGCAGCGGAAGGCCTCGTCCATCTCGCCCAGTGCCGCGTGGACGATGCCGGCCTTGCAGTCATCGCCGGTCTCTTTGAGACGGGCAAGGTGTGTCCGCGCGCCGGCGGAATCACCCGTCGCAGCGCAGGCCAGCCCACGGGCCGTGGCCGGCCAGGCCCGGCTCCAGCGATCCGCCAGCCGGTCGAAGACTTCCGGGACGCCCTCCTCCCGGCTCAGGTGATAAAGCGCCAGGCCCTCGACCCACAACGTGTAGTCCACGTCCGGGTAGTGTTCCTGGGAGCGCTTCACCGACGCCAGGGCGTCGCCCGCGCGGCCCAGGGCCAGCTCGGCCATGGCGAGGTTTCCCCAGGCTTCGGGTTCGAGTGGGTCGAGCCGGGTGGCGCGTTCCGCCGCCGGCTCGGCCCGCTCCGGGTTGCCCGTGAGCAGCTCGACCCAGCTCATCCACTGGTGGCCAAGCGCCAGTCCCGGGCTTGCTTCGATTGCCCGGGACAGGGCCCGTTTCGCGCCCTCGCCGTCCTTCAGGTGCGCCATGATCGCGCCTTCGGAGGCGCGACCCTCGGCCAGCCCCGGATCTATCTCCAGCGCCCGCCGCGTGGCCTCCCGGCTGCGCGCCAGGACGTCCGGGTCATCGGTGTGGCCGTAGTCGATGAGCCCGCCGAGCGCCATCCCAAGGCCTGCCCAGGCCGCGGCGTAGTCCGGATCGCGGTCGATGGCCCTTCGGAAGGCTTCGGCGGCCTTTTCCAGTCCGGACTCGGTACGGTCCACGAATCGTTCGCGACCGATGCTGTAGAGCCGGTAAGCCTCCAGGTCGCGGGTCTGCTGCCGGGACGTGCGGGCCTGCTCTTCCCGGGTGAGCTCGGCGCGGAGCGCGGACATGATCCTGGCGGCGAGCTCGCTCTGCAGGTCGAAGATATTGTCAGCGGACAGTTCGCGGTCGTAACGCTCAGCCCAGCGGTGCACGTCCGCACGCGCGTCGATGAGCTGCACGTTCAGGCGCACCCGGTTGCCCGCCTGCTGGACGCCGCCTTCCACGATGGTGCCGGCGCCCAGCTCGGCGGCGATCTGGCGCAGCGGCTTGTTCGTGCCACGGTAGCCGTTTACCGAAGTGCGGGAGATGACCGTAAGGGCGGAAGCCCGGGAAAGCTCGGTCAGCAGGTCATCATGAAGGCCGGTGGCGAAGGGCTCCGACTCAGGTGACCCGCTCAGGTTCTGGAAGGGAAGAACGGCGACGGTGTTGGCATCCAGGTCGCCGGCCGCCCCGTCGCCGGCGCTGGCGCCAGGGGGCGCCCGGGCCGCGGAGTCGCTGTTGTCTGCGGGCGTGTCCGCGGGCGGGTCATCGCCCGGGGCGGGACGATCCGCCGTGCGGGTCAGTCCTTCCGATGTGAGGTCAAAGGTCCAGGACAGTACCACCACCACCGGCAGACCAATGATCGCCAGAGCAAGGAAGAATGGCGAGGCCCACGACGGCAGGCTCGTGGACGGGATCAGGACGTCCAGCAGTTCCATGCCCGCCACGGCAAGGACGACATACACGGCCGTGACCTGGTAGACCTTTCGTCGTTTCAGTTCGGAAAGGAAGGTGCTGAGCCTTTTGAGGGGTCTGGCCACGAATCTCCGCGGGTCGCGCCTGGCATGGAGGGTTCCGCGCAGCGGCGCGGCAGGACGCATTGATATCGCAGGCTCCGTCCCGGTTCAACCAGCCTGGAATGGCCGGACACGACTAAAACGAGGCCCTCGCCTCAACTTCGGGAAGTCCTTAGTTGGTTATGTAAAAACGGCCTTGCCCGTGGCCGGCGGCTATGCACGGTCGCGTCCGGCCGCAGCCGGCCTGACTGAAAGGGCAAACTCGTCCTGCGGCGCTGTCCTGTATCCTTCCGGCGAACATCGCGGGCAAAGAGAATGAAGATGCGTGGAGAC
>JARRON010000013.1:0-115945 GCA_037383845.1 Gammaproteobacteria bacterium
GTGGAGTCCCGCTTTCGGCAGTCCTCGGGAAGGAAATCGTTGAGTTCCTCGTAGACCCGCAGCGTGGCCACGGGCGCTCTAGGCGGGGGGCCCGCTGTGGAAACGCAGCTCCGTGTCCGACTCGGTGGCCAGCTGGTTCTCGACGATTCGGATCTCGGCGGTCCGCTCGGCCACGGAGCCGCCGGCGAAGTCTTCCGCGAGCGCCAGGTAATGGCGGAAATGCCTGGCCTCCGAGGCCAGCAGACCGGAATAGAACCGGCCCACCTCCGGCGGAAGCCGGGGCGCCAGCAGCGCAAACCGCTCGCAGGAGCGGGCCTCGATGAATGCACCCACGATCAGTCGGTCCACCAGCCTCCCCGGTTCCGGGCTGCGAGTCACTTCGGCCAGGCCGCGGCCGTAGCGGCTGGCGCCCACCGGCGTCCACGGGATGCCCAGCCTGCCCATCAGCTGCTGGACCTGCTCGAAGTGCCGCAGTTCCTCGCGGGCGAGCCGGGACATCCGGCCGGCCAGCCCGGTTTCCTGCTCGTAGCGAAAAAGAAGGGACAGCGCGGTCGAGGCCGCTTTCTTCTCGCAGTTGGCGTGATCCACCAGCAGCAGCGGCAGCGCCTCCGGCTGTGCCGCGGCCTCCAGCCAGGCGTCGGGGGTGGCCGCGCCCAGGAAGTCCCGGATCGCCCCGGGCAGGGACGTGAGCGGCTCGGCAACCGGCGTGCTCATCGGCCCGCGCGGGCCTGGATCCGGCGCCGCCGCCAGGACACGAAGCCCCAGACGCCGGCCACTACCGGGATGACCGCCGCCCCTGTGGCCACCGCCACGTCGAAGTCCCAGCCGGCATCGTGGAGCGCCTTGAGGGCGTAGCCCAGCAAGCCGATGAAGTAATAGCTGATGGCGGCCACGGAGAGGCCCTCCACCATCTCCTGCAGTCTCAGCTGCTGTGACGCGCGCTGGTTCATGGACTCCAGCAGCGTCTGGTTCTGTTCCTCCAGGGTCGTCTCGATGCGCGCCCTCAGGGACTCCGTGGCCCTTGCGACCCGCAGGGAAAGGTCACGGAGATGGCGCTCCGCCGACTCGCAGGTGGCCGCCGCCGGGGTCAGCCGGCGATCCAGGAACTTGGTAACGGAAGACCGGCCGGGAAACTTGTGCTCCCGGAGGTCCGACAGCCGCCGGTGGACCAGGGTCATGTAGGCGTCGGTGGCAGAGAAGCGGAAGTTGGTATCCGAACGCATGTGCTCGATGGACTGGGACAGCGCCACCAGCTCGTGGAGGAGCCGCTTCTCGTCCTCCGGCGTCTCGACACGGGCCAGCCCGTCGATAAGGGTCGCCAGCTCCGTGTCGATGCGGCGTACCCGGGGCCAGATCCGCTTGGCCACGGGGTAACCCAGCAGCGCCATGATCCGGTAGGTCTCGATCTCCAGTACCCGCTGGATCGTCCGCCCCACCTGGAACTCGTTGAGCTTCGAGTTGTGCAGGAGGTAGCGGCTGAACCCGTCGGAGTGAAGGCGAAGGGTCGACCACAGGGCCGCCCGGTCGTCGACGATGCGGCTGCCCACGACCAGGTGGCCCTCGAAAGCCCGCTCCAGGGCCGGGTCGAAGGGGTCCGGCACTTCCTTCTGGAGCACTTCCAGGTGGGTGGCGACCAGGCTGCGGCCCGGCATCCCGGCCAGCCAGTCAGACGGGAGCAGGCCCAGGCCCGGTTCGGTGAACGGCGTCTCCGACGCGCCGGGCCGGAGGACGGTGTAGGTGCAGAACTCGGTGTGGCGTTCCCACCGGAGGTCGAAACCCGGGAACGTGGCGTAGTAGCAGGAAGCCTCCGGGGCAGGAGGATTCACGCTGTACCGCTTCGCCAGATCCGCCAGATGGGCCAGGTGCGACTCGCTGTCGCCGGGCTCGCTGAGGATCGCCAGGTGAGACACCCGGACCGGCGCGCGCACCAGCGGGAAAGGCCGCGCATGGACTTCCTCGTAAAGCTCGGTGCGCAGGGGATGAGCAGCGGGCAACTCTATCCGCTTGCCCTGCGACGACGATTCTTCCACCGATAGTTCCTCCTGGAAATCCTGCCCCTCAGGCGGGCGATGATAAATCACCGGCCGTATCGTCGAGGGTCACGGCGACGGCGCTCGGCGGGGCCATGTCCTGCAGCGCCGCTCGCAGCTCGGCCGCCGAGGCGAAGCGGTCCTCCGGCAGCTTCGCCAGCAGCCGCTCCAGAATCCCCTGGAACTGCCCGACAGCCGCGGGCAGCCGCGGGATCGGCGCATGGCGATGTTTCCAGATCACCGACATGGGCGACGCGGCGACATATGGCTTGCGGGACGTCAGCATCTCGTGAAGGACAATGCCGGCGCTGTACAGGTCACTGCGCGCGTCCACGGCCCGCCCGTGGCCCTGCTCCGGACTCATGTAGTACGGGGTGCCGAAAATCTCTCCCCGCACGGTGAGTTCCGGCGTCTCGTCCTGGAGTTTCGCCAGCCCGAAGTCGATCAGCGCGATGCTGCCGTCATGCCTGACGGCGACGTTGCCGGGCTTCAGGTCCCGGTGAAGGACACCGACAGCATGGACGGCCTCGAGGCCGGCGGCCATCTGGTCCAGCACCTCCCGGGCCTGCGCTGCCGGCATGCCCTGGGCGATGAGATCCCCCAGGTGTCCGCCCGGGAAGTACTCCATGGCGATGTAGGCCAGGTCGTCGGCGACACCCAGGTCGTTGATGCGAACGACATTGGGATGGCGGATACCGGAGATGACCTCGTACTCGCGAAGAAAACGCTCGAACGGTCCCACCGCATCGTCGACGTCCGGCACCCGGCGAAACACCTTCATCACCTCGGGCTCGCCCCGGGACTCGTTCTCCATGAGATAGACCGACGCCGTGGCGGTGGAGGACAGGGTCCGGACAAAGCGGTGCCCGCGAAGCTCGAACGGCGGCGGGTCTCCGGTCCCCGGGCGTCCGGCCTCCGGCATCCGGCGGCCCCGGCGCAGGGCCTCCCGGACAATCCGCCGGATGTGCTGGTGGCTGGCCCGCTCCCGGGCCAGGTAATCCGCCGCCCCGGCCTCGAAAGCCGCCAGGGCCGCGGAGGAATCACCGGGCGGGGTAATAGCCACCACGCCCGGGCAGCCCCCCTCTTCCGGCGCCTCGCTGATCCAGCCCATCGACGGGGTGTCCAGCAGGGCGCCGTCGCAGAAAATCAGGTCCCAGCCCGCCGGGGTGAAGTCGGGCGGCATGACTTCCCGACCCGACGGGTCATGGTCCACCACGGCCGCGTCGGGGCGGGCGGCACCCACCTGGTGCACCAGCCAGCGCCGGAAGTCTCGGTTTTGGTCGATGATCAGGATTCGCACGACTGGTGGGGAACTGGCCTCCGGACCGGCACAGCCTAGCCCGGCGGCTGCCCCGCGCAAAGCCCGCTGCCGCTGACCGCCAGCACGAGGTCCATCACGTTGGTGCCGGTCGGGCCGGTGACGAACGCCTGCCCCGCGGCCTCGAGGACCGGGCCCGAATCCGCGCCGGTGAACGCCGCCGCCGGGTCGAGCCCGCAGGCGCGGATCCGTGCCGCGACGTCCGGATCCGCCCAGCCTCCCGCGGCGTCGCCGGAGCCATCACTGCCGTCCGTGGCCGTGCAAAGCAGCGTGATATCCCTTGCCCGCCGGGACTCCAGCGCCAGGGCCAGGCCCAGGGCCAGGTGCCGGTTTCGGCCGCCCCGACCCGCTGCCGGCGGCAGGACCGGGGACGTTTCGCCCCGCCACACGTGGATGCCCCGACCGGCCGCCTCCAGGTGGTCGGCCAGCAGGCGCCCGACCGCGTCGATCGTGCCGCCGGCCAGCAGGGGCTCATGCAGCCGCGCCTCGAAGCCCCGGAACCGGCCCCAGGCCACGGCCGCCCCGGCCGCGGCATCGGCATCGGCGACCACGCGGAAGTCCACCTCCGGCGAAGGCGAACGGTTCCCCGGTGCCTCCCGCTTTGCCACCAGGCGCTGAAGCCACGCCGGCAGCCCCCCGGGGAGCGCCGGAGCCGCCGTGGCGGAGAACGGACCAGAGCCGATTACCTCCGGCGCGTTGCCGGGCACGTCCGAGACGGCCAAGACGACGACGCGGCGGGCAGCGGTTGCGCGCGCAAGCCCGCCGCCCTTGATGGCCGAGAGCCTCCGCCGAACGGCGTTGACCTCGCTGATCGCCAGCCCGCTGGCCAGCAGCCAGCGATTCGCCCTGCCGAGATCCGTCCGGCTGACGCCGGCCGCCGGGTGCTCGACAAGGGCGGAGGCGCCGCCTGACAGCAGAACCAGTAGCGACCCACGGGGATCGAGACGGCTGCAGAAGGCTGTCACCCGCCGCCCCGCTGCCAGGCTTGCCGCTCCCGGTACCGGGTGATCGCCGTAGATGACTTCGGCCGCGGCAACGCCGGGTTCGCCCGGGCGAACGCTGTCGGGACGGGTCACCGCGAGGGCGGGCCCAATCGCGGGTCCGAGGGCGTCTGCGGCACCGGCGAGCATTGCCGTGGCGGCTTTGCCCATGGCGAGAACCGGAACGTGGGAAGGCAGCAGCGGGGAAGCGGGGCCGGCCAGCGCCTCAGCGGTCACCCGGCGCCCGTCCACGGCGGCCAGGGCAGCAGCACAGCATCGCTTGAGCGTCTCCCTGGGGGTCAGAGGATCTCCGCGGCCATGGGCGAGCCGGCGTACTTCTTGTCCCGCTGGACCTTGACCGCGTCAGCGCGGTCCGCCTCGACTTTGCGCAGGTATTCCGCGGTGATGTCGCCGGTGACGTATTCGCCGGAGAAACAGGAAGTGTCGAATCCCTGGATGTCCGCGCTGTCGTGGCGGACGGCGCCGATCAGGTCGTCCAGGGTCTGGTAGATGAGCCAGTCAGCCCCGATGAGTTTTTCTACCTCGTCCTCGGTGCGGCCGTGGGCAATCAGCTCCGCGGCCGCCGGCATGTCGATGCCGTATACGTTGGGATATCTGACAGGCGGCGCCGCCGAGGCGAAATAGACCTTCCTGGCGCCTGCCTCCCGCGCCATCTCGATGATCTGGCGGGAGGTGGTTCCGCGGACGATGGAGTCATCGACGATAAGAACGTTCTTGTTCCGGAATTCCAGGTCGATGGCATTGAGCTTGCGGCGCACGGATTTCTCGCGAAGCGTCTGGCCGGGCATGATGAACGTCCGGCCGATGTAACGGTTCTTGATGAAGCCCTCGCGATACTTGACGCCGAGCCGGTGGGCCAGGGGCAGGGCGCAGGTGCGGCTGGTGTCGGGCACGGGGATGACCACGTCGATGTCGTGGTCGGGACGCAGCTTCAGTATCCGGTCCGCCAGGGCCTCCCCCATTCTCAGCCGCGCCTTGTAGACCGAGATGTTGTCGATGATGGAGTCCGGCCGGGCGAAATACACGTACTCGAACATGCAGGGGCTGCGGGTGTCCGCCGGCAGACACTGGCGCGTGTGGAGACGGCTGTCCCCGTCGATGAACACCGCCTCGCCGGGCAGCACGTCCCGGAGCAGCTCGAAGCCCAGCGCGTCCAGGGATACGCTTTCCGAGGCGAGCATGTGCTCGCGCCGGCCGTTTACGTCCCGGTAGCCCAGCACAGGGGACGGATGCCGGCGGGATCGCGCATGCCCAGGATGCCCGCGTTCATCACCAGGGCCACCACCGCGAAACCGCCCCGGCAGCGCCGGTAAACGCCCTCCGCCGCACGGAAGACCTCCTCCGGGCCCAGGTGGCCATCCACGCCCTCCAGCTCGTGGGCGAAGACGTTCAGCAGGATCTCGGAGTCCGAGCCCGTATTGAGGTAGCGATGGTCCTGGTTGATGACCAGGGACGCCAGCTCGTCGGCGTTGGTGAGGTTGCCGTTGTGGGCCAGGCAGATGCCGTAGGGCGAGTTCGTATAGAACGGCTGTGCCTCGTCGCGGCTGGAGGTTCCGGCAGTGGGATACCGGCAGTGACCAATGCCCATCCGGCCGGTCAGCTTGATCATGTGGCGGCGCTGGAAGACGTCCCGCACCAGCCCGTTGTTCTTCCGGATGTGGATCCGCTCGTCGGCGGTCACGATGCCCGCCGCGTCCTGTCCACGATGCTGCAGCACGGTGAGCGCGTCATACAGCGCCTGGTTGACCGCGCCGGTGCCTACGATTCCGACGATCCCGCACATGTGCCGTCTACTCCGTCGGTGCGTCCACGGCTTCTTCGAGCCGCTCAAGCCCAACCCCCAGCGCCGCCCGCATCCTGTCAGCCACGCGCGCCGCCTGGGGCACTATTACCGAGTCGTCCCACCAGGGCTCCCGGTCCAGCTCCAGAAGCTGGAAGACCAGCACCAGCAGCCCGATGATCAGCACACCCCGGGCGCCGCCGAACACCATGCCGAGCACCCGGTCCGTGCCCGTGAGGCCTGACGCCTTGACGATCTTCGCCAGCAGGAAACCGGCCAGACCGCCCAGCAACAGGACGATCACGAAGGCGGCCGCCCGGGCCAGCCAGAGCCTGAGCGCCGGAGAACTGATGGCCTCGAGCGCCGGCTCCAGGAGCCAGGAGAACCGCCACGCCACCCAGGCCGCCAGCACCCAGGTGACCAGGGACATGACCTCGCGGAAAAACCCGCGGAAAAAGCCCACAACCACCGAGACGAGAAAGGCGCCGATCAGGATGTAATCGATGATCACCATCTCGGCGCCGCCCGTTCACAGGCTGCAGAGTCTAACATCCGGAGGGCATCCCGGAGCCGCCGCCGCCTCAGTCCGCGGCCGGGACTACCCGGCCTTTCTGTCCGGCGCCGGCGAGACGTTCCAGGAGCTCGTCGGCCGCCGCCCGATCGGCCACCGGGCCGACCCGGACGCGATGCATGGTGCCGGCGTCTGTCACCACCCGCGACAGGTACGCGTCGAACCCGTCCTTCGCGAGGCTGGCCTTTAAGCGGGTGGCATTGTCCTGCTGGGAGAAGCTGCCCACCTGCACGGCCCAGCCGCTTTCCGGCCCGGCGGCCTTGCGCTCAGGCGGCGGAGCCGTCCGTTCTGCCGATTGCGGCGCCGGCGTCGGGGAGACCCGGGGCTCCGGCCGGTCAGGTTCCCGGGAAGTCGCCATGGATTCGGCGCTTTCCGGGGATTCCGCCGGCCGGCGCACGGAACCTGCCTCCGGGCGGACACGGGTCACCGGCGGGGGCGCAGGCTGCGCCGTCGGGGCCTCGGGGCTTCCGCCCACCGGGATGGTGACGCGGCGACCCTGGGACTCGGCCTGCGCCGGCAGGCTCAGGCTCCGCTCCACCGGAGCTGCAGAGTCGTCGGGACCGTCCAGCAGCCACGGAATGACAATGACGCCGATGATCACGATGACCACGGCCCCGACCAGTCTTTCTTTGAGGTGACGTTCCACGGTGCGTCAGCCGTTTGCGGGGGCGGCGGAGTATAACCCGAGGTATTCCAGCACCGGCCCGACGACCTGGAAAGACCCCAGGGCCAGCACCCGGTCGCCGGGGCGGGCCGCCTCCGCGGCGCGGGCGCACGCCGCCGGCACGTCGGCCGCCTCCTCCACCGGCGAATCCACCCTGTCACGCAGCCTGGCACCCAGGGTCGCCGCCGGCAGACCGCGGGGCGGCGGCAGGCCCGCCACGAACCACAGGTCCACCACGCCGGCCAGCGGCGCGACCACGCCTTCCACGTCCTTGTCGGCCATCATGCCCAGCACCGCCAGGGTCCGTCCCCGGGGGGGCTCGCTCCGGGCGGCATCCGCCAGCACGGACGCCGCGTCCGGGTTATGAGCAACGTCGAGCCACCAGGTCACCTCCCCCGGAACCCGCTGGAGCCGTCCCGAAACCCGCACGTTCCGGATCGCCCGGCCAGCGAGATCCGCGTCCAGGCCGTCGCCCTCGGGCAGGGCGCGGAAGGCGGCAAGCGCCGAGGCGGCGTTGTCCAGGAGCGCCGGCACGCGGAAGAGGCCCCGGGGAAGGCTCCGTAGCAGGCGGCCCGGCCCCCGCCATTCCCAGGTTTCACCTTCCGGACTGGCGTCGAAGTCCTGCCCGATCCGCCAGGCCCCCGGGCCGGCGGCCTTGAGCAGGGAAGCCGGCGGGTCCCGGTCGCCGATGACGGCCGGCCGGCCGGGCCGGAAAATACCGCCTTTCTCCGCACCGATGGATTCCCGGTCCGGGCCGAGCCAGTCCATGTGATCCAGCCCCACGGTGGTCACCACCGAGACCTCGGGCTCCATGACGTTCACCGCATCCAGGCGCCCGCCCAGGCCCACTTCGAGCACGGCGAAGTCCAGCCCGCGACGGCGGCAGATCTCCAGCACGGCCAGGGTGCCGAACTCGAAATAGGTCAGGCTCGTCCCGCCGCGGCAGCGGTCCACGACGTCGAACGCTTCCACGAACGCCTCCGGCGAGACTTCCGCCCCGTCGATGCGCAGGCGCTCCGTGTAGCGCACCAGGTGGGGCGATGTGTACAGGGCCGTGCGCAGGCCTGATTCCGACAACAGGGTCGCCAGCAGGGCCGCAGTGCTGCCCTTCCCGTTGGTGCCACCCACCAGGGCCACGCGGAAAGGCGCCTCCCCGAGCCCCATCCTGTCGCGGACGGCCGCCACCCGGTCCAGTCCGAGATCGATGGAAGACGGGTGCAGGGTTTCCTGCCAGGCCAGCCAGCTTTCCAGGTCGGGGAACCGCAACTGCGGGGTCAGGACTGGGTCAGCGGGCGGCCGGTGAGCATGGACAACACGGCGGCGATCCGGTCGCGCAGCTCCCGCCGGTCCACGATCATGTCCACGGCCCCGTGTTCCAGCAGGAACTCGCTGCGCTGGAAGCCCTCGGGCAGGGTCTCACCCACCGTCTGCTGGATCACCCGGGGGCCGGCGAAGCCGATGAGAGCCTTCGGCTCGGCGATGTTCACGTCTCCGAGCATGGCCAGGCTGGCGGAAACGCCACCGGTGGTGGGATCGGTCAGGACCGACACGTAGGGCAGGCCCGCATCGGAGAGGCGCCTCAGTGCCGAGGCAGTCTTGCTCATCTGCAGCAGGGAAAACAGCCCCTCCTGCATGCGGGCACCTCCGCTGGCGGAAAAACACACCACCGGCATACGCTCCTCCAGGGCCACGTTGACGGCCCGCACGAAGCGCTCTCCCACCACCGAGCCCATGGAGCCTCCCATGAACTGGAACTCGAAGGCACAGGCAGCCAGGCGCAGCCCTTTCAGGGTCCCCGACATGGCCACCAGGGCATCGGACTCGCCGGTAGCCTTCTGTGCCTGGGTCAGGCGATCCCGGTAGCGCTTGCTGTCGCGGAACTTCAGGGGATCTTCCGGCTGCAGATCCTGGCCGATCTCCCGCGAGGAGCCGGTGTCCAGGAAAAGTTTCAGGCGGGCGCGCGCGCCGATGCGCATGTGGTGGCCACATTTGGGACACACGTGAAGGCTGCGCTCCACCTCCGCGCGGTACAACACGCCGTCGCAGGCCGGACACTTGGTCCAAAGACCTTCCGGCACCGAGCGCGTGCGGCGCTGGGTGTTGATGCGCGAAGGCATGAGCTTGTCAAACCAGTTCACCCGGGACTCCCATCCTGGCGGCGGGACACGTGAGGCCCGATGATAAACCAATCGCCCCGGGACTCGTCCGGCATGGCCGGCAACACGGGTGCAGGGACGGGTAACAGATCCCCGTAGTCCACGTGGACGAGATAAAGGCCTTCCGGAGGTGCCGTCACGCCCCCGAGGCGCCGATCCCGGCCGGCCAGCACCTCCTCCACCCACTCCGGCGGCCGGTCGCCGCGGCCCACCGCCGCCAGGGTCCCCGCGATGTTGCGCACCATGTGGTGCACGAAGGCGTTGGCGGTGATGTCGATGCGCAGGAAAGCCCCCTGCCGGAGCACCCGCAGGCCGAAGATGCGCCGGACGGGCGTGCGGGACTGGCATTCGGCGGCGCGGAATGCGGAGAAATCGTGTTCCCCCACCAGGCAGCGGGCGGACTGGTGCATGACCTCGGCATCCAGGGGCCGGTGCACCCACCAGGCCCGGTGCCGCGTCAGAGCGGAACGCGCATCACGGTTGTGGACAAGATAACTGTATCCCCGTACCTGGGCGGAGAACCGGGCATGAAAGGCCTCCGGCGCCTCCCGGGCCCAGCGGACGCTGATGCCCTCCGGCAGGTGGGTATTGGCGCCGAGCATCCAGGCACGGGGCGATCGAACCGCGTCGGAGTCGAAATGGGCCACCTGGCCCGTGGCATGGACGCCAGCGTCTGTGCGACCGGCACCGACGACCTCCACCGGATGATCCGCCACCCGGCCCAGGGCAGTCTCCAGGGCGCTCTGGACGCTCGGCCCGTCTTTCTGGGCCTGCCATCCCAGAAGCCCCGTGCCGTCGTATTCCAGCCCCACCGCGATCCGCATCAGACCACGCCCAGGGCGAATATCGCCGCCAGCCCGGCGGCCAGCTGCAGCCAGTCCCGCCCCCCCGGACGCCCGGGGTCCGGCAGGGAGGCGTCACCGGGGAGGCGCCGGGCGCCGGACTCGATCCGCGACACCAGGTCCGCCGCCGCGTCGCCCCAGCCTGCCAGCCCGCGCCTGATGCGCCGCCCGCCGGCGGTCTCCGCCACCATTTCCGCCGTGGCCGGTACGGCCTCCAGGGTCAGGGCGAGACGCCGGGAGAATCGGTGAACGTCGACCCCCAGCCGCCGCAGGGGGCGGAGCAGCTGCACCAGGCCGGCCGCCATCTCGGGGGCTGGCGTCCGCAGCCTGAGCAGTTCCACCGCGGCGACGAGGACCACCAGGATCCCGGCGCGCTTCAGCGCCAGCACCACGTCGGGCCAGGCCGGCATCCAGCCGCCTGACGCCGGCTCCGGCGCGACCAGGAGGTAGATCACCGCGATGGACAGCAGCAGCCAGCGGATGCGCCGGATGGCGGCGGCCACACGGGGCAGTACGCCGGACGCAGCGGCGGCCGCGAGCAGCACCGCCAGCACGATCAGCATTGCCGGCAGCGAATAACGAAACAGCATGGCCGCCAGCGCGACCAGGAGCAGGATGCGGAAAGCCGGATGGAGGCCCGGCCGCGAGCCTCCGGCGCCGCGGGCGACGCCGCCGGTCACGGCCCGGTCATCCCAGGGTTTCGATCAGGTCCCGGGCCTCGCCCTTCTGGGTATCGTCACCCTCGGCAAGCACTTCCTCCAGGATGCTCCTGGCTCCGTCCGGGTCGCCCATGTCGATGTAGGCCCGGGCCAGGTCCAGCTTGGTGCCCACCTCGCTCATGGTCACCGGCGGCAGCTCCTCCGTCTCGTCGCCTGCTGCGCCGAGGGACGCCGGCTCGGCGCCGAGGCTGGGAGCCAGCTGGGTGGCGTCCTCCTCGCCGGCCTCCTCGCCCAGGTCGACGTCCACCCCCTCGGTGAGATCGTCGAGCTTCAGCGACTCGTCCAGGGGCAGCTCGGAAGTGTCGTCGACGACCCGGTCCGCCGGCTTGAGCACCTGGGTCAGGGAGGGCTCGTTGGTCTCGGTATCCTCGCCGGTCCAGGTGGCCTCTTCGTCCAGAGCCCGTTCCGCGGCAGTGCGGCCGTCATCGTCCTCCGGTGCCTCCGCAGCAGGCTCGACATCTTCCACCGGCGGGGGGATGTACTCGCCGGACTCGTCCGGAATCTCCGGAGCCTGCTCGGCGAGGTCCCGCATGGAGCGTTCGCCGGTCTCGGAAAGATCAATGTCGATCCCAAGATCCTCGATGTCCAGCTCCGCGGTCTCTTCCGCCGGCACCTGCTCCTCGGAGAGGGCCGGCTGCTCCTGGGTGTCGCCCAGGCTGCTCTCGCCCTCGGAAGCTGCGCCAACGTCGAAGTCCAGCCAATCCTCGTCGGTCGGAGCGGTCGCGGCAGGGGTCTCCTCCGCGTCGCCGAGGCTCAGGTCCACCACGCCCACATCGCTCTCGCCGGCCTCGAACAGGGGTTCACCCGGGCAGATCTGCTTGCCCATGATGACGACCTTGCTCCAGTCGGCAGCCTGCTCCTCGCCGCCCATCTCCCTGACGGCCCGGGCCTGCTCCAGGAACTCGTCCGAGTTGCCCCAGACGAAGCAGATGTCCAGCAGCTTCCGCCGCAGGTCATAACGCTCCGGGTCCCGCTGGATGGCTTTCTTTACGATGTCCGCGGCCTGGTCGTACAGGCCATAGGCCATGTGGAAGTCGGCCTCGGCCAGGGGATCGGACTGGTCCAGGTTGACGCCGGTTTCGCCGGCGATGGTGTCCTCGAAGGGATATTCGTACTCGTCGCTGTCCGACCCGGTCTCAGGCGACGGCGTCACAGGACCGACCCGCGCCGGGCGTTCCTCCACGAGGATCTCATCCTCGTCGGCCTCCAGGGTCTTGAGCTTCTGGGTCTGGCTCAGGCTGGCGGCGGACGCCGCGGTGGCCGCTTTCGGCGTGTCCAAAGTGCCCCAGGTACCGGTCTCAGCCAGGTCGTCCTCGATGGAGGACGAACCCCGGTTGCGGGCGAAATGCAGCGCTGCGCCGGCCACCAGGACCAGGCCCAGGATGACCCAGAACCAGAGGCTGCCCAGGAACGACAGCACGCGATCAAGGAAGGACGGCTCTGCGACCGTGGGCGCCGGTGGCGGCGGTGGCGGTTCCGCCTCCGCCTGCTCGGCAGGCTCCGGAGCCGCGGCACCTGCCTCCGGCGCCGTTTCCGCGCCGGAGGCGGCCTCTGCCGTGGTCTCCCCGGGCAGGGTCTGGACCGGCGCCTCCGCGAGGCCTGCCGGCGCCGGCTCCCCGGCCTCCAGCTCCGCCAGGCGGGCCTGGAGAGCCGCGATCTCCGCGTCCTTGACCTCCATCAGCCGCCGGGTTTCCTCCAGCTCAGTGCGGAGGGCCTGGACCGCGGCCAGCAGCTCAGCGTCGGCGGCTGCGCCGCCCGGCGACGTGGTCGCGGCGGCCGATGGCGTGGACGGGCCGGACGCCGGTGCGGCCGGCGGGGCCGATTCTTCCGGCGGCACGAGTTCCAGGCGCGCCGCCTGCGAGGTGGTGCCGGTGCCCTGCGCTTCGCGCCAGGCGCGGGTCTGGCTGCGGAATTCGGCGGCAGCCTCCGCCCGGTTGATCGACGAGATCTCCTGCCGTGAAGGCACCCGGAGCACCGCGCCGGCCCTGAGCCGGTTGACGTTACCGTCGAAGGCGCCCGGGTTGGCGCGGTAAAGCGCCATGATGGTCTGGGTGATGGTCACCGATCCGTCGGGCCGCACCTGCTCGGCAATAGACCACAGGGTCTCATTTCGCTGGACCGGTCCGTACTCGGGGCCCACCCGGCTGGCGACGGGGGCGGCGGGCCGGACGGGCGCCGGCGCGGGCACCGGCTCGCTGCTGGGCAGGGGCGCGGACCGAACGGGTGCAGGCTCGCTGACCGGCGGCGCGGCAGGCTCCTCGGCGACGTAGACCGGGGGATCGAGGAGCACCGTGTATTCCCGGAGTACCCGGCCGCCGGCCCAGCGGGCTTCCAGCAGGAACGTGACGAAGGGCTCGAGGATAGGACCGTCGGAAGTGACCTCCACCACCGCTCCGCCGGGGCGGCTCCGGTCGATCCGGAAGTTCAGGTTATCCAGGAACGCCGGGCGTGCGAGCCCGTAGCGCTCGAAAGTCTCCCGCGACGCGAGTTCCACCTGTAACGAGTCAAGCTCGTCCCGGGACGCCACGCTCAGCGCGATCTCCGCGTCCAGGGGCTGATTGAGGTAGGAATCCAGGCGGATGTCGCCCAGCCCGAGTGAAAAAGCGCCGCCGGGCGCAAGCACCAGGCACAGGACGCCGAGAAGAACCATCTTTCGCGACATTGCCACTCCCTGAATGGGGCCCCCGGTGTCATCCGGGCGGCCCGCGGCCGCGTTGCTGACAAGTAGCTTTATAATCGCGGCGTAACTATAGCTCACAGATAGCTTTTTAAGAAAGTTTCAGCGATTTGTACACTGTTAAGGGCCGCTCCCTTGCGAATGTTGTCCGACACGACCCAGAGATTCAGGCCCCGATCGTGGGATATGTCCTCCCGGATCCGGCCCACCCAGACCGCGTCCGAGCCCGAGCCCTCCGTCGCCGCCGTGGGATAGCCCCCGGGGCGGCGCTCGTCCATCACCTTGATGCCAGGCGCCTTCTTTAACAGTTTCCGGGCTTCCGCGGCCGTGATCCTGTCCCCAGTCTCGATGTGTACCGCCTCTGAATGCCCAAAGAATACTGGAATCCTGACGGCGGTCGCATTTACGGCGATTTCCGGGTCACTGAAAATCTTGCGCGTCTCCCACGCCATCTTCATCTCTTCCCGGGTGTAACCGTTATCCTCGAACTGGTCGATGTGGGGCAGCGCGTTGAAGGCGATCTGCTTCGGCGTCGCCATCTCTTCCAGGGGCCGGCCGTTCATCAGCAGCGCCGTCTGGCGGGCCAGGTCTTCCAGGACCCTCCGGCCCGCCCCGGACACCGACTGGTAGGTCGCCACGTTGATGCGCCGGATGCCTACGGCATCGTAGATGGGCTTCAGTGCCACGACCATCTGGATGGTGGAACAGTTCGGGTTGGCGATGATGTTTCTTACCCGGGCGCCCGCCAGTGCGCCGGGGTTAACCTCGGGCACCACCAGGGGAACATCGTCGTCGTAGCGGAAGCAGGACGTGTTGTCGATGACCATGGCGCCGGCGGCAGCCGCCCGGGGGGCGTGCTCCCGGGACACGCTTCCGCCGGCGGAGAACAGAGCGATGTCCACCCCGGCGAAATCGAAATCCGCCAGGTCCTTCACCGTGACCTGTTGGTCGCCGAACTTCACGACGGTCCCCGCGGATCGCTCGCTGGCCAGCAGGACAATCTCGCCCACCGGGAATTCTCGGGTCTTGAGACACTCGATCATCGCCTCGCCGACCAGGCCGGTAGCGCCGACGACGGCAACCCGAAATCCCCCTGCGCCTTCCTTCATCCTCTCTCCCCCCGCTGGATCCCCAGCCAGGCCACCAGCGTCGCCAGCCCCGCGACGGCCGCGGCCGCCGCATAAGCGCTGGCCGGGCTCGCAAACTCCCAGACATAGCCGCTGGCCAGGCTGCCGAAGGCTCCGCCAAGGCCGAACCCGGCGGCACTGTACAGGGCCTGGCCCCGACCCTGGAGCCGTCCCCGGAAGTACCGGTGGACCATGACCACCGCGACGGCGTGAAAAAGCCCGAAACTGGCCATGTGCATGGTCTGGGCCAGCACCAGGGCCGGCGGAGAATCTGCCGCCCACGCCGTCAGCGCCCAGCGCAGACTGGTGGCAGCCAGCGCGGCGATCATCAGCGCCCGGGACCCGAAACGCTCCAGAAGCCGCGCAGTATAGAGAAACATCACGACCTCGGCAGCCACGCCCCAGGCCCAGAGCAGTCCCGCCTGGGCGGTGCTGTATCCCAGGCCCTCCAGGTAGATGGTGAAAAAGACGTAGTACGGGCCGAAAGCGGCCTGCTGCAGGAAGCACACGACGAACAGCGACACCACCGGGACAGTGAACAACACGGCCCTGAATCGCGGCGCCTCCCCCGGCTCTTCGCTTCGGGGCGCCACCGGCGTGCGCCACACCGCCAGGGCCACGCAGGTGACGAGCACAAGGATGGCTGCCGGCACCCGCGCGACGCCAGCGCCTTCGAAGACGATCCCGCCGGCCACCACCGCGAGTATGAAGCCGAGGGAACCCCACAGCCGGACCAGGCCGTACCTGTGGGGACGCAGCCCGAGGTGGCTCAGGGTATTGGCCTCGTACTGTGGCAGAAGCCCGCTCCAGGGCAGTGCGAATGCCGCCAGAGCCGCCGCCAGGCCCGCCGGGCCCGGCTCGAGGCTGATCAGCACGGCGCCGCCAGCTGCCGCCACGGCCCCGAAGCGAAGGACGTCCCGCCGGCGGCCGCTGCGATCGGCCACCCAACCCCACAGCCCCGGCGCGATCACGCGCATGAGCATGGGAATGGCCATGAGCTGGCCGATGGTGACCGAGTCCAGTCCCCGGTGCTTCAGGTAGAAACTGAAAAACGGGACGACAACCCCGACCGCGCCGAAGTAGAAGAGGTAGAAAGCGGAAAGGGGTGCGTACGGAACGGCGGCGGGCATCACCCTTCGCCGGCGGTCCCGGGCACCTCCGGGGCCCCGGGGCTGACGTCGGCGTTCTGCGCCCGGTGCCGCAACCAGTGATCCATCACCACCAGCGCCAGCATGGCCTCGGCGATAGGCGTGGCGCGCAGTCCCACGCAGGGATCGTGCCGCCCGGTGGTCACCACCGTGGCCGGCTGGCCATCCACGTCTACGGTCCTGCCGGGCAGGCGGAGACTCGAAGTGGGCTTGAGCGCGATGCTGACCCGCAGGGGCTGGCCCGAGCTGATGCCTCCCAGGGTCCCGCCCGCATGGTTGGAGAGGAAGCCTGCCGGTGTGATCTCGTCCCTGTGCTCGGTGCCCTTCTGGGCCACGGAGGCAAAGCCGGCGCCGATCTCCACGCCCTTCACCGCATTGATCCCCATCATGGCGTGGGCGATGTCCGCGTCCAGCTTGTCGAACACCGGCTCTCCCAGGCCCGGGGGCACGCCCGTGGCCTCCACGTCTACCCGGGCGCCGATGGAGTCCCCCTCCTTCCACAGGGCATTCATGTAGGCCTCCAGCTCGGCCACGCGGGAAGGATCGGCACAGAAGAAGGGATTGTCGTCCACTGTGTCCAGGTCCACCGGATCCAGGCGGATCGGGCCGAGCTGCGACAGCCAGCCCCGGATCTCCACGCCCAGACGTTCTGCCAGGTACTTGCGGGCGATGGCCCCGGCAGCGACCCGCATGACGGTCTCCCGGGCGCTGGAGCGTCCGCCGCCCCGGTAGTCCCGGTGGCCGTACTTGTACGCGTAGGTGTAGTCGGCATGCCCCGGACGGAACAGGTCCTTGATCTTCGAATAGTCCTTCGGCTTGGCGTCGGCATTTTTAACCAGAAGGCCGATGGGGCTGCCCGTGGTCCGGCCCTCGAAGACCCCCGACAGGATCTGGACCTGGTCCGGCTCCCGGCGCTGGCTGACGTGCCGGGAACGGCCGGTGCGCCGGCGCTCGAGGTCCCGCTGGATATCCTCCTCGTCCAGCTCAAGACCTGGCGGGCAGCCATCCACGATACACCCGAGGGCGGGACCGTGGCTTTCGCCGAACGTGCTCACGCAGAACAGGCGGCCAAACGTATTACCTGACATCCCTCTAGCCTCCTCCGGGCAGCTGATCCGCCTCCAGCAGGAACACGCCGCTGCCGCCGCGGCCGAAATCCAGCCAGGTAAACGGCAGATTCGGCCAGGCCGCCTCCACCGCAGGCGCGGAAGCCCCTGTTTCCACCACCAGTATCCCGCCGGGCTTCAGGTGGGCTGCCGCTCCGTCCAGTATCCGGGAAACGACCTCAATGCCTTCGGCGCCGGATCCCAGGGCCATGGCTGGCTCGTGCGCATACTCCGGCGGAAGCTCTTCTATATCCGCGTCGCTGACGTAGGGCGGATTGCTGACGATGAGGTCGTAGCGCTGATCGCCCACCGGCTCCCACAGGTCGCCTTCCAGCAGCCGGACCCGGTCGACCACGCCGTGGCGGGCCACGTTGGCCCGGGCCACCTCGAGCGCCGCCGGCGACAGCTCCACCGCGTCCACGCGGGCCGCGGGGAATGCGAAGGCGCAGGCCACGGCAATGCACCCGGACCCGGTACACAGGTCGAGCGCCGCATCCACGGACGCCGCATCCAGCCAGGGCGAGAAGCCGTTCTCCACCAGCTCCGCAATCGGGGAACGGGGGATGATCACGCGCGGATCGACGCTGAAGGGCAGGCCGGCGAACCACGCCTCGCCGACCAGGTAGGCCGCAGGCAGGCGCTCGTCAATGCGGCGCCCGAACAGGGCCAGTATCTCGTCCTTTTCCGGTCGGGTAAGCCTTGCGCCGTAGAATTCCGGCGGCATGTCATGGTCCAGGTGGAGGACATGCCTGACCAGCGTCAGCGCCTCGTCCACGGCGTTGTCCGTTCCGTGACCGAAATGCAGTCCTGCGGCGCTGAAACGGGTCGCACCCCAGCGCACGAAATCGGTGATGGTCTCGAGGGCCTCGGCGACGGGTTCTTTCGGGCTCACGACGGCTCTCCCAAAGCGCGCATGATAGCCCATCGCCGACCGCGTTCCGCCTTGCCTGTGGGATAATGAAACCATGTCCGGAGTCCTTCGCTTCCTTCCCGTCATCCTCGTCGCCGCCGGGGCCGCCGCGGCCGGCGCCTGGTTCGCCGCCCGGGTGTCCGCGCCCGAAGCGCCGGAACATGCCCGCATCCTGGAGCGCCCCCGGGCCGTGCCCGCCGTCCCGATGACCGGGGCCGACGGCGAAGCGCTTGACCCCTCGCTTTTCAGGGACCACTGGACGCTGGTGTTCTTCGGCTTCACGAACTGCCCCGACGTTTGCCCCATGACCCTGCAGACGCTCGCGGGAGCCAGTGAACGCCTCGGAGACCTCCCGGAAGCCAGACAGCCGGAGGTGGTCATGATTTCCCTTGATCCCCGGCGGGACGAACCCGAGCAACTGGGCCGTTACGTGGCATTCTTCGATGAGAGCTTCCGGGGCATCTCCGTCGCCGCAGAGGACCTGCCGGAGCTGACCCGGGCGTTCGGCGCAGCCTTCGCCTACGTGCCCGCAGGAGAGGACAGCTACACAGTGGATCACACCGCCTCCGTATTCCTGGTGGACCCGCAGGCCCGCCTGGCCGCCGTGTTCACCACGCCGCACACGGCCGAAGGCATCGCCCGCGACTATCGCCGGGTGCTGGCGGCCCGGGAGGCCGGATAATGCGCATCGCCATGCTCGTGCTTGTCGCGGCCCTGGGACTTGCCGCCTGCGGACCGTCGGGCCCGGAACTGGCCGTGGACGACGCCTGGGTTCGGCCCGCGCCGCCGGGCGCCCGGATGACCGCCGCCTACCTGACCATCACGAACAACGGCGCCGAGACGGCCGTTCTCACGGGCGTCTCGAGCCCCCGGTTTGGCGACGTGGAGGTCCATACCACCGAAATGACCGACGGCGTCGCCCGGATGCGCCACCAGCCGAGGGTGGAAATCCCGGCGCGCGGCCGGGTGACAATGGCCCCCGGTGGACTCCACGTGATGCTCATGCAGCCCCGAGAGGCAATGGAGGCGCAGGACTCCGTTCCCCTCGAGCTACGCTTCGAAGATGGCCGCCGCCTGACGGTGGATGCGCCGGTGCGCCAGTCCCCATAGGCTCATGGCAAGGCTCTTCGCCCTCCTTCAGTCCCTGCTTCCACAGCACCTGATCTCCCGCGTCACCGGGTGGCTTGCGCGGCAGCGGACTCCGTGGCTCAAGGATCTCCTCATCGGCGGCTTTCTCCGGCTGTACGACGTGCGGCTGGACGAAGCCGCGGAAACGGATGCGGCGGCCTACCCTTCCTTCAATGCGTTCTTCACCCGCGCCCTGACAGACGGCGCGCGTCCCATGCCGGAGGAACCGGGCGTCGTCGCCTGCCCGGTGGATGGCACCATCAGCCAGGTCGGCCCCGTGGAGGACGGCGAACTGTTCCAGGCCAAGGGCTTCCGCTATTCCCTGGCCTCGCTGCTGGGCGGGGAAGTCCCTGCAGGACTGCACGGCGGAAGTTTCGCGACCCTTTACCTGGCCCCGTCGGACTACCACCGGATTCACTGCCCCGCGCAGGCCCGCCTGTCGGAGATGCGCTATCTCCCCGGCAGACTCTTCAGCGTCAATGGCGCCACGGTCTCCGCGGTGCCACGGCTGTTTGCCCGCAACGAGCGCGTAGCCTGCCTGTTCGAGACCGATTTCGGTCCCATGGCAGTGGTTCTGGTGGGTGCGCTTAACGTCGGCAGCATCGAGACAGTGTGGGCCGGCCAGGTCGCTCCCGGCCCGGACCGGCAGGCGATGGTCTGGCGTTATCCCGCCGATGGCGCCGATGCCGTGCGCCTCGGCCGCGGCGAAGAACTGGGTCGCTTCAACCTGGGCTCCACGGTGGTAGTGATCCTGCCGCAGGGTGGCCCGGTGCTGTCCGATGACCTGCGCCCCGGCGGCACGGTGCGCCTGGGCCAGCCTCTGGCCACTGCGGCGCCCTAGCCGGCCTCAGGCGCTCAGGCTTCGGGCGTAGACCTCGGCCAGGGACTCCAGCCCGGCGGCATCCCCGGCGTCGAACCGCCCCGGCGACGGGCTGTCGATATCCAGGACGGCAATCACGTCGCCGGATGCGTCCCGGACGGGCACCACCACTTCGGACCGGGAGGCGGCGTCGCAGGCGATATGGCCCGGAAACGCATCGACGTCCTCCACCAGCACGGTCCGGCCCTCCGCCGCGGCCGTGCCGCAGACGCCCCTGCCAAGCGGTATGCGTACGCAGGCCGGCTTGCCCTGGAACGGCCCGACGACCAGGCCTTCCCCGTCCCTGAAGTAGAAACCCGCCCAGTTGACGTCCGGCAGGCACTGGAAAATCAGAGCCGCGATATTCGCGGCATTCGCCACACGGTCGCGCTCACCGGCCACCAGGCTGCTGGCCTGTGCCGCCACGGACGCATAGAAGCCGGCCTTGTCGGTCCCGTAATCGGGCGCGTCGATCTCAAACATGGTTGCGAAACTCCTTCAGGCCCGGCCCCAGGGGAAGGCCAGAACCTGGTCGATGGAATCGGCGCCGGCAAGCACCATCACCAGCCGGTCGAAGCCCAGTGCCACGCCGGCGCAGTCCGGCAGTCCGGCCTCCAGCGCGGCCAGGAAACGATGGTCTACCGGGGGCGCCGGCAGGCCGTATTTTCGCCGCGTCTCCAGGTCCCTGGCGAACCGCACCCGCTGCTCCCGGGCATCGGTGAGCTCGGCGAAGCCGTTGGCCAGTTCCATGCCTCCGAGGAAGAGCTCGAATCGCTCGGCCACCGGCGGCTCACCGGGCCGGATCCGCGCCAGGGCCGCCTGGCTGGCCGGAAAGTCGTGGATAAACGTCGGCCGCTCCGGATCGAGCGCAGGTTCCACGACGCCGCTCAGCAGCAGGTCCAGGCACGCGTCCCTGTCGTCCGCCAGCCCTGGCGGCACTGCCACTCCGTGATCCGACAAGGCCGCCACCAGTGCCTCGGGGGCGTCCGAAAAAGGATCGACGCCGGCCGTGGTTGTCATGGCCTCGAGATAGGTCAGACTCACGGGTGGCTTCAGCGAAAGGCGGTCCCGCGCGAGAACCCGCAACAGGGCGGCCACCTCGTCCATGAGGGCCGAAAGCGACCAGCCCACCCGGTACCACTCCAGCAGGGAGAACTCGGGATTGTGCCGGCGGCCCTGCTCGGCCCCGCGGAACACGCGGCACAGTTGCCAGCAGTCGCCAGCGCCCCCGGCGAGCAGCCGCTTCATGGCGAATTCCGGGGAAGTGTGCAGCCAGCCCAGCTCCGGCCCGTCCGGCCGGCTGACCCGCAGACTTTCCAGGTGCACGTCCGTCACCGCGGCCGGCGAGAGCGCCGGCGTCTCCACTTCAAGGACGCCTGCCTCGTCGAAGAAGCCGCGGAGCTGGGCCAGCAGCCGCGCCCGGAACCGCAGGAGGTCGATGGTCGCGGTAGGGCGCCAGTCCCCGGGCGCTCTATTCCTTGACCCGGGAGACGTACTCACCTGTGCGCGTATCGACCCGGATCACTTCGCCCTGCTCGATGAACAGCGGCACCCGGACCACTGCGCCGGTTTCGAGGGTGGCGGGTTTCTGGCCGCCGGTGGCGGTGTCGCCGCGAACGCCCGGGTCGGTCTCAACGATCTTCAGCTCGACAAAATTCGGCGGCGTGATGGTGAGGGGGGAGTTGTTCCACAGGGTCACCACGCAGGTGTCCTGATCCTTGAGCCAGTCCTTCGCGTCGCCCACGACGACGGCGTCGGCGGCGTACTGCTCGAACGTATCCGGGACCATGAAATGCCAGAACTCCCCGTCCGCGTAGAGGTACTGCATGTCGATGTCGAGGACGTCGGCGGCCTCCACCGAATCACCGGACTTGAACGTCTTTTCGGTGACCCGCCCGTTCTTCAGGTTGCGCACCTTGACCCGGTTGAAGGCCTGGCCCTTGCCGGGCTTGACGAACTCGTTCTCGACGATGGTGTATGGGTCGCCGTCGAGCAGGATCTTCAGGCCGGAACGGAACTCGTTGGTACTATAGCTCGCCATGGGTGCCCCATCGCATAAGGTGGATGAAAACGGCGACCGGGCCGCCGGAAAGCTCCCCATAATAACGCCACGCTCGCCAGTCCGTCACCGTGAGGCGTGGCGCGAAGCACTGGCGGATGCCATCACGGATCCGGCGGAACTGCTGTCCAGGCTGGAGCTCGACCCGGACCTTCTCCCGGCCGCCCGCCGGGCGGCCCGGCTTTTCGGGCTGAGGGTACCCCGGTGCTTCGCGGACCTGATGGAACGGGGCAACCCCGCGGATCCGCTGCTGCGGCAGGTACTCCCCCTCGCGGCGGAGGCCAGAGACACGCCGGGCTTCGGCCCGGATCCCGTGGGCGACCTGGCGGCGGGCCGCGGGCCGGGCATCCTGCAGAAGTACCATGGCCGGGCGCTCCTCCTCGCAACGGGCGCCTGCGCGGTGAACTGCCGCTACTGTTTCCGCCGCAGCTTTCCCTATGCAGACATGGCCCTGACGCCGGCGCGACTCCGGGCGGCAACGGAGCGACTGCAGGCATTCCGGGAGCTGGACGAGGTCATCCTGTCCGGCGGAGACCCCCTCGCGCTCCCCACCGCCCGGCTCGCGGACATCAGCCGCAGCCTGGCAGGGCTGCCGGCCGTGCGCCGGCTGCGAATCCACACGCGGACACCGGTAGTGCTCCCCCGCCGGGTGGACAGGCATCTCCTGGACTGGCTGGCGAACCTCCCCTGGAAACGGGTCGTGGTGCTGCACGTGAATCACCCCCGGGAGATTTCCCCTGCGTTCATCCGGGCCGCCGCCGAACTGGCCGGCACCGGGACCACCCTGCTCAACCAGTCGGTGCTTCTGGCCGGCGTCAACGACGATGCGGGAGTCCTGGAAGCGCTTTCCCGGGACCTCTTCGACGCAGGCATCCTGCCCTACTACCTGCATATGCTGGACCCGGTCGCCGGCGCCGCCCACTTCCAGGTGCCGGAAGACTCGGCCCGTCGCCTCTACGAGAGCCTGCGCCGCCGGCTGCCGGGCTACCTGGTGCCCGAGCTGGTGCGCGAAGAAGCCGGTGCCCCCTACAAGGTGCCGATTGTGTCACCCTTTGCGCCGGAAAACGGGTGCTAGAATCCCGGCCGACCATCGCCTGACGGGCGCCCCTGCCGGCAACAACAGTCCCTGCGAGAGTCGCTTGAACCAGATCACCGCTGTCCCCGTCATTGTCGTCTCCCGCTTCCAGGAGCGCGCGGAGGCCATCAACAGCTGCCTGCGAAACGGCGGACACCCCGCCCGGGTCCTGCGGCTGGATGACGCCGGGGACCTGCAGGACCACCTGCCCGAAGACCGGTGGCAACTGGCGGTGGTTTTCGCCGACGAGGGAGACGGACTGCTGGCCAACGTGGCGCGCGTGCTGTCGTCCGCCGGCCGCGAGATCCCCCTGGTGAGCTGCCGGGAACACCTGAGTGAATCCGGTATCGGCGCAGACATGGGCGCCGGCGCTCACGACGGAGTCACCCTGGCGGACCGGCAGCGGCTCCTCGCGGTTCTGGAGCGGGAACTCAAGATGGCCCGCCTGGACCAGGCACTGCGGGAAGCGGTGGAGTCGGCGTCCCAGCACCGGGAACAGCTGCGCCGCGTCATGGCCGGCACCGCAGACGCCATCGCTCACGTGGGCGAAGGCATCGTCCTTGACACCAACCAGGCCTGGCGGGACGCCTTCGCCCGGCAGGGAGAGGACGACCTCACCGGGCTGCCCTTCATGGACCTCTTCGAGACCGACAGCCACCCGGCGGTCAAGGGAGCCCTGGTGGCCTGTGCCCAGGGGAAATGGCCGGCGGAGGAGAAGGTCAAGGCCATGGGCCGGGGCAACAACGGCAGGCCCATATCCGCCAGCCTGGAGTTCGAGCCCGCCACTTTCGACGGCGAGCCCTGCGTGCGGGTGCGGGTACCTGCCCGACCGAACGACGACGAAGCCCTGGCGGAGAGGCTGCAGGCCGCGCTGAAGCTGGACCACGAAACCGGTCTCTACGGCAGGACGTTTTTCTTTGAACAGCTCGCCGAGCGGCTGGAGGAAGATCCGCCGGGAGGCGTCCGGGCCCTCGTCCTCATTGCCGTGGACGACGTCCCGGGCCTGGAGAAGCAGGTGGGCGTGACGGGCCTGGACACGGTGCTGGCGGGACTGGCAGACCTCCTGCGGGACGTGGTCCAGTCGCGGGATCTCTACGGGCGCATCGGGACGGGCCAGTTCGCAGCGCTGGTGGCCCGGGGTAACCGCAAGGACCTGCAGGCCTGGGCGGAGACGGTCCTGGCCAAGTCCGCACGCACCCTGTTCGAGGCTGGTGGGAAGTCCGTCTCCGTGAGCCTGAGCGCGGGCCTGGCGGTGGTCGAGGACCGGGAGAAAAACGTGGACCGGGTTCATGCCGAGGCCAGGGAGGCCCTGGACCGGGCCGTGGACCTGGGGGGCGGCCAGATGGCGCTCAGCCGGAAGGGCGAGGATTCCACCCGCATCGAGCAGATGGATCAGCTCTGGATCAAGCGCATCAAGCACGCCCTGATGGAAAACCGCTTCAGGCTCGCCCTGCAGCCCATCGCAAGCCTGTCGGGGGAGGAGAACGAGCTGTACGACCTCCTGGTCCGCATGCTCGACGAGCAGCAGGAAGAAATCCTTCCCGGAGAATTCATGCCGCCGGCCCAGCGCAACCACCTGGTGAAGAACATCGACCGGTGGGTCATCGGCGCGGCCTTCTCCTTCTGCCAGTCCCGTTCGCCGAACCGGGCGTTCGTGCGGCTCTCACAGGACACCATGCTGGACAGCATGCTTCCGGCCTGGCTGGAGACCCAGGTGAAGAACACCGGGCTGGATCCGGCCGTCCTCGTATTCCAGGTCACCCAGGAATCCGCCGCCGCCCACCTCAAGCAGACGCGGGACATGGCCAGCCGCATTAAGCGGATCGGTTTCGGCTTCGCGCTGGACGGGTTCGCCGGCGGCCCCGGTGCCGGCCAGCTTCTGGGACACCTCCCCATGGACTATCTCAAGATCGACGGCGCACTGATGCAGGGGCTGGCCGGAGACGAGGAGCTCCAGGACAAGGTGCGGGCCATCGTGGACCAGGCCCGGGGCAAGAACATCCGCACCATCGCCGAGCGGGTGGAGGACGCCAACACCATGGCGGTGCTGTGGCAGGTGGGCGTCCAGTACATCCAGGGCTACCAGATCCGGGAGCCCGAGGTCGTGCTGGCCGAGAACGGGCGCTGATTCGCCGGCGTCTAGGCCTCCGTTTCGATATCGTCGACCTTTCGCCAGCCCCGCGGGAGCAGCTTGCCGCGGCGGCCGCGCTCGCCCGCGTAGTCCTCCAGGTCCCTGGCCTTGAGGGTCATCGTGCGCTTGCCGGCGTGGACCTTGAGGGCAGCCCCCTCCGGCACTACCGCCACGGCGGCCAGGGCTTCTTCCCCGCCGCGGAACTTCTTCGGGTCAACGCCGAACAGCTTGTTGCCTCGCCCGCGGGCCAGCTCAGGCACCTCGGCCACCGGGAAACACAGCAGCCTTCCCGACGTCGACACCGCCGCAAGCAGGGTGCCTTCCCCGGCGGCCACCGCCGCCGGACGGAGGACGTCGGCGTTCCTGGCCACCTTCAGCACGTGCTTGCCGCTGCGGTTACGGGAGACCAGCTCGTCCATCCGGGCCACGAATCCGTAGCCGTCGGAAGCGCAGAGCAGCCAGCGGTCCTCGCCGCCGCCGGTCATCACGCCCGCGAAGGTGGCACCGTCCGGCGGGTTCAGCCGGCCGGAAAGCGGCTCGCCCTGCCCCCGGGCCGACGGGAGGGTATGAGCGGGCAGGCTGTAGGCGCGACCCGTGCTGTCCAGGAAAATGGCCGGCAGGTTGCTCCGTCCCCTGGCCGCAGCGAGGAAACCGTCCCCGGATCGGTAGTTCAGCGCCGCCGGATCGATGTCGTGGCCCTTGCCCGCCCGCACCCATCCCCGCCGTGAGAGCACCACAGTCACCGGTTCAGCAGGCGCCAGCTCTGTCTCATCCATGGCCTGGGCCGCGGCGCGCTGGACGAAACGGGTGCGGCGGTCGTCACCGTGGCGCTCGGCGTCCTCAGCGATCTCTTGCTTGACCAGGGTCTTGAGACGGGCCTTGCTTTTCAGGGTCCTGTTGAGCGCGTCCCGCTCCGCGGCCAGTTCCTCCTGTTCGGCACGGATCTTCATCTCCTCCAGCCGGGCCAGGTGGCGAAGCTTGAGCTCCAGGATGGCCTCTGCCTGGGCATCGGAAAGACCGAAGGTCTCCATGAGCACCGGCTTGGGCCGGTCCTCGGAGCGGATGATGCGGATCACCTCGTCGATGTTCAGGTAGGCCACCAGCAGGCCTTCCAGAACATGCAGTCGCGCCTCCACCTTCTCCAGGCGGTACCGGAGCCGCCGGGTCACGGTGTCCAGCCGGAACGCCAGCCATTCGGACAGCACCGTCTTGAGGTCCATGACCCGCGGCCGGCCATCCAGGCCGATGACGTTGTAGTTCGCCCTCACCGTCCGTTCCAGGTCCGTGGTGGCGAACAGGTGAGCCATCAGGGCCTCGCAGTCCACCCGGCTGGAACGGGGCGAGATGACCAGGCGGGTGGGATTCTCGTGGTCCGACTCGTCCCGCAGGTCCTCCACCATGGGCAGTTTTCTTGCCCGCATCTGCGTGGCGATCTGCTCCAGGACCTTGGCGCCTGACGCCTGGTACGGCAGGGCGGTAATGACGATCTCGCCCTCTTCCGTCTCCCAGCCCGCGCGCACCTTCAGGGTCCCGGTGCCGCTTTCGTACAGCGCCCGGATCTCTTCCGGCGGCGAGATGATTTCCGCGCCCGTCGGGAAATCCGGGCCGCGGACGATCTCGCAGAGCTCGGCAACGCTGGCTTTCGGGTTGTCCAGAAGATGGATACACGCCTGGGCCACCTCGCGCAGGTTGTGGGGCGGGATGTCGGTGGACATGCCCACCGCGATGCCTGAAGCGCCGTTCAACAGCAGGTTCGGGAGCCGGGCCGGCAGATGAACCGGCTCGTCCAGGGTGCCGTCGAAATTCGGCTTCCAGTCCGCCGTGCCCTGGCCGAGCTCTGAAAGCAGCACTGCCGCGTAAGGCGTGAGCTTCGCCTCTGTGTAGCGCATGGCGGCAAAAGACTTGGGGTCGTCCGGCGCGCCCCAGTTGCCCTGGCCGTCGATCAGCGGATACCGGTAGCTGAAGGGCTGGGCCATGTGGACCATGGCCTCGTAACAGGCGCTGTCACCGTGGGGATGGTACTTGCCGATGACGTCGCCCACGGTGCGGGCCGACTTCTTCGGCTTGGCCGCCGCTGACAGGCCGAGCTCGCTCATAGCGTAGATGATGCGCCGCTGGACCGGCTTGAGACCGTCACTGACGTGGGGCAGCGCCCGGTCCAGGATGACGTACATGGAATAGTCCAGGTACGCCTTCTCCGTGAACGTCTTCAGGGGCTGACGCTCGACGCCTTCGAAATCCAGTTCCAGATCCTTCACCCGTTCTCCCGGTCCAGCCACTGCCTGGTCATGTTCAGACTTCGATCTCCGCCATGTTGCCCTTGGCCTCCAGCCATTCCCGGCGGTCGGCCGCCCGCTTCTTGGCCAGCAGCATGTCCATGAGCTCGTGGGTCGCATCGCCGGCGTCCACCGTCAGCTGGACCAGCCGCCGGGTCTCCGGCGCCATGGTGGTTTCCCGCAGCTGCGTCGGGCTCATCTCTCCCAGGCCCTTGAAACGGGTAACCGACACCTTGCCCTTGATGTTCTCCGCCTCGATGCGGTGCAGGATGCCCCGGCGCTCGGCGTCGTCCAGGGCATAAAAGACCTGCTTGCCGACGTCCACCCGGTAGAGCGGCGGCATGGCGACGTAGACGTGGCCGTTGTCCACGAGCCTGTGGAAGTGGCGCAGAAACAGCGCACACAGCAGGGTCGCGATATGCAGCCCGTCGGAGTCGGCGTCCGCGAGGATGCAGATGCGGTTGTAGCGAAGCCCCTTGAGATCGTCCGACCCCGGGTCCACGCCCAGGGCCACGCTGATGTTGTTGACTTCCTGTGAGCCCAGCACCTGTCCCGGCTCCACCTCCCAGGTGTTCAGGATCTTGCCGCGCAGCGGCATCACCGCCTGGAATTCCCGGTCGCGGGCCTGCTTGGCCGAACCGCCGGCGGAGTCCCCTTCGACGAGGAACAACTCCGACCTCTGAGGGTCCTGGGACGTGCAGTCTGCAAGTTTTCCCGGCAGCGCCGGGCCGCTGACCACCCGCTTGCGCACGACCTTCTTACTCGCCTTCAGACGGGCCGTGGCGTTGGAAATGGCGAGCTGGGCGATGGCGTCGCCGGCCTCCGGGTGCTGGTTGAGCCACAGTGCCAGCGCGTCCTTGACGGTGCCGGACACGAAAGCCGCGCATTCCCGGGAGCCCAGCCGTTCCTTGGTCTGGCCGGCGAACTGCGGGTCCTCGAGCTTCACCGACAAGACGTAGGCAACCTGCGCCCAGACGTCCTCCGGGGCGAGCCGCACGCCGCGGGGCAGCAGGCTGCGAAACTCGCAGAACTCCCTCACCGCCTCGGTCAGGCCGGCCCTGAGCCCGTTCACGTGGGTGCCGCCCTGGGGAGTGGGAATGAGGTTCACGTAGCTTTCCGCCACCGCCTCGCCGCCCTCAGGCAACCAGGCAAGCGCCCACTCGGCCGCCTCGGTGCCTCCTTCAACCTTGCCCGTGAAGGGCTCTGCCGGAAGCGGCTCCCGCCCGGCCACGGCCTCCTTGAAATAGTCCGCCAGTCCGCCGGTGTACTGCCAGGTCTCCTTCTCGCCGGTCGCTTCCACCACCAGGGTGACCTTGAGGCCCGGGCAGAGGACCGCCTTGGCCCTCAGCAGGTGCCTGAGGCGCGGCACCGAGAAGCGGGGCGAATCGAAATACTTCTCGTCCGGCCAGAAGCGCAGAATCGTGCCGGTATTGTTCTTGCCGACAGTGCCCACCTCTTCGAGGCTACTGCGCTTGTCCCCGCCGGCGAAGCTCATGTTGTATTCCCGGCCGCCGCGCTTGATCCAGACCTCCAGGTTCCGTGACAGGGCATTGACCACCGAGACGCCAACGCCGTGCAGACCGCCTGAGAACCGGTAGTTCTTGTGGGAGAACTTCCCGCCGGCGTGCAGACGGGTCAGGATGAGCTCGACGCCCGGGACTTTCTCATGGGGATGGAGGTCCACCGGCATGCCCCGGCCGTCGTCCTCCACCTGCAGCGAGCCGTCCTTGAATAGCGTGACGTCGATGCGCCTGCAGTGGCCCGCAATGGCCTCGTCCACGGCGTTGTCCACCACCTCCTGGGCGAGGTGGTTGGGCCGGGTCGTGTCGGTGTACATGCCCGGCCTGCGCCGGACCGGATCAAGGCCGCTCAGGACCTCGATGGAAGAGGCGTTGTAATCCTGGCTCATGGATCCCGCGAACAGATGGTGCGCGCCAAAACGGCGGAGCCGGGCGAAACGCCCGGCCGGCGGGAATTCTATCAGCTAAGGGCCGTGGCGGTGGGCGCCGCGGGGGAGGACACCCCGCCGGCAGACCTGCCGGCGGGGCGCTGACTGCTAGTCGAGGTCGCCGATCAGCGACTTACGGACCGCGTCGGAGACAGTGATCTCCTCGGATAGCCGGGGGTGGTCACAGCCGATGGTCAGCTGGGCGCCGGACTTCAGGGCGTCGATCATCCCCGAGTCCAGCTCGAAGCGCATGAAATGCACCGACGACGTCTTCTCCTCGGTTTCCCGCTCCAGGTCCTCGTCGGCAATGGCGTAGGCCTTGTCGTGACCTTCCACCTGCACCCAGACCTTGTCTTCGACACCGACGAGCTGCGCCAGCTCCCGCTTGCGCTCGGCCACTTCGGGGAACTCCAGCATGAAGGTGGCCTTCCAGTTAGTGCCGTCGGGGATCAGCGGATTGTAGGCGCCCAGCTCGTCGGCGATGCCTTCGGGCTCGAAAATCCGCTCCACCCGAAGCATCTCCTGGATCTGGTACTGCATGGTCAGACGGCTTTCGAAGTACAACGTGGCATTGGGACCCAGGTGCACCTTCCGGTCCTTCTTGTGATCCAGCACTTTCTGCCGGAAATCCGGCCTGACCCGGGCGTACTGCTCCAGGCTCATAAGGTCGTCGGTTGTGAGATGGCTCATGTGCATTTTCTCCAGCGTATGAATCGTCAGATCCCGTAGGCCTGGCGGAGCAGGCTCATGGGATGACGGGCTCGGGTTCCGTCGCCGAGGCCGTGGGCGATCTGGTCGCCGGCCATCGGGCAATCGCTGGCGAAGTGGTCGCAGCCCGAATCGCTGACGCGGCGCACGACCGGCTTCGCGATCTTCATGGATATTTCGTGGAATTCCTTCTTCACGGCATAGGTGCCGTCATGCCCCGAGCACCGCTCGATGGCGTTCACGCTGGTCTCGGGCACCAGGGACAGCACGTCGCGCGTCTTCAGGCCAATGTTCTGGACGCGGAGATGGCAGGGCACCTGGTAGCTCACCTTGCCCAGGGAGGTCTTGAAGTCCGTCTTGAGCTTGCCGCCCTTGTGGCGCAGGGCCAGGTACTCGAAGGGATCGTAGAAAGCCGCCGCCACCTTCTTCACGTCTTCCCGGTCCGGGAACAACAATGGCAGCTCCTGCTTGAACATCAGGGCGCAGGACGGCACCGGCGCAACAATATCCCAGCCGTCGTCAACGGCCTTCGCCATCTGGGGAATGTTGGCCTCCATCATCTCCTGCACGGACTCCAGGTCTCCCAGCTCCAGCTTGGGCATGCCGCAGCAGCGCTCCTTCTCAAGCAGCCGAACGGGGATGCCGTTGTGCTCGAAAACAGCGGCCAGGTCCTCGCCGATCTCCGGCGTGTTCCGATTGACGTAACAGGTCCCGAACAGAACGACCTTGCCGCGGGTTTCCTCCGTTGGCTCGGCGGTGTTGGTGGAACTGTGCCCGCCAAGACGCTTGCGAAGGGTCTTAGAGTGGTACTGCGGCACGGGCGCATCGCGGTGCACGCCGAGAACGTTCTCCAGCATCTTCCGGGCGCCGGGGCTGGCATTGACCGCATTGACCACTTCGGAGACCACCGGGATGCCCGCCAGCTTGCCGACGGTCTCGGTGGACGAGAGAATCTCGTCACGCCGGCTGGCGCCTTCCTTCCTGTAGCGGACGGCCTTGGCGCGAAGCATGAGGTGGGGAAAGTCCACGTTCCACTCGTGGGGCGGAACATAGGGACACTTCGACATGTAGCACATGTCGCACAGGTAACAGTGATCGACGACGTCCCAGTAAACCTCCCGGGCAACGCCGTCCACTTCGCCGGTGTCCGATTCGTCCACGGCGTCGAAGAGAGTGGGGAAGGAATGACACAGGCTGAAGCATCGCCTGCAGCCGTGACAGATATCGAAGACCCGCTCCATTTCCTTGAACAGGGCGTCTTCGTCCCAGAATTCCGGTGATTTCCAGGCCACGGGGTGCCGGGTGGGCGCCTCCAGGCTACCCTCTCGGCGAATGTTCTCATTGGACATGGAGGGTCCTCCCCAAGGAACAGGGCGTTGCCGGCCCGGTGAGCCGACAACGCCCGTTCGCTCTAGCGGTGATCAGGCGTCGAGGTTGTCCAGCGCCTTCTGGAAGCGGTTGGCGTGGCTCCGCTCGGCCTTGGCCAGGGTCTCGAACCAGTCGGCGATCTCGTCGAAACCCTCGTCCCGGGCAGTCTTCGCCATGCCGGGGTACATGTCGGTGTACTCGTGGGTCTCGCCGGCGATGGCTGCCTTCAGGTTCTCGGACGTCCCGCCCATGGGCAGACCGGTGGCGGGATCACCGACCGCCTCCAGATACTCGAGGTGGCCGTGAGCATGGCCCGTCTCACCCTCGGCGGTGGAGCGGAACACGGAAGCCACGTCGTTGTAACCCTCGACGTCAGCCTTGGAGGCGAAGTAGAGGTACCGGCGGTTGGCCTGGGACTCGCCTGAGAAGGCTTCCTTCAGGTTGTGCTCGGTCTTGCTTCCCTTGAGATTGGACATGTGAAGACTCCTTTGTTTGGTGGCAACTCCGGATCGCTTCGTTGACGACCCGGAGTCCGATCTTTCGCGGCAAAAATGTCCAGTGGCGGCACCGGCGGCGCAACTGAGAACTGGACTCAATTTAGACTGAGTCTAAATTTCCAGTAGAAGGTTAGACCCTCCACCGCCAGCCTGTCAAGGAAGGCTCGCTTGCTGATTGATTCCCCCTCCAGGCCGCCGGTAAGGTAGCGGCTTTTCCGGAGGTCCCCAATGCCGTCGAGCAAGAAATCCCGGGCCGGCGATTCCGGCGAGGCGCCCGCCCAGAGCCCGGCCTTCGAGGAATCTCTTGCCCAGCTCGAAGCCCTGGTGGAAGAGCTGGAAAGTGGTGACCTGCCCCTCGAGAAAGCCCTGGCCGCCTTCGAGCGGGGGGTCACGCTGACCCGGCAGTGCCAGGCGGCTCTGCAGGCGGCCGAGCAGAAGGTGGAAATGCTGGTCTCGGAGGATGGAGACGAGAAGGCCGTCCCGTTCGAGCCGGAGCAGTGAACGACGACCCACGCCTGATTGCGCCCCGGGACCGGGTGGAGGCGGCTCTGGAACGATGGCTTCCGTCCGCGGCGCAGCAGCCGCGCCGCCTGCACGAGGCCATGCGGTACGCCGTGCTCGGCGGCGGAAAGAGAATCCGCCCGGTGCTGACCTACTTCGCCGGAGAGGCCGCGGGCGTTCCGCCGGGTCGACTGGACGGTCCTGCGGTTGCCGTTGAACTGATCCACGCCTATTCCCTCGTCCACGACGATCTCCCCGCCATGGACGACGACGATCTCCGCCGCGGCAGGCCCACTTGCCACCGGGCCTTCGACGAGGCTACGGCGGTGCTGGCGGGCGACGCCCTCCAGGTGCTTGCCTTCCAGGTCCTGGCAACCGATCCGGCCATGACCCCCGATACGGCGGGCCGACTGGAGATCATCCGCCTGCTGGCCGCCGCCTCCGGCACCACGGGAATGGCCGGCGGCCAGGCCATGGATCTTGCGGCCCAGGGAAGACCTTTGTCCGTGGAGGCACTGGAGACCATGCACAGGCTCAAAACGGGAGCGCTGATCCACGCCAGCGTGATGATGGGTGCAGCCAGTGCTGCCGATCTCGCACCGGAGACCCGGGAGGCCCTGGACGCCTACGGACGGGCCATAGGTCTGGCCTTCCAGATCCAGGACGACATCCTGGACGTGGAGGGTGACACGGCGCTGCTCGGGAAGCAGGCGGGTGCGGACGAGGCCCGGCACAAGCCCACTTATCCCAGCGTCGGGGGCATGGCGACGGCCAAGGCCCGGCTGGCAGAACTCCATGCCGAGGCCATAGCCGCCCTGGCCCCCCTGGGCGACGCCGGACGGTCCCTTGGCTGGCTCTCCGGCTGGCTCACCGCGCGCAGGCATTGACGGTCTCCGCCCCGCCCTTGGACAGCCGGCTGGCCGAAGGGCGATAATCCGGGTTTGCCACCTTCCTCGCGCCGAGATTCGCCGAACCATGGCCATAGAGGACAAATACCCGCTGCTGGCCCGAATCGACAGCCCCCTGGACCTGCGGGCGCTGGACGAGGAGCAGCTCGAGCCGCTTACCCGGGAGCTCCGTGACTACCTGGTGGAGACCATGGCGGATACCGGCGGCCATTTCGCCGCCAACCTGGGCACCGTCGAGCTCGCGACGGTCCTGCATTACGTGTTCGAGACGCCCCGGGACCGCCTGGTCTGGGACGTCGGCCACCAGGCCTATCCTCACAAGATCCTCACCGGGCGGCGGGACCGCCTCGGGACTATCCGGCAGAAAGGCGGGCTGGCACCCTTCCCTACCCGCTTCGAGAGCGAGTACGACACGTTCGGAGTGGGGCACTCCAGCACGTCAGTGAGTGCGGCCCTGGGAATGGCCATTGCGGCCCGACAGAAAAAGGACCCTCGGCGGGTGGTCGCTGTCATCGGCGACGGCGCGCTGACCGCCGGCCTGGCCTACGAGGCTCTTTGCCACGCCGGCAGTCTCGACGTGGACATGCTGGTCATTCTCAACGACAACGACATGTCCATCTCGGAGAACGTGGGCGCCATGTCCCACTACCTGGCCCGCGTGCTGTCCGGCAAGCTGTATTCCAGCGTCCGCGAGGGAACGAAGAAACTGATCCGGCGCAGCCCGACTGTCTGGGAGCTGGCCCGCAGGTCGGAGGAGCACGTCAAGGGGATGGTGCTTCCCGGTACGTTGTTCGAGGAACTGGGACTGAACTACATCGGTCCCGTGGACGGGCACGACGTGGACGTCCTGCTCAAGACTCTGCGCAACGTCCGGGACCTCAAGGGCCCGCAGTTTCTCCACGTGGTCACGCGGAAAGGCAAGGGCTACGCACCGGCGGAGGCAGACCCCATCACGTGGCACGGGCCCGGCCCCTTCGACCCGGCCAAGGGCGTCCTGATCAAGAAGAAGTCCTCCGGTCCGAGCTACTCCAGGGTCTTCGGGGACTGGCTGTGCGACATGGCAGAGGCGGATCCCGACGTCGTGGCCATTACACCGGCCATGCGGGAGGGCTCGGGCATGGTGGAGTATTCCCGCCGCTTTCCCGACCGGTATTACGATGTCGGCATCTGCGAGCAGCACGCTGTCACTCTCGGCGCCGGACTGGCCTGCGAGGGGCTCAAGCCCGTGGTCGCCATTTACTCCACCTTTCTCCAGCGGGGCTACGACCAGCTGATACACGACGTGGCGCTGCAAAACCTGCCCGTGGTGTTCGCCCTGGACCGGGGCGGCCTGGTGGGCAACGACGGCCCGACTCACCACGGGGCCTATGACCTGTCCTACCTGCGCTGCATCCCGAACATGGTGGTAATGGCGCCTGCCGACGAGGACGAGTGTCGGCAGATGCTTTACACCGGCACCACGCTGGAAGCTCCCAGCGCCGTGCGATATCCCCGCGGCACAGGACCCGGCGTGCCTGTTCAGAAGGCCATGCGGGCGCTGCCCGTCGGCCGGGCGCAGATGCGGCGCCGCGGCCGTGGGGTCGCGTTCCTGGCATTCGGCGCCATGGTGCCAGTGGCGGAAAAGGTCGCCGCGGAACTGGACGCCACGGTGGTCAACATGCGTTTCGTCAAGCCTCTGGACGAGGCCATGATTCTCGCCATGGCCGAGGGCCACGACGCGCTGGTCACCCTGGAGGACAATGCAGTCATGGGTGGGGCGGGGAGCGCCGTGGACGAGTGCCTCGAGGCCCACGGCGTCATGATCCCCGTGCTCAACCTGGGCATCCCGGACAGCTTCATCGAGCACGGCTCACGGGACGAGTGCCTTCAGGCGGCCGGTCTGGACGCCGAGTCCGTTCTGGAAACGGTCCGGCGCTGGCGTGCCGGCCCGGAGCTCAAGACTGCCGAAGGCGCCTGAACCCCGGGCCCGGCGGTCGTCCCCCCGGCGATCTGAATCCTGCAGCGCGGCGCGGACGAAACAAAGGCTCATTCCGCCACTGTCATATAATGACGCGGCCAGCGGGCGGTTTCGCAGGCGTGCTCAAACGCCGGCGGAACGCGGCTAACGACCTAAGCAAAGGTTCATCGAATGAAAGAAGTCACCGGAAGGGCAGGCAGCGACGTGGCCCAGATTGCAGACGTCCAGGGAAGCGAGGACACCCGCCAGATCCCGATCAACAAGGTCGGCATTAAGGACATTTATCACCCGGTGCGCATCAAGGAGCGCAGCGGCGGGGAGCAGCACACGGTCGCGAACTTCAACATGTACGTGAACCTGCCCCACAACTTCAAGGGCACGCACATGTCGCGCTTCGTGGAGATCCTGAACAAGCACGAGCGGGAAATCTCCGTGAAGTCCTTCCGCGACATCATGACAGAGCTGACCGAGCGCCTGGACGCCGAGTCCGGCCACATCGAAATGTCCTTTCCCTACTTCATCAACAAGAAAGCGCCCGTTTCCGGGGTGGAGAGCCTGATGGACTACCAGGCCAGCCTCGTCGGCGAGCGGAGGGACGGAGAGAGCATCATATGGGTCAAGGTCGTCGTGCCGGTCACCAGCCTGTGTCCCTGCTCCAAGAAGATCTCCGACTACGGTGCTCACAACCAGCGCTCCCATGTCACCGTAGCCGCCCGGGTATCAGGCTTCCTCTGGATCGAAGAACTGATCGAGATGGTGGAGTCGGAAGCCTCCTGCGAGCTCTACGGCATACTCAAGCGCCCGGACGAGAAGTACGTGACCGAGCGCGCCTATGACAACCCTAAGTTCGTCGAGGACATGGTCCGGGATATCGCCGTGCGCCTGAACGCGGACGATCGCGTAAGCGCCTACGTGGTGGAATCGGAGAATTTCGAATCCATCCACAACCATTCGGCCTACGCCATGATCGAGCGGGACAAGGCGCTGGCGGACTGACGTCCGCCGGCGGTCATCCTGGCCCGTCAACCCCCCGCCCGCCGTAAGACCGAACCGGACCGGCGTTCCCGCCCTGGCACCGTTCCGCGTCGCCCGAGGTCATGCAAGGAGACCGGGGCGCGCATCGGCCATCGCGGTCCTTCGACACCCGGCCCCGGCAGGCCGGCGCGGTGAGCCGGCAGCATTTCCGGCCGGGGGTCTCCAGTCTCGGGAACAAGCGTTTTCAGTGCCATGGCCGGGCGGAACGCACATCCGCTCGTCATGGCGTTTCTGCTGCTCATGTCGCCGGTCCCGTGCCCGCCCGGCCAGGCTGCGACGGCACGCTGAACTCGTCGCGCGGCACCGGCGACCCGCGAGCCGGCACGAGGTCCGGCCCACGCGCCGGACCGGGCAGCGGGAAAATGCCGATGAACTCGCTTAACATAAGGCAGAAGGGTGGCGCATGGCCGCCGCCTGACAAGAAACGCTCTCCGGAAACTCCACGAGCCCTCGCGGCCGTCACGGACAGCAAGAAACAACTCAATCCAAAAGGGGGCAAAAAGATGGCCATTAATCTCATTGACCTGTTCATCAAGGGTGTCGGGAGCGATCTCGCGACCCGGGCGGCCCACATGCTCGGCGAGTCGCCGGAGGCGACGCATACTGCCGTCGCCAACGCGTTCCCCGCTATTCTCGGCGGCCTGCTCAGCAAGGCCTCCACCAGCGGCGGAGCAGACGAAGTCTTCAGGATCGTGACCGATTCGAAGGTGGACGACAGCGTTCTGGACAACCCCGGCGATTTCCTGGGTGGCGGCGAGAAGACAGACAACCTCGTCTCGCTCGGGTCGAACCTGCTGCCCGCCCTGTTCGGCCAGCGGGCCGGCGGCCTCGGTGACGCGTTGTCCAGCGTGGCTGGCATCAGCCAGTCCTCCGCCGGGAAGCTCCTCGCCATGATCGTTCCGGTAGCCCTGGGGTTCCTGAAGCGCCACGCGCGCGAAAAAAACATGGGCGCCAGCGGTATGGCTGATCTGCTGGCAGCTCAGAAGGACTATCTTCGTGCCGGCCTAGATTCCCGCGTCACCAATGCCATGGGTTTCGGCGATGTCACCTCGTTCCTGTCGGGAGTTGGTGGGAAGGCCGGCGCAGCGGCGCAGAGTGCATCCGCCGGCGTCGAACGCACAGCTTCTGCCGCGGCCGCACAGGTGGAGAAGTCCGGCTCCGGCATGTTCCGGTGGATCGCCATCATCGCCGCGGTGCTGATCGGCCTGTTCCTGCTGCGTACCTGCGGGGACGATGCTGAACGCGTTGCCTCCGAGGCAGCCCGGGAGGCCTCGGAAGCGGCCCGCAACGTGGGCGAAGCAGCGTCGGAAGTCGCTCGCGAAGCGGGCGAAACCGCCAGGGACGTGGGCGCAGCTGCCTCACAGATGGCTTCCGACACGGCCGAAGCGGTCAAGGAAACCTTCAGGACCATCGAGCTGCCCGGCGGCATGGCCGTCAACGTCGTGCCGGACGGCTTCGTCGAGGATGTCGTCAACTACCTTCAGGACGGTTCCGGCGAGGGGAGATTCGCTTTCGATGCGCTCGAGTTCGAGACCGACTCCGCGCGCATCGCAGCCACGTCGAACCGGCAGCTTGACGCCGTCGCGATGGTCCTCAATGCCTATCCGGCGGCCAGCGTGCTGGTGGAGGGTCATACCGACAATACCGGCGATGCGGACACCAACGCCCGCCTGTCCACGGACCGGGCCCAGGCCGTCAAGCAGGCCCTGGTGGACCGGGGCGTGGAAGCGGGCCGGATCGTGGCTGTTGGCTCGGGATCGTCCCAGCCGATCGCCAGCAACGACACCCCCGAAGGCCGGGCGGCGAATCGGCGAGTGGAGCTCGTGGTGACCAGGCCCTGAGAGGGCGGTCATACCAGCCAGCACGCCCGAGCACGTCGCCTCATCCATCAGGCCCGCCGTCCGTCGGACGGCGGGCCTTGAGAGCGTGCGGACCAGCGGGACCTTCGGGGAGCTGGGCCCGGACCTCGCCGGGCGGCGACCGGCCCAGGATCGAGGCTTGCGCCGGCCGCGCGCAGAGGCTGGCGGCCCGACAACGTCGGCCCCGGTAAACGTCCGGTAATGTTTTCCGGCTAACGTGCTTCACTCCTGAAGCAGCGGAAGACCTCCCGGTCGGTCTGCAGATCTCCTGGATGGGCCGCCGGGAAGGTCCCGGAACGATGATTCGCCGAAACGCGCACCTTCTCGTGGTTTCAATGCTGGTGCTGATCCCGCCGGCATTGTGCCTGCTGACGCTGAGCGCAGCCCTGGGCTGAAAACGCGGGGTGGGATGCGCCTGCCCCCACGGGCGACCGGCGGGGGACGGGCATTGCCTGTCGCGAAACATCCCCCTCGAGTGGGCTCCGCGAATTGCCTGGCTGGCTCACGGCGCGGGGGCCGTCCGGAGCACCAGCACCGTGACTGCGCCCGGTTGCAGCGCAACAAGCCGTGCGCAACGGGGACAGCGCCGCCCCGGGAGCCGCGGTTATTGCATGGATTGGTCCCTCTCGGCCCCCGGCTGGGACCTGGCGAAAGAACCGCCGCGTGCCGGCGAGCTACCCATCGGAGGAGAGAACAATGGGCCTGCTGGATTCCCTTCTGAAGAATGCCGACGCCCTCGGCAGCCTCAACCAAGTCCTGTCACAGAACCCCCAGATCGGCCAGGCACTGCACAGCCTGTTCAGCACCCGGGACCCGTCCGTGGGCGGCCACGGTGGCCTGGGCGACATACTCTCCGGTCTTGAGTCCAGTGGCCTCGCTGACGTGGTCGCCTCGTGGCTGGGCGGCGGTGACAACAAGGCCATCGCGCCTGCCGACCTGGAATCGGCGCTGGGTCACGATACCGTGTCTCAGTTCGCCGGCAAGGCCGGTGTTTCCGGGGGCGAGGCCATCGCGCTCCTGGCAGGTCTCATGCCGCAGCTCGTGGACATGTTGAGCCCCCAGGGCCAGTTGCCGGAGTCCAGCGGCATGGAGAGCGTGCTGGCCGAGCTTCTGCAGGGCCGTCGCGTCTGAACCGACGTTGACCCGCCCCGAAGGGCCCAGGGCCCGTTGCGCGTGGCAGTTCGCGGCGGGAAGGCCGGCGAAAGCCGAGAGCCCCGCCGCCGGCCGCCGTTCGGCGAATCGGCAACCGGCGTCGGACCGAAAACAGGTCCGATGAAGGGATTGCTGTGGTCGACGACTCGCCCGGGCCGGCGCCGGGCCGCTTGCGAGGCGCGGTCGCGCCGGAGTTCCGGGGCGGCGGCGCTTGCCGCGACGTTCGCAGTCTGCGCCGGCTGCAGCCTCTTCACCGCGGTAAACCTGGCCAGCCCGTCCGGCTATGTGGCGGAACGTGGCATCGCGTACGGTCCTGGCGAGCGACAGGCGCTCGACGCTTACCGCCCGTCCGCGGCGGCCGGGGACGCGTCACTCGTGGTGTTCTTTTACGGTGGGGGCTGGCGAAGCGGGTCAAGGCAGGATTACGAGTTCGTTGCCTCTGCCCTGACGGCCCAGGGCTTCGTAGTGGTCATCCCGGATTACCGGCTCCATCCGGAGGTGGCGTTTCCGGCGTTCGTGGAGGACGGCGCCCGGGCCGTGGCCTGGGCGGCGGAGAACGCTGAGCGGCTGGGGGCGTCCGGCCGGCGGCTGTTCCTGGCGGGGCATTCCGCCGGCGCGCACATCGCCGCCCTGCTTGCCCTGGATCCGCGCTACCTGGAGGCGGTGATGCCGGATCCGCCCGTGATCGCCGGCTTCGCCGGGCTCTCCGGCCCCTACGATTTCCTCCCGCTGGAGCCGGGCTATCTCCAGGCAGTCTTCCCGGAGCAGACCCGGGGGCAAAGCCAGCCCGTTGATTTCGCTTCCGCGGATGACCCGCCGGCTCTCCTCGTCCACGGGAAAGACGATACCCGGGTGCTGCCCGGCAACAGCGAGCACCTGGCTGCCGCGCTGGAGTCCGCCGGGGTCCCCGTGCGCCTGAGGTTGTACGAGGACACCGGCCACGCCGCCGTGGTCGCCGCGCTCGCACCACCCCTGGCGTTCCTTGCGCCTACCCTGGAAGACCTGTCTGCTTTCGTCCGGTCGCGATGAGAGCTGGAGCCGGAACCGACTGCCCGCGGCTTCCGCCGGTGCTATGATCGTGAGGCCGTCGGCCAACAGCGGCTGATACGCCGTTCCGGCCTGTCCGGCACCCCATGCCAACTCCCCGGGGAGCCCCGATGAGAAAGTTTCTTTACGCCCTGGCAATCACGATCGGCGTACTTGTGGCACTGCTCGTGCTGGTTCTCTTCTTCTTCGATTTCGGTCGCTTCCGGCCCCAGCTGGAGGCAGCCGCCAGCGAGGCCCTCGGCCGCCCCCTCGAGATCAACGGGCCGTTCGAGGTCCGCGTGCTGCCCAATCCCCGGGTTGTCGTCGAGGGCCTGACTCTTGCCAATGCGCCCTGGTCTTCCCAGGCCACCATGGCCAGCGTGGATCACTTCTCTGCCCGGATCGACCTGTTCTCGCTCCTGTCTGGCCCCGTGGTCGTCGAGGAACTGCGCGTGAAGGGCGTCGACCTGCTGGTCGAGGAGGGCCCTGAAGGCCAGAACAACTGGACCTTCGGCGAAGGGCAGCCGGAGGAGCCGGAGCCGTCAGAGGACGATGGGAAGCCGGGCGAACCGGCCGTGGTGCTGTTCGCGGACGTGCAGGACGTGGAAATCATCATGAGAAGGCCCGGTGAGGAAGACCGTGTCATCACGGTATCCAGCCTCCGGGCGCAGGAGGAGCAGGACGCAATCGCCCTGTCGGGGGCGGGCAACGTTCTTGGCCTTCCCCTGGACCTGGGCGGGCAGATCGCCCCCCTGTCCCGGCTTAAGGAGGGTGCCGGCGCCGGCTACGAGGTAACGGGAAACCTTGGCCAGCTGGCATTCGCACTGGAGGGTGGTTCCGCCGCGCCGGAGGCCGGCGAGGCGCCGTCCCGCCTGGAGGCCTCCCTGAAAACCCCTGCCATCGAGGAGCTCTTGTCGGCAGCCCGGGTGGAATCCTCCCTGGCGGGCGCCTGGTCCATGGATGCCAGTCTGACGGCGCGGCCGGACCAGGCCGAACTTGCCCTGGAAAGCCTTCTCAACGACGTCAGCGCCACAGCGAACGTGGTCTTTACCCGCTCCGCGGTGGACTTCGACGCGCAGGTTGCGCCGCTTGACAAGGCAGGAGGGCTGCTGGAGGTGGAGGGGCTGCCGCCGGAGGCCCTTTCGGTCCGGGGCAGGGCCATGCCCGGCGACGAGTCCGTTCGCCTCGAGAATGTGGTCATCCAGGTGGGGGAAGACGCAGCCGCGCTTCTCGACGGCACGCTTTCCGGCTCGGTCGGCGAGACGACGGACCTGGCGTTCGACTTCTCCGGGACCAGCATCAGCGCCCTCAGGGCCGACCTGCCGGCGCTTCCTTTCAGCGCCAGCGGCAGGGTCGTCTACGCTCCGTCCAGCCTGAAGCTCGAGCCCCTGGAGGCCCGGGTCGGCGACAGCGACCTCTCCGGCAGCCTGGACGTCGCCTTCGGGCAACCCGTGTCCGTACGCGGAGAACTGCAGTCCCGGCTCCTGGACCTTTCCCCTTTTATGCCGGATGACACCACCGAGGAGCAGCCGTCTGCCGAGGCGCCTGAAGAAGCCCCGGAGGAAGCGCCGGCCGAGAAGATTTTCACGGATGAACCCCTGCCGCTGGACGGACTTGCCCGGGCGAATGCTGACCTGAAGCTGGGCATCGATGAAATTCGCCTGGCTCACTCGTCAATCGAAGACTTCGAGGCCCAGCTCACCCTGGACGACGGCCGGCTCGAGGTCGTGCAGCGCCTGTCCGGGCTTCAGGGCGGCGGTGCCGCGTCGCATACCATTCTCACTGCGTCGGGAACCACCGCCGACCTGAAGACCCGGGTGCGCATGGAGAAGCTTGCGGCCCGCCTGCTGTCAGGGCCTGACGTGCCTGCGGAAGAAGTCCCCAGGGTGGACATCACGGTCGATCTGGCCGCCCGGGGCGCGACGACCCACGAGCTCGCCTCCTCGCTTACCGGGCGGCTGCTGTTCACCCAGGCGCCCGGCAAGATAAAGAACAGCCTCGTCGGCAAGTTCTCGGGTGACATCATCGCCCAGCTGTTCTCGGCCCTGAACCCGTTCGCGGAGACGGACGAGTTTTCGAAGCTGGAGTGCACCATCATGTCCACCCGCTTCGTCGGCGGGCTGGGAGAAACCGACGGCTTCCTCATGCAGACGGAGAAGCTGCAGATCGTCGGCAGCGGCACGGTCGACCTGAACGAAGAGCAGCTGGAGTTCGAGTTCAACACCAAGCCCCGGTCGGGCGTGGGCGTCAGCGCCGACATGTTCGTCACCCCGTTCGTCAAGCTGTCCGGCCCGCTGGCCCAACCTGGCGTGGCCCTCAATGCCAAGGGCGCACTGCTCAGTGGCGGCGCCGCGATCGCCACAGGCGGGCTTTCGTTCCTGGTCCAGGGCCTGTTCGACCGGGCGTCGGCGGAGGGCGATCGTTGCGCCCGGACGCTGGAAGAGGTCAGCGCCCATATCTCCATGGAGGAAGTGCTGGGTAGCGAATAACCGTTCCGGGATTACTGGCGGCTTCCGGATGCGGCTCCGGACACCAGCCCGCGGGCGACCGAGTAGAGCACCCACAGGATCAGCAGTGGCACTATGAGGGTCTGGAGCAGGAAGACCACCACCAGGTCGACGACATGCTCCGCGGTGGCGCCCAGGCTGGCCTTGAGTTCCGCGAACCGCGCGCGCAGATCCAGCCACTGGAGCGTGCTGTCGATCTTATCGCCCACGTAGTCCTGCAGGCCTTCCAGCCAGCCCCCATCGCCCTCCTCCCCGGGCGCCTCGGCGGGCGACGCCATGGCGTCGTTCATTGCTTCCAGCTCCGAGCTGACCTCGGCCATGGCCGCCTCGCTGGCAACGTACCGGTCCTCCAGGAAATGGGTGAAAACCTGGTCGGAACCCAGCACTGACAGGGGCACCGCGAAGCGGGCCAGCAGGGCCAGGATCACCAGGTTGCCGAGCCAGCGGGGCGTCCCCGCGCCCCGGGCATACCACAGTGCCCACGCTCCCAGGAGCAGTGTCAGCACGAGTTTCAGGGACTCGTGCTGGCCCATGGACAGCAGCACCTGCTGCACGCCGAAGGAAACGGTCGCCGCAAGCATCAGGTCGGCGAACTGCTCTACCAGGTCGTTGAGCGGATCCAGGACCTCGCCGACGCTGAAGGTGGCGGTGACCCCGACGCCGCCACTGAGCTCCGTGCCCTGGGCGACGGAGATCGCAGCGTTCAGCCCCCGGGCGGTAGCGAAAGTGACGAACGCTCTCGCCGTGCCGGCAGCCAGGCTCGCCTCGGCCCGGTCGTCCAGGGGCGCAAACCACGCCGCCAGGGCCACCAGCGCCACGCCGGCGAGCACCAGGACACGGCGGCCTGCACCTTCACGTGATGTCATGTCTCGATGGCCCCTCGCTGCGCCGGGTCGGCCCGGCCTGCGCCGGGAAGGATGCGGGTCCGGACCGCCCTTGTCGACCCGCGGCAGCCCGCCGGCGTTCGCTCTGGCTCAGGAGCAGGGGACAGCCGCAGCGATTCAGCAGCGGCCCGGCAGCGGAACGCAGACTCCCGCAGAGCGGCAGCGGACCGCCTCGGGATGAGGCCGGGGAAGTGCTTCAGGCGTGGGGCTGGCCGCCGGCCTGCAGCCGCTGGATGAGCGTACGCAGGAACATCCGGTTGAAGCGAAGCTGGGCGGGCGCCGACAGGGTCTCCAGGAGCGTGGAGCTGACCTGCAGCATCGTCACCGGCGTCCGTGAGCGGATCGTCGCGGTACGGCGGGCGTTGGGCACCGCACTGGTTTCGCCGAAGCAGTCGCCGGCAGCCAGCGAGCCGATGCGCTGGTCGTCGGATTCGACGTCCACCTGCCCGGCCACGATCACATAAAAGCGATCGTCCATCTCTCCCTGCCGGACGATTTCCTGCTCCGGAAGGTACTCCCGCCACTCCGCTGCCTTCATGAGCTCGCGAATCTCGTGATGAGAGAAATCATGGAAGAAGCGCAGGCCGCGCAGGATCGTCAGCCGGTCGCGGTCGTTCTCAGGCTCCCGGCCCTGGCGCAGGGCCTGGTGGACCCGCGTCAGGTCGGCCGCCATTTCCAGGGCGGACCCGTACCGGTCCTCGGGCTTCTTGTGCATCGCCCGCCAGACCACTTCCTCCAGCGCCTCCGGCACCCCTTCCCGCAGGGAGTGGATCGGCGCCGGGGTGGCGAACACGATCTTGTGCAGGAGCTTTGCCAGGTTGGCAGCCTTGTAAGGCCGGCGGCCGGCCAGCAGCTCGTAAAGCACCGCGCCCAGGGAATAGATATCCGAGGCCGGCCCCAGCTCCTCGGCCTTGACCTGCTCCGGCGACATGTAGCTCGGGGAACCGGCGACGCCGCGGATGCTGGATACCTCGGTGTCCCGCCACAGGGCGATGCCGAAGTCGATGAGCCGGACCTCGTTCTCCACCGTCAGCATGATGTTGCTCGGCTTGACGTCCCGGTGGACAACGCCCCGGCTGTGGGCGTAGTGCAGGGCCCGGGCGGCGCTGAAGATGACCCGCAGGACCTCCTCGTAGGGAAGAAGGTTGTCCGGGCGGCAGTAGGCCGAGAGGGTACGCGCGCCGTGGACATGCTCCATGACCACGTAATAGCGGCCCTTCTCCTCGCCGGCGTCGTAGATGGGCAGCACGTTCGGGTGCTGGAGCCGCACGGATGATGTGGTACTTGCCGATCTTCTCGGGCATGGCCGGCGTCACCGCCTGCGCGATCCCGACGTTGTCTTGCGCTTCCATCATGGCTACGCCACGAACAGCCTCCAGGCCAGTACGACCAGCACGCCATACCCGGCGGCCAGCAGGTCGTCGAGCATAATGCCGAGACCGCCTCCCAGGGCGTGATCCACGTCGCGAATGGGCCAGGGCTTTACGATGTCGAAAAACCGGAAAATCAGGAAGCCGGCCAGCGCCCATTGCCATCCCGGGGGCGCGGCCAGCATCACCACGAGATAGCCCACCACCTCATCCCAGACGATGCCCGGGTGGTCGTGGACACCGAGCCGCCGCGCGCTGACTTCGCAGATCCACACTCCGACCAGGAATAACGCGGCCACCACGCAGGCCCGGCCTGTGAAGCTCATCAGCCGCAGGACCGGGTCCAGGGCCACGCCCAGAAGCGTCCCGAAGGTCCCGGGCGCCACCGGGGCGAGCCCGAGGCCGAAGCCGGTGGACAACAGGTGGACCGGATCCTTCAGGATCCCCGGCCTGAGACGGGTCACCGGCGGCTCCGGAAGTGGTCCCAGCCGCCGGTGCCCACCTGGATCTCCCGGCCCAGCAATTCCACCACCAGACCCGGCGCCTCGCGTATCTCGCCGATCCGGCTGGGGGTCACGGGCCAGTCGACGCAGGCCTTCTTGAGTTCCGGCTCTGCAGCCCGTGGCACGGTGAAACAAAGCTGGTAGTCGTCGCCGCCGTGGAGCGCCATTTTCAGACCCGCGTCGGCGCCGCCGCGCCTGGCGGCCGCCGCCAGGGGCAGGGCCTCGAGGCGCACCCTGGCACCCACCCCGGAGGCCTCCAGAATATGGCCCAGGTCCGCGGCCAGGCCGTCGGAGATGTCGATGGCAGCGCTGGCGACGCCTCGCAGTGCCCGTCCCTCGGCCAGCCGCGGTTGCGGTCGCAGGAAGGCCCGGGCCGCCTCACGGTCGCCCGCCCGCCACGCGGCGAGTCCGCCCGCGCCGGCGCCCAGGGGGCCGGTGATCCATATGCCGTCGCCCGGCCGGGCGCCGGAACGCATCAGGGCCTGCCGGGCGGGCACGAAACCGGTGAGAGCCACCGTCACCGAGCAGGGGCCCCGGCTCATGTCACCGCCGACGAGGCTGGTACCCGTCTCCGCTGCTAGGGCGCCGAAGCCGCGAACGAAGGCGTCCACCCAGCCGGCGTCTCCCTGCGGCAGGGTCACGGAAAGCAGCGCCCATGCGGGGTCCGCGCCCATGGCCGCCAGGTCCGAGAGATTCACCGCCAGGCAGCGCCAGCCCACGTCCTCCGGGTCCAGGTCCTCCGGGAAATGGACGCCCGCAACGCAGGTGTCCACGGTCTGGACCAGGAGCCCGGTGCGAGGCGGACGGAGCAGGGCCGCATCATCCCCCGGCCCCGTGACCACATCCTTCCTATCCGCCGGCAGCGCCGAGGCGATGCGGGCAATGAGGTCGAATTCGCCGGTCACTCGCGGCCCCGGTACCAGCGGGGATACAGCTCCCGCACCACGGGCCCGTCCGTGGCCAGCGCGTGACAGCCGTCCAGGTGGCCGGGCTTGCGGTCGCCGGGCCCCCTGTCGCCGCCTGTCTCCCGTGCCCGCACCGGGAAGATGGTCTGGACGGCCACGACCGCAAGTTCCTGGATCAGCCGGGTGATGTGGGTGCAACCGGAGACACCGCCGAGTCGCTCACGGACGAGGCGGGTCCAGCCGGGCTCGAGCCGGGTACCCACGAGGGTCCCGTAGGCGGATTCGATCTCCGCGCAATTAGGAAACGGATGATGATCGGAGGACACCACCAGCTCCCGGACTTCCATCCGGTCGTCCAGCGTCAGGCGGGCCCACATGTCATGGACGGGCGCGCCCGGCTCCATCCGGCCCCGCCAGCTGCTGTCGAAGGCGTATTCCTTGGTATCCAACATCCGGCCCTCGATGTCCCAGAGACCGTCTTCGCGACGGAAACCGCGGCACAGAATCTGCCGCTGGTGCAGGGCTTCCCGGGCAACATGGATCTCTGGCAGAGGCATGGGCAGTCAGCCTCCGGCGCCCGTCTCCGCGGGCCGGCAGCTGCGCGCGGCGCGGTCCAGCACCGCGTTGACGTAGCGGTGTCCGTCCACGGAACCGTAGCGCCGGCAAAGCTCCACGGCCTCGCTGACGACCACACGCCACGGCACCTCGGGCCGGTGGGCGAGCTCGTAATAGCCGATAAGCAGCGCACTTCGCTCAACCGGGTCCAGCTGGGTGACGGGCCGGTCCGTCAGCGCCCCCAGGGCGGCATCGAGCTCCTCAGCCCGCTCCGTGGCCTGCATGACGAGTTCCCTGAAGTACGTCTCGTCCACGCCCGCCGGAAGGCGATGGGCGATGAACTCCAGGGCGACGTCCTGGCCGGTGCTGTCCCCGAACTGCCACTGGTACAGGGCCTGCATGGCCAGCTCACGGGCGCCCTTTCGGCCGCGGAGCCCACCCTGGCGAGGACCTTCCTCCACCCGGCTAGCTCTCCAGGCGCCTGAGCAGGCTGGTCATCTCGATCGCGGACATGGCAGCGTCGGCGCCCTTGTTGCCCGCCTTGGTGCCCGCCCGTTCCAGGGCCTGCTCGATGTTGTCGGTGGTCAGCACGCCGAAGGCCACGGGCACATCGGCCGCAAGGCCCGCCTGGGCGATGCCCTTGGCGCATTCGCCCGCGACGTAGTCGAAGTGGGGCGTGGCCCCCCGGATCACCGCGCCCAGGGCAATGATGGCATCGTAGGCCCGGCTTGCGGCCATCCGCTTCACCGCCCAGGGCATCTCCCAGGCGCCCGGAACCCGCACTACGGTGATGTCCTTCTCGCTCCCGCCGTGGCGGACGATGGCATCTACCGCGCCGCGGACCAGGCTGTCCACGATGAACTCATTGAAACGCGCCGCCACGATGCCGATGCGCAGGTCCCGGGCTGCAAGTTCACCCTCGATCTTCCTGGTGTTGTCCATGGCGGCCACCTAGTCGTTTACGTAGTCAACCACTTCCAGGCCGAAGCCCGAAAGGCCGGACATCTGCTTGGGTGCAGACAGCACGCGCATCCGGCTAACGCCCAGGTTCCGCAGGATCTGGGCGCCGATGCCGTACGTCCTGAGTACCCGGGACTCCTGGCCGTCCCGGTCCGGCGAGGGCGCGAGTGGCCGGCCTGACACCGCAGCCAGGGAATCCACGAGTTCCCTGGGCAGCTCATGCCGGCGGAGGATCACCACGATTCCCGCCCCCTCTTTCGCGATCCGGGCGATGGCGTCCCGCAACGGCCAGCCCAGCCGGCTGCTCTTCACTCCCACAAGGTCTCGCAGGGTATCCGTCAACTGGACGCGGACCAGCGGCACAGAGTCGGTGCTGACGTCGCCCAGCACCAGGGCCAGGTGGACGTCCTGATGAACGTGATCTTCGAAGCTGACAAGTCGGAACCGCCCGAACTCGGTGTCGATCTCGTCCTCGGAGATCCGTTCCACCGACTCTTCCTTCTCCAGGCGATAGCGAATGAGCTGGGCGATGGTGCCCATGCGCAGCCCGTGGCGACGGGCGAAGGCCACCAGGTCCGGACGGCGGGCCATGGTGCCGTCCTCGTTGAGCACCTCGACAATAACCGCCGCAGGGTCCACGCCGGCCAGGCGGGCCAGGTCGCAGCCGGCCTCCGTGTGTCCCGCACGGGTGAGGACGCCGCCGGGCTGGGCCATCAGGGGAAAGATATGGCCGGGCTGCCGGAGGTCTTCCGGCTTCGCCCCGGGAGCCACCGCAGTGCGAATGGTGTGCGCCCTGTCGTGAGCGGAAATCCCCGTGGTCACGCCTTCCGCCGCCTCGATGGAAACGGTGAAGTTCGTGCTTCTCGCCCGGTCGGTCCCGGTGACCATCAGCGGCAGGCGGAGCTGCTCGCATCGCGCGGGACTCAGGGTCAGGCAGATCAGGCCACGGCCGTAACGGGCCATGAAGTTGATGTCTTCGGGGCGGACCATGGATGCGGCCATAACGAGGTCGCCCTCGTTCTCGCGGTCCTCGTCATCCATGATGACGACCATGCGGCCCGCCCGTATGTCGGCCAGGATGTCCTCGATGGGATCCAGCCTGAGGCCGTCGTCTCTAAGCTCGCTGACTTGTGCCAAATCCGTATTCCTCCAGACGCTCGCGGGTCAGGCTGCCGCCGTCCCCCAGCAGCCTCTCCAGATATCGGGCGACGATGTCGACCTCGATGTTCACCGCAGCGCCCCGCCGGTAGGTTCCGAATACCGTGGCCTCCATGGTGTGGGGCACGATGTTGACGCCGAACCGGTCCCCCGCCACTTCGTTTACCGTCAGGCTGACCCCGTCCACGCACACCGAGCCCTTGCGCGCCACGTAGCGGGCCAGGGCCGGGGGAAGACTGAGCTCGAAGCGCCAGGATCGGCCGTCCTCCCGGAGGCTCTCGATCCGTCCCACGCCGTCCACGTGCCCGGTGACCAGGTGCCCGCCCAGGGGGCTGGACAGGGTCAGGGCCCGCTCGAGGTTCACCGGGCTCCCGACGTCCAGCCTGCCCAGCGTTGTGCTGGACAGGGTTTCCCGGGAAACGTCCGCCGCAAATCCCTTGTCGGAAATCTCCACCGCCGTGAGGCAGGCCCCGTTGACGGCGATGCTGTCGCCCACCGATGCCTTCGAGAGATCGAGTGCCGGACACCGAACCGCCAGCCGAACGTCCCCGCCGGCAGGCCGGAGGGAATCGATCTCGCCGATGGACTCTACGATGCCGGTGAACACTGAGTCTCCTGGGGTGCGGCGGTGATCCGCAGGTCGTCGCCGACCTGGCGGACGTCGGTAATCTTCAATTGTAACCGGTCATCCATGCCCTCGATGCCCGGCAACCGGAACATGCCCCGCCCTTCGTCCCCGAGTAGCACCGGCGCCAGGTACACGACGAGCCGGTCGGCGAGACCGGCGGACACGAACGCGCCAGCCACGGCCGGACCTGCCTCCACCAGGATCTCGTTGCACTCCCGCCGGGCCAGTTCCGCCAGTACCGCCGCAAGGTCGAGTCCCAAGGGTCCCTCCGGAACCTGCAGGATCTCCGCTCCCGCCGCCTCCAGGGCCACTCGTCGGTCCGCCGGCGCCCGGCGCCCGGCGAACAGGATCACCGGGCCCGAACGGCTGAACAGCCGCGCCCCCGGCGGAGTCCTCAGCGCCCCGTCCAGCACGACCCGCGCCGGCGCCCGGCCGCCGGTATCCAGCTCAGCCAGACGCACGTCCAGACGGGGGTCGTCTGCAAGCACTGTGCCGATGCCGGTCACCACTGCGCAGCTTTCCGCCCGCAGCCGCTGTACGTCCTCTCGCGCCGCCGCGCCCGTGATCCACTTGCTCTCCCCCGAGGCCACAGCCGTCCGGCCGTCCAGGGAGGCCGCCAGTTTCACCGTCGTCCGGGGGCGACCCAGGGCCATGCGGCTGACGAAGCCGGCGTTGAGTTCGACGGCGGCCGACTCCAACAGCCCCGAACCCACCTGGATGCCGGCTCCGGCCAGCCGGGCCAGCCCGCCACCGTTGACCCGGGGGTTGGGATCTTTCATGGCCGCCACCACCCGGGCCACCCCGGCGGCCACCAGCGCATCCGTGCAGGGAGGCGTCCGGCCATGGTGACTGCACGGTTCCAGGGTGACGTATACCGTGGCGCCCTCCGCCCGATCCCCGGCGGAGCGCAGCGCGACGATCTCTGCGTGAGGCCCGCCGGTGCGCTCGTGCCATCCTTCCCCGACGACCTCGTCGCCGGCGACCACGACGCATCCCACCCGGGGATTGGGCGCGGCGCTGTAAGTGCCCCGGCGGGCCAGTGCCAGGGCCCGCCCCATCCAGTGGTGGTCTGCGGCAGAGAACATCGTGCCCGGGCGAGCGGCGCTCATCCCTTCTTGTCGCCGGGCAGGAGAGACATCTGCTCCCGGCTGGAGAGGGACGAGCTGTCCCGCAGCCGCTCGATCTCTTCCCGGAACTCGTCGATGTCCTGGAAGCTGCGATACACGGAGGCGAATCGCACGTAGGCCACCTCGTCCAGCTGCCTGAGTTCATCCATGACCAGCTGCCCAACATAACTGGACGGCAGCTCCCGCTCGCCGGCGGTGCGGAGGGCGTGGAGCACACGGTTGATGGCCTGCTCGACGTCGTCGGCGGCCACCGGGCGCTTCTCCAGCGCCCGGGTCACGCCCGCCCGGAGCTTGGCCTCGTCGAAAGGTTCCCGCCGCCCGTCCCGCTTGACCAGGCGGGGCAGCACCAGCTCGGCGGACTCGAAGGTGGTGAATCGTTCGTCGCAGGCCAGGCACGCCCGTCGCCGGCGAACCTGCAGGCCCTCGCCCGCGAGCCGGGAATCGATGACCTTGGTTTCCGGGTGTCCGCAGAACGGGCAGTGCATGTTTCGCTTCGAGCCGGTCCCGGCCGGATCAGCCGTAGACCGGGAATCTCCCGCACAGCTCCAGGACCTGCTGGCGGACCCGCCGGATGCTGGCCTCGTCCTCGATGTCGTCCAGCACGTCGGCGATCCACCCCGAAAGGACGCGGCTTTCCTCCTCCCCGAAGCCCCGGGTGGTAATAGCCGGCGTGCCCATCCTCAGGCCGCTGGTGACGAAGGGCGAGCGGGGATCGTTGGGCACCGCGTTCTTGTTCACGGTGATGTTCGCCCGGCCCAGTGCCGCATCAGCGTCCTTGCCGGTGATGTTCTTGTCGATGAGGTCCACCAGGAACAGATGGTTGTCGGTCCCGCCGGAGACGATCTTGAAGCCCCGCTCCATCAGCACCGCGACCATGGCCCGGGCGTTGTCCACGACCTGCTGCTGGTAGGTCTTGAAGTCCGGCTGGAGGGCCTCCCTGAAGGCGACGGCCTTGGCCGCAATAACGTGCATCAGGGGACCGCCCTGGGTGCCGGGGAAGACCAGGGAATTGAACTTCTTCTCCAGGGCCTCGTTCTCTTTCGCCAGGATGATGCCGCCCCGGGGGCCCCGGAGCGTCTTGTGGGTGGTTGAGGTCACCACGTCCGCGTAGGGCACGGGGCTGGGGTAGACGCCCGCCGCCACCAGCCCGGCGATGTGGGCCATGTCCGCCATCAGATAGGCGCCGCAGCTGTCGGCAATCTCACGGAACCGGGCCCAGTCCACCACCCGCGAGTAGGCGGAGAAGCCCGCGATGATGAGTTTCGGCTGGTTTTCCCGGGCCAGTTCAGCGACCTGGTCGTAGTCGATCTCACCGGTGGACTCGTCGATGCCGTACTGGGATGCCTCGTAGATCCGGCCGGAGAAGTTCACCTTCGCCCCGTGGGTCAGGTGCCCGCCATGGGCAAGGCTCATCCCCAGGATGCGATCGCCGGGCTCCAGCAATGCCATGAAGGCGGCGACGTTGGCCTGGGAACCGGAGTGGGGCTGGACGTTGGCGTAATGGGCGCCGAAAAGCTCCCGGGCCCGCTCGATGGCCAGCTCCTCGGCCCGGTCCACGTGTTCGCAGCCGCCGTAGTAGCGCCGCCCGGGATAGCCCTCGGCGTACTTGTTGGTCAGCACCGACCCCTGCGCCTCCAGCACCCGCGGGCTGGCATAGTTCTCGGAGGCAATAAGCTCGACGTGCTCTTCCTGGCGGCGGCGCTCGGCCTGCATCGCCTCGAACAGTTCGTCGTCGAAGCCGGCGATGGTCATGTCGGGGCTGAACATCTGGGGGACTCCCGGGGGTCAGGCGTGGGCAAAACGGTATTTTAGCGCAGCCCCGGGTGCATGGCGGGGCCGCGATGCAGCGTCGGGTGACTCAGTCGTCGCCGATGAACTCGGCGACTACCCGGCTCCACGCCAGACCCAGGTTGCGGCGGTTGTAGCCGCCGCCGCCCAGGCCCAGGACCCGCCCCCCGGCGTGCTGATCCGCCAGACGGCACAGGGCCCTGGCCGCCCGGCCGTGGGCTTCCTCGCTGTACTGCAGGTGCGTCAGGGGATCGCCGGCGAGGCTGTCGGCGCCGGCGACGAAGATGAAGAAATCCGGTCGGGCGTCTTACAGTAACTCCTCGGCCTGCTCCCAGGCGGCGCAGAAATCGCTGTCATCCGCACCCGGGTGCAGCGGGATGTTCAGCTTGGTGCCCTCACCTGGGCCCACCCCGGTTTCATCCGCGTGGCCGGTCCCCGGGAAGAGGAAACGACCGTCTTCGTGGATATCCACGTAGATCAGGTCGGGATCGGAAGCGAACCCGTAATACACCCCGTCGCCGTGGTGGGCATCGATGTCCACGTAGGCGATCCGGCGTATGCCGTGGTCGCGCCTGAGCACCTCCACCAGCACGCCGATATCGTTGAACACGCAGAACCCGGACGTCCGGTCACGGCCGGCGTGATGGAGGCCGGCGATGGGCACGAAGGTCCGGCGGGCCTCGCCGGCCATCAGCATCTCGCCGGCCCGCAGGGTGGCGCCCACGACGCTGGAGGCCGTGTGATACACCCCGGGGAAAGCGGGGGTGTCCCCCTCGTCCAGGAAACCTATGCCTTCCTGGGACATGCGCTCGATAAAGCGGACGTGGGTCGGCGTGTGGAACAGCTCGAGTTCAGCGCGACCCGCGGGATGGATCTCATCCTCGATATGCACCCGGTGCTCGATGTCCCGCTCCCTCAGGCTGCGCAGAAACACGTCATGGCGGTCCGGGCCGAAGGGATGGCCCTCGCCAAACCCGTAGGCCGCGATGGCCTCGCCCGCCATGATGTGGACACCACTGGGTCGCTTGCGCTTCGGAAACATGCCGCCCCCGTAATCACCAGCCCTCAGCATAGCCCAGCGCCCGCCCCGTTCGCACGGGGCGGGCGCCGGCAAGACTCAACCGTCGGCAATCCGCTCAGGGAAGGAAGCGGAGAATCTCGGAAGCACCTGAACGGACCTCGGAGGCTTTCAGGACCACCGGCAGCGCCTGGTTACTCAGCCAGTAGGGCAGCAGGTTGAAATAGTAGGGGCTGCCCGGCACACCGCTGGTGCCACCGGCCCAGACGGACTCCGCCCGGCTGTTATAGGCAGAGGCGGGCTCGCCGACGTAGCGCCGGACCGGACCGCTGCCGAAGCGGAAGTCGCTCCAGTCGTCCGCCCGCGCGCTGTGGGAGGACGCGTCCACGACGCCGAAACCGCCGTCGGTGGCGATCCCGTCCAGCCCGGGCACGGACGGGGGGAAGGCCCCAAGGGCCGGTGGGATGCTGAAAGCGGGCACGAAGGGATGATCGAACGTGATCCGGTGAAGCTTGCCCCAGCGATAGTCATCCTGATCGGTGGAGTTCGCAAAAGCCGGCTCGAAGGGCGCCCCGGACAGGCGGTCCAGCGCAGAGGACAGCGCTGCGAGCACCTTGATGTCGCGCCGGGCGGAAGGATCGGCAACGCCGGGAACGGCAAAGAAGTCCACCACGCCCGACAGGCCCCGGCCGCCGGTGAGCGCGAACGTGTCGAACACGTGCCGCAGGGCGGAGATGGCCTGGCCGCTGCCCGGCGTCGGAAGGCCGCCCAGGCTGGCGTCGATGATCTGGCGAATGGCCTGCCCCCGCCAGACGCTGAACAGGGTTGCCGCGACGCTGTTTGCGATCTCGGTTTCATCCGGTTCCGGCAATGCGCCGGGAAGCACCGCCGGGTCACCGGCGTCGTAGCCTCCCTGGATGCCCGTGGGCGTCGTGAAGTCCCATTCCGCCAGTCGGCCCACGGCCTCGCCGATCCGCGGGTCGGCGCGCAGAGCGTCAAGCTCGGGCACGCCGCTGGACCCGCCGCCTGCAAAGGCCTGGACGATCAGGGGGACGAAATACCGGGCGTCGTACAGCGACACGTCGGCCTGGATCGCCTGCATGTCATCGAAGCTGACCTCCCCCGCATCGGCGATCTTCTCTCGCAGCCGTAACGTAATGGTCCCGGCCCGCAAGCCATCCGCATAACCCGGGTTCAGGTAGTAAATGCCCGCGCCACCCCGGCGCAGCTGATTGAGCGGGTCATTGTCCAGCACGGTGCCCGCCGGATCGTTGTTCGCATTAACGAAGTAACCCGCCGGCGGATTCACCGCCTGCGGCATCTCGTCTTCGGCAAGGATCTCGTAGGGAACTGCCTGTCCCGGTTGCGGATCCTGCACCGGCAGCCACTCGTGAACACCGCTGACGCCGTCGCGGATGAACCAGGGAGGCGTCGGGATTCCGGCCAGCGGTCCCGCCTGGGCGGGCGCGACGAAGCCCTGCTGCAGATCGGAACGGATCGGCATCTCCGCACTGGTGAAATAGGCGGTGTTGCCCGCCTTGTCGGCGTAGACCCAGTTCTGGGATCCGACGTCGAAGAAGCGCAGTCCCTCCTTGAACTCCTTGAGGTTCCGGGCCTCGTTCCAAAGCCGGAAGGTATCCAGAATCCGGGACGGGCTGAAACCGGTGTACTGCACCGACAGCGCGGGCACCAGCCCGCTGGCGTCGGCACCACCCACCGTGGCGATGATCGGACCGTTGTTGCGGCGAGGCACGATGATCGTGAATGGCGGCACGCCGTCAGCGGGCGTCGCCTGGGAAAGCCCGCCTGCAAAATTATTGAAGAAGAACTCCTCCGGAATCAGCTCCACCGGCTCACAGGTGTCCTGGAAGCGGGTGCACAACGGCCGACCGGTCGCGTCAACCTGGAGCAACTCGAAGTAGGTGTCGGTCACGTCCATGGGGTTGGTCGTGGCGCCCCACTGGATGTGCTTGTTCATGCCGAGCACGACGAAGGGCACACCGGCGAAGCCGGAGCCGAACACGTCAAGCCCTGGGGCAATCTGGCCCATTGGATAGAAGGTCGAAGGCGTGTTCAGGGCCAGGTGGGGATCGTTGGCGATGACCGGCCGCGCGTTGGAGCCCAGGGCCCGGGTCACGCCCCACTCGTTGGAACCGATGGTGCCGTCCGCATCCAGCCGGTAGCGGATGAAGTCGGAGCGACGCAGGCTGGCTGCCGCCTTCCCGGCCAGTTCCTTAAGCAGTGCCATGTCAGGCTTGCCCGCCGGCATACCGGCACCGGCGGACTTGCCGGCGGTGGGCTGTTTGCCGCTGCCCTTGCCCGGCTGTACGTCCGGCAACGGACATCGACCGGCCTCGTAGGCCGCGACCGGCGGCGGGAAAGCCGAAGGCAACGGCTCGAAGGGGTAGGCGCCGGTCGCATCCGGCACTGTTGAAGCGCAGTCGAAGGGAGCGGAGCGGAAAACGTCCAGCTGGAACAATGCAGCACCGTCGGCGCCCAGGGTCGCGAGGTAGGCCCCGAAGTCCTCGGTCAGCCCGGTGTCCAGGTCGAACGACAAGCTGAACGCAATGGCAGCCCCGATGACCAGGGAGTCAATCTCTGTCCATGGCTCGAAAGTGCTGATACCCAGGAGCCCGTACTCCGGCGGCAGGGTGTTCGCCGCGACCCAGGCGTTGACGCCTGCGGCGTAAGCGGTCAGGGCCTCCCGGCCCTCCTCGCTGATGGCGTCCCAGGACCGTTCCGCCGCGCGGCGCAGCCCGATCGTACGGGCCTCCACATCGCCGGGCAGAGACGACTTCCCGAAAAGTTCAGCCAGGGTGCCGCTGGGCTGGCGCCGGGTCAGGTCCATCTGGAACAGCCGGTCCTGGGCGTGTATCCAGCCGGTTACGAAATACAGGTCCTCGGCACTGCCTGCCTCGATGCGGGCAATACCCTCCGCATCGCGGTAGACGGTGGCCGGAGCGCTCAGGCCTGGCGCTGAGATCGTGTTGCCATCCGCTGCGGCTTCCTTGGCCGAAACCGATGCGGACACCGAAAACAGAAAAACGGCAGCCAGTGCGGCCACCAACGGTCGACTTAACATAACTCCCCCAAGCCGTTGTTCTTTGGAACGTTATCCCATTTTTATACCTTTCCTGCGGTTCCGGGCCAATCCTGCGGTGCAACAGTTGCTATGGAGTCAGAGTCCGGCATCACCGATAATCCCGCGCCCTTTCAGCCAGTCATCGCCCGATACAGAGGATCCATGGCGCAGTACATCTACTCCATGAACCGCGTTGCGAAGGTGGTACCGCCGAAGCGCTACATCCTGCGCGACATCTCACTGTCCTTCTTTCCCGGCGCCAAGATCGGCGTGCTGGGCTTAAACGGCGCCGGAAAGTCCACGCTCCTGAAAATCATGGCGGGACTGGACACCGACATCGAGGGCGAGGCCCGGCCGCAGCCCGGGATCAAGATTGGCTATCTGCCACAGGAGCCCTACCTCGATCCGGAGAAGGACGTCCGGGGCAACGTCGAGGAGGCCGTGGCCGAGGTGAAGAACGCCCTGTCCCGGCTGGACGAGGTGTATGCGGCCTATGCAGAGCCGGACGCGGACTTCGATGCTCTGGCGAAAGAACAGGCCAGGCTGGAGAACGTCATCCAGGCCGCCGACGGCCACGAGCTCGACCGGATGCTGGAGCTTGCCGCCGACTCCCTGCGCCTGCCGCCGTGGGAGGCGGACGTGAAGAAGCTCTCCGGCGGCGAGCGCCGCCGCGTCGCGCTGTGCCGGCTACTCCTGTCCCGCCCGGACATGATCCTGCTGGACGAGCCCACCAACCACCTGGACGCCGAGTCCGTGGCGTGGCTGGAGCATTTCCTGGACGACTACGCAGGCACCGTCATCGCCGTGACCCACGATCGTTATTTCCTGGACAACGTGGCCGGCTGGATCCTGGAACTGGACCGGGGCCACGGCATTCCCTGGAAGGGCAACTACTCCTCCTGGCTTGAGCAGAAGGAGCAGCGGCTGGAACAGGAGGCGAAGGCGGAGGCCGCTCACATCAGGTCCATGAAGCAGGAACTGGAGTGGGTGCGGTCCAATCCGAAGGGGCGTCACGCCAAGGCCAAGGCCCGCCTGTCCCGGTTCGAGGAACTGTCCTCCCGGGAGTACCAGTCCCGCAACGAGACCAACGAGATCTACATTCCGCCGGGTCCGCGTCTCGGGGACCTGGTGATCGAGGCCAGTGGCCTGACCAAGGGGTTCGGTGACCGTCTTCTCATCGACGATCTCTCCTTCTCCCTCCCCAGGGGCGGCATCGTCGGCGTCATCGGCCCCAACGGTGCGGGCAAGACCACCCTGTTCCGCATGATCGTGGGCCAGGAGCAGCCGGACAGCGGGGACATCCGGGTCGGCGACACGGTAGAGCTGGCTTACGTGGACCAGAGCCGGGACGACCTGGATCCCGACAAGACCGTCTGGGAGGAAATCTCCGACGGGCAGGACATCATCCGCGTCGGCAACTACGAGACTGCGTCCCGCGCCTACGTCGGCCGATTCAACTTCAAGGGCTCCGACCAGCAAAAGCGGGTAGGCGATCTCTCCGGGGGCGAGCGCAACCGGGTACACCTGGCCAAGCTGCTGCGCTCCGGGGGCAATCTGCTGCTGCTGGACGAACCCACCAACGACCTGGACGTGGAAACCCTGCGGGCCCTCGAAGACGCGCTGCTGGAATTCCCCGGCTGCGCGGTGGTGATCTCCCATGACCGCTGGTTCCTGGACCGGATCGCAACCCACATCCTGGCCTTCGAGGGCGACAGCGAGGTTGTCTGGTTCGAGGGCAACTACGCGGACTACGAGGCCGACCTGAAGCGGCGCAAGGGCGAAGACGCCGCCCGGCCCCACCGGATCCGCTACAAGCGCATCGCCGCCTGAGGGACCTCGGCGTCGCCGCCATTGGCGTGGAAGCCCGCGAACGCACCGGGACAGCCCTGGCAGGCAAGTGGTGCCACGCCTGCGGCCGGAAGCGTCGCCGGCCCCGGCATCGCACGTTGTGCTATCTGGCAGGGGAATTCCCCGCCTGGATCACCGACGTGAAGAGCCGGCGGCAAGGCCGGCTCCGGGCGCCAGCCTTCCATCTGCGGCCGATGGTGTCGACCTAGCGGGCGGGACGCGCCGAGACGTATTTCTCCCGCCGAAGCCGCTTCAGATCGAATCCCCGGCCTTTCAGAATTTCCACCGACTCGTCGATCATCGCCGGGTTGCCGCACAGGTAGACGATGTCCCGGTCCGGGTCCAGCCGGAGATTGTCGTAGGCAGCCTGGACGTATCCCTGCCTTTCCCAGTCCGCCAGGTCGGCCAGCTTCTCCCGGCTGTAGCAGGCGGTGTAACCGAAGGCCGGATGCTCCGCGGCCGCGGCGACGAAGTCTTCGCCGAACAGCGCTTCGGTGCGACCCCAGACGCCGAGAAGCACGTGCACCGAGTAGTCGTGCTCCATCCGCCTGCGCAGTTCCGGGAGCATGGCCCGGTAAGGCGTGATGCCCGTGCCGGTACCGACGAGCACGTACCGGCAGGGGGCGTCGTCCCGGAGGATGAAGCGACCGTAGGGACCGCTGACCGGGATTTCATCCCCCGGCTCCAGCGCGGACAGGGTTTCCGTGGCCAGTCCGCCGGGCACCGGGGACATGGCAATCTCGAACACGTCGCTCTCGCCCGGGGGGTTCGCAATGCTGTAGCTGCGGTGCGTCCCGCCGTCCGGGGTATCGAAATGGATGTTCACGAACTGGCCGGCGACGAAATCCAGGGGTACGCCGTCGGCCCGGCGCAGGCCGAGGTGAAGGACATGGGGGGTAACGTTGCGGCGCCAGGCCAGCCTGGCCGGAAAGGTCGGTATAGCCATGGGGCGCGAATCTTCCTTCATGCCGGCCTGCGAACACAAGCATTGCGCGCCGGACCGGCGCCCCCGACCTGATATATTTCGCGCCTCGAAAAACCCAGGAGTATCCGCCATGTCCCTGATCCGCCTGACCTCTCCCCTGCTTGCCGCCCTCTGCCTGACCCTCGGCGCGGCGCCGGCCGCCGCAGACCACCACGACCCGGTGGGTGATGCCGTCGCCGGACAGCACCGCTCCGAGGCCAACCGGGCGAGGGACCAGTGGCGGCATCCGGAACAGACCCTGGCGTTCTTCGGCTTCCGCCCCGATTTCACGGTCATCGAGATCTTCCCCGGCGGCGGCTGGTACACGGAGATCCTGGCCCCTGCCCTGCGGGATTCCGGCCGCCTGGTCGCGGCCCACTACGGTGAGAACACCAGCTCGGACTACCGCAACCAGTCCCACCGGGACTACGTGGCCAAACTCGCTGCCGAGCCAAAGGTCTACGACCAGGTGAACGTTATCGCCTACGATCCCGCGACCAGCAGCCTGGGCGAGCCCGGCCGGGCCGACATGGTCCTGACCTTCCGGGGCCTGCACGGCATGCAGCGGGACGGCACGCTGGACAGCTTCCTCGCCGATGCCTACGAGGCGCTGAAGCCGGGCGGCGTCCTCGGCGTCGTACAGCATCGTGCCCCGGAGGGCGTTGCGCTGGCGGACGCCTCTGCCGGCTACCTGCCCCAGCCCTTCGTGATCGAGCGCGCCAGGGCCGCGGGTTTCGAGCTGGCCGGGACGTCGGAGATCAATGCCAACCCTAAGGACACGGCGGACTACGCCAAGGGCGTCTGGACACTGCCCCCGGTGCTGCGCCTGGGCGAAGAAGACAGGGAAAAATATCTGGCCATCGGCGAAAGTGACCGCATGACGCTGAAGTTCATCAAGCCCGCCAGCTGAACCCCCGGTGGCGGGCGTCCTCTAGTCGAGGGCGTCCGCCAGTCCGGACAGCACCCGCCGGAGCATGCTCCGGGCCTCGCTGAAACGGGGCTTCTCCGGGGCCGATTCCGGTTCGCTTTCGTCCATGTAAACCCGCTGGGCCATCTCGATCTGTATGGCGTCGACCCCGGGCTGGCTGCCGTAGTGGTCGGTGATGTAGCCCCCCTTGTAGGGCGCATTCACGGCCACGCGGAGGCCTTCCTCGCGGAAGGCGTCGGCCAGGTGCTGTCTCAGCCACATCTCGCAGCTGGCGCCGTCCCGGTCTCCCAGGTAAATCTCGTCCTCCAGGACGGCGTGGAGCCGGTTGGGGCCCGACGCCACGCTGTGGGCGTCCACGAGCACCACCCGGCCAAACCGTTCCCGGGTCTCGTCCAGCAGCGCCTGGAGACGACCATGGTAGGGCGCGTGCCACTGCTCCCGTCGACGGTTCACGGTTGCCGCGTCGGGCGGCTCGCTGAACACCTTCTCGCCGGTGAAGGTCTCCAGGGGAACCAGGCCCGTTTCGAACCGGCCGGGATAGAGCGGCCGGGGCTCGGGCGGGCGGTTCAGGTCCACCAGGAACCGGCTCCCCGTGGCGAAAATCGTCGTGGCGCCGAGGGACGGCAGGAAGTCGTAGAGCCGGTGAAGATGCCAGTCCGTCATGGGCTGGGCGGCCATGGCCGGCGAAGCCAGGGCGTCCCGGACGTCCCCGGGCAGCCAGGTGCCCGTATGGGGGATACTGACCACCAGCGGCACCGGCGTGCCCGCAGGCGGCCTCAGGCCGTAGGGAAGCGGCCGGCTCAGGGTCCCGACCTCGAGCCACCGGCCAGCCGCCGGGCCACACCCCCGTAGCCGGGCTCGCCGAACGGGACCGCTTCCGCGCCGCCGACCCACGTGCGCTTCAGGCAGCCGCGATCTCCGGACGTCACCAGGGCGTCAAGAGCCCCCTGTGCACCTGCTACGCCTTCGAGGATGGAAGCACCAGGGTCAACGCTCACAAGATCGGCGAAATGCCCGGTGGCGATACTGCCGACGGCCAGCCCGAGCGGCGCTGATCCGCCACCGGCCAGCCTCGACCACAGGGCTGCGCCCAGCCCCCGGTCGTCGGCGAAACAGGCCCGGCGGCCAGTGAGCAGCCGCTGGCCGTACTCCAGCCAGCGCAGCTCGGCCACGGCGTCGATGCGCACATTGCTGTCGGACCCGAGGGCAAGCCGACCGCCGGCCCCGGCAAACTCCGCCGCGGGGAACAGGCCGTCTCCCAGGTAGGCTTCCGTCAGCGGGCAGATCACAAGGGTCGCGCCGCTGCCAGCAAGCGTGGCCTGCTCGGCAGCATCGGCGTGAGTGCCGTGAATCAGGACCCACCGGGAATCCAGCTCTACCGCCTCTGCCAGGCACTGTACGGGCGTCAGCCCGGTAGCCTCGCGGCAGGCCTCCACCTCTCCAGGCTGCTCGGCCACGTGGATGTGGATCGGCGCCTGGCTGCCGCAGATCGTCCCGGCGACGGCAGCCAGGTCCGTCAGCCACTCCGGGGGCACGGCCCGGAGGGAGTGGGCCCCCAGTCCGGCCGGCGCCTCGGGCAACCCGCCAGCGTAAGCGATGAACTCGTCCAGGGTGTCGTGGACGAACCGCGACTGGCGCGGCCCGGGAGGCTCGCCGAAACCACCGCGGGCGTACAGCACCGGGACAAGCGCCAGGCGGATGCCGGCGGCGCGGGCGGCTTCCATCACGGCCGCCGCGCACTCGCTGCCCCGGCTGCCGTCGACGCCGTGATGCAGGTAGTGGAACTCGGCCACGGAAGTGAAGCCGGCGGCCAGCATCTCCCGGTAGGCGCGGCGAGCGATGATTTCCAGGTCCTCCGGCGTGACAGCGGCCGCCAGCCCGTACATCGCCTCCCGCCAGCTCCAGAAGGAATCCTCCCCTGCCGCCCGCTCCCCCTGGCCCACCAGCGCTCGCTGGAAGGCATGGCTGTGGGCGTTGGGCATCCCGGGCAGGGCGAGCCATCCGTCGAACGGCCCTTCCGCTGCACAGCGTTCCACGGCGGTGATCCTGCCCCCGTCGTCGAAGACCACCCGGCGGTGGCGCTTCAGGCCCTCGGGAAGGAGAATGTGCTGGAATCTCAGTTCGCCCATGGCCGGCCGTCTCGCCCTTACTCTGGCAGGCATTCCCATGCCCGATCATTTCTTCGACAACGTTCGATTCTATCCGACGGCCGACGGTGAGCCCCTGGCCGACTGCTTCGCCGTGGAGGACGGGAGAATCTGCTCCGTGGGCGAACCCGTCCGCGGCGCGCCGTCCAGCGACCTCGGTGGTCGGCTGGTGATGCCGGGGCTGGTGGACTGTCACACCCACCTGATCTGGGCCGGCGACCGGGCGGACGAGTTCGCCATGCGGGCTGCGGGGTCGAGTTACGCCGACATCGCCCGGGCCGGCGGGGGCATCCTGTCCACCGTGCGGGCCGTCCGTGCGGCTTCCGAGGACGAACTCCTTGCGCTGGCCATGCCTCGGCTTGCCGCCCTGGCGTCCGAGGGGGTGACCACCGTCGAGATCAAGAGCGGCTACGGCCTCAGCCTGGATCAGGAGCTGAAAATGCTCCGGGTCGGCCGACGCCTGGGCCAGGCGCAGCCGGTGCGCATCGTCACCACTTTCCTGGGCGCCCACGCGATTCCTCCGGGCCGGCAGCGGGACGAATACCTGGACGAGGTCGTGGAAAACATGCTGCCGGCAGTTGCCGAGTCCGGGCTTGCCGACGCGGTGGACGTCTTCGTGGAGGACATCGCGTTCTCCGTGGCCGACATGGAACGCCTCTTCGAAGAGGCGCGGGGGACGGGCCTGGTCCTGAGGGCCCATACGGGTCAGCTGTCGGACCCCGGGGCGACCGCCGCCGCCGCGAGCCTCGGTGCGGTCTCCTGCGACCACCTGGAATTCGCCGATGCGTCCGCAGCCGCATCAATGGCGAGGCACGGCACCGTGGCGGTCCTGCTGCCCGGCGCCTGGTACTGCCTGCGAGAGACCCGCCGGCCACCTGTTGACCTGTTCCGGCAGCACGGTGTGCCCATGGCGGTGGCCAGCGACGCCAACCCGGGCTCCTCGCCGGTCGTGAGCCTGCTCACGGCCATGCACATGGCCGGGGTCTTCTTCGGGCTCACGCCCGAGGAAATCCTGGCCGGCGCGACCCGCCACGCGGCCAGGGCTCTGGGTCGCCCCGGCGGAGTGCTGGAAGCCGGAATGCCAGCGGACTTCGCGGTCTGGGACCTGGACCGGCCGGGACTCCTGGCCTGGCAGCTCGGGGCGCTCAAACCCGATCAGGTCTACGTCGGAGGAAAGGCCCTGTGAGCGACTCCACCGCATTCGCCGACATCGGCGCCGGACCCCTTCGGCTGGCGGACATCGCCGCCCTGGAGGGCCCGGTCACAGGCCTGCGCCTCGACGGCGGGGCCCGTGCCCGCATGCAGGCGTCCGTGGACACCGTGCGCGACGTGGTGGAGACGGGGCGCGTCAGCTACGGGATCAACACCGGGTTCGGGGCTTTCGCCAACCGCCGCATCTCGGCAGAGCAGGTCCGGCGCCTCCAGTACAACCTGGTTCGCAGTCACGCCTGCGGGACTGGCGACCCCCTGCCCCCGGAGGTGGTCAGGCGGGTCTTGCTGCTGAAAGCCAACAGTCTCGCTCGTGGCCATTCCGGCATCCGTGCCGAGGTCGTGGACGCCCTGCTGGCGCTGCTGGAGGCCGACGTGCTTCCCGTTATCCCGTCGCGCGGGTCCGTCGGCGCTTCCGGCGACCTGGCGCCCCTCGCCCACCTGGCCCTGGCCCTGATCGGCGAAGGCGAGGCCCGCAGGGGCGACGAGTGCCTGCAGGGACCGGCGGTGATGGCCGCAGCGGGCCTGGGGGCCGTGGAACTGGAAGCCAAGGAGGGCCTGGCCCTGCTCAACGGCACCCAGGTGAGCACGGCCCTGGCCATCGAGGGCTGGCGCCTTGCCGGACGCCTGCTCGGCACGTCCGTGACAGCAGGGGCCATGAGCGTGGAGGGACTGGCCGGCAGCCATGCGCCTTTCGACGCGCGCATCCACGAGGCACGGGGCCTGGCGGGGCAGGCGGAGGTGGCATCCCGTTTCCGGGCCCTGCTGACCGCCAGCGAGATCCATGCAAGCCACGTGGACTGCGACCGGGTCCAGGACCCGTACGCGGTGCGCTGCATGCCCCAGGTGCTCGGCGCCGTCGCGGATACTCTTGCCCATGCCGGGAATATTCTCCAGGCCGAGGCCAACGGCGTCTCCGACAACCCGCTCATCTTCGACGGCGACGTGCTTTCCGGGGGGAACTTCCACGCCGAGCCCGTGGCCTTCGTCAGCGACTTTATGGCCATCGCCGTGGCGGAACTGGGCAGCATCTCCGAGCGCCGCACCGACCTGCTGGTCAGGCGCGTCAATCCGAACCTGAACATGTTCCTCACCACCGAGCCCGGCGTGGAGTCGGGTTACATGATCGCCCACGTCACCGCCGCCGCGCTGGCGTCAGAGAACAAGGCCCTGGCGCATCCCGCCTCGGTGGACAGCATTCCCACCTCCGCCGGCCAGGAGGACCACGTGAGCATGGCGCCCTGGGCGGGACTGAAGCTGCTGTCCGCCTGCGGCAACACGGCCCGCGTGCTGGCGGTGGAACTCCTCGCTGCAGCCCGGGCCATCGACGACCAGCGCCCCTTGAGGACCACCCCCGGGCTGGAGATCGCCCACGCGCGTCTCCGGGAGACCGCTCCGCTGGTCCGGGGCGACCACCGCCTCGACCGGGCGATCGACGGACTGTCCGCCATGGTCGTCCGGGGCGCCTTCGACGACCGGGAGATCGCACCCCCTGGCCCCGCCGCCGGTTAACGCAAGATATTGTTTTTACATAACCGGACTATTGGCAGCGGCCCCGGAGTGTGAGCTACACTCCGGACCTAACAACAATTCTAAACACGGCATCATTGGGGGACTCCGGATGCCACTGTACGTGGATAAGAACAATCAACTGCACCACGACCACGGGCAACACTTCGCGCTCACCTGTCCCGACTGCGGCGTCTTTTCCCACATGACGCCGGTGGCGGTGCCGGACTTCGAGCAGCTGGCCCGCTACAAGCCTTCGGAAACGGGACTGGTCTACCGGTGCGACAGCTGCAACGCGGCGGTCTTCCTTCGGTTCCCGGTCAAGGGCTACGGGGACGACCGGATCGAACTGTCGTCGAACTTCATCGAGGTGGAGCGACCCCGGGAGCAGTTCGATTTCACCTACCTGCCGGAAGACACCGAGGTCCTGTTCCGGGAGGCCCTCGACTGCTTCAGCATGAACGCGGTCAACGCGTTCGCCTCCATGTGCCGGCGGACCATCCACCGGGTCTTCGCCGACCTTGGCGAGACCGGAAAGATGCGCATCTTCGAGCAGTGCAACGAGATCCGCGACTTGGCGGAAGTGGACGACGACACCTTCAACGTCATCCGGCGGGTACTGTTCGACAGCGATCCGGGGCGCGAGGGCATGCCGCTTCTCACCCCGACCCAGGCCGGCGTCCTGCTGGAGTTCATGCGGGACATTCTCTACGAAAGCTACGTCCGCAAGGGTCGTCTGCAGCAGGCGATGATGATGCGTCGCTACGTGGCCGAGAGTGCCGAGGAAGAGCGCCGGGCCGGCTCTGGCGGACGACCCTAGCCCCTGGCCGACGACCTGTCGGCGGGGAAATGCACGGCCAGCCAGACCGTCGGCTGGTCGGCCGAGGTGCGCGCGATGCGGTGCCGCCGACCCGGCGGGATGTCGAGCCACTCCCCGGGCCAGAGCGCAGCACGCTCGCCGTCGGCGAACTCGACCACGGCGCTGCCGGACAGCAGGGCCACCCACTCGCGCTCGGCCTGTTCGTACCATTGCCCGGACGGGGTTGCGTGGTCCAGGGAGGTAATGCGCCGCACGGTCACGCCGCTCCCCTCGGCAAGGGTCTCGGCGTGTTCCGAGCCGGGCGGGGGCACGGATCCCGCGAAGATATTCAAGGCCCGCCGATTTCCGCGAAGGCTTCCCGGGAGAGGTTCCGGGCGCCGTCGGGGGACACCCACACGTCGTCTTCGATACGCACGCCGCCGTAGGGGCGGAACCGCTCGACGGCGTCCCAGTGCACGTGCCGGCCTTCCGGCGAGGCCCGCAGTTCCTCCAGGAGGGAATCGATGAAGTACAGCCCCGGTTCCACGGTGAGCACGTTGCCTTCCTCCACGTCCCGCAGGTTCCGCAGGTAGGGCCAGGCTTCCGGCTGGGGAATGGCGGCACCGCCCGGGCCGGCCATCTTGCCGCCGGTGTCGTGCACCTGCAGGCCCAGGTGGTGACCCAGGCCGTGGGGAAGGAAGGTCCTGCTGACCCGCCGCTGCACCATGTCCTCGGGCGCCATGTCCACCAGGCCGAAGTCCTTCAGCAGCCGGGCGACGGCCAGCTGCGCCTCCTCGTGCAGTCCCACGTAGGAAACCCCCGCGCGAACGGCGGCCGCGAGGGATTGCTGGGCCTGGTCCATGGCGGCGACCAGTTCTCCGAAGGCCGTCTCGCCAGAGGCCGGCCAGGTGCGCGTAATGTCGGCAGCGTAGCCGTTGAATGTCGCGCCGGCGTCGATGAGAAAGCTGCGGGAGTCCTCAGGCGACTCCCGGTCGAGGCGCCCGTAGTGCAGCGTCGCGCCGTGCTCGTTCAGGGCGATGATGTTCTCGTAGGGCAGCTGCCCCTCGCCGTGTGACGTGGCATCAAGGTAGGCCAGATGGATCTGGAACTCGCTCGCGCCGTCCAGGAAAGCCCGCCGGGCCGCCAGGTGCCCCCGGGCCGCCACGCGGTTGGCCCGGGCGATGCAGGCCGCCTCGTAGGCGGTCTTCCGGCGCCGGTCGAACTCGAGGGACGTCACGAGCGCCCCGGGATTGACCTCGCCGAAGGTCCACCCGGCCACTTCCCCGTCCGGCGGCCCCAACAGGGCCCACCGCTCGAGCTTGCGCGGCATCAGGGCCCGGATCTCCTCGGCAGAGCCGGCGATGCGGATCTCGAAATGCCGCGTCCACTCGCCCACCGGCGCCTCCGGCACGGAGTGCCAGTAGTCGTCGGGCAGCTGCAGCAGAAGGAAGGGCTTTTCGCCCGGACGGACCAGAACAAAGCTGCCCGCGTGATCGGATACCGGAATCCACTGCCGGTAAAAGGGCGCCGACTCGAAGGGATGGGCCCGGTCGTCCCGGAACACCATGACCGGATTTCCCGAATAGACGGCCACCCCGTCGAAAGGCAGCCCCTCCAGCGCAGCCCCGTACCGGGCCGCGAGGGTTTCCAGGTGGTCCGGGTAGTGAGCGAACACGTGCTCGGGCCCGGCGCTCGCGGAATGGGTCATGGGGCGTTTCTCCTCGGTGGCGGTCGGTGCGCAGATGCTGCGGAATCGGCCTCGGGCCGGCGACGTGGACCGGACGGCCGGCGCCAGGGCGGCATGCGTTGGCGGGGGGCCGCGAAGGCTTGAAATTTAACTCAATGGCCCCTCCCGTGGCCACGTGGGGCCCGTTGGCGGCCCGTTATAATGATGGTTCACCCACTCGATCCGACTCATGCACGGGCACCACCACGACCACGCCCACACTGACGAGACGCGCCTGAAGTGGGCCATGCTGCTCACCGGTGGCTTCCTGGTGGCGGAGGTCATCGGCGGCATCCTCTCCGGCTCGCTGGCCCTGCTCGCCGACGCCGCTCACATGCTCACGGATACGGCGGCCCTGGCCATGGCGTGGGTGGCCGCGCGACTGTCCCGGCGGCCGGCGGACACGCTCCGCTCCTACGGCTATCAGCGGCTGCAGATCCTCGCGGCCTTCGTCAACGGGGTCGCCTTCTTCGGCGTCGTGGGATGGATCTTCTACGAGGCGGCCACCCGGCTGGTGTCGCCGCCTCCGGTGAAAGGCGGACTGATGCTGGCCGTCGCAACGGCCGGACTCGTGGTCAACGTCGCGGCCTGGTTCATCCTTCGCGGCAGGGGCGGCAACCTGAACGTGGGCGACATGCTGGGTTCCGCGGCCGCGATCCTGGCCGCCGGCGTCATCCTCACAACGGGCTGGATGGCTATCGACCCCCTGCTGTCGGTACTGGTGGGCCTGCTGATCCTGAGAAGTGCCTGGTTCGTCGTCCGGGAGTCCGGGCACATCCTGCTGGAAGGCACCCCGGTGGGCCACGACGTAGAGGTGATCCGAAAGACGCTGGTAGAGGCGGTGCCGGAGGCCCGCGACATCCATCACGTGCACCTGTGGTCCCTCACTCCCGACGATCCCGTGCTCACCCTGCATGTCTCAGTGGGGCCGGAATCGGACTGCGCGACGGTGCTCGAACAGGTAAAGTCCGTGCTCGTGAACCGTTTCGGCATCAGCCACTCCACGATCCAGGTGGAACCATTCTCCTGCGCTGACCGAAAGCCCGATAACCAGATCCTGTCCAACGCATACCGCCCAACCGGAGCCAGCCCTTGAGTTCGAAAGACCCGTTCACCGCAGAGCTGCTGGAAGTCAGCGCAGCCGGCTACGCTTCCCTGGCCGCCCGGCGGCTGCTGGAACAGCACCCTGAGGTCGCGGAGCGATTCGGGCCCGATGCCCTGAGCGCCTGGAAGTCCGCACTGGCCCAGCGAGTGGTAGAACTGGCCGCCGCGCTGAAGCTGGGCGCGCCCCGGGTCTTCGCCGGCCGTGTGCTCTGGACGGAAAGCGCATTCCGGGCGCGGGAGATTCCCGTCGAGGACCTGCAGGCGAGCCTGGAGGCACTGGCGGCGGTGCTCCAGGAAGAATTGCCTGAAGCCTCGCGAAAACCCGTCGGGCAGACGCTGGCGCTGGCCCTGGAAGCCCTGGAGGGCAGCGGCCCCAGGTCCGAAATGGTTCTCGACCCGGGCACGCCCACAGGCCAGCTGGCCCTGAAGTACATTACTGCCGTCCTGGAAGGCGACAGCCGGGCGGGCATCGACCTGGTCCTCGGGCAGCTGGACCACGGACTCAGTGTCGAGAGCGCCTACGTGGACGTCCTCATGCCGGCCCAGCGGGAGCTGGGGCGGCTGTGGCATGCGGGTGAACTGGGGATCGCCGAGGAGCACCTGGTCACGCACACCACACAGCGGCTCATGAGCCTGCTCGCCCACCGCGCTCCTCGCGCGGAAGCCAATGGCTACACCGCCGTCTGCGCCTCGGTCCTCGGCAACGCCCATGACATCGGGATTCGCGTCATCGCGGACTTCCTCGAGATCGCGGGCTGGCGCTCCATCTACCTGGGCGCCGACGTGCCGGCCTCGGAGCTGTCCGCCGCCGTCCAGTACTTCGAAGGCGATCTGCTGGTGCTGTCAGCTGCGCTCCCGACCCAGCTGGAGCATGTCGGCGCCGCCACGGCCTCCGTGCGGCGCCTCGAGAACCGCGACGTGAAGGTCATGGTGGGCGGCCTGGCATTCGGGGACCAACCCGAACTCTGGAAGACCCTTGGCGCCGACGGCTATGCGGAGTCTGCCAGCGAAGCCGTGGACCTGGCGGCCAGCCTGGTCGCCGGGCGGAAGCCCGGCTGAACACCCGCCCCGATGCCGCCCCGCTCAGGGACGGCGCGTAAACCAGCCGGTGAGGCTCCAGCGGCTGCGAGCCGCCGGCAGCACCTCGTGGGGAAACCTGTCGCTCAGGAAGGCGACCAGGGTGCCTCCGGCAGGCATCACGTCCCGCCAGGGCCTGCAGCCGGCTCGTTCCAGGTAGATCCGGAGCCTGCCGTCGTCCCCGGATCGCCAGTTCCTGTTCAGGTAGAGCACCACGGAAAGGGTGCGCAGCGGCGCATCCGCGAACCGGTCCAGGTGGATCTGGTATGACGCGCCAGGCGGGTAGTGGCTGAAATGGGCCTCGTAGCCGAACAGCCCCAGGAAAAGACGGGCGTTGATGGCCGCGCGCAAACCTTCCATGCGGGCCATCCAGGCCGAGACGGCATGGCCGTCACGTCCGGCATCCAGCCAGTACACCTCGTCGCCCCGCACCTCGGGCCGTATCCGGAAGGACGGTCCGCGGCCCACTCCGGCGGGCCGGAACCGGCCGCCGGCGCGGGTCGCCGCCGCGCAACTGCGCAGCAAGCCCACCTCGGCGGGCGACAGGAATCCGGGAACCACGGCCAGGCCGTGGGCCTCCAGCTCCGCGCCCAGGGCCTCGTGGATGACGCCGAACGCCGGCTCCGGTGAGCTGCAGAGAGATCCCTGGGGCAGGACCGCGGGAGCGCTCCCCGGCCGGTCCGCCGGGGGGACTGAGGGTCCCTGTTCCATGCTGATGCTCCGGTATGCCGTCAGGGAGATGCGCCGGCGACCCGGCGCGCGTATTGCTCGACGCTGGTCAGTTCCAGGTCGAAACGGTCCAGCATGTCCTCCATGGGGATGACATCTCCCGCGGCATAGGCGCGTATCAGCGCGGCGATGCTGGCTTCCCGGGAATCGGTTCCGGGGCGGGGTGGCGAAGGGCGCGAGTCCACCGGAACGTGCTCCACCTCGAACTGCCGGCCCGTGACCTGCTCGAAAACCCGTACCGCTTCCAGTGGCGTCAGGGCCTCCGGCCCGCCCAGTTCCAGAACGGCGTTGCGGGCTTCCTCGCTGTCCACGGCCTCGGCGGCGAACCTCGCCACGTCCTCCAGGCTGATCCAGCTGATGGGCTTCTCCCCATCACCGAATATTCGCACCCGCCCGGCGGCGTGGTCGAAACCGAGCTCGGGAGCGAGCCAGGATTCCATGAAATACGACGGGCGTAGCACGGTCCAGCTCATGCCGCTGTGTTTCAGGGTCCGCTCCACGGCCCGCTTGGCCAGCGTGAGGGGATCGTCCTTGCCGATGGCGCCCGAGAAGGAGACGTAGACGAATCGCTCCACGCCCTCTTCCGCCGCGGCAGCGATCAGGGCCAGCTGCCCGGCCCGGTCGACCTTCTCGATGGTTTCGTCCTGCCGGCCCATGGCAGTGAGACTGGACACGACGGCATCGCAGCCGACGCAGGCCGCCTTTAACGAGTCCGGATCGTCCAGGGCGGCCACCACTGGCTGGGCGCCCATGGCTTCCAGGGATGCAACGGCGTCAGGGGCTGACCGGTCGCGGACCATGGCCCGCACGGTTCCGCCATGGCCTGTCAGGGCCCGGCATATCTCCTTGCCCAGATGGCCCGTGGCGCCCGCAACAAGGAACATGTTGTGCGAATCTCTCAGTTCGGTACCGCTGGATCATCCGCCCCGTGGGCGGCGTGCCGCCAGAATTTCCTCAATCCGGCTGCCCGGAGTCAAGACCCTCCCCCGGTCCCGCCATGGGCAGGTCCAGCCCGCGCTCCGACGCCACGGCGAGCGCCCGCGGATACCCGGCATCCGCGTGACGCATCACGCCGGTGCCCGGGTCGTTCACCAGCACCCGCTCCAGCTGGAGTCGCGCCCGCTCGCTGCCGTCGGCCACGACCACCACGCCCGCGTGCAGGGAGTACCCCATGCCTACGCCGCCGCCGTGATGAAAGCTCACCCACGAGGCACCGCTGGCCGTATTCAGCAGGGCGTTCAGGATGGGCCAGTCGGCGACGGCATCCGAGCCGTCCGCCATGGCCTCGGTTTCCCGGTTGGGGGACGCGACGGAACCGGCATCCAGATGATCCCGGCCGATGACAATGGGCCCGGCGAGCTCGCCCGACGCCACCATGTCGTTGAAGGCCAGGCCCAGGAGATGGCGCTCCTTGTAGCCCAGCCAGCAGATTCGCGACGGCAGGCCCTGGAACCGGATGCGCTCCCGGGCGCCGTCCAGCCAGCGATGAAGCCCCTGCTTGTCCGGGAAGAGCTCCCGGGCCTTCTCGTCCGTCCGCCGGATGTCCTCCGGGTCGCCGGACAGGGCGACCCAGCGGAACGGTCCCACTCCCTCGCAGAACAGCGGACGGATGTACAGGGGCACGAATCCCTTGAAATCGAATGCGTCGTCTACGCCCGCGTCCTGGGCCATGGCGCGGATGTTGTTCCCGTAGTCGAACGTCGGTACGCCTCCGCGATGAAAGCCCAGCATGGCCCGCACCTGCCGCGCCATCGACTGCTTGGCCGCGTGCACGTAGCCCTTCGGATCCGACGCGCGGAATTCAGCAGCCGCATCCACGTCATAGCCCACCGGGATGTAGCCGTTCAGCGGGTCGTGGGCCGAGGTCTGGTCGGTGACCAGATCCGGGCGGCGCTCACCCCTCAAGACTTCCTCGAAGACCACCGCCGCATTGCCCAGGAGGCCCACCGAAACGGCCTGGCCTTTCGCCCGGGCGTCGTCCAGGAGGGAAAACGCCTCCTCGAGGGAATCCGCCCGGTGGTCCAGGTATCCCGTTTCAAGGCGCTTCTCGATCCGGGACGGGTCCACCTCCACGGCGATGCAGGAAAGCCCGGCGAAGACGGCCGCAAGGGGCTGGGCGCCACCCATGCCTCCCAGGCCGCCGGTGAGCAGCCACCTGCCGGCGGCGTCGCCGTCGAAATGCTGCCGCACGGCCTCTGCGAAAGTCTCGTAAGTCCCCTGGACGATGCCCTGGGAGCCTATGTAGATCCACGAGCCGGCGGTCATCTGGCCGTACATCATCAGGCCTTTCCGGTCCAGCTCGAAGAAGTGATCCCAGTCTGCCCAGCGACCCACCAGGTTGGAGTTGGCGATGAGCACCCGGGGGGCGAATTCGTGGGTCCGGAACACGCCGACGGGCTTGCCGGACTGCACCAGCAGGGTCTCGTCGTCGGCCAGCCGCTCGAGCGTGGCGACGATGGCGTCGAAGCACTCCCAGTTCCTGGCCGCCCGGCCGATGCCGCCGTAGACCACCAGTTCCCGGGGGTTCTCCGCGACCTCGGGGTCCAGGTTGTTCATCAGCATGCGCAGGGCGGCTTCCTGGACCCAGCCGCGGCAGCGGCGCTCGCCGCCCCGGGGGGCCCGGATATCCACGTCCCGGTACCGCGTCCCGATGCCGCCGGTCTCCGTCGTGACTTTCATATGGCTTCCCCTTCTGGCATGCCCGGAGTCGTCTGGTCTGGCCGCCCCCGCGGTGGGCCTATCCAAGCCACGCCCGCGCATTTCGGAACAGCCGCATCCAGGGCCCCTCCTCACCCCACTCGCGGGGATGCCAGGAGTTCTGGACCGTGCGTCGGACCCGTTCCGGGTGGGGCATCGTAATGGTGACACGGCCGTCAGTGGTGGTCAGTCCCGCGATCGCCTCCGGACTGCCGTTCGGATTGGCGGGATAAGTCACCGCGGGCTTGCCGTGACCGTCGACGTAACGCAGCCAGACCAGCCCTGCGGCGCGGCAGGCGTCCAGGTGGGCCTCGTCCCGGAACTCGGCCCGCCCCTCTCCGTGGGAGACGGCGATGGGCATGATCGACCCGGCCATGCCGTCGGCCAGCACCGAGGGCGTCTCGTCGATCCGCACCAGGCTGAGCCGGGCCTCGAACTGCTCCGAGCGGTTCCGGACGAACCGGGGCCACAGCCCCGCCCCGGGGATCAGCTCCCGGAGGGCGGCGAACATCTGGCAGCCGTTGCAAACTCCGAGTCCGAACGTGTCCTCGCGGGCGAAAAAGGCCTCGAACTGGTCCCTCGCCCGCGCGTTGTAGAGGATGCTCTTTGCCCATCCCTCGCCGGCGCCAAGCACGTCTCCATAGGAGAATCCGCCGCAGGCCACCAGCCCCTTGAAGGCCTCCAGGTCCACGCGGCCGCCGATGATGTCGGACATGTGGACGTCCACCGGCGCAAAGCCGGCTTCCAGGAAAGCCGACGCCATCTCCATCTGGCTGTTGACCCCCTGCTCCCGGAGGATGGCAACGGCGGGCCTTGCGCCGCGAGCCACGCAGGGCGCGGCCACGTCTTCCGAGGGATCGAACCCCAGCCGCGCGACCAGGCCGGGGTCCTGCTCGTCCCCGATCCGCTCGTATTCCTCGGCGGCGGACTCCGGATGATCCCGCAGGGACTGCATCCGCCAGGTGGTCTCGGACCAGGCCCGGTGCAGATCGACCCGGCGCTCGTCCAGGAGCACGTCCGTGCCGCGCCGCACGATCAGCTGCTGCTCCCGGGACGGTCGCCCCAGGGCGTGCCCCTTCCCGCCCAGGCCGGCGGACTCCAGCCGGGCCATGACCGCGTCCAGGTCCGACTCCCGGACCTGCAGCACGGCACCGAGTTCCTCGGCAAACAGGGCCGAGGCCGGATCCGGACCCAGGCCGGCGATGTCCACGTCCCAGCCGGCGTGGGCCGCGAAGGCCATTTCCGCCAGGGTCGCCAGCAGCCCCCCGTCGGAACGGTCGTGGTACGCAAGCAGGAGCCCGGCCCGGTTCATGTCCTGGACGGCCCCGAACAGGGCTTTCAGGGCCGCCGGGTCCTCCAGGTCGGGCACCTCGTGGCCGAAGCGCCCGTAAGCCTGGGCCAGGACCGACCCGCCGAGCCGGTTCCGACCGCCTCCCAGGTCCAGGAGGATCAGCACCGTCGGCCCGGCATCCAGCCGCAGCTGGGGGGTCAGGGTCCTGCGGGCGTCGTCCACGGGAGCAAACGCCGAGACGATCAGGGACAGGGGCGCCACCACGGACTTCTCGTTCCCGCCCTCAGCCCACCGGGTCTTCATGGAAAGCGAGTCCTTGCCCACGGGAATGGCGATGCCCAGGGCCGGGCACAGCGCCTCTCCGACGCTGTAAACGGTGTCGAACAGCGCTGCGTCCTCGCCCTCCTCGCCGCAGGCGGCCATCCAGTTGGCCGACAGCCGCACCCGTCCGATGGGACCGATGTCCGCGGCAGCGATGTTGGTCAGCGCCTCTCCCACGGCCATCCGGCCCGAAGCGGGGCCGTCCAGCGCAGCCAGCGGCGTTCGCTCGCCCACGGCCATGGCCTCCCCGGTATAGCCGCGGTGGCCGGACAGGGTGACTGCAACGTCGCTGACCGGCACCTGCCAGGGACCCACCATCTGGTCCCGGGCCGTGAGGCCGCCAACGGTCCGGTCACCGATGGTGATCAGGAACGTCTTGTCCGCCACCGCCGGCATACGCAGCACGCGGTAGGCGGCGTCGCGCAGGGACAGGGTGCCCGGCAGGTCGTCACCGGTCCTGGACACCCGGGCCACTTCCCGCGTCATGCGCGGCGGCTTGCCCAGCAGAACCTCCACCGGCATGTCCACGGGCGCATTGCCGAAATGACGGTCGGTGACCACCAGCCTGCGCTCCGCGGTCGTCTCCCCCACCACCGCCCAGGGGCAGCGTTCCCGCCGGCACAGGGCGATGAACGCTTCCAGCCGGTCGGGGGCCACCGCCAGCACGTATCGCTCCTGCGCCTCGTTGCACCAGATGCCCATGGGCGACATCCCGGGCTCGTCGTTGGGAATCTCCCGGAGCTCGATGCGTCCCCCGAGGCTGCTGTGGTCGATCACCTCGGGCAGGGCATTGGACAGTCCGCCCGCGCCCACGTCGTGAATCAGCAGGATCGGGTTGTCTGCCCCGAGGGACCAGCAGGCGTCGATGACCTCCTGGGCCCTGCGCTGCATTTCCGGGTTGCCCCGCTGGACGGAGGCGAAATCCAGGTCCTCGGTACTCTCGCCGCTGGACATGGACGAGGCCGCCCCGCCACCCAGGCCGATAAGCATCGCCGGGCCGCCGAGGACGATCAGCTTCGCACCGGGCGGGACGTCGCGCTTCTGGACATGCTCCGGGCGCACGTTGCCGAGGCCGCCGGCGATCATGATGGGCTTGTGATACCCCCGGTAGACGCCCCCCACCTCCTGCTCGAAGGTGCGGAAATAGCCGGCCAGGTTGGGACGTCCGAACTCGTTGTTGAACGAGGCCGCGCCGATGGGCCCTTCCAGCATGATGTCCAGCGCGGAAACGATCCGGCCGGGCCTGCCCGGCCCGGCGGCTTCCCACGGCTGCTCGAAGCCCGGTATGCGCAGGTGGGACACGGAGAACCCGGTCAGCCCGGCCTTGGGCCTGGCACCGGTGCCCGTTGCGCCCTCGTCGCGGATCTCTCCGCCCGAGCCCGTGGCGGCACCGGGGAAGGGCGAGATGGCCGTGGGATGGTTGTGGGTCTCCACCTTGATCAGGATGGGGACGTCCTCTTCGACGAACCCGTAGCCGTGGTCCCCGGGGGCGACCATCAGGCGCTGGGCGCGGGCACCCTCGATGACGGCAGCGTTGTCACGGTAGGCGGACAGTACGCCGTCCGGGGCATGCTCATAGGTATTGCGGATCATGCCGAACAGCGACTTCGGCTGAGCGGTGCCGTCCACGACCCATTGCGCGTTGAAAATCTTGTGTCGGCAGTGCTCGCTGTTGGCCTGGGCGAACATCATCAGTTCCGCGTCCGTGGGATCCCGCCCCTGGGCCTGGAAATGGTCCACCAGGTAATCGATCTCGTCGTCGGACAGGGCCAGGCCCATGGCCCCGTTGGCCAGGGCCAACGCGTCCCGGCCGCCGGTGCTGACGGGCACCGTCTCCATGGGCGCCGGCGAATGCCGCTCGAAGAGCGCCGCCGCCGCTTCCGGGCTGCGGATCACCGACTCGGTCATCCGGTCGTGCAGCAGGGGCTCGAGGGCGGCCAGGTCCTCGTCGGCGAGACGACCGTCCGCGACCAGTTCGTAGCCAATGCCGCGCTCCAGGCGCCGGACCGCATCCAGTCCGCAATTGTGGGCGATGTCGGTAGCCTTGCTGGACCAGGGGGAGATCGTGCCGAATCGGGGGACCACCAGGACCAGGGTCCCGTCCGGTGCCGCCGCTGCCCGGGAGGGCCCGTAAGTCAGCAGGCGCTCCAGGACGCGGTGCTCGTCATCGGTCAGGTCCCGGGCCAGGTCGGCGAAATGGATGTACCGGGCGCCCACGGAGCGAACGGCTGGACAGACGCCACGCAGCGACTCCAGGAGCTTGTGCAGTCGAAACCGGGAAAGCGCCGGGGCGCCGGGCAGTGCGAGCATGCGGACACCGGGGAACGGAGGGCGGTGAGCAGGCCCGAAATTCTACTCGACCCGCACCGGGGTGCCCACCGCAGGGAGCTTCAGAGGCTGCGCCAGTCGAGGCCGTTTTCCTGGTCCGCTGCCTCCAGTTCCCGGGCTTCGCAGCCCAGCACCTCCGCCAGCCCCTGCAGGGCCAGGGCCGGGGTGTTGTTGATCTCGCTCAAGTGAACCGCCACCACGTGCTTCAGGCGGGTGGTGTCCATGGCGCCCAGCAGCGTCGCAGCCTGCTCATTGGACAGATGACCGAGGGGACCCCCGACCCGGCGCTTCAGGGCGGGCGGATAGGGTCCGCCGGCGAGCATCCCGGCGTCGTGATTGCACTCCACGGCGATGGCGTCACAGCCTTCCAGGCAGGCCATGACGTGGGTCGTCGGACGACCCAGGTCGGTCACCACGGCCAGCCGGGACGCACCGTCCGAGAAGACGAACTGGCAGGGCTCGCGCGCGTCATGGGGCACGGGCATGGGCCGGACGGACAGGCCGCCGATCTCGAAAGCCTCGTGGGGACTGATGGGCTGGAGATCCTCGGGCGGCCGCTGCCGGAACCCCCGGGCCGTTCCCACCGTGCAGCGGACGGTGATGCTGTGCCTGGCCGCGAGCCGGGCCACGCCGCCGATGTGGTCGGCATGCTCGTGGGTGACCAGCACGGCATCCAGGTCGGCAGGAGACTTGCCCAGACGGCCGAGACGAGTCTCCGTCTCCCGGAGCCCCAGGCCGCAGTCCAGCAGGATGCAGGTATCGCCCGACTCCACCAGCGCCGCGTTGCCGCGGCTGCCGCTGCCGAGCCAGGCGAACCTCAAGCCCCGCCCCGCCTAGCCGCCGGACGGCTTGTCGCCCCGGGGGGCGTAGACGGGCATGGGGAACTGGGCGACGTTGCCGCCCTCGGCGTTGCTGATCTTGCTTACGCCCTGCTTTTCGACCTCGTCGACCCTCAGCACCGAGTGCAGCGGGAGAAAGCTGCGCTTGACGCCGGAGAACTCGCTCTTGATCCGCTCTTCGCCTGGATCCACCACCACCGAGGAACGCTCGCCGAAGACGAAGTCCTCGACGGCCAGGAATCCGAAAAGATCGCCGTGGCTGACGTTGCGGGCGTAGACCTCGTAGATCTTGCCCTGGTTCATGAAAACGATCTTGTACAAGCGCCTGGTGGATGCCATGGGGAGAGCCGTCGGTTGGAAGGTCGGGAACGAGGGGCGAAGCCGAAGCCGCTCAAGTTGTTCCCCGCGATGGGTTCATCTATTTTTGTCGCAGGACGCGTCAAGTCAATGCTCGACGAGGAGAATATGCCCCTGACGCTGAAGATTACCAGCAAGCATCGGCACATTCTCGGCGCCGACAGCACCCATGTGTTCAGCGTTCACGGCGGCTCCATCGGCCGCGCTCCTGACAACGACTGGGTGCTGCCCGACCCGGACCGCTACATCTCGGGACAGCATGCGCGGATCGACTATCGCGGCGGCGCCTATTACCTCACGGACAAAAGCAGCAACGGCGTTTACGTCAACGACGCCGACCAGCCGGTAGGCCGGGGCACGTCCCTCAGGCTCTACGACGGCGACGCCCTGCGCATGGGCGATTATCGATTCCACGTCAGCATCGTCCACGTGAGCCTGGACGAGGCCGCCGACGCCGGCAGCGCGGCAGATGCCGGGGACGCGCCCGACGCATCGCCGTTCCGGGACGGATTCGGCGGGCAGGAAACGCCGCCCACGCGACTGAAGCTCCTGGAAGAGCGCGCCGAAGAACTGTCCAGCGCCCCTGCTGCCGAACCGCCCCGAAGCACCGACACCGTGGTCCGCCCCGATTCCCGCGAGCCCGCCGGGGACGATGCGCTCACGGAAACCGCGGTGCTGCGCCAGGACTTCCTGGCCAGCGAGGCGGGTATCGGCCAGCGGCCTGAGCCGGGCACAGAGGCCGGCGCCGAGCAGGGACTGGCCGACGCGGTAAAACTGCTGATGGAAGCCACCGGACTGGACCCGGCCCGCCTTCCCGCCGGCTCGGAACGGCAGCTGCTGGTCACCTACGGCCACGTCATGCGCGCCACGGTGGAAGGTCTGGTCGCCGTGCTCAGGACCCGTTCTCTCATCAAGGGGCAGTTCCGGCTGAGCCAGACCAGCGTCCAGCCTGCCGGCAATAATCCCCTCAAGCTCGCGCCCGGGGTCCAGGATGCCCTGGAGCAGCTTTTCTACCGCGAAACGCCCGAATACATGGAGCCCCTTGAAGCCACCGAGAATGCCTTCGGCGACATCCGGGCGCACCAGGTGGCGATGGTGGTCGCCATGAAGGCCGCGGTCCGGGATCTGCTGGAGCGCCTGGAGCCCGGCGTGCTGGAAGAGCAGTTCAACCGCGGCATGAAGCGCGGCGGGCTCCTGGGCGGCGGCAACAAGTCGCGCTACTGGGACCTGTACTGCGACCTGTTCCAGGTCGTGGCGGGGCACAGCGACGAGAACTTCGTCCAGGTCCTCGGCCCCCGGTTCGCCGAAGCCTATGAGCGGGAGATGCACCGGCTCGGCGGGCGGAAGCGACAGAAGAAGGACGCCACCGACAGCTGACCGACGCCTGCGGCGGTCCTAGGAGACAGCGGCGTCCGCCGCTTCCGCCAGGCGTTGAAGCGCCGGAGAGATCTCCACCGGGTACTGCCCGGCCGGCTCCATGGACCGCAGCGCCGCGGGCAGGCTCGCAAGCGCGCCTGCGGCCCTGGCCCGGGCGGTTTCCAGGGACAGGTCCTCGTCGCAACGGCGCCCGTTGTCCATCACCGGGACCAGCAGCGGCCGGCCCTGCCCGGCTGCGGGCGCCTCGTCCGCCGGCGCGATACGATCGCCGGCAAGGCGGCCGTCGGGTCCGGTGCGCCGCCAGACCTGCTTGGCGCAGGGCCAGGTGGCCTTGCCCGGCGAGCGCTTGCGGCGGGGGGAGCCCTCGTAGCTCTGAAGCTTGTAAGCGAAGTCGATGGAGGGCGCATCCCCGGAGGTGTCCAGGTTCGTGCCCACGCCGAAGCCTGCCGCCGGAACGTCTCCGGCGACGATCCGCCGGATCTTGTGCTCATCCAGGTTGCCTGACAGGAAGACCCCCACGTCCGGGGAGCCGCCGGCATCCAGCATGCGCCGGATACGCCGGGCGCCCGCGGCAAGGTCGCCGCTGTCCAGCCGCACGGCGGACACCCCCGGCCGGCCGGAGGCCTTCAGCGCCCGGTCCAGCTCGATGACCCGCCGGACCGCCGTTTCCACGTCGTAGGTGTCGATCAGCAGCACCAGCCCCTCGGGACGGGCCCGGGCGAAGGCGGCGAACGCTTCTTCCTCTGACTCGTGGGCCTGGACGTAGCTGTGGGCCATGGTGCCGTAGAGGGGAATGCCGAAACGCTGGCCGGCCAGTACCGTGGCCGTTCCATCGAAACCCGCCAGGTAGGCGGCCCGGGCGGCGAACAGGGCGGCATGGGCTTCGTGGGCCCGCCGCATACCGAAATCCACCAGGGTCCGGCCGTCGGCGGCGAGCACGCATCTGGCCGCCTTGGACGCGATGAGGGTCTGGAAATGGACAATGTTCATCAGCCGGCTTTCCACCAGCTGGGCTTCCGGCAGGGGCGCCCGCACCCGGAGCACGGGCTCGTCGGCGAAGAACACCGTGCCCTCGGGCATGGCCCACAGGTCTCCGGTGAAGCGGAAATCCGCCAGCCAGTCGATGAAATCCGGCGGGAAACGGCCCGACTCCGCCAGCCACTCCAGCTCCGCAGCACTGAATTCCAGGTTCTCGAGGAACTCGACGGCCTGGGCGAGCCCGGCGGCTACCAGGAAGTTGCGGTTCTCCGGCAGGCGGCGCGTGAACAGCTCGAAGACCGCGGGACCGAACATGCGCTCCCGGCGATAGGCATCCAGCATGGTGAGCTGATAAAGGTCTGTAAGCAGCGGGCTGGAGGCGACGTCCGGCCTCATGCGGACACCGACGGCTCCAGCGCGTCGGTGATACGGGCGCCGGCGTCCTTCATCTCCTTCATCGCCCGCTCGCCGTCATCCAGGTGCACATTCACAGCCCGCACGGCCGGCTCGACGACCCAGGCCTCCAGGCCCGACTGGCGGGCGTCCAGCACCGTGGCGCGGACGCAGTAATCGGTGGCAAGTCCTCCGACGAAGACCCGCTTCACCCCCAGCGCCGACAGCCGGTCCGCCAGGCCGGTGCCCTGGAACCCGGAGTAAGCCTCTTCGTCCTCCGTGGTGGCCTTGGAAATCACTTCAGCAGAAGCGGGCATCTCCAGGTCATCGGCGAAGGCCGCCCCCGGTGTCGAGGCAATGCAGTGGGGAGGCCAGGGCCCGCCCCGGGCCTCGAAGGAGCAGTGATTTGCCGGGTGCCAGTCCCGGGTGAAGAAAATGGGCAGTCCGGCGGCCTCGAAATCGGCGATCCAGCGGTTCAGCACTGCCACCACCGCGTCCCCGTCGGGCACGCCCAGGGCACCGCCCGGGAGAAAATCGTTCTGGACGTCGACCACGATCAGCGCATCGCCCGGGCCGACGTCAGTATGGGTTTCGTACATCAGGCAACACCTGCGATCAGGCCTTGCCCGAGAATAGCAGCGCCGCGGCGGGGCCAGCGTCAGGGTGTGCCGCAGGCTCAGGCGGACGCGGGGGTGGCTCCGGATTCAAGCGCCTCCGCCCGCTCGGCGATCTGCCGGGTCATGGTGTCGAAGATGAGGCCGTGGAAAGGCGCCAGGGGATACCAGTACAGCAGGCCCCAGACACCGGCCGGGTGCCAGTAGGCCGTCGCCGTCACCCGCGTGCCTTCCTCTTCGGGCTCAATCACGAACTCCAGGATGCCCGCACCGGGGGCCTTCATCCCGAACAGCAGCGTCAGGCGGCGCTTCTCTTCCAGGCCGATGACGTGCCAGGAATCCACCGCGTCGCCGATCCGCAGGTTTTCCGGGTCCCGCCGACCATGGTTCAGCCCTGGGCCACCCACCAGCCAGTCGCCAAGCTCCCTGAGGGTCCAGAGGAAGTCCAGGCTGAAATACCGGTTGTCGCCACCGAGGCTGGAAACGACTTTCCATACCGCGTCCGGCGAGGCGTCCGCTACTGCCGTGCCGGTGGCCTGCTTGGCGTAGTAGCCGTAGTCCTGCCGGTAGTTGCGGTACATGAGGGAGCCTTCCACCCAGCGGGCGGAGACAGCGTTCATGCGCTCCGCTTCCAGGGCCACCTCCACCGCCTGGCGGTAAGTCAGCAGCTTCTGGGGCACGAGCTTCCTCAGGGGTCCCGGGTCGGCCGGTATGTCGTGACGGAGGCCGGCGATCAGCGCGGAAGCGACGGGCTTGGGAACGCTGGTCACCAGCCCGAGCCAGTACGAGGACAGGGTGGGCGTCAGGACAGGTACCCGGATGATGCGGGGATTCTTGCCCACTATCTCGCCGAAGATGCGCATCAGGTCTTCGTAGGACAGCATCTCCGGACCCGCGGCGTCGTAGATGTTGCCGGCGGACTGCTCCAGCTCCGGCAGGCGCACCAGGTACTCCAGGAGGTTGGCCAGGGCGATGGGCGGACTCTTCGCCGTGACCCACCGGGGCGCGACCATCACCGGGAGGTTGTTCACCAGGTCCCGGATGACTTCGAAGGCTGCCGAGCCCGGGCCTACGATGATGCCGGCCCGGACCTCGGTCACGGGAACCGAGCCGGCACGCAGCCGGTCCCCGGACTCCTGGCGGGACACCAGGTGTTCGGAAGTCGCGTCCGAGGGCTTCAGCCCACCCAGGTAGACGATGCGGCGCACGCCGGCCTGTGCCGCCGCCTTCGCGAAGTTCTCCGCGCACTCCAGGTCGATACGCCGGAAGTCACTGCCTGCCGCCATGGAGTGAATGAGATAGTAGGCAGTATCCACGCCCTCCAGGGCAGGCAGCAGGGTCTCCGGTTTCAGGGCGTCCGCCTCAACCTTGTCCACCCCTTCCCAGTCCAGCCGCTCCAGCTGGGCCAGGTCCCTCGCCGCCGCACGGACCGGGATGCCCTCCGACAGGAGGCGGGGGACCAGGTAGCCGCCGATATAGCCGGTGGCACCAATAACGAAACGAAGTCCGGGACGGGGAGTCGCCAACTGATTCTCCAGCGGCCCGTCAGCGTCGGGCGAGGTAGCCAAGCGCGGCCGGCGTGAAGCGCACCGGCCGGATGCCGAGGGTCTGGAACGCCTCTGAGCCGTCGGCCACGTTGCCTTCCAGCAACATGGTGAGCTGGTCCCGGGTAACCGGGAACCACTCGTAGCGGTCAAACACGGCGCCGGCGGCCTTCAGCGCCCAGGCAGGCGCCGGCAGCTTGATCTTTCTCTTGCCGACGACCCGGGAGAGGGTGTCGATGATCTCCCGCCAGGTGACCCGGTCCGGACCGCCCAGGGGGTAGGTCTTGCCGTAGGTGGCAGGTTCATCCAGGCAGCGCACGAAACACTGGGCCACGTCCTCCACGAACACCGGCGTCAGCTCGAACTCCCCGGCACCGGTGGGCAGCATCCCCTCGTGGAACAGGGGGGCGGGAACGGGCGCGAGAATCATCTCCTCGGTGAGCTGGCTGCAGAACTCCATCCGGCCCCGCGGGTCGCCGAAGACCACCGACGGCCGGAAGATGGTGTAGTCCAGGTCCGTGGAGCGCAGGTATTCCTCGGCGCGGAACTTGGTGCTCGCATAGGGCACCCCGTCGGGCTTCACCCCGTTGGCACTCATGAGAACGAATCGGCCCACGCCGGCCGACCGGGCGGCGTCGATGGCGCGCACGGCCCCCTCGTAGTGCATCTTCTCGAACGTAACGCCCTGCTCGGGGAACTCGCGAAGCAGGCCGATGTTGTAAATGGCCGCGTCACACCCTTCCATGCAGGTGGCGACGGCGGCTCCATCCTCCACGTCCCCGTGGACGATCTCGCACTTGTCCGCAAAGCGAAGCTTGGACTCGCTGCCGGATCGCACCAGGACCCGCGGAGTGTGGCCGGCGGCCACCAGGGCATCGACGATGTAGCTGCCGACGAAGCCGGTACCGCCGAGGATCGCGACTTTCATGGCTTGACCTCCCTGGCCGGGAGCGGGCATCCGCCCTCGGCGCAACGTTTCGTGAACCGTCCGCGACTGTGCCAGCGGTAGCCCCGGTCGAAAAGGCCCGCCAGCCCCAGGCCGCGGATCGCGCGGGACACCTGGCGCCATGCCGGGAGATCGTCCCAGAGGGCCAGGAAGGCATGGCCGCCCTCTACGAGGCGGCCGCGACGGTCCCGGACGTGCAGTGACTCCATGGCCCGGGCGAAGTCCACGCCGTCACCCTCCAGGGCGAAGGGTTCCTCCATCAGGTCTACCCAGCGGATCCGACGGGCCCAGTCCAGCCTCCGCCAGTGGTTCACCCCTCGGGCGCAGACCGGACAGCCCCCATCGTAGTACATCGTTGTCCTCATAACCTTTCGGTTCGCCCGCGCCCGCGCCCGCGGATTCGGCGTCTTGCCGCGCCGCGCGGGCTTTGCGTATCGTTTGCGCCCCAACCGGAGCCGCCCGTGACCGACCTCTCCCGAACCTTCGGCACCCAGGAAGTGGACCCCCGCGAGCGCGAGGCGCTGGTGCGGGACGTGTTTCGCCGCGTGGCGCGCCGCTACGACCTCATGAACGACCTCATGAGCATGGGCATCCACCGGCTGTGGAAGCGCTCGCTGGCCTGGGCGGTGGATCCGCGCCCAGGCCAGGTCATCGTGGACCTCGCCGGCGGCACGGGCGACGTCGCGCAGAGACTGGCCGGACACGACAGGACGGTCATCGTCGTGGATCCCAGCGTCGAGATGATGGCCGCCGGGCGGGACAGCCGTTTCCACGGTCTGAAGTGGGTGGCGGGAACAGCCGAGGCGATGCCCCTGCCGGACGCCAGCGTGGATGCGGTCACCATCGCCTTCGGCATCCGTAACGTCACCCGCATGGAAGACGCCTTCGCCGAGATCCTGCGGGTGCTGAAGCCCGGCGGGCGGCTGCTGTGCCTGGAATTTTCCACGGTCCGGGGGCCCATGGCGGGCCCGTATGCCCTGTACAACCGGTTCGTCATACCGCCCCTCGGCGGGCTCGTGTCCCGGGACAAGGCCGCCTATCGCTATCTCATCGAGTCCATTCGCCGGTTCCCCGACCAGGAGGAAATGAAGGGGCTGATGGAGCAGGCAGGTTTTTCGGACGTGTGGTACCGCAACTTCAGCTTCGGCATCGCGTGCCTGCACGTGGGCACCCGCCCGGCGTGAGCCTGTCACCGGCCCAGGTGCTGGCCGGCAGCCTGGCCAACGCCCCCGGCCTGAGCTGGCCCGGCGGCGCCATGGACCGCGGCGCCCTTTGCAGGGACGTGGCGGGCCTGGCCTCCGCGATCCGGGCGGCCTGCCCGACGGGAAGCATCGTGGGCATCTTCTCCCGGTCGCGCTTGCGTATCGCCCTGGGAGTGCTGGCCGCTGACTGGGCCGGCCGGACCGCCCTGCCCCTGGACCCGGCGGGCGTCGGCGCCCGGACCGCCCTGGAACGGGCCGCCCCCGGTATTGTCGTCAGCGACGCGGGCCTGTCAGGACCTGAGCGTGTGCCTGTGCTTTCGTTCGACGACCGGGGAACGCCGGCGATCCCCTGCGCGGGCAGCGGCAACCTGGTCGTCGCGACCAGCGGGGCCACCGGCGTTCCCCGACTGGTGAGGCTCGACGCCGCGTCCATGGCCGCCCAGGCGGAGGCCAGTGCCCGGGTTCTTCCCTCCCTCGCTCCGGGCGCGGCCTGGCTGGTTTGCATGCCCATGACCAGTATCGGCGCGCTGGCCGCCCTATGGCGGACCTTCCGGGCCGGTGCCGGACTTGCCGTGCTGGAGAGCTTCGATCCGCCCGCGGCGGCAAGCCTGATGCGCGCCGGCGCGACCCACGTGTCCGTGGTGCCGGCCATGCTCGCATCCCTGGTCGGGCAGTTCGCTTCCGTACCCGGAGGTCTGGCCTGCGTGCTGGCCGGCGGCGGTCCTCTCTCCCGGGCGGCGGCGGACCAGGCCCTGGAAGCCCGCTGGCCCCTGTGGACGGGCTGGGGCATGACCGAGACCGCTTCCCACGTCGCCGCCGGCCCGGTGGACCGGGACTGGGAGCCGGGCATCGCCGGTCGCCCGCTTCCCGGGATCTCGATCCGGCAGGACCCGGCGACGGGCCGGCTGCGGGTGGCCGGGCCCACGCTCATGCGGGGCTACCTGGGGCAGGAGGATCCGGCGGGGCTTGAGCCGGACGGAAGCCTGCTCACCTCCGATGCGGGCGAGATCACGGCCGACGGGCGGCTCCGGATCCTGGGCCGGGCCGACCAGGTCATCGTCACCGGTGGGGTGAACGTGCACCCCGAGGCCGTGGAGGCCCTGCTGGCGGACTGCCCGGGGCTGGGCGATGCGGCGGTGGCGGGCATATCGGACCCGGACTGGGGCCAGCGGCTGCTGGCGCTGTACACCGGGGCCTGCGGGCCGGAACAGGCGGATGCGCACGCCCGGCGACACTGGTCCGCCCGGGGGCTCCCTTCTGCGCTGCGCGTGCCAGAGGCCCACGGCGGTTTCCACGCTGCTGGTCACCACGCTTTCGGCGCCCGGCCTGGCGGCGAGGCCCAGCACGGCGCCGGGGCCGCCCACGACCATGGGTTTCAGGACCTGCCGCCGGACCGGGAGAGGCGCATCCTGCGGCCACTGCCCGAGCGACTCGTCAAGGGCCACGGCGAAGTTCGCCCGGGCCTGCAGGTCGGCCAGCGCGGCGGCATCCGCATCGGAAGCGGGCTCTTCCACGGCCTCCAGAGGCAGGCCGTTCATCCTCGCCCACGCCTCCCGGGCCCCGGCCAGGTCCCAGCCGCGGTTGACATCCAGCCGCCAGGACTCACCGCCGGATCCTGCCGCCGCCTGCTCCAGGGCAGCCAGTTCCTCCGCCCGGGGCCGGGTGGCCAGCTTCAGCTTCACTACGCTGAAACCCGCCTCCCGGGCGGCAGCCAGCCGCTCAGGCAGGCCGTCGTCCAGGGCGCCGCCGAACGCGTTCACCGCCACGGTGCCCGGCGCCGCCGGGGCCAGGTAGCGGTACAGGGGCAGGCCGGCGCGGCGGGCCAGCAGGTCCAGCAGGGCGCCCTCCACGCCGAAACGCGCCGCCGGCGTGTCCCGGCCCGGGCAGGCAGACAGGGCGGCGTCCGCGGTCATGCCGGGCAGCCGCTCCACGGCGGCCTGCAGTGCGGCGGCAGCCTTGCTCCCGGACTCCGTGCCCGCCCCCGGCAGGGGTGCGCACTCGCCCCAGCCGGTCGCGCCCCCGGCGTCCCGGGCCCGGATGATCCAGCCGGTGCGCCGGGTGGTCGTGCCGCGAGCGCTTTTCCACGGCCGGGCAAAAGCCACGGCGTAAGGGCGCAGCTCGAGGGAGACGAGTTTCGGCGCCGCTTCAGCCACTGAGAGCCGCGGCGACCAGGCCCGCGCCGTACAGCCCGGCGAAAGCCAGCTCGTATCGGGCCGTGTCACCCAGCAGGACGTTGAACTCCGGGCCGGGCGGCTCCACGGCGAACCTTCGCACCAGGATGCCGGCCCAGGGCAGCAGCACCAGCACCGGCAGCCAGGCGGGGTCGCCGGCAGAGATGAAGGCGACCGCGGCCACCACCGGCGCCAGCATCAGCACCGCGTAGAGCACCCGGCTGGGCGGGCGGCCGAAGACCACCGCGAAGGTGCGCCTGCCCGCCTCGGCGTCGTGCTCCAGGTCCCGGTAGTTGTTGACCACCAGCACGGCGGCCGCGGGCAGGCCGAAGACCGCCCCGGCGGCCAGGGCGGTGCCGGTCAGCTCCCCTGCATGGAGGTAGTAGGTGCCGCACACCGCGGCGAGGCCGAAGAACACCCAGACGAACACCTCCCCCCATGGACTGTAGGCAATGGGCCGGGGCCCGCCGCTGTAGGCCCACGCGCAGGCGAGGCTGGCAATGCCCACCACCAGGATCGGCCAGCCGCCCAGCCAGACCAGCCAGAGCCCGACCGCCGCAGCCGCTGCGAAGACCGCGATTGCGGCCTGTCGCACGGCTGCGGGGGCTAGCCAGCCTTCAGCGGTGGCGCGAGCCGGCCCGAGGCGCTTGCCCGGATCGTCTGCGCCCCGCTCGAAATCGGCGACGTCGTTGTGGAGATTGGTCCCGGCCTGGATCAGCAGCGCGGCCACGCCTGCGGCCACCAGGACCGCCAGGGAAGCATTCCCCTGCTCGCGCCAGGCCAGGGCAGTGCCGACCAGCACCGGCGCGATGGCCACCGGCAGCGTGCGGGGGCGGACGGCAGCCAGCCAGTGGCGGAACATCGAGTCCTAGGGACGGCGCGGAAAGCGGCCGAAGTCCGGCTTGCGCTTCTCGAGGAACGCATCCCGGCCCTCGCGGCCCTCTTCGGTCATGTAGAACAGGCCCGTGGCGTTGCCCGCCAGTTCCTGTATGCCCGCCATGCCGTCGGTGTCGGCGTTGAAACCGGCCTTGAGGATACGCAGTGCCGTGGGGCTGAGTTCCAGCATCCGGCGGCACCATTCCACGGTTTCGTCTTCCAGCTTCTCCACCGGCACGACGGTATTCACCAGGCCCATATCCAGCGCTTCCCGGGCGCCGTACTGCCGGCACAGGAACCATATTTCCTTGGCCTTCTTCAGGCCGACGGTCCGGGCCAGGATGCCGGCGCCCAGGCCGGCGTCGAAGCTGCCGACCCGGGGACCGGTCTGCCCGAAACGGGCATTCTCCGCCGCGATGGTCAGGTCACACACCAGGTGCAGTACGTGGCCGCCGCCGATGGCGTAGCCCGCCACGGCCGCCAACACTGGCTTGGGCAGCCGGCGGATCTGCATCTGCAGGTCAAGAACATTTAGATGCTGGGTACCGCGGCTGTCACGGTAACCCCCCTGCTCTCCGCGGACGCGCTGGTCGCCTCCGGAGCAGAACGCCTCGTGGCCCGGCCCGGTCAGCACGATGACGCCCACGGAAGGATCATGATGGGCATGGGTGAACGCCTGGGCCAGCTCCATCACCGTCTCCGGGCGGAAGGCATTGCGGACCTCCGGCCGGTTGATGGTGATTCGGGCAATGCCCTCGCCGTGATGGTAGAGGACGTCTTCAAGTTCCAGGTCGTCGACCTGCTTCCAGTCCATGGGGATTCCCTTTGCGGGCCAAAGACACACATTGTACGCATCGCTCCGCCGCGGGTGGAGCCGGAAGTGCTCCGGCCCGTGATAGACTTCTGCGCCTCGAGAACAGGCCGCAGAATGCGTTTCGAATAGCGCCGTGGACTTCCCGATCCCCGAAACCGTCCCCGTTGAGTCCTTCCTCGACGAGCTCCCGCGCCGACTGGCCCGGGCGCTGTCCAGCCCGCCGCGCGGACGGGTCTTCAGTTTCTCGGCCCGCCTGCCGGGCCGATCCGCCGTGTCCGTGCCGGACCACCCCGTATCGGTCCACTGGTGCCGGGTGACCGACGGCAAGCTGCGGGTGGGCATCGGTTCCGCATGGGAGACGACGGCCGGCGGCCCCGGCCGCTTCGCCGAGCTCGCGCGCGCCCACCGGGGCCTGATGGACGGCTGGTCCACCGCCAGCCTGGACGGCACCGCGCCGTCCCGGGCGGCCTTCCTGGGTTTTGCCTTCGGCGAGGCCAGCGGCGAAGGCGACCTGCCCAACGCCCTCCTGTGGGTGCCGAGGGTCGTCGCCGAGCGCCGGGGACCCTCCATCGTGCTCCACTTCACCGGCCGCCGTGAGGACGAACCGGCGGTTCTGCTCGAGGAATGGATCGACGGGGCCCGCCGCCTCGCCGAGACCGACAGCGGCGGCGACGGGTCCACGCCGGCCCGCTTCCCGGACCTGCCCTCTGACGACCGGGCCTGGCGGCAGCGGGTAGAGGAAGCCCTGGGCACCATACGGACGGGCTCCGTGAACAAGCTGGTACTCACCCGCCGGGTGGAACTGGCCCTTCAGCGCCAGCCGGAAATCGGCAGGGTGATCCCCTGGCTGGTCGCCAGGTATCCCACGGGCACGGTATTCGTCCTGCGCCGCCCGGAGGCGAGCATGCTGGGCGTCTCCCCCGAGCGGCTGCTGTCCCTGCAGGCCGGCGTCGCCGTGGCAGACGCCCTGGCCGGGTCCGCCCCCCGAAGCACCCGGACCGACGAGGATGACCAGTTCGCCAGCGGCCTGCTGGAGGACCCCAAGGCCCGGGCGGAACACGAGCTGGTCGTGCAGGGCATCGTGGACGCCATGGAACCCCTCTGTGCCGGCCTCGTCGCCCCCCAGGCGCCGTCCGTGGTGAGGCTGCCCACGGTCCAGCACCTGTCCACCCACGTCCACGGCCGCGTCCGGCCGGACGTATCGGTCTTCGACCTGATCAGCCGCCTGCATCCCACCCCGGCCGTGGGCGGCACGCCCCGGGAAGACGCCCTGGCCTGGCTGGCCGACAACGGCGAGCAGGAACGAGGCTGGTACACGGGTGGCGTCGGCTGGCTGGACGACAGCGGCGGCGACGTTTCCGTCGTTCTGCGCTGCGCGCTCCTGGGCGCCGACCGGGCAACGCTTTTCGCCGGTGCCGGCATCGTAGAGGGCTCCGATCCCCGCGCCGAGTTCCTCGAAACGGACTGGAAACTCCAGGCCATCCTCGAGGCCCTGGCTCTTGGCTGAAGCCCCCGGGCCGGACCCGGCGGTCGCGAGTTACCACCGGGCCGCCGCCCTGCTGGACGGCATGATGGCCGGGGGCCTCACCGACGTGGTGATCTCCCCCGGTTCCCGGTCCACGCCCCTGGCCCTGGCCGCCGCTCGCGGCGGAGGGCTTCGCGTCCACGTGGTCGCCGACGAGCGCGCCGCCGCCTTCTTCGCCCTGGGAATCGCGCGGGGCAGCGCCCGCCCGGTGCTGGTACTGGGCACGTCCGGGTCCGCGCCCGCCCACTGGCTGCCGGCGGCAGTGGAAGCCGCCGAGGACCGGGTGCCGCTGCTGCTGGCCAGCGCCGATCGTCCCCGTGAACTCATCGGCTGCGGTGCCAACCAGGCCACCGACCAGTCGCGGCTGTTCGGCGCTCACGCGCGGCAGGTGTTCGCGCTGCCGGCCGATGCCTCCACCGGCCATGCCGTGGACGTGGGCCGGCGGGCGTCCCTGCTGTCACGATGGCCTGAGCCCGGGCCCGTTCACGTGAACGTGGCCTTCCGCGAGCCCATGGTCCCGGAGGATGAGTCTGCCTGCCTGCCCTGGAAAGCCGGAATTCCGGCGGTGGAGGCTCCGCCAATGGGCGACCCCTCTCCGGAGACGACGAACCGCATCCTTTCCCGGGTCTCGGGCCGGCGCGGTGCCATCCTGGCCGGGCGTCTTCCCCCGGGCAGCGGCGCCGGACCGGCTGCCGTGGCTCTTGCCCGGGCCATTGACTGCCCGATCATCGCCGATCCCCTGTCAGGCCTGCGGGCCGGTGCGGACGGCGGCGCCCGGGTGCTGGTACACGCGGATGCTTTTCTGCGCTCCCCGCGGACGCCGTCGCCCGAGTGGCTCATTCGCATCGGCGCGCCCCCGGTGTCCCGGTACGTGGAGACCTGGGCCGCCGCCTGCCCGTACACGGTGCTGGTCTCCGAGTTCGCCCGCTGGGCCGATCCCTGCCGGGCTGCCGCGGAAATCGTGCTGGCCGAGCCGGCCAGGTTGCTCGAAGACGTGACCGGGGAAGCCGTACGCTCCGGCGTCCGTGCGGCCCGCTGGGAGGTCCTGGACGACCTGGAGGCGCGGCATTCGGAAGCTCTGGCCGAAGCCGGAGACATGCTCCCGGCCGAGGCACACCTGATGGCCGCCCTGGCCCGGTGCCTGCCCGAGGGAACGCCCCTGTTCCTCGGCAACTCACTGGCGGTGCGCGATGCGGACAGCTTCCTGCCCCGGCGAAACGAGGACCTCAGGATCTTCGCGAGCCGGGGCGTCAGCGGCATCGACGGCAACCTGGCCACCGCCGCAGGACTGGTCGCCGCCGCCAGCCGCCCGGGCGTCGCCGTGATTGGCGATCTCACCCTTTTCCACGATCTGAACTCGCTGTCCCTGGTGCGGGACGTACCCCTGGTCGTGGTCGTCGTCAACAACGGCGGCGGCGCCATTTTCGGCCAGCTGGCCCAGGCGCGGCTGCCGGAGTTCGAGTCTCTGTGGCTGACGCCTCCCAACCTGGATATCGGTGCGGCAGCACGCTTGTTCGGCCTGGACTTTGGCCGCCTGGACCCGGGCCGGGACATGGCAGCGGACATTGGCGATGCGCTCTCCGCCGGCAGGCCGACGGTGCTCGAACTGGTCGTGGACCGGGAAGCCAGTCGCCGGGCACGGGAGGCGTGGTGGCGCACGGACGACTGACCTGCGGCAGTCACCGCCCGGCATGAGCGTGCATCAACGGCAGCCGGTCACCCGTCGTCGGGCCATGCTGATGGCCACCTGCCTTTGCGATACCTTCTTTGATGACGTCGCCGTCAGCACCGTCAAGGTCCTGCGCCACGCCGGGTGCGAGGTGGACTTCCCCCGGGACCAGACCTGCTGCGGCCAGCCCGCCTACACGGCGGGAGACTGGCCGGGGTTCCGCCGTCTCGTCCGGCGTCTCGTGGACGTGTTTGCGGGCGACGTGCCGGTGGTGGTGCCGTCGGGTGCCTGTGCCGCCACCCTGCGCCATGCCGCACCCCAGGCATTTCGGGACGAACCGGACCTTGCGGCCGTCGAGGCCCTGGCGGGCCGGACCTGGGAACTGTGCGAGTTCCTGGTCAGCGGGCTGGGGGTCCGCCAGTGGCCCGGCCGCCTGGAGGCCCGGGTATCACTGCATCCCGGCTGTCACAACTGGAACACGCCGGTGCTCGACGCGGCCCGCCAGCTGCTCGATTCCGTCGCGGGCGTTGAGCGGGTGGAGGCCGAGGGGCCGGCGGAATGCTGCGGCTTCGGCGGGGTGTTCAGCGTCGCCTTTCCCCACGTATCCGGCGCCATGGGCCGCCGCCGGGTGGCCGCGCTGATGACGTCGTCTCCGGACCTTGTGGTCTCCCCGGATGTCAGCTGCCTGATGCATCAGAAAGGCCTTGCCAGGCATGATGGCAAGCCTTTCCCCGCCATGCACATCGCCCAGCTGCTGAACCGCGCCCTGGGGGAATCATGAGCCGGTCCGGCCAGCCCCTGGACGCCTTCGCCGCCGGCCTGTCCGAAGATGTCCGGGCCACCGTGGCGGACGGCGCGGCGGCCACGGATGCAGCCCGCCGACGCGCCATGGAAACAGGCGGCGACAGCCTGGCCGACCTCCGGGACACTGCCGCGGCCATCCGCCAGCATGCCCTCGACCATCTGGACACCTATCTCGCTCAGGCCGAAGCATCCCTCACCCGGTGCGGTGCGAGGGTGCATTTCGCAGCCACCGCGGCGTCGGCCCGCGAACAGGTGACCCGCATCCTGCAGGAGGCCGGGGTACGGCGGCTGGTGAAGTCCAAGAGCATGGTGGCCGAGGAGATCGGGCTTGCGGAGCACCTGACCGCCGCGGGGACCGAGGTCGTGGAGAGTGACCTGGGCGAGCTGGTGGTGCAGCTCGACGGGGACCGGCCCAGCCACATCGTCAAACCCATCATCCACCGGCGCCGGGACGAGATCGCCTCTACGTTCCGGGACCACGGCCTGGGCGATTACGACCCGGACCCGGAGAGCCTGACCCGGCGCGCCCGGGCCCACCTTCGCCGCAAGTTCCTGGCGGCCGACGCGTCCATTTCCGGGGCCAATTTCGTTTCCGCCGAGTCGGGCCGGCTGGTGGTGGTCACCAACGAGGGCAACAATCGTTTCGGCGCCGCCGCCGCGCCCCTGCACATCGCCGTCGTCGGCATCGAGAAGGTCGTCGCCACCGACCGGGACCTGTCCGTGCTGCTGGCGCTCCTGGCCCGCTCCGCCACCGGACAGGCCATCACCGCCTACACAGAGTTCATGCGGGGGCCGCGTCCGCCGGGAAGGTCCTCCGGCCCGGCGGCGTTTCACGTGGTTTTCTACGACGGCGGCCGCAGCCGCATCCTGGGCTCGGAGTGGCGCGAGATTCTTCGCTGCATCCGCTGTGGCGCCTGCATGAACGCCTGTCCCGTTTACCGGGAAGCCTCCGGTCACGCCTACGGGGGCGTCTATCCGGGCCCGGTGGGGGCCGTGCTCGAACCTCTCCTGGCCGCGGACCCGGACGGCTATGCCGAGCGGGCGGGGCTCGCCTACGCCTCCACCCTTTGCGGTGCCTGCGGGGACGTGTGCCCGGTGAAAATTCCGCTACCGGACCTGCTGGTGCGCCACCGCGTCGAGGCCACGGCCCGGCACCTGGACCGGGCGCGGGCCGGCGTTCCAGGGACAGCGGCGTTCTCGGCGGTGGCGGCCCGTCCGGGCCTGTGGCGGATCATGCTGTCGCTTTCCGGTCGGCTTCCCGCGGCCTGGGTCGAACGGTTCGCCGTCGGACCCCTGCGCCGCTGGCTGGCACAGCGAACGCTGCCCCGGCTTCGCGGCGGCGCCTTTCGCCGCTGGCTGCGGGGCTCCGGGGGGAAAGATGGCTGATGACCGAGCCACCATCTTCGCCGGCGTCCGGCACGCCCTGGACGGGCGGGCGCGCGCGCCGCGCCCCTCGCTGCCGGAGCAGCCGGCTACGGGCCGTCCCGCCCCCGGCCGCACCGGCGGTGAAGCGTTCCTCGACAGCTTCCGGAAAGCCGGCGGCGTGGTGCTGGATGATGGCCCGTCTCTGGGCCGGTGGCTGGCGGAGCAAGGCGAAGGTGCTGTGTACTGCGATCCGGCGATCGCTTCCGCCCTCGTGAAGCCGCTGGAAGCCGCGGGCCTGCCCGTATGCACCCTGTTTCCCCGGGACGACCCGGACCGCGTTTTCGCCGCCATCACCCCCGCCACCGCCGCGATCGCGGAAACGGGGACTCTGGTGCTGACCGACGGCGAGACCCGTGACCGCCTTGCGGCCGTGGCGACCTGGGTCCACGTTGCGGTGCTCGACCCGGGCGACGTGCTGCCCGGCCTGGCGGCATCGCTGGCGGCGCTCCCGGACGATCCCAATGTTGTCTACGTCACCGGGCCTTCCCAGACCGCCGACGTGGAGGGCATTCTCATCCGCGGCGTGCACGGCCCGGGCGTGCAGGCCTGCCTTCCCCTGGCATGGCGACCCGAAGGAGATGAATCGTGAAACCCCCCAGCAGACAGCCGGCGATCCGGGTGACCATGCGGCCCAAGGACACCAACGCCCTGGGCTCCATTTTCGGCGGCGTCATCACGTCCCTTATCGACGAGGCGGCCTTCGTGGAAGCCACGCGCCAGGCGCCGCGCCGCTACGTGACTGTGGCCATGGAGAAGATCGAGTTCCACAAGCCCGTGCGGGTCGGCGACATCGTCAGCCTGTGGGCCGAGACCGTCGAGATCGGGCGAACCTCGATCCGCATGAGGGTGGACGTCCTGGTCCGGTGCCGGGAGTCGGACGAGGACATCCGCGTGACCAGCGCGGAGGTGACGATGGTGGCCACGGACGATTCCAACCGCCCGACGCCCATATTCAACGCCTGACGTCCGGCCCTAGCGCGAGCCGTCCAGGCAGGCCACGGTCTCCCGCGCGATGGCCAGTTCCTCGTTGGTGGCGATCACCAGCACGGCGACGGCGCTGTCATCGGAATGGACGGCGGCAGGAAGCTCACCCGGCCGGGCGTTGCGAGCCGGATCCAGCTCGAGGCCGAGCACTTCGAGTCCGTCGCAGGTGCGGGCCCGGACTTCCGCGGATCGCTGGCCGATGCCGGCGGTGAAGACCAGGGCGTCCAGTCCGCCCATGGCCGCGGCGTAAGCCCCCACGTACTTGCGCGCCCGATAGCAGAACAGGTCCAGCGCCAGCGTCGCCTGCCCGTTCCCGGCAGCGGCCATGTCCTCGATTTCCCGCATGTCGTTGGCGCCGCACAGGCCCTTCAGGCCGCTGTCCTCGTTCAGCGCCTGCTCCACTTCCTCAAGCGTCATGCCGGCCCGGCGGGACAGGAAACCGAAGACCGCCGGATCGACGTCGCCACAGCGGGTGCCCATGACCAGGCCCTCCAGGGGCGTCAGGCCCATGGACGTGTCCACGCTTTCCCCGTGGCGGACCGCAGCGGCGCTGGCCCCGTTGCCCAGGTGAAGCACCACCAGGCGGAGTTCCCCCGGCGGACGGCCAAGAGCGGCCGCGGCCTGGCGGCTGACGTAGGCATGGGAAGTGCCGTGAAAGCCGTAGCGCCGCAGGCCCAGCCCCGTGTACCACCTGGCGGGGACGGCATACCGGTAAGCATGCGGAGGCATGGTCTGGTGAAAGGCCGTATCGAACACGGCGACCTGGGGCACCCCTTGAAGGGCGTCCATGGCCGCCTCGATGCCGGTGAGATTCGCGGGATTATGCAGAGGCGCCAGGGGGACCAGGCTCCGGACGACCTCGATGACCTGGGCGTCGATCTGAACCGGCGCCCGGAAGCGGTCACCGCCGTGCACGACGCGATGCCCGATGGCGTCGGGGCTGCCGGCGTCGCCGAGCAGTTCCATGATCCGCGCGAAGCCTGAGGCGTGATCAGGCACGGCCTCGGCGAACTGCTGCCGACTGCCGCGGCTTTCGTGGACGAAACCCGAGCCCGCCTCCCCGATGCGCTCCACCACCCCCGACGCCAGCACTGTCTCCCCGGCCATGTCGAAGAACCGGTACTTGATGGAGGAACTGCCGGAATTCAGTACCAGGACTTTCACCGCGACAGTTCCTGAGCCTGGATGGCGGTGATCGCGACGGTATTGACCACGTCGGCCACGGTAGCGCCCCGGGAAAGGTCGTTGACAGGCTTGTTGAGGCCCTGCAGCACCGGCCCCACGGCGACGGCGTCGGCGGATCGCTGCACGGCCTTGTAGGCGTTATTGCCGGCGTTGAGGTCCGGGAAGATCAGTACCGTCGCCCGCCCCGCGACCTCGCTGCCGGAAAGCTTGGCGCGGGCCACCTGGGGGTCCACTGCGGCGTCGTACTGGATGGGTCCTTCCACAAGGAGATCCGGGCGTCGGCTGCGCACCTGGCTGGTGGCCTGTCGCACCCGCTCGACCTCCTCCCCCTCGCCGGACGTCCCGGTGGAGTAGGACAGCATGGCGATCCTGGGCTCCACGCCGAACATGGCGGCGGTCTCCGCTGCGCTTATCGCGATATCCGCGAGCTGGTCGGCGGTGGGCTCGGGCACGATGGCGCAGTCACCGTAGACCAGCACCTTGTCGCGCAGGCACATGAAGAAAACACTGGAGATCGTCGAGACGCCGGGACGCGTCCGGATGAACTCGAAGGCCGGCCGTATGGTATGGGCCGTGGTAGTCACCGAGCCGGCGACCATCCCGTCGGCCTCGCCCCGGTAGACCATCATGGTCCCGAAGTAGACCGGGTCCCGCATCGCGTCCATGGCCCGCTCGGGCGTCATTCCCCGGTGCTTGCGCAGCCCGTAGTACTCCCGGGCGTAGTCCTCCAGCCGGTCCGACGAGGACGGGTCGACAACCGCCACTCCATCCAGGTCCAGGGCGAGGGCCGAGATTCTCCTGCGGATGACGGTCTCGTCACCGAGCAATACGATGTCCACGGCCCGGCGGCGGCGGAGAATGTCGGCGGCGCGCAGGATGCGTTCTTCCTGGCCTTCGGGCAGCACGATCCGCTTCCTGTTCTCCGCTGCCCTGCGCACCAGCTCGTATTCGAACATCAGGGGGGTGACCCGGGAGGCCCGTTCGAGCTTGATGCGCGCCTCCAGTTCCGGGACGTTCACGGCCGCTTCGAACAGGCCCACGGCACGGGCCACCTTGCGGTCATCGTCGGGAGAGATTCCGGCGCGGACGTCATGCACCCGCGTGGCAGTGACGTAGGTGTCCTCCTCCACCGCCAGCACGGGGAGGGATTCGTCGGACAGGCCGCCGATAAGGCTGCGGATCTCCACCGCGGGGCGGAGCCCGCCGGTCAGCAGCAGCCCGGCCAGCGAACGTGTGCCGAGAGACCGGTTCGCAACGAACGCGCCGAGGATGATGTCCGCCCTGTCTCCCGGTGTGATCACCAGCGCGCCGGGGGCAAGCACGTGCAGGAAATGGGACAGTTCCATCGCCGCGACCTGGACCCGGGCGACGTCACGCTTCATGGACTCGGGTCGGCCGTGGATCCTGTGCGCCTGCAGGGCTGACGCGACGTCGCCCACCGTGGGCTGGCTGAGGGCCGGCTCCTCCGGGATCACGTACAGGGCCTCGCCGTTCTGGCTGGCGTCCCGCAGGGCACGCCGCAGGGCCTCCGGGTCGGGTGCCGTCGCCCGGTTGACGATGGTGGCCACCACGTCGCATCCCCGGGCGGTGAAGACGCTTCGCGCGACCTGGATGGCGTTCTGGATCTCCGGCGCCGCCCGGTCGTGGCCGTTGATGACCGGCAGGATGGGGCAGTCCAGGTTCTTGGCCACGGCCACGTTGAAATCGAACTCGAACGCCGACGACACGCCGGTGTAGTCCGTGCCCTCGCAGAGCACGAAGTCGCACTCTGCCTCCAGGGCCTTGTACCTGCTCAGGATGACCTTGAGGACTTCCTGGCCGCGACCGGCGGCGATCTCCTGCTGAGCCTCGTCGTGGGTGTACGCGTAGACGGCCGTCTCGTCAGGGACCAGGTTGTAGCGCGCAGCCACGAGGGCCATGTCCTTGTCCCTGGGCTCGGCAGCCGCCACCACCGGGCGGAAGAAGCCAACCTTCGCCCGCCTCCGGGACAGCATTTCCATGAGCCCGAGGGCGATGACGGACTTCCCGCTCTGGGGCTCCGTGGCGGCAATGTACAGATTGTTGGACACCGTTCGTCCCCCGGGAAACCAGCAAAGTCTAGCAACGGGAGGCGGCCAGGGTAGTCGTGGAACGCCACGGGCCGCGACACCCGTCGGCCCGGTCCGTGGGGGATGTCCCCCGTATCCCAGGGGGCGCGTCCCGTGCGCCCCGGCCCGGCTGCACCGGCCGGTGGGCGGCGGCTCGGCCCGCGATTGCTGCTGGCTCTGGTCCCCGCATCACTCAGGCCGCGGGCATCACGACGGGCTTGACCCGGGTGGCGACCGGAGGTGCGCCCGTCCCGTCACGAGCCAGTTGCCCGGCGCAGGCGCCCCGCGGAGGCGCCGCGTGCAGAAGGCTCGCGCCTGTCGCGCGGCTGGAACCGGGGGAGGCTCGCGGCCGGAGCTGGCAGCGACGTGAGCGGAGCCGCCCCTTTTCCGGAAAGCTCCGGCGCGGTGGATCGAGCCTAGAACTGCTCCCTAGGCACGATCTTGAAGATCACGTTCATGACCTCCTGCATGAAGTCCCGGGAAGGCTGTTTCGTCACCGTTTCATCGCTGTTGGTCCAGGAGAGCCTGCCGGCCTCGTCGAGGCGGACCTGCCATGCATTCTCGCCGCTCATGTCCCGCTCCATGAGCCGGGCCAGGGCCTCGGCCAGGCCGGGGCTGTCGACGATGGCGCCCATCTCGGTATTGATGTTCGCAGACCGGGGATCGAGATTCATCGAGCCGATGAAGGCGTAGCGCCTGTCGATCACGGCCGCCTTCGTGTGCAGCCCGACGAACTCGCCCGTCACGGGCGGCACTTCCACGAGAGACCGGATCGCCGCGTCGGCACGGAACTCGTAGAGCTCCGCTCCCGCCCTCAGGATGTCGTCACGCCAGGCCTCATAGTGGCTGTTGACCGCCGGGACATCGTGGGAGGCCAGGGAATTGGTCAGGAGTTTCACGTCCACGCCGGCCTGCGCGAGGCCCTCCAGGAAGTCGATACCGGGTTCCGCGGGTACGAGATAAGCATTGGTGATCAGCAGCTCCTGCCGTGCCTGGCCGAAAAGCGCGAACATGCTGGCAATCATCGACTGGGTGATCTCGGGCGCGGAGACCTCGTCGAAAACGAGCTGGCTTGTCCCGTAGTGAAGCCCGGCCTCGACCGCGGCAAGCTCCGTCGTCCAGTCTTTCGGCAGTCTCGGGAACGCGGCCAGCTGTTCCGCCGTTCGGGTCTTTTCCTGGATGCCCTGCCACTGCCGTCGGGCCAGCTCGGGATCAGGAGGCGTGTCCAGGTTGGCCGCGGAGACGACCCATTCGCTGTTCCAGAAATGGTCGAACATCTGGTTGGCCTGGTGGGCGATATGCCCCACCCCGAGCAGGTCGAGATCATGAAAATTGTAGGCCTCGCTGAGGCCGAAATAGTGGTCGCCGATGTTCCGCCCGCCAACGACTGCCGCGTTGCCGTCGGCGACCAGTAGCTTGTCGTGCATGCGGCTGTTCAGCCGCTCCATCTCCGCGATCATCTCCCCGGCCCGGGAGCCCAGGTCCCGGTTCCTCCAGGGATTGAACAGGCGGAGCTCGATGTTCGGTTGGTTCTGGAGATTCGCCATCAACGCGTCCTGGCCGGCGGTCAGCAGGTCGTCGATGACCAGCCTGACGTGCACGCCCCGCTGAGCCGCGCGCACAGCGCGCTCCAGGATCAGCCGGCCGCTCACGTCCGGGTACCAGAGATAGGTCAGGATATCCAAGGACGACTGGGCCGAGTCGATGAGCGCCAGCCGCATGGCCAGGCCGTCGTAACTGGAATCCAGCAAGGCAAAGCCCGAGTATTCCGGCCCGTGGTCCGCGAACACTTTCTGCGCCATTTCGTGCAGGATCCCGGAGTCGGCCGGCGGCATTGCGTAGCTGGGCGCCGGACGATAAAGCTCGTTCTTCATCTTCGGCGCCGCGCAGGCCGACAGCCCGGCGGCAAGGACCGCAGCGACGGCGATCGCCCTTAAGGCAGAAACGCCTGAGAAACTTGTGGTCAACATCTGCGATTCTCCTTCCACGTTCCCGTCGATCGACCCGGCCACGAGACACGCGGCCGGTGGCGGTTCGGCTCGGTCCGGGGCGCTACCGGCAATATCTCAGCCCGGGCAGACGGCTCAGTCCCCTGCAGCCTTTATGTCGAGATAGGGCACCCAGTCGATGATCTCCACGTCGGCCATGTCCAGAGGCCGGGTGACGAAGAACATGACCGCCCGCAGGCCGTCGCTCTGATACTCCGTCGACGGAGCGTCGCCGGTGCCCGGGCCCGAGCTGCCCGCACCGCCGACGAATCCGAGCTGGCCGAGACCGCCGGAATAGAGCATGTCCTGGACCAGGAAATTCCGGGCCTCGTCCGGTTCCGGGTGGAGAACCGCGCTCGCGTCGCCAGGCGCCGTGAAGCGCCCGCCGACCGGCCTTCCGGCCTGGCCCACGACCACCAGCCGGTCGCCATACACCAGCGGCGTCGCCCACAGCCGGAGCCAGATGCCCGGCCAGCCGCCCTGGCCGCCCTTGCGCAGCACCGCATCAGCGGTACGACCGAACAGTCGCTGCTCGTCGTCCAGCGGTTCACGGGCCGTTCGGAAGCCACGGCGTACCAGCGCCGCGCCGGCATCATCCAGCGTGCCAATCACAACCACGTTCAGCGGGTCCCCGGAGGCCTCCCCCCGGGGCCCCTCGCCGCAGCAAGGCAGGCCCTCCAGGGCCTCCCGGAGTGTCCCGAGGTCGCGGACGCGCCGCCGGTTGGCTTCGGCGTAGTCCGCCATCAGCCGGACGGCGGTCTCGTCAGGCGGGTCATCCGGGATCGGAAGCATCAGCGTGTACGGGATCATCCGCTTCCTGCCGATCAGGTCGACGTTGAACAGCTTTACCCGGCCGTGGGGGTTCGTGAACAGGAAACCGGCGCGGGTCTCCCCCGGCGGGACCGGGTTCGGAAAGTCCATGGACGCGAAATAATCGTCGATAGCCGCGTTGCCTGAGCCGCCGAGGAATGAGTGAAATGACCAGGCCACCTCCAGGGGCGAGAAGTAGTCCGGGTCCGTTCCCGCCCGGAGCAGGAAATACACGTGGGGGCTGCGGTTCTCGACTTCCACCCACACCGCCTGCACGCCCGCCTCCCGCAGATCGTGACCAAAGATCTGCCGCCCTTCCTCCCGGCTCACGACAGCCGCGCTCAGCCGAACGTCCCGTACCGTCTCGGTCAGCGCACGGGCCCTGATTTCCGACAGGTCCGGAGCCGGCGGTGGTTGCCAGGCGGCACACCCGGCCAGCCCAACGACGATCAGCGGTCCGAGCCAGGTCCTGAGGACCCGGCCGGCGCCCCACACGGGTCGTCCTCCGGATGCCTTCCGGAGTCGGTGCGGGGCCGTCCAACCGCTCATTCCGACGCACCTTGCGCCGGGAGAAGGCCCCCGATCTTGCGAACCTGCCAGGGCAGGAAGTCGATCTCGGCGAGGGAATGTGGCTTCTCATCGAAGACGAGCACGGCGCGCAATCCGTCCGTGAAGTACGGATCCGTGGTCAGGTTCTCCCGTGGAGCATGCCTCGGCGCTTCACCGACCCCTGACACCAACCCGAAGGCGGCCAGGTTCTGGGAGTACGCCATGTCCTCGACCAGGGCCGTGCGCGCCTCGTCCACGTCGGGGTCGATCTTGTGGGTGGTGAGCGTCGGGGAGTGGATGGTGAGACGGCTGCCGATGTCGCGGCTGATCTGCCCCACCCACACGGGACGGTCCCGGAAGCGCATCGGGCTCAGCCAGAGCCGCAGGTGATTCCGCTGGTGGATGTTGTCCCGCGCCCGCTGGAGCGCCAGGTCCTGCGGCCGCCCGAAGAGATAAAGGGAGCTGACCGGGGCATAGGGGTAACGCTCATTGGCAAGCGCAGACTGGATCATCCGCATGACCGAACCGGACCAGGTCTGTTCCGTGGGCCGCCAGCCGCGCCGCACCATGGCAGGGAACGCGTCGTTAAGCCCGCCGATGACCACCAGGTTAAGGGGATCACCATCACGGTCGCCATCCTTGTTGGTGACACAGCAAGGCAGCTCTTCCAGGGCCGTGCGGAAGGCGTCCGGATCCTCGTAGTGCACGATCTCTTCCGGTTCGTAGCGCTGCTGGTCGAAGACACCGCGGGCCACATAGTCAGCGGCGAATCCGGGCACAGGCACCACAAAGCTGAAATCCTTCACCTGCCCGCTGGACCACAGATCGACCTGGATGGCCTTCACGCCCTCATCCAGGCTGGTGAGGACGAAACCGGATACGGTACGCCCAGGTGGAATCGGGTTGGTAAACGCCAGGGACCGGAACCCGCGCTCCACGGCGGGTTGTTCCTCGAAGGACGCAAAGGCCTCCGCCGCCTCGCTGGGCGGAAAGAAGCCCGGATCGACGCCGGGAAACAGCAGGAAGTAACCCCGGTCCTCCCGGTTTTCGACCTGTATCCAGACCGGTTGGATGCCCTTCTCCGCCAGGGGAAAGTCGTAGACCGCCAGGCTTTCTTCAGGGGACAGGGCACTGACCGATACACGCACGTCGCCGGAGGTCTTTGACGGGGCGCGCTGCCGGTAGTCAGCCCCGTCGGTGACCGGCGGGCTCGCGGCGCAGCCGGCCGCAAGGGCCGCAAGCGTCACGGCCAGCCCACGAAACAGGCGCGTCGGGTCCAGGTTGTTCATCTCCCCCGGTTTCTCTGCCGACCGAGCACTGGGTGCTCCACTGCCTGCCTAGTCTAAACCAGCTTGAGTCGCACTTGCGGACCTGTCTGTGTGCCACCCCGCCCCGTAGGCAACGCGGGCTGAGTTTCGGCCGTCCCGGCCCGGTTCTGCCACGGACGACCAGGGTCCTTCTCGGGGCTTGCCCGCCCGGCGGGAACCGAAAATGCTGCACTGCCGTCAGGCCGAGTCGTAAGCCTTCCTCAACCAGCGCTTCAGCTCCGCGTCCACCTCGCGTTCATCGCTGATACGGACCCGGTGACTCACCATCGCGTTGAAGCTGCCGGATGCTTCCAGTCGGGATGTCGGCGGATCGCCCTTGAGGTTGATACCGACGTCCACGCGGTTCCTGGTCGACGGCTGGACGAGCGCGAACTGCCTGGCGCGCCGAAGACTGACGTAGGTCTTCTTGGGAGCAATCTCCACGTCATCACCGAAACCCGCCACGACGCCGATGATGGCCTCGTAGATCGGGCGGAGCCCTGCCCTCGGGCCGCTGTACTGGGCGTCGACCAGGTCGCTGCCGGACGCGGCACCGCCCGCCACTGCCTCCCGGTGACTGTGAGCGATCAGGTTTGCGAAACCGTGGGTAAGCCCGTGTTCCCCCTTGAGCCATTGCACGATCTCACCGTGCTTTCCCAATGGCTGTCCGGCGAGGATTTCCAGCCACTGGTCCAGGCTCTTTCCTGTCTTCTCAGGCAGGTTGGCGATCATCTTCTGAACGGCGGAATCGGCTGGGGTCATCGTCGCGGCCCTCGGCAGATGTCGCCGGCAAGCCTCCGCTACCCGGTACGGTGGCAGCGGCAGCAGCGGCGGAAGGGTTGGCGAGATCCAGTATAGGCCTGGAACGCTGCCGAATCAGGATGCGGCCTGAAGGAGGACGGTCGCCCGGGGGCGCGCCAACGCCACGTGGTCGTCACGGCGCTTCATGGGCACGGGCCGGCAGCGCGGACCCCGGTCAGGGCAAGGCCGGGTCCCGACGCTCGCTCACCGGTAGGCCCGGGCCCTGACGACGATGCACTGGACGGAGTACGGGAAGTACCAGCTCACTTCATCGTCGATGGAGATGTCAGCGATGAAAACGGTGTCCGGGTATTGGCTCTTGGCGTCCTTGATGGCCTCGTCCGTGGTGGCCGGCTCGCCCATTCCGAGCGCGTAGAGTGCCCGGGTCTGGCAGCTCCTGCCTTCCACGTCTCCGACGAAATTCGACGAAGCGCGTTGGGCCGGGCTGGCCCAGCTGTGAGGACTGAACGATCCGTGCAGGCCCATCGAGCAGCCGCTGATGGCCAGACATGCGAGCGCAAGCCCCGCCAGCCGAGGCGACGTCCGCTCCTTCATACCTTTACCCTCCGCCGACACGTGAACCCACTGTCACGGGATCTAGGATAGGCGAGGCCCGGCGTGTGAAGGCAATCGTGGTTTGTGCCATGGGGCGGGCGTGCCTGCATCGGGGCGACGGGATATATGGCCGGACGACAGGACCCGGCTCTCCCAGGTCAGTCGTCGCAAAGCAGCCCGATCTTACGTGCCGCGAGATCCGCCTCTTCCGCGCTCTTCGCGTCCACCAGCTGCTGCTTCGCGGCAAGGCACTCCTGGGCTTCCTCGGCGGCTTCTTCAGCCACCGCCTTGACGGCTGCCGAGTTGGACTTGTCGCAGTATGCGCTGGAGACGCGACGCACGTTGGCGGTTTCGCCCGCTTTCTCTACGGCCACGCAGTCACCGGTGCGAATCTCGCGCTGGTCCGTCACCACCTGCATCATGCCCCGGGCGCCGAGATCGATCTCGTAGAGCATCCCCGTCGTGCTGCCGCGTCCGGCAGCGCCGACGGCGGCGCCGGCCATGGCACCGACGATCGCGTTGCGAGCCTTCTTGCTGGAGGATCGCCCGGAGGCAGAGGCCAGCCCCAGCGTGCCGCCGACCAGCACCCCGGCCGGGACCGCGCCGGACTGCAGGTCCACCTGGCGTCCCGCGGTCACCTCGCCGTACTGGACGCTGACGCTCTGCCCGGCTCTCTGGGCCAGGGCCGTACCTGCGGAACACACCAGAAGCGCCGCAAGGGCCGAATTCGCAACATATGACAGAAGCCTGTTCATGAACGCTCTCCTTGACTGGTATCAAGACCGGAAACCGGTTCCAGTAGGGCTGCGCCCGCCGACCGGAGTTCGATCGGCCTCACTCGAGGTCCCTGTAAGTGAACTTCGCCCCCGAGACGGTCAGCTCGCCCATCAGGCCGAGATTGGTGAGGCTGAACACCGCCACGCCGTCATTGTAGGTGGGCGTGGCGTCGGCACCCACGGTGGCGAGCGAGACCCCCGCCTGGCCCATGAACTGCAGCCGACGCTCCTTGAAGGCGGCCAGGGCCTCGGCATCCCTGAAAAAGATCAACATGATGAAGTTTTTCGCACCGGCCTGGATGCCGGAGGTGAACTGCCAGTAGCCGGTCGTGCCAATCAGGCTGTCCTGCTCGATGACAAGTCCACGACCGTAGGCGCCGCCGAACCCCAGCCCCGCTCGCGTCACCGAGGGCAACACGGCAAAGCCGTACGCCTGGTCGAAGTAGGACTCAATCCCGGGTCTCGACGCCCGGAACTTGTCGATGGCTGCAGCAGCCCGGACCTGGCGCTTGTCTGCCGGGTCCGGCTGCCAGTCCGCCAGCGCCGCGCCAGGGACGACGAGGGCGAGCAGCTCCAGCACGATCACCGCTGTCCTTGTTCCCGCTTTCATCGTCTCGCGCACTCCACGTGGGCGGTCAGCCAGTCGGAGCCGCCGGCGACGTCGCCCAGGAAGTCGGAGGTACCGAAGATGCCCGACCGGTGAACGATGGTGAGTCCCGCGTAGCAGTTCTGCAGCGGGCGGGCGGTGAACAGACGCGCCAGCGGGAAGTCCGCAGTCATCTCGAGGTAGTTCAGAAAGTGTGAGGTGTTCTCGCCCTTGCGTGCCTGCTTGCGCTGCTCGACGATCGGGATCCGGTCGGCGTAGGACATGCCCAGGCCGAATCCCCAGCGGAACACTTCCGTTCTGGTCCACGGCGAGTAGCCCTTTCCCATGGCCATGACGTACGCCGCATAGCTGAAGAAGTTGCCGTTACCCTCGTCTGCCTCGTAGTGACGAAAGGCTGCGAAGCGGCCCCAGAACTCCACCCGCGGCCCGTCGGCAACAAGTTTACTGAGGGTCAGTCCGCCGATGTTGGTGTCGGCGACGTTGCTCTTGCTGAAATCGCCGTGGTCGATGCCGCTGACGATGTTCGCGCTGGCCTGGTAGCCATAGTTGAGCCTCCAGGTCCATTCCGACTGCCGCTCGGGAGACACGTACGGCTCAGGCTTCCTCGTGCTGCCGAAGACGTAGGTGCCGCCGATGAAGGCAGCCGAGGCGCTGTCCTCGGCCACCAGCGGGCTGTCTCTGACCACCGAATCGACGCCGCCGAAGCCGACGTTGGCGAACAGCTCGATGCGGTCGGTGATACGCCAGGCGGTGTTCAGGCCGAAGGTGATCCACTGGGACTCTCCGGGATCGTAGGCCGGTCGGTCCGGACGGGCCTCGTCGGGACTGACGCCGAAGTAGTAGTCCGTCAGGTCCGCATCCTGCCAGGTCCAGGCGATGAACGGTGACACGGTCCACGGCCCCAGGTCGATGTCGTACCGGTAGGACGCGCCCGCCTCCTGGCCATTGTGGCGGTCGAGCGCATCCGTCAGCCAGTCCAGGGTCAGAATCCCCCAGTCCTGGCGAAGGACCAGCTCCAGGCCCGCGTCGACGGTCTGCTCGCGCTCCCCGATGCCCTCGTAGAACGCGTTCCGGTCGGGATCGAGCTTCTGGAAGCGGTAGCGGGCGAGTGCGTTGAACTCCAGCGCTTCCCGGTTCAGGAGGTGGATGCCTCCTGACGTGCCGCGGGCGAACAGGTACCTGCCGTTGTAAAGGTACAGCGGGACCAGGTCGGTCTGCCTCTGGTCGTCGCTGTCGAACCCCTTGTAGAGGCTCTGACCGAGGCGGATGCCGCCACCGAGAGCCGCCGTGCCTTCCGGGGCATCGAAGAACGGGATCCGGGCCACCTCCTGGCCCGCGCCGGCCGACGCGCTGATCGCCAGGAAAACGATCGCCAGGGCTCCGGCGCGGGTCGCACGGATCATTTCCACGCCGCGTCCCCAGGCTGCGCTACAGGACCATGCGCCGATGCCCGGCACACCCCGGCGCAGGGACCGTGGCGTTCTCGCCGGCCGCCCCGGGCATGGCACTCCCATGCCGGGTGTACGCGGAAGACCTGTCTGATGACCATGCCCAGCCGTGCGTCTAGCGATCCGCGGCGCTGACCGGCGCGGAACCCGGCTCACCGGCCTCGCCCGCACTGCCCGGGCCGGGGCGGGACGCCGCAAGAGATGCCCGCAGGCGCGTGACGTAGTCGGGCGGGAACTTCCATACCGGCATGCGCTCGTCCCGGACGAGACCGCGCTGGCCCGGATCGAGACCGTACATCAGGGTCATCAGGACGTCGCTGCTGACCCAGGGGCTACGGCGAAAATAGCCGTGCCCGTTCCCAGCCGAGGCATCCTCCGCCTGGCTTACGTCCACCAGGTCGAGCGTGGAGGCTTCGCGCAGGTAGGCCGCCACATCCGGGTGCAGCTCGTCCGCGGCGGACCAGATTTCGCCAAGGCGGTTTCGCCCGAACACGAAGCGGGCCATGCCCATGGCCTGGTCGCTGTCAGAGAGGTAGATAGTGAGTCTCTCGGGGATCCTGAGAAGGCCGTCGGCGAGGTAGCCGCCGACAATGTTCCTGTCCATGTCGCTGCCGATGAGCATCACGTTCCCGAGCCGCACGTCCTGCCGAATCTCGGCGATGTCGGAGTCCAGGTGGCGATAGGCGAGCTGGGCCAGCATCTGGAGGACCACACGGGTGCCTGCGCTGTAGCCCACCACGTGGATACGCTCGGCCTCGGTGTGGGCCGCAATGAACTCCACCAGGACGCGCAGGTCCCGGGCGGACCATCCCGCCGTCTCCAGGTCGGACAGGTAGGCCAGGCGCTTTGGCGTGGACGGCCAGGAGAACGCAACGAAAACGCCGTCGTAGCCCAGGAAGTGCCAAAGCTCCGTGGACACCAGAACCGGATTTTCGAAGATGACCTTGTACCCGTGAACGTAGATGTACACGTCCCGGTGGCCGGAGCTCTCGAGCTTCTCGTTGACAAGGGCGGCGAAGCGCTCGTCGGCGAACGCGCCGTCGTAGCGCTCGAAGGCGTTCATGCCCGATTCCAGCGGCCCGAACTCCTCGACCGAGCTGACCCGCAGCGGATACTCGGTGGGCCGGTTCTTGAGCAGCGACACCTCCCGGGCGGTCTCCCAGTCGATCTCCATGTCGCCGAAGTCGATCCGGGCCGCGCCGACGGTCAGCCGCCAGCCCCGCCGGTTCGAGTAGTAGAGGTCCGTGTCTTCCGCGGTTGCAGGTGCCCGGTTGGTCGCATACAGCATGCCGGCCCAGGGGATGCGGTCCGCAGGGCTTTCCTCCGGCAGCGGATCGACCGCGCCGGCTGAATAGACGTCCGGCGCCGGCATGAGCTCAACCTGGTAGGGCTCGCTCGTGGCGCATCCGGCCAGGGACATCGCCAGGAGCAATGCCGGCAGCGCGAACCCCGGCCTGGGCCTTGACGTGGATCGGACTGGTCTTGAGCACGCATGGCGCGCATCCGACCCTGTCCCGCGGCGCCAGATGGCCGTCATCCTTCCCACCGCAAGCGCGAGCCGGCTGCGAAAGCCGCCACCGCTGCGACGCAAGGAGGCCAGTCGCAAAAGCCGCATCGCAGAGCGCCTAGAAGCGGAACTCGAATCCGGCCGTCGGGCCATGGTAGGTGAACTCCATCTCCAGGTCCCCGGAGGAGAAATCGGCGCGCCGGTACTGGTAGCCGAAGAGGATCCGGTTGCGTTCCGACTTGCCGACGGTCCGACCGAAGGTCGCCCGCAGCATCCACGTGCCGTCGGAGTCACCGAAGCTCGCATCGGCACGCGTCATCAGGTCCCAGCGGTGGCCCAGGTCGAACCGGTACCGGATGCCGATCAGAGCATCGTAATAGGTCTGGCTGTCTGTTACTTCGCTCACCGGCGTGTCCCCGAGACGGAACCGGAAGCGATTGTCGAAGTCGTGGTACCGAAGTCCGCCGATGAAGCTCAGGGGCGCGCCGATGCCGCCCGGCCAGTAGGCGACGCCGGCATCCAGCATCACCGCCTCCGTCGTCGTGTCCACCCGGAAGACCGGCCGCTGCTCGGAATCGGAGAGCTCGACCCAGGCGAGGTCGGCGAACACGCTCCAGTGATTGCGGCCGCCTTCCGCGGTGATCATGAAGGCCGCGTCGATCTTGTCGACCAGGTCGCCGAAACTCAGCTCGCCGCCGCCCAGGGCCTCGTCCTCGAGGGACAGGTCGAGCCGGGTCTGGGGTGCCCACAGGTAGGGAGAGATGGACCATTCGAAGTCCCCGGAATCCGCAAGGGCCGGCGTCGCCATCGTGCAGCAGATGATGATTACGACCAGACGGTTCATTGTGGGCCTCCCCTGTCCGCCGGCAGTCCGTTTTTCAGCCACTCGACGATCTCGTTTTCCAGCTCGCTCAGCCACCGGGCGTACTCCTGCCGCCGCGCGGCGGCTGCCGGCGCGTCGCTGGTCTCCCAGCCTGCCGCCGCATCCGCACAGAGGCAGTAGTCGTCGCACAGCCCCCGGAAGGCAGCGTTGCGACTGAATTCCACTTCGATGGCGCCCTTCAGGCCCGGTAGTCGCCTGACGACGCAAGCCAGCGCCGTTTCGGGCAGAGCATGGCTCATCCTGGCTGGTCCTTACGCGCCGGCTACACACCTCCGGCGACTTTCAAGAGCCTAGCCTCCGTGACCGTGCGGCATAAGGGATATACTGTATTTGCTGTAGGCTACACGCGGCGGTGGTTTCAACTCCGCTGCCGCATCGGCCCGACTGAGGGCGTTGTTCCCGGGGATCGTCTGACGTTCATGGACAAGCCTGTCGAACACCTTCCCTGGCCCGCGGAGGAGATCCGCTCCCAGCTTCAGCGGATACTGGAACACCCGGAGTTCCATGCCACCGACAAGATGCGGGATTTCCTGCGCTTCGTCGTCGAGGAGACGCTGGCAGGCAACACTGAACACCTGAAGGGCTTCACGATCGCAATGGAAGTCTTCGGGCGGGACCAGGATTTCGACCCGGCCCACGACCCGGTCGTGCGGATCCAGGCCGGGCGGCTGCGCCGGGCCATCGAGCGATATTACCTCGTGGCCGGCACCCACGACCCGGTCCGGATCGATATCCCCAAGGGCGGCTACGTCCCGGTATTTTCGGCGGGTCCCGGCGCAGACGACGAAGCCGCAGGAGAGGACAGCGCGCGCCTTTGGCCCCCGGGGGCTTCTTGGCCGTCCGTCCTCGTCATGCCGTTCGACGATCTCACGGTGGGCGAAGAACTTGCCTACCTGGGACCAGGCCTGGCCACCGAGCTGTGCCTGGAACTCGGCCAGTGCACCGATCTGAGGGTCATGCTCTCGCGGGACCAGGTGGCCGGCGCCGCGGCGCACGCATCTTCACCGGATTTCGTCGTCCGGGGCAGCATCCGGGGGCAGGATTCCGAGGTGAAGGTGGCGGTCCAGCTTGTCGCGGCCGGGACCGGGGAGCAGCTGTGGGCGGATTCCCTTAAGACCTCGATTGAGGACGCCCGGCTGATCGCGTTTCAGGAGAACACCGCCAGTGCGATCGCTGCTCACCTGTCGGGCTCCCACGGCGCCATTTTCCGGGCACTCTCCGGCGGCGCCGTCGATCGCCCGGATGCGGAGCTGTCCAGCTACCAGGCGATCCTCAAGGGCTATGCGTACCAGCAGAAGGTCGACGCCGCCTCCTACATGGGGGCGTTCGAGGCCCTCCGAGAAGCCCATCGCAGAGACGCAGAGTGCGGGCTCGTCTGCACCATGCTGGCCATTCTCTACCTTGACAACCTGGCCATGGAGTTCATGGAGGTCCGGCAGACCCCCGCCGAGGAGGCCCTGCGGCTCGCCCACGAAGGTGTACGAATCGAGCCCGGTAACCAGCTGAGCCACCTGGTCCTGGCGCGCAGCCACCTGCTGGACGACGACCTGGCCGCCGGCCTTGCGGAGGTGGAAGCCGCGCTGGCGCTGAAACCGGACTCCCTCTTGTTCATGGACGCCGCCGGCTACCTCACGACCCTTCTGGGGGACTGGGACCGGGGCGAGGCGCTGATCCGCCGGGCCATCGCCCTGAATCCCCATTACCGGGTGTTCGCCCGCTACGCCACCTGGCTGAACGCCTTTCGCCGCGGCGCTTACGACCAGGCCCTGGAAGAGACCCAGTGGCTGGCCGGTGTTGCGTACTTCTGGGATCCGCTGTGCAGGGCCGCGACCCTCGGGCAGCTCGGCCGCGTGGCAGAGAGTCGGCAGGCCGTAGGTGAATTGCTCGAGCTGAAGCCCGACTTCCCGCAGCGGGGCTCCGACCTGATCGGCCACTACATCAAGTTTCCCGACATCCGCGAGCGGATCCTCCAGGGCCTCGCCGCAGGCGGACTGCGCCTCGAGACCGCGGCCGACTGAACCACCCGAACCTGCACGAGCACCTGTAGCCTACAGGAAGCTACAGTAGGCCCCTTACCCCCCGGCCCATGAGAGTCCACAGTGAAGCTGCGGGCGTCTGCGTCCGGGCGCTCCGCTGCACACGGCTGTTGCACTCCGGCTGGCCGACGCACCGATCTGCGAAGGGGACAAAGATAATGCCGACGAACCTGATCACCAGGCTCCCGATCCTTGCCATGGCGCTGGCCGTCTGCCTTCCCGCCGCTGACGCGGAGGAGACCTGCCCGGGCTACGGCTACGAGCCCACCCATGCCGAGCACACTTGATGCTGCGACCGCGACCTGCACCAACAGCATCGGTGATGCCCTGATGATGGCGTCCCGGACCGATCCCGACTTCGATCAGGACGGGCGCGCCTTGTATTTCGTGCGCGTTCTCGAGATCCCGACGCCGCGCCGGACCACCTACGACGCGGCCTTCTTCGCTGTAGAACTGGCCGGGGGTGTCCCGCCGACCCACCAGGAACGCGCGTACACCTCACCCAACTGCTACACGCCCGACAGCCGCTGAGCCGAATTACAGGAAACCGGAGATCGTCCATGAGAAAGCCTGAACAATCACTCCCCGTCGCGATCGCGGCGCTGTTCGCCCTGGCGCCGGCCGGCATTTTCGCCTCGGATACCGCCGTGGGCCCGGACTTCGCGGTGGATCGCGACAACGCCCCGGTGCTGGAAAAGAATTACTCGCCGTTCGTCGGCGACGACTATCCGAACCGCGTCTTCTGGGGCGATACCCATCTGCATACCTCGTACTCCTACGACGCTGGCCTGGTCGGCAATACCCTGGGGCCGGACGAGGCCTACCAGTTCGCAAAAGGCAAGCAGGTCATCTCGGCGACCGGGGTCCCGGCGAAGCTGGTGCGTCCGCTGGACTGGCTGGTCGTCGCCGATCACGCAGAGACGATGGGCGTACCGGTGCTTATCCAACGCTCCGACCCCGTGCTCCTGAAGACCGAGATCGGCAAGACGGTCCACGATCTCTACATGCAGGGCAAGGTGTACGAGGCATTCGAGTATTACGGGTTGAAGGTACTCGTCGAGGGCAACAACCCCATGGATGACCCCGCCATCGTTCGCACCGTGTGGGAGGAGATGGTCGGTTTCGCAGAAGAGCACAACGAGCCGGGGAAATTCACCGCGTTCATCGGCTTCGAATGGTCGGCGATGCCGGCCGGCAATAACCTGCATCGCGTCGTGGTCATGCGCGACGACGGCGACAAAGCGAGCGAAGTGCTGCCCTTCGCGGCTTACGACTCCGACGATCCCGAGGACCTCTGGCAGTGGATGGCACGCTACGAGGAAAAGACCGGAGGGCAGGTACTCGCCATCCCGCACAACGGCAACCTGGCGAACGGCGTGATGTTTGCGACGGAGACTCTGTCAGGCAAGCGCATCGACAAGGACTATGCCGCGGCGCGCGCGAAATGGGAGCCCCTGTACGAGGTGACCCAGATGAAGGGTGACGGCGAGGCGCATCCGCTGCTCTCGCCGGACGACGAGTTTGCCGACTACGAGAGGTGGGATCGCGGCAACTGGGCGGGCGAGAAGAAGACCCCGGAGATGCTGCCCCACGACTACGCGCGCAGCGCGCTGAAGATCGGCCTGCAGCTCGAGGATAAGCTCGGCGTCAACCCCTTCAAGTTCGGCATGGTCGGCGCCACGGACTCTCACACCTCTCTCTCCACGACGCGGGAAGACAACTACTTCGGCAAGGTCTCGCTCATGGAGCCCGGCAAGGAGCGCTTCACGGGCCAGATCGTCCCCGATCCCGAGGGCGTCGGCACCGCGACGTACGAGTTCGAGACAATCGCTTCCGGCCTCCAGGGCGTGTGGTCGCGGGAGAACACCCGCGAGTCGCTCTGGGACGCGATGAATCGCAAGGAGACCTATGCCACGACGGGCTCGAGGATCACCGTCCGCGTCTTTGCCGGCTGGGACTTCGACGAGAAGACCGTACTGCGGCCCGACTTCGCGAAGGTGGGCTATCGCAGCGGCGTGCCGATGGGCGGCGACCTGAAGGCGGCGCCGTCAGGCAAGTCTCCGCGCCTGATGATCCGCGCCCTGCGCGACCCGGATGCCGCGAATCTCGACCGCGTGCAGATCATCAAGGGCTGGCTCGATGCCAAAGGCAAGCTGCACGAGCGCATCTGGGACGTGGCCTGCTCCGACGGTCGGACCATCAACGAGCGGAATCGCTGCGACAGGATGGTGGGCAACACCGTCGACATTGAGCACGCCACGTACACCAACGATATCGGCGAGCCGCTCCTGATGGCGTACTGGGAGGATCCGGAATTCGATCCGAAACAGCGGGCGTTCTACTACGTGCGCGTGCTGGAGATCCCGACCCCCCGCTGGACCACCTATGACGCGGCCTTCTACGGGCTCGACCTGCCGGAGGGCGTGCCGCCGACCCAGCAAGAGCGCGCCTACACGTCACCCATCTGGTACACCCCTTCATCATGAAGGTTCCCTGCGGAAGACTGATGAAAACAATGACCGGTGCGATGACGACAACGGTACTTATTCTTGCGGTGCTGCTGCCCGTATCGGTTCTTGCCGCCGATGATGAAGCCACCCTCTATCCGGAAGGCCGCATCGACAAGCAAGCACTCGAGAGAATCCTGCCTGACAAGCCGCCATATTCGCCTTACGCGGACCGCGCGTCTCCCACCCGCCCACTGTTTGGCGACACGCACGTACACACGTCCTTTTCTCTGGACGCGGGCGCGGCCGGCGCCCGGCTCGGGCCGGTGGAGGCTCTGCGCTTTGCCAAAGGTGACGAAGTCATGGCTTCCAGTGGGCAGCGCGTCAGACTATCCCGCCCACTCGACTTCATGGTCGTGGCCGATCACTCGGACGGTTTTGGCCTGTTCCCGCGCCTCTTCGAGGGTGATCGCGAGTTGCTCGCAGATCCGACAGTTAAAGAGTGGTATGACCTGATGAAGGCGGGTAAAGGCGCCGAGGTCGCGTATGCGATCGTCAATGCACAGGCCAGCGGAACGATACCCAAAGTATTCGCGGTTGAAGGCTTTGATTCCAGCCAACCCGGCTATCGCTCGGCCTGGCACGAGGTGATCAAGGCGGCAGAAGACGCCAATGAACCGGGCCGCTTCACCGCGTTCATCGGTTACGAGTGGACCTCGAACAGTAGCGGCGACGGTAACGGC
>JARRON010000014.1:0-50089 GCA_037383845.1 Gammaproteobacteria bacterium
CAGGGAGTGGACGACCCGCTCCGTCTGCACGTCGACCAGGTGATTGACCGACTGGGCGAACAGCCGCGCCGACGGCCCTGCACGGAGTTCAGCCACCGCGATGGCCCAGAGCTCGTCCTGGATGTCCTCGCCCTCCCGGATAACGTCGTCGACGTTGTCCTGGTTCACGCGGATGCGTGTTTCCAGGTAGTCGGCGAGAAGCGCACGGGCGCGTGCCGCCGACGCATCCTCAAGGAGGTCTGCCCGAAGCCAGGCGGTATGGATCGCGTTGGCTTCCTCCAGGAGGAGAGATTTCCGGTTCTCGAACCTGGAGGTCGCCGTGCCGAAGTTGAACGCCAGCAGGAACGCGAGCAGTCCCAGGCAGGCGCCGGCGGCGGCGCCTACCGGACCCGCTTCCCTGTCCGGATGGCGGAGCCGGTGGCGATTCCCCAGCCAGAAGCCCGCCAGGATGGATCCGAATACGAGGAGGCCCATCACGAGGGCACCCGCCCACATGGGCAGCAGCGGAAGCGTCTGAAGCATTGGGCACAGTCCTGCAGGGAGGCGGAGAGAGGCTATCGCCCGGGCCCCGTGTGTTCAAGCAGCGCAGCATTGAAGTTCCGGATGGCTGGACATGGGGCCGCGGCGAGTGCTTTACGCAGATGCTGTTTTGCGCCGAAGCCAACAGGTCACCCGGGGACCGCGAAGAGGGTCTCAGGTGCTGTCATCCGCGCCCTCCAGCGCATGCCCGTTCGACACCATCGGCGGGCTGTCGCATGATCTGCGCTCCCGTGTGAGACGGCCGTAGAGGCAGGGCAGCGGCATGGCCGAAGGCTATCGCTACGTGGCGTTCATCAGCTACAGCCACGCGGACGAACGGCTGAGTCGCTGGCTTCACCGGGCCCTGGAGACTTACCGGGTCCCCGGTCGCCTTGTCGGCCAGCCGGCGCAACACGGGCCAGTTCCCGCCCGGCTGGCGCCCGTGTTCCGCGACCGGGACGAGCTCGCGGGCGGCGCCGACCTCGGCAGCACCGTCACGGCGGCGCTGCAGGAATCCCGCCACCTCATCGTCATCTGCTCACCCGCCGCCGCGCGCTCCCGCTGGGTGGATGAGGAAGTACGGGTCTTCAAGCGCATGGGCCGGGGCGATCGCATCCTCACGCTGATCGTCGACGGCGAGCCGAACGCGAGCGATCTCCCTGGCGAGGAAGACCGGGAGTGCTTCGTCCCTTCGCTGCGCTTCCACCTCGACGCCGACGGCGGCCTGTCGGACCGGCCGGCGGAGCCGGTCGCGGCGGACATGCGTCCCGGCAAGGACGGCAGGAGCAACGCCAGGCTCAAGCTGGTCGCCACGCTGCTCGGCGTCGGCCTCGACGAGCTCAAGCAGCGCGAGCACCGCCGGCAGCAGAAGCGCATGCTGGCCGTCACCGCCGCGTCCCTGGCCGGCGTGCTGGTGACCGGCGGGCTCGCCATCAATGCCTCACTCGCGCGCCAGGACGCCGTACGCAATCGCGACCGGGCCGAGGACCTCATCGGCTTCATGCTCGGCGACTTCCGGGAGGAACTCGAGCCGATCGGCCGGCTTGACGTGCTGAACCGGGTGGGTGACAAGGCGATGGCGTATTTCTCGTCCCTGGGCGAGCGCGACATCACCAACGAGTCGCTCCTGCGGCGCGCCGAGGCCCTGCGCCAGATCGGCGACGTGCGCCTGTCGCTCGGCGACTACGACGCCGCGCTCGAGGCTTTCGGGGATTCTCTCGACCTGAGCCGGGAGCTGAGCGGCCGTTCCCCCGACAACCAGGACTGGCTGTTCGCGCTCGGCAACGCGTGGTTCTGGGTCGGCTACTCGCACTGGCAACGCGGCGATCTGGGCGCCGCCGTGGGTCCGATGAACGAATACCTGCACGCGGCGGAGCGGCTGGTGGCGCTGGCGCCCTTTAGGCTCGACTGGCAGCTCGAGCGAAGCTACGCGCTGGGCAACCTGGGCAGCCTCGCCGCCAAGCGCGGCGAACGCCGCGTCGCCATCGGTTACTTCGAGGCGAGCAACGCCATCGTCGAGGACCTGATCAAGGGTTCCCCCGGCGACCATGGTCTGCTCGCCTCACGGATCGAGAACACGTCCTGGCTGGGATCCACGTACGAAGGGCTGGGCGACCTGCGCGAGGCTCGCGAGCTGCACGGCCGCGCGCTTGACCTCACCGCCGAACTGCTGGCGCTGAATCCGGACGACAGGCGGATACAGCGCGAGCAGGTGCTCCGGCAGGTCTTCTACGCTCGCGTGCTCCTGCTGATGGGCGAGACGGAGGAGGCGCGGCGGGTCAGCGGCGCCGCCCTCGAAGGCGCCCGGGTGCTGGCAGCCGCCGATCCGGACAACGCGCGCTGGCAGTGGCAGTTGGCCAGCGTGATGGAGCTCGAGTCACGGGTGCGGCGCGCTACCGGCCGCTGTGCGGCGGCCCTGGCCATGGCCGACGAAGGGCTGGCGGTGGCCGACGCACTGTCGAAGATGGCCGGAGAAATGGACCTCGGCGACCTCACCCGGCTTCGGCTCCTCTCGGGCAGGGCAGCCTGCCTCATCGAGGAGGACCGCCTGGAGGCCGCCGAACTCGCCCTGGGTCCCCTGCTTGAGCTGTCCGGCGTGCCCGGCGACAAGGGCGTCAACGCGAGCCACTACGAGGCTGTCCTCGCCACCGGCCGCCACCTGGCCGGCCGGGTCCGGGCTGGCCAGGGACGGACCGAGGAGGCCGAAGAGTTTTGGACCGCCGGGCTGGCCCTGCTGGACCCCGCAGCGACCGACGCCGGGCACCGCGCGATTCGCGCCATGCTGCTGACCAGGCTCGGTCGGGACGAGCAAGCGAAGGAGGTTTCTATGGCGCTTTCGCGCCAGGGCTACGCGGAGCCTGAGTTCGTCCGGCTGATGGCAGCGCCAGGTCGCGGACGGTGATCCTGGCTCTCACGACGCCTTGCGACGGAGCCCGGATGGACTGAGCGGCCCATACGGAGTCACCGGGCGCAGCGCGGCGCCGGTGCTCGCTGCGTCGATCACTCGTTATGCCGTGGGGAGCCGACACGGGGACCCGGCTGCGCGGGCCTGGGCGCGATCGGCGGGAGGGCGTCCTCTAGGCGGGACACCAACCATCCGGGGCGCTATTCGATGGTGCCGAGGAGAGGACTTGAACCTCCACGGGGTTGCCCCCACTGGCACCTGAAGCCAGCGCGTCTACCAATTCCGCCACCTCGGCAAGGCAGCTGCCCGGGAGGACCCCGGCGGCAGGAAGCGCGCAAGATACTCCCGGCGTGTATCCTTGTCAACGCGCCGAAACGGCCGAATCAAGCGATCTGAAAAGGGTTCCATGAACGATAAAAAATCCCGCCGCGTACGCCGTGGCGGCGTACAGCGACGGCGGTCCGGGAAGGGCCGCTCCGACGCCCGCGAGTCCGTAGAAATCCCCTCCCGGGACGATGTCCTGGACGTGATGGAGGCGGCAGGCAAGCCGTTGTCAGCGAGCGCCATATTTGACCTGCTGGACGTTAACGGTGAAGCGGAACGCAACGCTTTGTCCGGCCGGCTCCGGGCAATGATCCGCGACGGCCAGCTCATTACCAATCGTCGCGGCCAGTACTGCCTGGTGGGCCACACGGCGGTGATCACGGGCACCGTCACGGGGCACCGGGACGGATACGGTTTCGTGGCGCCGGACGCCGGCGGCGACGACATCTATCTGCCGCCCCGGGAGATGCGGGAGATCATCCACGGCGACCGGGTGGCGGTACGCATCCGCCGGACGGACGACCGGGGCCGGTCTGAAGGCCGGCTCGTGGAGGTGCTGGAGCGGAACACCGACGAGGTGGTCGGGCGGTTCGTCACCGAGAGCGGGCTCGGGTTCGTGGTGCCTGACAACGCGCGCATCAGCCACACCGTGGTCATTCCCCCCGGCGCCAACCGCGGCGCCAGCCCCGGCGAGATCGTGGTGGCCGAACTGACGGAACAGCCCGGCCGGGGCACCCAGCCCATCGGGCGGGTGATCGAGGTGCTGGGAGAGGCCGGCGCACCGGGCGTGGAGACGGACATCGCCATCCGGGCCCACGGCCTGCCTTTCCGCTGGCCCGCCGAAGCCGAGACGGAGGCCGAGGCCTGGGGAGATCGCGTCCGGCCGTCCGCCAAGCAGGGACGGGAGGACCTGCGGGACCTTCCGCTGGTGACCATCGACGGCGCCGATGCCCGGGACTTCGACGATGCCGTCTGGTGCGAGCCCGACGGCAACGACTGGCGCCTGGTCGTCGCCATCGCTGATGTCTCCCACTACGTGCGGCCCGGGTCCGCCCTCGATGCGGAAGCCCGCAAGCGGGGCACGTCGGTCTACTTCTCGCGCCGTGTGATCCCCATGCTGCCCGAGGAGCTCTCGAACGGCCTGTGCTCGCTGAATCCCAGGGTGGACCGGCTCTGCATGGTCTGCGACATGCGCATCAGCGCCGGCGGCAAGGTTCGGAGTTCCCGCTTCTACGAGGGTGTCATGCGCTCGTCGGCCCGCCTGACCTATGACGAGGTGGCGGGCATCGTCGTGGAGGGTGACAAGGCGCTGCGGAAGCGCCACGGCAGGCTGGTCACCCACCTGGAGAACCTGCACCGGCTGTGGCGCGTGCTGGCGCGGGCCCGCCGCCGGCGGGGTGCCGTGGATTTCGACCTGCCAGAGGTCCAGATGATTTTCGACCGCGACGGGCGAGTGGCGCGTATCGAGCCCAGGGAGCGTAACGACGCCCACCGGATCATCGAGGAATGCATGATCGCCGCCAACGTGGAAGCGGCAAAATTCCTGGAGAAGCGCAAGGTGCCGGCGCTGTTCCGGGTCCATGCGCCGCCGGAAGAAGACAAGCTCCGGGAACTGAAGACATTCCTCTCGGCTTTCGGGATTTCCCTGCCCACCCGGGAGCGCCTGGAGCCGAGACATCTCTCGGAGATTGTCCGGCAGGTGTCAGGCCGGCCGGACGCGACCCTCATCGAGACGGTCATCCTGCGGTCGATGCAGCAGGCGGTCTACCAGCCCGAGAACATCGGCCATTTCGGCCTCGCCCTGGAACGCTACACCCACTTTACGTCCCCCATCCGGCGCTATCCCGACCTGCTGGTCCACCGGGCCATCCGGCACGCCCTCCGGGGCGGGAAGTCGTCCGACTATGCCCACGATCGCGGGGACATGGAGGCCCTGGGCCGGCACTGTTCCGCCTGCGAGCGCCGCGCCGACGAGGCGACCCGGGAGGCCATGGACTGGCTGAAGTGCGAGTTCATGGAGGACAAGGTCGGGGAGGAATTCGACGTCGTCGTAACCGGCGTCGTCGACTTCGGCCTCTTCGTGCAGATCCCCGAGTACCAGATCGACGGCCTCGTTCACGTCAGCTCCCTGGGCGGCGACTACTACCAGCGGGACCCGGCCCACCACCGGCTGGTGGGTGAGCACACCGGGCGTGTCTTCCAGCTCACCGACAGGCTCCGGGTCCGGCTGGTCCGGGTGGACCTGGACGAACGCAAGATCGACTTCGAACTCGCGGAGCCGGAGGCGGCCGCCGCCGGCGACGGCAAGCGGAATCGGTCCCGGCGGCGGCGCAGCAAGTGAGCGGCGATTCCGGCATCTACGGCCTGCACGCGGTACTGTCGCTCCTGGAGGCAGCCCCGGAGCGCGTCCGCCAGCTGTGGGTCCAGGCCAGCCGGGAGAACGAGTCCCTGGGCCGGATACTCGAACTCGCCAGGGAGGCGGGCATACCCGTGGAGCGGGTGCGGCGCGAGTCCCTGGACCGCAAGGCCGGCGGGGGCCGGCACCAGGGCGTGGTGGCTTCCGCCGCCGAGCCGCCCGCGCTGGACGAGGCGGACCTGGCCGGGCTGCTGGATGCCCTGGACCGCCCGCCGCTGCTGCTGGTGCTGGACGGCGTACAGGATCCGCGCAACCTGGGCGCCTGCCTGCGGACGGCCGACGCCGCCGGCGTCGACGCGGTCATCGTGCCCCGCGACCGGGCCAGCGGCCTGACCGGAGCAGCCCGAAAGGCGGCGGCGGGCGCGGCGGAGACCGTCCCCCTGGTCAGGGTCGTGAACCTCGCCCGCTGCCTGCGGGCACTCAAGGAACGGGGTATCTGGGTGGTAGGTGCCGATGCGGGCAGCCGGGACACGATATTCGGGACCGACCTGGCCGGCCCTGTCGCGGTGGTGCTGGGCGCCGAGGGGTCGGGCCTGCGACGCCTCACCCGGGAGCACTGCGACCTGCTGGTCGCGTTGCCGATGCTGGGGCGGGTGGAGAGCCTGAACGTGGCCGTCACGGCGGGGATCGTCCTCTACCACGCCCTGTCACAGCGCTTGCCGCGGGCGGCCCGCCCCGACTAGAATGGCGGGCTCGCCGGCGCTGCCAGCAGTGTCGGCGGCAAACAGCCTGACTTCCCTGCCTCACCGTGCGTGCCGTGCGGGAGGCTCTTGACGAACCGAAGGGAGACGACATGCGGCACTATGAGATCGTGTTCCTGGTCCACCCGGACCAGAGCGAGCAGGTCCCTGCCATGATCGAACGCTATCGCGGGATGATCGAGGGCAACGGGGGCCACATCCACCGGCAGGAAGACTGGGGTCGGCGCCAGCTGGCCTTCCCGATCCAGAAAGTCCACAAGGCGCACTACGTGCTCCTCAACATCGAGTGCGACAAGAGCGCTCTCGACGAGCTTCTCGGGGCCTTCCGCTTCAACGACGCCGTGCTGCGGCACCTGGTGATCAGCCGCAAGGAAGCGGTCACCGAGCCGTCCCCCATGGCGAAGTCCGAAGACGACAGCAAGGACCGGGGCGAAGACCGCGAGGACAAGGGCCGCAGCCGGGACTCCGGCGACGACTCGAAGGGCTCGGACGACGACTCCGACGATGACTCTGACGAAGACGATTCGGAAGACGAGGACGACGAGGACGATTCGGACGACGAGAACGCTTCCCGGAAGTCCGCCAGCGCCTGAACCTGATACCGGAGGATTTGACTGATGGCACGCTATTTCCGACGCCGCAAGTTCTGCCGCTTCACCGCGGACAACGTGAAGGAGATCGACTACAAGGATCTCGCCACGCTGAAGAACTACGTTACCGAGACCGGCAAGATCGTTCCCAGCCGGATCACGGGCACCCGTTCCAACTACCAGCGCCAGCTCGCCGTGGCCGTGAAGCGGGCACGTTACCTGGCGCTTTTGCCGTACACCGACCGGCACTGACGGCCGGTCGGGCCGCGCCCCGGTTCATGCCGGAGCAGGCCGATGCTGCAGTTCGCCCGCTGGGTCGCCGAACGCGATTACCGGGCCGCCCTCATGGCGGCGGGCCTGGCCCTGTTGCCGCTGCTGGCCGTGGTCAGTTGCGCCGTGCTGGCGCTGGTCAGTCTCCAGAGGGGCGCCGCGGCCGGCTGGCGAACCGCGGCCTTCGCCGCGGCGCTGCTGGCGCTGGTGGCCTGGTCGGCGGGCGTCCCGCCGGCTGCCGGGGTCATCCCGGCGCTGGCGGTCTGGCTGCCGTCGGTGGCGCTGGCGCAGGTCCTGAGCGCGACCGGATCTCTGTCCCTCGCGGCCAGGCTGGCCGCCGGGGGCGCGGTACTTCTTGCCGTGGCGTGGGCCGCCGCAGGGCCGGCGCCGGGGGATGCCTGGCGGGAAGCGGTGGCGACCATGGCGGAACAGTTCGCGGCCGGTACCGGCATTCCGCCCGGAGAGCTGGCTCAGCGGGTGCTCGACCTGGTGCCGGGCATCATGGCCGGCTCGGTGCTTCTGGCCTCCCTGCTGGGGCTGTTCCTGGGAATGTGGCTCCACGCCGGCCTGACCCGGCCCGGCGCCTTCGGTGAGGCTTTCCGCAGCCTGCAGCTCGGGCCGGTGATCGGGGCCGTGGGCGCCCTGGCGGCCGTGGCGGGGGTGGCCTCCGGTTCGCCGGTGGCCATCGCGGCAGCCATCCCTGCGGCCACGGCCCTCGGCATCCAGGGCCTGGCGACCCTCCACGGGCTGGCCCACGCGCGCGGATGGCACCGGGGCTGGCTGGTGGCGGCCTGGAGCGCGCTGTTCCTGGCGTCCCCCTGGGCCGCCTTCGGTTTCGCCCTGTACGGCACGGTGGACAGTTTTGTTGATTTCAGGCGCAGGCCTGCATAGCTAGCGATTGCGAGCGGCTCGCGCCGCAAAGGAACTCGGAGAAAGACGATGGAAGTGATTCTGCTGGAGAAGGTTGAGAACCTGGGCACCATCGGGGACAAGGTCAAGGTCCGCCCCGGCTACGCCCGGAACTATCTGCTGCCCCACGGCAAGGCCGCCCTGGCCACCGAGGCGAACCTGGCCGAACTCGAAGCCCGGCGGGCGGAGTTCGAAGCCCGGGAGGCCGAGGCGAGGGCAGAGGCCGAGGCGAGGGCCGAGAAGCTCCGCGACCTGAAGCTCGTGATCCGGGCCAAATCCGGGCCGGAGGGCAAGCTGTTCGGCTCCATCGGCACGCCGGATATCGCCGATGCGGCCGAAGCTGCGGGCGTGCCCGTTGAGCGCAGCGAGGTCAGGCTTCCGGACACGGGCCCCCTGCGCACCGTGGGTGAGCACGAAGTGGAAATCCACCTGCACACCGAGGTCAGCCTGCCCATCACCGTGGTGGTCGAGGGCGAGGAATAGGGCGCCGGCAGGCGTTCTCCCTGTGCTAAGGTGACAGGCCCCCCGTTTGGGGGCTTGTCCCCGGGATTCTTACGTTGGCAGGCAGTCCAGACCCGGCCGTCCAGGGCCTCGGCACCCTGGCCGAGGCGCTACGCGTACCGCCCCATTCCCTTGAGGCGGAGCAGTCCGTGCTGGGCGGTCTCATGCTGGACAATTCCGCCTGGGACCAGGTGGCCGACGTCGTCGGTGCCGACGACTTCTACCGGCGCGACCACCGGCTGATCTTCACCGCCATCTCGGAACTGGCGGACCGGGGGGAGCCGTCGGACGCGGTCACCGTCTCGGAGCTCCTCACCCGCCGCGGTGAGCTCGAAGACGCCGGCGGACTGCAGTACCTGGGCCAGATCGCCCGGGAGACCCCCAGCGCCGCCAACATCCGCGCCTATGCCGGGATCGTCAGGGAGCGGGCCATGCTCCGGGAACTGATCCGGGTGGGCGGGAACATGGCCACCAGCGCCTACACGCCGGAAGGCCGGTCGGCGGCGGACCTGGTGGACGAGGCCGAGCGGCAGGTCTTCGAGATCGCGGAACGGGGCCAGCGGGGCGGGTCGGGCTTCCAGCAGCTCAAGCGGATCCTGGGCGCCACCATCGACAGGCTGGACGAGCTCCAGAAGAACGAGGGAGACGTCACCGGCCTTTCCACCGGTTTCTCCGACTTCGACAAGATGACCGCCGGCCTGCAGCCCGGCGACCTGGTCATCATCGCGGGCCGGCCGTCCATGGGCAAGACGAGCTTCGCGATGAACATCGCGGAGCACGCTGCCATCGCCGAGGAGGCGCCGGTGGCAATCTTCAGCATGGAGATGTCCGCCGAGCAGCTGTCCTTCCGGATGATCTCCTCGCTGGGCCGGGTGAACCAGGCCAATCTCCGCACCGGCCGGTTCCTGGACGAGGACTGGAGCCGGATCAACTCGGCGGTCTCGGTGATGTCCAAGGCCAAGCTGTTCATCGACGATACGCCGGCGCTGACCCCCAGCGAGGTGCGGGCGCGGGCCCGGCGGCTCAAGCGGGAGCACGGGCTGGGCCTCATCGTCATCGACTACCTGCAGCTGATGCGGGTGGCCGGCACCTCCGAGAACCGGGCGACCGAGATCTCCGAGATTTCCCGTTCCCTGAAGGCGCTGGCCAAGGAGCTGCACGTGCCGGTGGTGACGCTGTCCCAGCTCAACCGTAGCGTGGAACAGCGCACCGACAAGCGGCCGGTGATGTCGGACCTCAGGGAGTCCGGGGCCATCGAGCAGGACGCCGACCTGATCGCCTTCATCTTCCGCGAAGAGGTCTACAACAAGGACACCCAGCGTCGCGGCATCGCCGACGTCATCGTCGCCAAGCAGCGTAACGGCCCCATCGGGGACATACACCTGACGTTCCTGGGCGAGTACACCAAGTTCGAGAACTACCTGCCGGACAGCTACGACTCCGGATCTTTCGGGTGAGCCGGTGGTAAACCTGGCCGCCAGGGTCACGGTGGACACGGCTGCCCTTAAGCATAACCTGCGAGTCGTGCGGGACCGGGCGCCGGGCGCCCGCGTCATGGCCGTGATCAAGGCCAATGCCTACGGCCACGGCCTGGTCGCCGCCGCCCGGGCCCTGGCGGACGCCGAGGCGTTTGCCGTGGCCCGGCTCGAGGAGGCGGTTTCGCTCCGCAATGCCGGGCTGTCGAACCGGATCGTGCTCCTGGAGGGCGTTTTCCACCCGGACCAGCTGCCCAGGGCCAGCGCGCTGGGCCTGGACGTGGTGGTCCACTCGCCCGGGCAGCTGGCCATGCTGGAAGCTGCCGACCTGCCTGAGCCCGTAAGCGTGTGGCTGAAGGTGGATACCGGGATGAACCGGCTGGGCGTGCGGCCGGGCGATGCCGGCGATGCGGTTCGCCGGCTCGCGGCCTGCGCCTCGGTGGCGGCGCCGGTGCGCTTCATGACTCACCTGGCGTGTGCCGACGAACGGGACGGCGTCTTCACGGACCGGCAGCTGCAGGTCTTCGATGAGGCGCTGGCCGGGCTGGAGGGGGAGCGCAGCATCGCCAACTCGGCGGGACTGCTCTGGCGCGCCGACGCCCGCGCCGACTGGGTGCGTCCGGGCATCATGCTCTACGGCGCTTCTCCTTTCTCCGGGGGCGCGGGGCGTGACCTGGGCCTCAAGCCGGTCATGCGGCTGGCCAGCAGCGTGATATCCGTGAAGGACGTGCGCGCCGGGGAGCGGGTCGGCTACGGGGGCACCTGGGAGGCGCCGCGGGATGCCCGGATCGCCATCGCGGCCATCGGATACGGCGACGGCTACACCCGGCATCTGGGCAGCGGGACGCCGGTCATGATCCGGGGCGAGACCCGGCCCCTGGCGGGACGGGTGTCCATGGACATGATCGCGGTGGACATCACGGACGCGCCGGCCGTCCGCGTCGGCGACGAAGTGGTGCTGTGGGGGGAGGGCATCGCCGTGGAGGAACTTGCCCGGCGCGCCGGCACCATTCCCTACGAGCTGCTGTGCGGGGTGACCCAGCGGGTGGCGGTCACGGTCGTCTAGCCGACGGCTTCAGTCCAGGAAGAACCCCATCTTCACGCCGGCGACTTCGATGACGTCGTTGTCGTTCAGGGACTGTGCCCGGGGCCCCAGGGGATCGCCGTTGAGGCTGGGAGGACCGGAGGTTTCGCCGGAGCTCACCATCACGATGTTGTAGCCGTCGGATCGCCGGGTGATGGCGGCGACCTGCATGCCCGGCCGGCCGATGGTGGTCACGGCCTTCTTCAGTTCGAGCTCGCGACCGGCGAAGACCCCGGTCAGCACCTGCAGCTTGGCGGCGCCGCGCTGGACGTTGGTCCCGGTGTCCTCGACGGCGGCCACGGAGCGGATTCTTTCCAGCTCCGAGGCGTCCGGCTGCATCACCATGGTCTTTTCAAACTCGCCCTCGGCGTCGTCCACGCCGGAGTCGATGAACCTGAGCTGGTGGTGACCGATGGTGACGACGTCACCGTGGGACAGGGCGTGCTTGCGGATCAGTTTCCCGTTGACGTAAGTCCCGTTGGTGCTGTTCAGGTCCTCTAGGAACGAGTCGTTGAGGATATTGATGACCAGGGAATGGTGGCCGCTGACCGCCGGGCCCCGCGATTCGCTGAAGGATTCCATCACCTGTGCCAGGCAGACCGATATGTTGTCCCGGCCGCCATTCTGGTTGGCAAGCTCCACGAGCTGCTCACCGGCGGTCTTCAGATTAGCACTAAAGGTACTGAGGGTTAAATGAATATCCTCGTCCTCGACCATGTCCGACAGGCCGTCCGAGCACAGGACGTAGATATCGTCCTTGCGGGCTGACTCCTCCTGGATCTCGACCTCCACGGAGGATTCCACCCCCAGCGCCCGCGTCACGTAGTTCCGGTTCGCCGACCGGGAAGCCTCGTCGGCGGAGAAAAAGCCCCGGTCCACGAGCTCCTGCATGAGGGAATGATCCAGGGTGATCTGCTCGAAGCGGCTCTGTCGGAGCCGGTACACCCGGGAATCGCCGACATGGGCGATGGACACCCGGTTGTCGTGGAACAGGCAGGCCACGATGGTGGTGCCCATGCCCCGGCACTGGGGATTGTTCTGTGCGGTCTGCCAGATGATCTTGTTGGCCCGGCTGACCGCGTTCCGAAGGACAATGCTCTGGCGCATCAGGCCGCTGCTTTCGTCGATCCGGGATCGGCGCTCCGGGTCCAGCCCGGTGTTCACCATGTCAGTAACCGTCTTGATGGCCAGCTCCGACGCGATCTCTCCGGCGTTGTAGCCGCCCATGCCGTCGGCCAGCACGAAGAGGCCCAGGTCGATATCCACGGCACAGGCGTCTTCGTTGTGTTCTCGGACCCGCCCCGTGTGGGTGAAGTCGAAGTGCTGAATCTTGCCCTTCAGGCTCATCGGGTTGTTCTGCTCAGCTGCAGGCGGACAGACGATATCGTGGGTGCGCCCTCCGGCACCGGAATCCGCCAGGTCTGACATCTCCCCCCGGAACTGCTAACCGGGCTTTCATACAGCCTACCGGGGTGCAGACACAAGTCCGAGGCTTCCGTCACATTCCTGGCAGGGCTGCCCGGAAGGTCCGCCTTGCCGCCGCAAGGGCCTGCGTGTACCGTGCCGGACCCACGGCTGGCCGGTAGCTCATGGCGAAAACGCGCACCATCTACGTCTGTTCCGAATGCGGCGGAACGAGCCCCAAGTGGCAGGGTCAGTGCCCTGACTGCGAGCGCTGGAACACCCTGGAGGAGAGCGTCCAGGAGGCGCCGGCCGCCGGCGGCCGGCGGGCCTCCCGGGCCGGCGAGGCGCCGCGGCTGGTATCGGAAGTCGAAACCGAGCTCGAGCCGCGCTGGCCCACGGGCATCAGCGAGCTGGACCGGGTTCTGGGCGGCGGCCTCGTGCCCGGCTCCGTCACTCTCATCGGCGGTGATCCCGGGATCGGCAAGTCCACCCTGCTGCTCCAGGCGGCAGCCCGGCTGGCGGCCAGCCTGCCCGCCCTTTACGTCACCGGCGAGGAGTCGTTGAGACAGGTGGGGCTCCGGGCCCGGCGGCTGGGCCTGGACGCCGGCGAGCTGAAGCTCCTGGCCGAAACCAACGTGGAGCGGATCCTGGGCCAGGCCGGCTCCGTTCGCCCCCGCATCATGGTGGTTGACTCGATCCAGACCATCTTCACCGACGCCCTCCAGTCGGCGCCGGGGGCCGTGGCCCAGGTCCGGGAAAGTGCGGCCCGGCTGGTCCGGCATGCCAAGCAGGACGGCCCCGCCGTCTTCCTGGTGGGCCACGTCACCAAGGAGGGCGCGATCGCCGGCCCGAGAGTGCTGGAGCACATGGTGGACACCGTGCTCTATTTCGAAAGCGATCTCGGCAGCCGCTTCCGGATCATCCGCGCGGCGAAGAACCGCTTCGGCGCAGCCAACGAGATCGGCGTGTTCGCCATGACGGAGCAGGGCCTGAAAGAGGTCAGGAATCCCTCTTCGATCTTCCTGTCCGGCCACGGCGAGCCGGTCTCCGGCAGCGTGGTCATGGTGGCCCGCGAGGGCACGCGCCCGCTTCTGGTGGAGGTGCAGGCCCTGGTGGACGGCAGCCAGGGCGGTCACCCCCGGCGGGTCACCGCCGGGCTGGACCAGAACCGCCTCGCCCTGCTGCTGGCCGTGCTCCATCGTCACGCGGGCATCGCCATGTACGACCAGGACGTGTTCGTCAACGTGGTGGGCGGGGTCCGGATCGCCGAGACGGCGGCGGACCTGCCGGTGCTGCTGGCCTCCCTGGCCAGTCTCAGGGACCGGGCGCTCTCCCGGCGCGTCGTGGCCTTCGGAGAAGTGGGACTGGCCGGCGAGATCCGGCCGGTGCCCTACGGTGAGGAGCGGCTCCGGGAGGCCGCCAAGCACGGTTTCCGCCGGGCCATCGTGCCGGCCGCCAACGCGCCCCGGACCGATCTGCCCGGAATCGAGGTGGTGGGGGTGCGGCGACTGTCCGAAGCGGTGGACGCGGCGTTCGGGGAGCCGCCTGACTAGGGATCAGGCGGCGCCGGGCGCCGGGCCGGGCGGGTGCAGCCGGACTGAGCGCACGCCGTTTTCGCTGGTCTGCAGGATCTCCAGCCGGTATCCCTCCAGGTCCAGACGGGCCCCCGGCTCGGGGATGGTTTCCAGCCTCTCCAGTATCAGCCCGTTGAGGGTCTTGGGACCGTCCATGGGCAGGCCCCAGCCCATCATGCGGTTCAGCACGCGGACGTTGGCGCCGCCGGTGACCACGAAACTGCCGTCTTGTTCTGCTTCCACGTCCCGGTACACGTTGGCCGGGTCGGTGGTGAACTCGCCGACGATCTCCTCCAGGATGTCATCCAGTGTGACCAGCCCCTGGACGTCGCCGTACTCGTCCACCACGAAGCCGACGCGCTGCTTGGCCCGCTGGAAGTTCAGCAGCTGAGTGTGCAGGGGCGTCCCCTCGGGCACGAAATAGGGTTCCCGCACCAGGTCCTGGAGCATCTGCCGGGTCAGCTCTCCCTCGGCCATACGGCGGACCACGTCCCGCAGGTGGAGCATGCCGAGCACGTCGTCCAGGTCACCGCGAAACACGGGCAGCCGGGTGTGCTGGCTGGACGTGATGTCGTCGAGGATGTCGTCCCAGTCGTCCTCCAGGTCCAGTCCCGCCACGTCGTTGCGCGGCACCATGATGTCGTCGACGGTGACCTCTTGCAGCTCCAGGACGCTGATGAGCATGCGCTTGTCCCGCTTCGGGATCATGGCGCCGGCCTCGGCCACGACGGTCCGGAGTTCCTCGTGGGAAAGGGCGTGGCCGGCCACGGTCTCCGGGCGTACGCCGAGGAGCCTGAGCACGCCGTTGGCCATCAGGTTGACGACCCACACGACAGGGTAGGTGAGCTTCAGCAGCGGGTAGTAGACCAGGGAGGCGGGCAGGGCCACCCGCTCCGGGTGCAGGGCGGCGAGGGTCTTGGGGGCGACCTCGGCAAAGATCAGGATGACCAGGGTCAGGATGCCCGCACCGGCGGCAATGGCGCCTTCTCCCCCGAGTCGCAGGGCGATGACCGTAACCAGCGACGAGGCGAAGATGTTGACGAAGTTGTTGCCCAGCAGGATCAGGCCGATGAGCCGGTCGGGCCGCTTCAGCAGGCTCTCGGCGAGCCGGGCGGAGCGCTGCCCCTGCCGGGCCAGGTGACGGAGCCGATAGCGGTTGATGCTCATCAGCGCCGTCTCGGTGCCGGAGAAGAACGCCGAGAGCAGGAGCAGCAGGGCGAGCAGCAGAAACAGGCTGCTTAACGGAACTTCAGTCAACGGCGGGGAAATCCCCCTGGCATTCCGGATTCGGCAGTGTTCCCCCGGGGAAGCCCGGGTGTCAACTTCCGGCCAGCATCCACTGTTTGCCCAGGATGAACTCCAGCACGATGCGGCTGCCGAAATAGGCCAGGGCGAGAAGCCCGTAGCCGGCCAGTGCCCAGTGGACCGCCTGGCGGCCGCGCCAGCCCAGGAAATGCCGCCCGGCCAGGAGCACGGCGAAGACGCACCACGCCACGATGGACAGCACGGACTTGTGGACCAGGTGCTGGGCGAAGATGTCCTCCACGAACATCAGGCCGCTGAAAAGCGCGAGCGTGAGCAGCGCGAAGCCGGCTGTGATGGCGGTGAACAACGCGTTCTCGAGGGATTCCAGCGGCGGCAGGATGCGTGTCCACCCGAAAAGCTGCCGCTGTCTCAGGGTCCGGTCCCGGAGCAGGAACAGGATCGCCAGGGCGGCGCCCAGGCTGAGCAGGCTGTAGGCCAGCACGGAGATCACCACGTGCGCGTGGATGCCCCAGCTCAGGGTCTCCTGCCGGGGCGCGACCTGCTCCGGCACCAGCCCGGCCAGGGCGGCAATGCCGGCCACGGGCAGGACCACGGCGGCGAGCCCGCGGAACCGGGGCTTGAGGGCGCCCAGCAGGGCGAATAGCCCGAGCAGCCAGCCCACCAGGGAGACCACGCCGCCGATGGGAAGCTGGGGCCCCGCGCGGTCCGAGACCAGCCCGCCCAGGCTGATGGAATGAATGGCGAGTCCTGCCGCCCCGAGCAGGAGCGCGGGTCCAAGGCCGTGGTCGCTCTCCTCCGGGCCGTCGGCCAGCTGCCGCTTGAGCAAAAGCAGGCCGGCTGCCAGGTAACAGGCGAGCGCGACGATGGCGTACATGTGATGCGCTTTCCCGGGAGGTCGTAGGGAGACAGGATTGTCTCATAACGGGACTGTGGCGAAGCAACCCTTCCCACGGGTTTATAATTTGCCGCCCGGAACGATCCACCAGCAGGTTTCCCCCACCACCATGTTCGAGAACCTCAGCGACAGGCTGGCCCGGGCCCGTGACGCGGTCAGGGGCAAGGGCCGGATCACGGAGGAGAACATCCGCGACACCCTTCGCCAGGTCCGCATGGCCCTGCTGGAGGCCGACGTGGCCCTGCCGGTGGTGAAGCAGTTCATCGAGCGGGTCCGGGAGCGCGCCAACGGCGCGGAGGTTGCCCGCAGCCTGACTCCGGGCCAGGCCTTCGTGAAGATCCTTCATGACGAACTGGTGGAGGTCATGGGCGCCACCAGCGAGAGCCTGGACCTGCGGGCCCAGCGCCCGGCGGTGGTATTGCTGGCCGGCCTTCAGGGCGCCGGCAAGACCACGACGGCGGCCAAGCTCGCCCGCCGGCTGCAGGAGAAGGACGGTCGCAAGGTGGCCCTGGTCAGCGCCGACGTGTATCGGCCGGCGGCCATCCTGCAGCTGGAACGGCTGGCCGGGGAGGTGGGTGCGGACTTCGTGCCCTCCGCCAGCGGCGAGGATCCCGTGAAGATCGCCGAGCGCGCGCTGGAGCACTGCCGGCGCACGACGACCGACGTGCTCATCGTGGACACCGCCGGCCGCAACCACGTCGACGCGGAGATGATGGACGAAGTCCGCCGGATCCACGGCGCCGTCCATCCCGCCGAGACCCTCTTCGTCGTGGACAGCATGGCGGGCCAGGATGCCGTGAATGCCGCCCGGGCTTTCGGCGACGCCCTGGACCTGACGGGCGTCATCCTGACCAAGACCGACGGCGACGCCCGGGGGGGCGTGGCCCTGTCGGTGCGCCAGATCACCGGCAAGCCCATCAAGTTCCTGGGCGCGGGAGAGAAGATCGACGCTCTTGAGCCCTTCCACCCGGACCGGCTGGCCTCCCGCATCCTGGGCATGGGGGACGTGGTCTCCCTGGTGGAGGACGTCCAGCAACAGGTCGACCGGGACAAGGCCGACAAGCTGGCCCGGAAGCTCGCGAAGGGCAAGGGCTTCACCCTGGAGGACCTCCGGGACCAGATCAGGCAGATGCAGCAGATGGGCGGCCTGGCGGGGATCCTGGACAAGCTGCCCGGTGCGCCGCCGGGCGCGGCGAACCTGGACCCGGCCACCGGCGAGCGTCAGCTGAAGCGCCAGGTGGCGGTCATCGATTCCATGACGCCGGCGGAGCGTAAACAGCCCCGCATCATCGACGGCTCCCGCAAGCGGCGGATCGCTGCGGGGGCGGGCGTCGGCGTGCAGGACGTGAACCGTCTCATCAAGCAGCACGCCCAGATGCAGAAGATGATGAAGAAGTTCAGCCGCGGCGGCATGGCGAAGATGATGAAAATGATGAAGGGGCGGCTGCCGCCGGGGATGGGATGAGGGGTGGGCCCCTGGCTCTTTCCATCGCGGGAATTTTCAGTAAAATAGCCCGTTTACTTCGGCCTGTGCTTACTCCGGCCGCCGGCGGGTCATGGTGACCCGGGCGGTTCACTGCGCGGCCGGCCTACCGGATTCGAGGACGACGAAAACCCATGGTGACGATTCGCCTTACCCGCGGCGGCGCGAAGAAGCGGCCCTTTTACCACGTGGTAGTGACCGACAGCCGTAACCGGCGGGACGGCCGCTACATCGAGCGGCTTGGTTTCTACAACCCGGTGGCCACCGGGCAGGAGGAGGGCCTCAGGCTCGACCTGGAACGCGTCAGGCACTGGCTCGGCCAGGGCGCGAAGCCCTCGGACCGGGTGTCGGCGCTGATCAAGAAGTACGAGAAGCAGGCGGCCTGATCCGCCCCTGCCTCCGGCGCCCCTGACCATGGCTGCCGGCACGGACCTTCGTCGCAGGGTGGTGATCGGCCGCGTCAGCGGCCTGTTCGGCGTCAGGGGCTGGGTGAAGCTGTTCTCCCATACCCGGCCGGCGGACAACCTGCTCGGGTTCCGGGAGGTGGAGCTGAAGGTCGGCGGGGCGTGGGAGCCTTTCCGGCTGGCGGAGGGCCGGCGCCAGGGCAGGACCCTGGTGGCGCGGTTCGAAGGCATCGATGACCGGGATGCCGCCGCCGCCCTGGTGGGCGCGGAACTGGCCTGCCGCCGGGAATCGCTCCCGGAGACCGGCGAGGACGAATACTACTGGGACGACCTTGTCGGCCTGGAGGTGGTCAACCGGGACGGCACGGAGTTCGGCCGGGTTGACCGGATGATGGAGACGGGCGCTCACGACGTCATGGTGGTCTCCGGAGACAGGGAACGGCTGATTCCCTTCACCCCGGGGATGCACGTCGTCGAGGTGGATCTGGACCACGGCAGGATCGTGGTGGACTGGGACCCGGCCTTCTAGGGGCCGGCGCCGGGGAGGGATTGGCGAATGCACCTGGAAGTGGTGACGCTGTTCCCGGAGGCGGTGGAATCCCTGGCCCGGTTCGGCGTCGTGGGCCGGGCCTTGGAGCGGGGTCTGCTCACGCTGGGGACCGAGAACCCGCGGCGGTACACGCAGGACGTGCACCGCACGGTGGATGACCGGCCCTACGGCGGCGGGCCCGGCATGGTGATGAAAGTGGAGCCGCTGGCGGGTGCTGTGAAGGCCGCCCGGTCGCGGCTCCCGGCGGGAAGCCGGACGGTGGTGCTCAGCCCCCAGGGGCGGGTCTTCGACCAGTCGGTGGCCCGGGAATACGCGGCGCTGCCGGGCCTGTTGCTGGTGGCCGGCCGCTACGAGGGCGTGGACGAGCGCCTGGTCCGCCTGGAGGCGGACGAGGAGCTCAGCGTCGGGGACTTCGTGGTTTCCGGCGGCGAGCTCCCGGCCATGCTCGTGGCGGACGCGGTGGCCCGGCTGGTGCCCGGTGTCCTGGGCGACGAGGCCTCTGCCGAGGAGGACTCGTTCCAGGCAGGCCTGCTGGACTGCCCGCACTTCACGCGGCCGGAGGTCGTGGAAGGGCTCGGGGTTCCGGCGGTGCTCCTGTCGGGTGACCACGCGGCGATTCGCCGCTGGCGGCTGAAGGAGTCGCTGGGGCGGACATGGAGCCGGCGGCCGGAGTTGCTGTCAGGCAGGGAACTGGGCCCGCAGGAGCGGGCGCTGCTGGAAGAGTACATAGCCGAGCGGGAAACCGGCGGCGCGGATTCAACGACATGACGACCTGTGCGCAGGTGAGCGATATGAGCAACATCATCCAGGAACTTGAGAAAGAGCAGATGCAGCGGGAGATCCCCGACTTCTCCCCCGGCGACACCGTCGTCGTGCAGGTGAAGGTGAAGGAAGGCACCCGGGAGCGGCTGCAGGCCTTCGAGGGCGTCGTGATTGCCCGGCGCAACCGCGGCCTGAACTCCTCCTTCACCGTTCGGAAGGTATCCCACGGCGAGGGCGTGGAGCGCGTCTTCCAGACCTACAGCCCCCAGGTGGCGGACATCAAGGTCAAGCGCCGCGGCGACGTCCGGCGCGCCAAGCTGTACTACCTGCGCGATCGCACCGGCAAGGCGGCCAGGATCAAGGAAAAGGTCCGACGCGACGCCGGAGCCTGCTCCGGCGCAGTGTTCCCCGGCCGGACTGCCAAACCGCGCCGGGCCGTCTCCGGGCGGCCCGGCGCGTTTGCATTCCGACGGTGTGACGCATGGCGGGGAGTCGCCCGGGCCGGCTGTGGCAGAATCCGCGGCTGGCCCCCGGCCTGCAGTGTGCAGCACATGATTTCCGGCTCACCACGTCTTGCGAAGCGCCCCGCGGCCGCTGAGGCCGGTCCGGATCTTTCCGCTGGCAACCGGCAAGGCGAGTTCGCCATTTTCGCCGTTGTCCCCGGCGCCGACGGCGCCCGTGCCACGGCGGCCTGCGGGGAGACGGCCCGCGCAACTTACCGGATGACCTGGAAGGGAGACACCGGCTCATGAAATCCAACCCCGTGGTGAGATTCTTTCGCGGCGCATGGCGTGTCCTGGACGGGCTGCGGCGGGTCGTGCATTTCGGCCTCATGCTGCTGGTGCTGCTCGTGGTGCTGGCGGCGTTCGGCTCGCGGGGCGTCCCGGTGCCGGAGGCATTCGTGCTCCGGCTGGATCCGGCCGGCCAGCTGACCGAACAGCTGGCGGGGGAGCCCGTCGAGCGGGCCATCGCGGAGGCCCGGGGCGACGGGCGTACACAGACCCTGGTCAGCGACCTGGTGGACGCGGTGGAGGCGGCCACGGGCGACCCGCGGGTGAAGGCCATCCACCTGGACCTGGACGACTTCGCCGGCGGAAGCATCGACAAGCTCCGCCGCGTGTCCGGCGCGCTGGAGCAGTTCCGTGCTGCGGGGAAACCGGTGGTGGCGTCCGGCACGTTCCTGTCCCAGGGTCCGTACTACCTGTTCGCGCAGGCCGACGAGGCCTACCTGACGCCCGACGGCGGCGTTTTCCTGGATGGCGTGGGCGTGTACCGGGCCTACTTTGCCGAGGCCCTGGAGAAGCTTTCCGTCGACTGGCACGTTTTCCGGACCGGGGACTACAAGAGCTTCGGTGAGACCTTCACCCGGCGCGACATGAGCGAGCCCGAAAAGGAACAGATCCGGCCCATCATGGACGGGCTGTGGGCCGCCTGGCGGGCCGACGTGGCCAGCGCCCGGGGCATCGAGCCGGCGCGGGTGGATCGCTACATCGAGGACCTGCTGGCCCGGCTTAAGGCGGCGGGCGGGGATTCGGCCCAGGCCGCGCTGAACGCGGGACTCGTGGACAAGCTCTGGACGCGGGACCAGGTCACCAACCGGCTCGCCGAACTGGCGGCCCGCGACCCGGACACCGGCGGTTACGTGGGGCTGGACTTCCGCGGCTACCTGCAGGCACTGGACGGCGCTGCGGAGTCCGAATCCGGGGAGGCGGTGGGCCTGATCGTGGCCACCGGCAATATCCTGCCCGGTGATCAGCCTCCCGGCATGATCGGCGGCGAGAGCCTCTCCCGCGTCATCCGCTCGGCCCGCCAGGATCCCGACGTCCGCGCCCTCGTGCTCAGGGTCGACAGCGGCGGGGGCAGCGCTTTTGCATCCGAGGAGATCGCCCGGGAACTGGAGCTGGTCCGCCAGTCAGGCAAGCCCGTGATCGTGTCCATGGGCGCGGTGGCCGCGTCCGGAGGCTACATGATCGCGCTGCCGGCGGACGAGATCTGGGCCCACCCGACCACCGTGACCGGCTCGATCGGCGTGTTCGCCGCCTTTCCCACGTTCGATCGCGCCCTGGGACGGCTTGGCGTCAACGTGGACGGGATCAGCACCCATCGCTGGAGCGGCGATCTGCGGCCCGATAAGCCCCTGAGCGCCGAGGGGGCAGAGCTCATCCAGACCTTCGTCGAGGGCACCTACGACCGCTTCCTGGCCATGGTGGCCGAAGCCCGTGGCATGGACATGGCCGCGGTCAGGCGCATCGGCGGCGGCCGGGTGTGGCTGGGCGAGACGGGCCAGCGGCTGGGTCTGGTGGACAAGCTGGGCAGCCTGGAAGACGCCCTGGACGCAGCCGCGGGACGGGCCGGCCTGGGTGATGCCTACCGGGTCCGCCACCTGGAGCCGCCGATGGATTTCGGGGAGCGCCTTGCGCTGCGGCTCTTCACCGGCCTGGCCGCCCACGGCATCTCCCTGCCGATGGACTGGCGGGGGCGCGTCGTTCCCGGCCCCCTGGGGGAGCTGATCGAGGCACTCAACCAGCAGCTGACCCTGTTCTCCGACCCTCGCGGGGTCTACATGCACTGCCTGTGCGAGCCGGGCCGCTAGCAGCCTGCGGGTTTCAGCTCCAGTCCAGGATGACCTTGCCGGAACGGCCGCTGCCCATGGTCTCGAAGCCTTCCAGGTAGTCCCCGGCCTGGAAGTGGTGGGTGATCACGGGAGAGATGTCCAGGCCGCTCTGCAGCATGCTGGCCATCTTGTACCAGGTCTCGAACATCTCCCGGCCATAGATGCCCTTGATGACCAGGCCCTTGAAGATGACCTGGTTCCAGTCGATGGCAGTGTCCTCGGGCGGGATGCCCAGCAGGGCGACCGACCCTCCGTGGTGCATGGTGCGCAGCATGTCGCGGAAGGCATCCGCATTCCCCGACATCTCCAGGCCCACGTCGAAGCCTTCCTGCATCTGCAGTTCGGCCATGACGTCACTGACGCTTTCCCTGCCGACGTTGACCGTGCGGGTCGCGCCCATCCTGGACGCAAGGTCCAGGCGGTAGTCGTTGACATCGGTGATGACGACGTAGCGGGCGCCCACGTGTCGGCAGATGGCCGCAGCCATCACGCCGATGGGGCCGGCGCCGGTGATCAGCACATCCTCGCCCACCAGGTCGAAGGAAAGGGCCGTGTGCACCGCGTTGCCAAGGGGGTCGAGGATGGACGCGATGTCGTCGGTGATGGCCTCGGGCAGGCGGAAGACATTGCTCGCCGGGATACAGAGGTACTCCGCGAAGCAGCCCTGCCGGTTCACGCCCACGCCCACCGTGTTCATGCACAGGTGCCGGCGGCCGGCCCGGCAGTTCCGGCAGTGACCGCAGGTGATGTGGCCCTCGCCGGAGACCCGGTCCCCCACGGCGACCCCTTCGACCTCGCTCCCCAGGGCTTCCACGACACCGACGAACTCGTGCCCCACGGCCATCGGAACGGGGATGGTCCGCGCGGCCCAGTCGTCCCAGTTGTAGATGTGCATGTCGGTGCCGCAGATGGCGGTCTTGCGAATGCGGATCAGGACGTCGTTAGGGCCGGGCTCCGGGCGCCGGATGTCCTGCATCCACATGCCTTTTTCGGGTTTGGCCTTGACCAGCGCGCGCATGGGAAACTCCGGGATTGGTGTGTCTCTGGGAGGGAATCGAGAGGCTCAGCTGATCACGCCCAGCTCCCGGCCGACGCGGGCGAACGCGTCGACCGCCTTCTCCAGGTGGGCGCGCTCGTGGCCGGCGCTCATCTGCGTGCGGATCCGCGCCTCGCCCTTCGGGACGACGGGGAAGGAGAAGCCGATCACGTAGACCCCTTCTTCAAGCAGCCGGTCCGCCATGCGGGTGGCGAGCTTCGCGTCGCCCAGCATGACGGGGATGATGGGATGCTCGCCGGGCAGCAGGTCGAAGCCCAGCGTGGTCATCTGCTCGCGGAAGAAGCGGGTGTTCTCCCACAGCTTCTCGCGCAGGGCGTGACCGGACTCCAGCAGGTCGAGCACCCGGATGGAGGTCGCGGCGATCACCGGTGCCAGGGTGTTGGAAAACAGGTAGGGCCGGGACCGCTGCCGGAGCCACTCGACGATGGGCCCGCGGGCGGCGGTGTATCCGCCGGAGGCACCCCCGAGGGCCTTGCCCAGGGTGCCGGTGATGATGTCCACGCGACCCATGACGTCCCGGTACTCGTGGGTGCCGCGGCCCGATGCGCCCAGGAAGCCCGTGGCGTGGCAGTCGTCGATCATTACGAGGGCGTCGTAGCGGTCTGCCAGGTCGCAGATGGCGCTCAGGTTGGCGATGGTGCCATCCATGGAGAACACGCCGTCCGTGGCGATGAGCCGCGTGCGGGCCCCGGCGGCCTCGGCAAGCTTCGCCTCCAGGTCCGCCATGTCGTTATTGGCGTAACGGTAGCGCCGGGCCTTGCACAGGCGGATGCCGTCGATGATGGAGGCGTGGTTGAGGGCGTCGCTGATGACCGCGTCCTCTTCGCCCAGCAGCGTCTCGAACAGGCCGCCGTTGGCGTCGAAACAGGACGGGTAGAGGATGGTGTCCTCCGTGCCCAGGAAGGCGCTGATCCGTGACTCGAGTTCCTTGTGCACGTCCTGGGTGCCGCAGATGAACCGCACGGAGGCCATGCCGTAGCCGTGCTCGTCGATGGCCTCGTGGGCGGACCTGAGAAGCTCCGGGTGGTTCGCCAGGCCCAGGTAATTGTTGGCGCAGAGGTTGATCACTTCCTGGCCCCCACGGATGCTGATGGCCGCCTGCTGGGGGGACGTAATAACCCGTTCCGCCTTGTAGAGGCCCTGCTCGCGGAGGGACCGGAGATCGGCGCTCAGACGGTCCAGGAAAGCCTCGCTCATGGGTGCGGTCTCTCTTAGCGTAAAGCCTCGGATTATAGCAACGGCGCAGGGAGGTCCCGGTGCGCTAGACTCCGGTGAATGGCCGAGCAGGGCATACGCATCGATCGCTGGCTCTGGGCTGCGCGCTTCTTCAAGACCCGCGGCCTGGCCCAGTCTGCCGTCACGGGAGGCAAGGTGCACGTGGACGGCCAGCGGGTGAAACCCGCCCGTCCCGTGAAGCCCGGCGACCGGGTGGAAATCACCCGGGGCACCGAGCGGCTGGAGGTGGTGGTGTCGGCGCTCGCCCGCCGCCGGGGCCCGGCCACCGAAGCCCGGCTGCTGTACGAGGAAACCCCCGCGAGCCTGGCCCTCCGGACCGCCGACCGGGAGGCACGCAGGCGCCGGGCGGAGAGCCGCGGCCCCGCCCCGGACCACCGCCCGGACAAGCGCTCCCGGCGTCGGCTGATCCGCCTCGCCCGGGGCGGCTCCGAGTCGTGAGCCGCCCGGTCACGCCCCTGGTCGCCGCCGACGTGGTCATCGAGCTGGTGGACCGCCCGGACCGGCCGGTCGTGCTCGTGGAGCGCCGCAACCCGCCTCACGGGTGGGCGCTGCCCGGCGGCTTCGTTGACGTCGGGGAGACCGTCGAGGTCGCGGCGGCCCGGGAAGCCCGGGAGGAGACCGGGCTGGAGGTTAGCGGCCTGGAACTTCTCGGGGTGTATTCCGCCCCGGACCGGGATCCCCGGGGACATACCGTAAGCGTTGTTTTCGCTGCCGGGGCGTCGGGCGACCCGGTGGGCGGGGACGATGCTGTCCGCGCCCGTGCCTTCCGGCCGGGCGACTGGCCGGAGCTTGCGTTCGACCACGCCCGCATCCTGGCTGACTGGGAGGAATGGCGGAAACGCCGCGGTGCTCCATGACCGCTGCCGGGGGCGACCTTTATAATTTGTGCACTATCCGCGAGCGCTGCCGGTCTCAAGGCGGCGGCGCCGATCAACCCGCGCCGGACGGCCCTGCCGCTGTCCGGCTCTCGCATGGCTGGAGGTTCATCCTTGGACGCCACGACCGCCGCGTCGGCCGCTGAGCCGGCCTTTATCTATCCCTCGGGCAGCCCGCCGGAATCCTCGGTGGACGAGGCCGTCAATCCCCGCTATCTCGCCGACGAGACCACGCTGGTCAGGGAACTCGCCGAGATCGCCCGCGTGGACGACGCCACCCGGGACCGGATCCAGTCCGTGGCCAGGGACCTCATCGTCTCGGTTCGTCAGAACCGCGGCAAGGTCAGCGGCCTGGACGCCTTCCTCCAGAAGTACGACCTCTCCTCGGAGGAAGGCGTCACCCTGATGTGCCTGGCCGAGGCGCTGCTGCGGGTGCCCGACGCGGATACGGCCGACCGGCTGATCGCCGACAAGCTGTCCTCGGCCAACTGGCGTGAGCACCTGGGCACCAGCGACTCGGCGTTCGTCAACGCCTCCACCTGGGGCCTGATGCTCACGGGCCGGATCATCCGGCCGAAGTCCGAGGACGTCGAGCACCCCTCCCGGTTCATGCAGAGGCTCGTCGCCCGCCTCGGTGAGCCGGTCGTCCGGGGCGCCATGCGCCAGGCGATGCGGATCATGGGCCACCAGTTCGTGATGGGCCGGACCATCGCCGAGGCGCTGAAGCGCGCCGCCGACGGGGAGGGCGCCCTGTACCGCTACTCCTTCGACATGCTCGGCGAGGCTGCGCTGACGGCCCAGGACAGCCAGCGTTACCTGGAGGCCTACCATAGCGGCATCCGCGCCATCGCGGCTTCCGACCGCGAGCCGGAGTCCATCTTCGATACCGACAGCATCTCCGTGAAGCTCTCGGCCCTGTTCCCGCGGTTCGAATATGCCCAGCGGGAGCGGGTGCTCAGGGAGCTGGCGCCGAAGATCACGGAGCTGGCGCTGGATGCCAGGCGTTCCGGCGTGGCCCTGACCATCGATGCGGAGGAGGCCGACCGGCTGCAGATCACCCTGGAGGTCTTCGAGAAGGTGTTCCGTGATCCCGGCCTGGCCGGCTGGGACGGCTTCGGGATCGCCGTCCAGTCCTATCTCAAGCGGGGCCTGGACGCCTGCCGATGGGTGGTGAACCTGGCCTCCGAGACCGGGCGCTGCATTCCGATCCGCCTGGTGAAGGGGGCGTACTGGGACGCGGAGATCAAGCGGGCCCAGGAAAACGGCCTGGACGGCTACTCCGTCTTTACCCGCAAGGTGAACACCGACGTGGCCTACCTGGCCTGCGCCAGGGAACTGCTGGCAGCCCGCGGCAAGGTCTATCCACAGTTCGCCACCCACAATGCCCACACCCTCGCCAGCGTCGTGGAGATGGCCGGGGACAAGCGCCTGTTCGAGTTCCAGCGCCTCCACGGCATGGGCGAGGAGCTTTACGAGCAGGTGGTCGGTGACAAGGGGATGGGCCTGCCGGTAAGGGTCTACGCGCCCGTGGGCAACCACGAGGACCTCCTCCCGTACCTGGTCCGCCGGCTGCTGGAGAACGGCTCCAACACCTCGTTCGTCAACCGGATCGTGGACGAACAGGCACCCATCGACGACATGGTGGCGGACCCGGTGCAACAGGTAGCCGCCCTGGACCGGATTCCCCATCCGAGGATACCGCTGCCCCGGGACATCTTCGGCGACGAGCGGCCCAACTCCCACGGCCTGAACATGGCCGATCCGGCCGAGCTCGGGCCCATGGCCCGTGCCATGTCCGATGCCATGAGCCGGGAGCGCCGGGCGGCGCCGGTGGTCGGCGGGGCGAACCTCTCAGGCGAGGTCCACCCCTCCACGGATCCCTCGGACAGCCGCCGGGTGGTGGGCGAGGTGGCCTGGGCAGACCGGGAAGCGGCCCGCCGGGCCCTGGACCTGGCCGACCAGGCCCAGCCTCGCTGGGACGCCACCGACGCCGGGCGCCGGGCGGACATCCTGGCAAAGACCGCAGACCTGTACGAGGCCCATGCCGGCGAGCTCATGGCCCTGTGCGCGAGAGAGGCGGGCAAGACCCTGGCGGACGGGGTGGCGGAGGTCCGGGAAGCGGTGGACTTCCTGCGCTACTACGCCGCCGGCGCGCGGACGCATTTCGCCCGGCCCCGCCGGATGCCCGGGCCCACCGGGGAGAGCAACGACCTGTCCCTGCACGGCCGCGGCGTGTTTCTCTGCATCAGCCCGTGGAACTTCCCGCTGGCGATCTTCACCGGCCAGGTGGCCGCAGCCCTGGCCGCCGGCAACGCCGTGCTGGCCAAGCCGGCCGAGCAGACCTGCCTGGTAGCGGCTGCCGCCGTGCGCATGTTCCACGAGGCCGGCGTGCCCCCGGAGATACTGCATTTCCTGCCGGGCAGCGGTCCCGAGATCGGCGGCGCCCTGCTGCCGGATGCCCGGATCGCCGGCGTCGCGTTCACCGGCTCCACGGACACCGCCCAGGTCATCAATCGGCAGCTGGCCGCGCGTCAGGGTCCCATCGGTGCCCTCATCGCCGAGACGGGGGGACAGAACGCCATGATCGTGGACAGCTCCGCCCTGCCGGAGCAGGTGGTGCTGGACAGCGTCAAGTCCGCATTCAACAGCGCCGGCCAGCGCTGCTCGGCGCTGCGGATTCTGTGTCTGCAGGAAGACATCGCCGACCGGACCCTGCGGCTGCTCGCAGGGTTCATGGACCAGCTCGTCATCGGCGACCCGGCGATGCTTTCCACCGATATCGGCCCTGTGATCGACCGCGAGGCCCTGGACGTGCTGGAAGCCCATGTCGCCCGCATGGAGTCCGAGGCGAAGATCCTGCACCGCTGCAAGCTCCCGCCGGAGGCCGTCCACGGGACGTTCCTGGCGCCCACGGTCATCGAGATCGACAGCATCGGCCAGCTCGAGCGGGAGGTCTTCGGGCCGGTCCTGCACGTGCTTCGCTACCGGGCGAAGGACCTGGACAAGGTGCTGGCGGACATCAACGCCACGGGCTACGGGCTGACCCTGGGCGTGCACAGCCGCATCGACCGCCGTGCCCGGGAGGTGTTCCGCAAGGTCAAGGTGGGCAACGTCTACGTCAACCGCAACATCGTCGGCGCCGTGGTGGGCGTTCAGCCCTTCGGGGGCTGCGGCCTCTCCGGCACCGGCCCCAAGGCGGGAGGTCCGGAGTACCTGTTCCGGTACGCCACTGAGAGGACGCTGACCATCAACACCGCGGCGGTGGGCGGCAACGCCAGCCTGCTGTCGATGTCGGACGGCTGATCCTCCCCGGCCATGGCCATCAGCATCTTCGACATCCTCAAGATCGGTGTGGGACCTTCCAGTTCCCACACCATGGGGCCGATGCTGGCGGCCCGCCAGTTCCTGGTGGACGCACTGGAAGCGGAAGTCTTCGACCGCATCCGTCGGGTAGGCGTGCAGCTGTACGGGTCCCTGGCCCTGACCGGCAAGGGACACTGCACGGACCGCGCGATTCTCCTGGGGCTGGAAGGGGAACAGCCGGAGACCCTCGAGCCGGGCACGGTGGAATCCCGCCTGGCCCGTATCCGCGAGCAACAGCGGCTTAAGCTGCTCGGCAGCCAGGAGATCGAGTTCGACGAGGCCCTGGACCTGCTGTTCCACGTGGACCAGGTGCTTCCCCGCCATCCCAACGGCATGCGCTTCACCGCCCTGGACGCCGATGGCGAAACGCTGCTGACGGAAGAGTTCTACTCCCTGGGGGGCGGCTTCATCGCCCGGGACGAGGAGCCCGTGGTGGGCGGAATCGGTTCCCGGGAGGTCCAGTTCCCCTACGACACCGCCGCCGAGCTGCTGGAGCAGTGCCGCCGCCACGACATGAAGATCCACCAGCTGGTGCTGGCCAACGAGGGCGCATGGCGGCCGGCGGCACACACCCGGGACCGCCTGCTGGAAATCTGGCGGGTCATGAAGGAGTGCGTGCGGCAGGGCTTCACCACCGACGGCGTGCTGCCGGGGGTCCTGAAGGTCACCCGGCGGGCACCGAAGCTTTACCGGGAGCTCTGCGGCGAGGGCGCCGCGGGGGATTTCATGGACTGGGTGAACGCCTATGCCCTGGCCGTCAACGAGGAAAACGCAGCTGCCGGCCGCGTGGTCACTGCGCCCACCAACGGCGCCGCCGGCATCATTCCCGCCGTGCTCCACTACTACCGGCGGTTCGTGCCGGGGGCGGACGAGGAGGGAATACTGCGTTTCCTGCTCACCGCAGGCGCAATCGGCATCCTCTACAAGGAGAACGCGTCCATTTCCGGTGCCGAGATGGGCTGCCAGGGGGAAGTCGGCGTGGCCTGCTCCATGGCCGCCGGTGGCCTGGTGGCGGCTCTCGGCGGCAGCAACGGCCAGGTGGAGAACGCAGCGGAAATCGGCATGGAGCATAACCTGGGCCTGACCTGCGATCCCGTGGCGGGCCTGGTGCAGATCCCCTGCATCGAGCGTAACGCCATGGGTGCGGTCAAGGCCGTCAACGCGGCGCGGATGGCGCTGCGGGGCGACGGTCAGCACAAGGTGAGCCTGGACCAGGTCATCGAGACCATGCGCCAGACGGGCCATGACATGTCCCAGGTTTACAAGGAGACCTCCAGGGGCGGCCTGGCCGTCAACGTGACGGAGTGCTGAGGTCGCCCGTGTCCAGTGGATTTTCCCAGGCGCGGTCGAAGCAGGTTTCACCGAAGGGCAGCCGCGTCCGCTCCGCGAGCTCATCGGCCTGGTAGGGCTCCGGCACCGTCTCCGGCCCGGCGGGGTGACCCAGGGCGATCATCGCCATGGGCGTATAGTCTTCCGGGATGCCGAACTCCATGGCCAGCTGTGCGGCGTCGAATCCACCCATCTGGCGGGCAACCAGCCCCAGGGCCGTCGCCTGGAGGCACAGGTTCTCCGAGGCCGCGCCGGTGTCATAGCCGCCCCAGCGGTTGGGCTTTCCGTTGCGCCGGAAACGGCTGCTGGCGACCGCCGCCAGCAGCACCGGCGCCCGCCGAACCCACTCCCGGTTGCGCGGCGTCAGGCAGTCGAATGCCCGCTGCCAGCTGGCCTCGTCCCCGAACCGGTCCCAGACCAGGTAGCGCCAGGGCTGATCGCCAAAACACGAAGGTGCCCAGCGCGCGGCCTCGAGAACCGACACCAGGTCGGCCCGTTCCACGGGCTGCCGCTGGTCGACGGCGCGGCTGCTCCAGCGCCGGGCGATCAGGCGGTGAACGGGCTGGAATGTACGAGCGGACTTGTCGGTCTTCATGCCGGTCAGTCTCCCGGTGATCGTTGCGGGCGGGTTGGACGCAGCGGCCGCGGAGCCGTTACATTGGATTTACCTGGGAGGCGACGCCACTGCGGCCACGCCCCCGCCAGACACGGGAGACTTGTTTGAGCCTGCAGGAAAATTCCACTGCTGTCCGGCGGCGGCAGAGCATCGGCGAGGAAATCGCCAACAGTGTCAGCCACGGGATGGCGCTTGTACTCGCCCTCCTGGGCACGCCTTTTCTCATCGTCGAGGCGGCGACGCGGGGCGGGACGGCCGACGTCGTGGGTGCTGCGGTGTTCGCAGCGACGGTCGTGCTGGCGTATACGGCCTCCACCCTGTACCACGCGTTCCCCCACGGCGCCGCCAAGCGGGTTCTCCGGGCCCTGGATCACGGCACGATCTTCCTGCTGATCGCCGGTACTTACACGCCCTTCACGCTGGGCGTGCTCCGCGGCGGGTGGGGCTGGAGCCTCTTCGGGGCCATCTGGACCCTCGCCCTGGCCGGGGTGATCCTCAAGGCTTCCGGGGGAGTTCGTTTCCACCGGCTCTCCATCGTCCTGTACCTGGTGATGGGATGGATGGTGATCGTGGCCATCAAGCCGCTGGCGGAGGCCATGGAGCCTGCCGGGCTCGCCTGGCTCGTGGCCGGCGGCCTGGCCTACACCGCCGGGGTCGTCTTCTACGCCCTGGACCGGATTCCCTACTGCCATTTCATCTGGCATTTGTTCGTCATCACCGGCACGGCCTGTCATTTCTTCGCCGTGCTGGGATATGCCAGTTAAGGGCTGTTTCGCCGCCTAGGGCTGCTTGGACTGCGGCTGGGTTTCCGCCGCCCGGGGCTTCTTTTTCTTCAGGCTGCCTAGCAGCAGCGCCACCAGGCCCATGATGATCTCGTCCGCAAAGGGCACCACGTCCGGGACGAACAGGTTGACGACGAACAGCACCCCGGTAATGGCGAAAAGGTAGGGAAATCTGAGCCGGGACGCCCAGCGCAGCACCACTCCCGCAATGCCGCCTCTTGCCATCGTGCCGATGCCCATGGTTCGCCTCCTGAGGCTACGTTGCCCCGGTCGTTCTCAGCCGGGCTGTTTCTTCGGATAGTCGAAATATACGAACTTGCAGGTGGCCGGGTCCACGGCGGACCACCGGGACACGGGGAAATCGACGCACAGCATGGCCGCCGTGGGCATGTTGTCGATACGGACACCCTCCAGCCGGTTGGCGAAATCCGTGAAGCCGGGATTGTGGCCGACGAGCATGGCGTGGGTCCTGGCGTCGGGGAGGGCGCGTACCACCGCGAGAATCTGGCGGACGTCTGCCAGGTAGAGTTCTTCGGCTTCGGCGATGCCGTCTTCCCGGTAGCCGATCTCCCGGGCGATACCCCGGGCCGTGGCCAGCGCCCTCGCCGCCGGGCTTGTCACGATCAGGTCCGGAAGGTCCTGGCGGGCGGCAAGACGGCGGCCCATGTCCGGGAGGTTGCGCAGCCCCCGGGCGTTCAGCGGCCGGTCGAAGTCGTCCAGGTCGGGGTCTTCCCAGCTGGACTTGGCATGACGAAGGAGGGTGAGGCGGCGCATGTTGGCCGGCGGAGCTATTCCGGCAGTTCCACCTCGACCCGCCCGTCGCGGACGCGGACGGGGAAGGTCCGGATGTCCTCGTAGGCGGGCGGGGTGAGAGCCCGGCCGGTCTTCAGGCAGAAGCGGGCGCCGTGGCGGGGGCAGATCACCTGGTGATCCTCCACCGGGCCACCGGCGAGTTCCGCCCCGTCGTGGCTGCATACGTCCTCGACGGCGAAGTACTCGCCGTCGATATTGAATACGGCGGCGACCGTGTCGTCGGTCTCCACAATCTCGAAGCTGCCCGGCGCGATGTCCCCGGCGCCCGCCACGTCGTGCCAGCGCTCCATCAGAACATTCCCGTCTGCAGGCGGGCGGCCTCGGACATCATCTCCCGGTCCCAGGGGGGATCGAAGGTCAGCTCCACCCGGGCTTCCCGGATGGTGGGAATGAGCTCGACCTTGTCCTTGACGTCCATGACCAGCACGTCCCCCATGCCGCAGCCCGGGGCGGTCAGGGTCATGCTGATATCGACGTCGTGTTCCCCCTCGTCGGCCGGCTTGACGTCGCACTTGTAGATCAGGCCGAGGTCGACCACGTTGATGGGGATTTCGGGGTCGAAGCAGGTCTTCAGCTGATCCCAGACCAGCCGCTCCACGTCCTCCAGCTTGGCTTCGGGTGGCAGTTGCGGCGGCGGCACCGGTTCCTTGCCCAGGGCGTCCGCGTTCTCCCCGGCAATCCGGAACAGGTTGCCGTCGAGGTAGACGGTGAAGCTGCCGCCGAGGGCCTGCGTGATGAGCCCGCGGGAGCCGCGCCTGAGGATGACCTCGTCGCCGGAGGGGACCATGATGGCCGGGCAGTCCCGCGCCAGGGTGACAGGTTCGCTGTCTTGTCCGTACATGCTTTGGGTCTTTTCGTTCTGCTGTCGTGGTTCGGTTTACTCGGTCGTGACCATCTCGCCCTGGTTCAGCGCCGAGTGAATGGTGTGCCAGCAGAGGCTGGCGCACTTCACCCGGCTGGGGAAGTCGCGCACGCCGGCCAGGGCCGCCAGCTTGCCCACAGCGGCCGGATCGGGCTCGGTCTGGCCCGTGAGCATGCTGTGTACCTGCTCGAACATGGCCTCCGCCTCGGGCAGGGTCTTGCCCTTCAGCGTCTCGGTCATGAGAGATGCCGACGCCACGGAGATGGCGCAACCGGAACCCTCGAAGGCGACGTCCTCGATGCAGCCGTCGGCGTCGACGCGAGCGTAAACGTGCAGCTTGTCGCCGCACAGGGGGTTGTGGCCCTCTGCTTCCCGGCAGGGCGGGGGGATCTTCCGGAAGTTCCGGGGCTTGCGGTTGTGATCGATGATCACGTCCCGGTACAGGTCCGCGAGTTCCATCAGGCGAATACCTCCCTGGCCCTGACGAGCGCCTCGGCCAGCCGGTCGGCTTCCTCCCGGGTGTTGTAGAAAGCAAACGACGCCCGCGCCGTGGCCGGCACGCCGAAGAAATCCATGATGGGCATGGCGCAGTGGTGGCCGGTGCGGATGGCCACGCCCTCGCTGTCCACGATGGTTCCGATGTCGTGGGGATGCACGCCCGCAAGCTCGAAGGAGATGACCGGCACCTTCTCCCGAGCGGTCCCGATGATGCGCAGGCCCTCGACCCGGGACAGGGCGGAGGTGGCGTAGGCCAGCAGTTCCTCCTCCCAGGCCGCCGCCTTTTCCATGCCAAGCGTCTCCAGGTAGTCAATGGCTGCCCCCAGGCCGATCACGCCGGCGATGTTGGGCGTGCCGGCCTCGAACTTCCAGGGGAGCTGGTTGTACGTGGTTTTCTCGAAGGTGACCGACAGGATCATGTCCCCGCCGCCCTGCCACGGCGGCATTTCCTCCAGCAGCGCTTCCCGTCCCCAAAGCACGCCCACTCCGGTGGGCCCGAAGAGCTTGTGGGCCGAGAAGGCATAGAAGTCGCAGCCCAGGGCCTGGACGTCGACGCGGCGATGGGGCACGGCCTGGGCGCCGTCCAGCAGCACCGGTACGTTCCGGGCCTTCGCCAGGGCGACCAGCTCCCGGACGGGCTGGACGGTGCCCAGGGCGTTGGAGACATGGCCCACGGCGAGGATGCGGGTGCGCGGGCCTACCAGTTCCCGGGCCCGGTCCATGTCCAGCTCGCCCCGGAGGGTCATGGGGATGACCTTCAGGGTCGCACCTGTCTGCTCGCACACCATCTGCCAGGGCACGATGTTGGCGTGGTGCTCCATGTGGCTGATGAGCACCTCGTCCCCGGCGCCCAGCCGCGGCCGGCCCCAGCTCTGGGCGACCAGGTTGATCGCCTCGGTGGTGCCCCGGGTGAAGATGATTTCCCGGGAAGCCGGAGCGTTGATGAATCGCTGAACCTTGTCGCGGGCGCCCTCGAAGGCGTCCGTGGCCCGCTGGCTCAGCTGGTGTACGCCCCGGTGGACGTTGGAGTGGTCCCGCCGGTAATACTCCGCCACGGCGTCGATGACCTGGCTGGGATGCTGGGCGGAGGCCGCGTTGTCCAGGTAGACCAGGGGCTTGCCGTGAACCTCCTGGTGCAGGGTCGGGAAGTCCCGGCGGACCGACTCGACGTCGAAACCGGCGCCTTCGGGCGGCGCTTGCGGGCGAGGCGCGCTCACGTGAACTGCCTCAGGGTGTCGCTGTCCGGCAGCCGGCCGACGGCCAGCCGCTCGGCGTGACGGCGCAGGGGTCCGGCGCCCATGCGGGCCAGCACCACGTCGCAGAAGGCGAAGGTCAGCAGGGTCCGCGCGGTGGCCTCGTCCACCCCGCGGGAGCGGAGATAGAACAGCGCCGTCTCGTCCAGCTGGCCCGTGGTCGCGCCGTGGCTGCACTTCACGTCGTCCGCGTAGATCTCGAGCTCGGGCTTGGTGTCCACCTCCGCCTCCTCGGAAAGCAGCAGGTTGGCGTTCGCCTGCTGCGCGTCCGTGCCGGCTGCGCCTTGCCGCACCAGGGCCCGGCCGTTGAACACCGCCCGGCCCCGGCCGTCGAGCACGCCCCGGTAAATCTGGTCGCTGCGGGTATGGGGCACGGCGTGGTCCACGGACGTGTGGTTGTCCACGTGCTGGCGGTCGCGAGCCAGGTACACGCCGTTCATGACGACTTCGGCGCCGCGGCCCGCCAGGGTGGTATCCAGGTCCAGCCTGGCGATCCTGCCGCCCACGGCGATGTTGTGACTGGTGAGCCGGGCGTCCGCCTCCAGCCGTGCCGCCAGCACCCCGAGGTGGAATGCCTCGGGGGATTCCTCCTGGAGCCGGTAGTGTTCCACGGCGGCACCCGGTGCCAGCGCGATCTCAGTGGTGGCGCAGGCCAGGGCCTCGCCGGACCCGCCCGCGTAGTGTTCGACCACCGTGGCCCGACTGTTGGCCCCGGCACGGATCAGCACCCGGGGGGCGGAGAACGTCGCCTGCCGGGCGCCGTCGGCGATAAACACCAGCCGGACGGGCTCGTCCAGCTCGCAGTCCGCCGGGACGTCCAGCAGGGCTCCGTCGGTGAAGCACGCCAGCCCCAGGGCGGCGAAGCGGTGGCGCCGGGGATCCGCGAGCCGGCCCAGCAGGGGCTCGCAGGCGGGATGGCCGGCGGCCACGGCCTCGGCGAGGGAGCAGGCCGTGGCGCGCGTGGGCAGCCCGTCGGCCGACACCAGCCGGCCGTTGACGAAGACCAGGGTCGCTCCCTCGAGGCCATCCACGCCGGGCACGCTGCCGGGGATGGCCTGGGGCACGGCCGGCGCCGCGAAGCGGCGACGCTCCACGTTGCGCAGGCTGGTGTATTTCCAGGCCTCGTCGCGGCGGGCCGGGAATCCCGCGTCCCGGAACGCGTCCAGGGCCTCGGCGCGACGCTCGGTCAGCCAGGGGGCGTATTCGGCGGGGACTGCCGCGGCTTCCCCGACCCAGTCGGGCAGGGCGGCCGGGGCGGTCTTGCTGGCGGCGGTGGCTGAACTCATGCTGCGTCGGCCCCCTCCCGCAGCCAGTCGTAACCCTTCTCTTCAAGTTCCAGGGCCAGCTCCTTGCCGCCGGTCTTGACGATGCGGCCGCCGGAGAGAACGTGCACGAAGTCAGGCTCGATGTAGTCCAGCAGGCGCTGGTAGTGGGTGACCACGATCATGGAGCGGTCCGGCGAGCGCAGGCTGTTCACCCCGTTGGCCACGACCTTGAGGGCGTCGATGTCCAGCCCGGAATCGGTCTCGTCGAGGATGGCGAGCTTCGGCTCCAGGACGGCCATCTGCAGCACCTCGTTGCGCTTCTTCTCGCCGCCGGAAAAGCCTTCGTTGACCCCCCGGTTGAGAAAACTGTCGTCCATCTGCATCAGCTGCATCTTGGACTTCACCAGGCCCAGGAATTCGAAAGCATCCACCTCGGGCTCGCCGCGATGCTTCCGCAGGGCGTTCAGCGCGGCCTTCAACAGGTAGACGTTGTTCACTCCCGGGATCTCCACCGGGTACTGGAAGGCCAGGAACAGGCCTTCCCGGGCCCGCTCTTCCGGGTCCAGGTCCAGGAGGTCCTGGCCGTCGTAGGTGACCGAGCCCCCGGTGACTTCCAGGTCCGGGCGGCCGGCGAGCACGCCGGCCAGCGTGCTCTTGCCGGATCCGTTGGGCCCCATGATGGCGTGCACCTGGCCTGCGCCCACCTCCAGGTCCAGGCCCTTGAGGATGTCGCGCTCACCGGCGCGGGCTTGAAGATTCCTGATACTCAGCATGCTCTCGATTCCCTTGCTCATCAGCCGACGGCGCCTTCCAGGCTCACCGACAGCAGGTTCTGGGCCTCCACGGCGAACTCCATGGGCAGTTCACGGAAGACCTCCTTGCAGAAGCCGTTGACGATCATGTTCACCGCGTCCTCCTCGGACAGGCCGCGCTGCCGGGCGTAGAACAGCTGCTCGTCGCTGATCCTCGAAGTGGTCGCCTCGTGTTCCACAACCGCCGTGGGGTTGCCCACCTCCATGTACGGAAACGTGTGGGCCCCGCAGTCCGCGCCCATCAGCAGGGAGTCGCACTGGGTGTAATTGCGTGCGCCTTTCGCCCCCGAGGCGACCTTGACCAGTCCGCGGTAGGAATTCTGGCCCCGGCCGGCGGAGATGCCCTTGGACACGATGGTGCTCCGTGTGTTCTTGCCGATATGGATCATCTTGGTGCCCGTGTCTGCCTGCTGGCAGTTGTTGGCCACGGCTACCGAGTAGAACTCGCCGACGGAGTTGTCGCCCCGCAGAATGCAGCTCGGATACTTCCAGGTGATGGCCGAGCCGGTCTCCACCTGGGTCCAGGAGATCTTGGAGTTGGCGCCCCGGCAGTCGCCCCGCTTGGTGACGAAGTTGTAGATTCCGCCGCGGCCTTCCTCGTCGCCCGGGTACCAGTTCTGCACCGTCGAGTACTTGATCTCGGCGCCTTCCAGGGCCACCAGTTCCACCACCGCGGCATGCAGCTGGTTCTCGTCGCGCATCGGTGCCGTGCAGCCTTCCAGGTAGCTGACGTGGCTGCCTTCCTCGGCAATGATCAGCGTGCGCTCGAACTGGCCGGTATTCGCCGCGTTGATACGGAAGTAGGTGGACAGTTCCATGGGGCAGCGCACGCCCTTCGGAACGAACACGAAGGAGCCGTCGGTGAACACGGCGGAGTTCAGGGTGGCGAAGAAGTTGTCCGAGTAGGGCACCACGGTGCCGAGGTACTGCTCCACCAGCTCCGGGTGGTTCCGGACCGCCTCGGAGAACGAGCAGAAGATCACCCCGGCCTCGGCGAGCTTCTCCTTGAACGTCGTGGCCACGGAAACGCTGTCGAAGACGGCGTCCACGGCCACCCCCGCCAGCCGGGCCCGCTCGTGGAGCGGGATGCCCAGCTTGTCGTAGGTTTCCAGCAGCTTCGGGTCCACCTCGTCCAGGCTCTTGGGCCCGTCGGTCTTCTTTTTGGGCGCCGAGTAGTAGGAGATCGCCTGGTAGTCGATGGGGCTGATGTTCACGTGGGCCCAGTCCGGCTCGCGCATGGTGAGCCAGTGCTCGTAGGCCTTCAGCCGCCAGTTCAGCAGGAATTCCGGCTCGCCCTTTTTCGCCGAGATATGGCGAATGACGCTTTCGTCCAGCCCGGGCGGCACCGTGTCCGACTCGATGTCGGTCACGAATCCGTGCTTGTATTTCTTGCCGACGATCTGTTCGACGTCGTCCTGTCGGGTTGCCATAACTGCTCTTCGCTCCTCGGGAATTGCTATTCGCGGGCCAGCCGGGCCGGGCGGCCGGGACTGGCGACCATGGCGCGGAGATCGATCACCGGCGGCCGGCCGGCCTCCAGGCTGACCAGTTCCGCCAGGGTGATGTCGCCCAGCGCCCGGCGGATGGCCACGTTGATGCTCTGCCAGGCCCCGCCGACCAGGCAGGTGGACTCCAGCTCGCAGGAGCCCTCGACCTGGGCGCACTCCGTGAGCGCCACCGGCCCCTCCAGGGCGCCGATGACCTCCGCCGCCGTGATGTCCTCCGGCGCCCGGGCCAGGCTGTAGCCGCCCTGGGCGCCGCGCTGCGCGGTTACCAGCCCCGCCCGGGCCAGCAATTTCAATACCTTGCTGACGGTAGCGGGGGACAGTCCGGTGTGCTCCGCCACGGCGCTGGCGCTGTGCGGCGCGGCCCCCGCGCCGGCCAGGTAGGCCAGCACGTTGGTGCCGTAATCCGTCAGTCGGCTCATCTTCAGCATGGGCGTTCAGCGGGCTCCTGGCCGGTCGCCGGGTTGGATCCGGTTTCAATGGGGACCATTTTAGTCCTGATTGAGTCCCAGTCCAACCCCGGAGAGGGTTTCCGGCCGGGCGGCTCGGGCCACCGCGCCCGGGGCCGGGGCGACGGTGGCCGGGGTGTCCCTGTGCTAGCATTTTGAACATCCGTCAGGGCAAAAAATGCTTGAAAAACCGCGCCGCCGGGACGGCAGGCGCTGGGAGGACGACGATGAATCTCGAAGCACTCAACAAAGTGGCGCGGGCGATGATTGCGCCCGGAAAGGGCATCCTGGCCGCCGACGAAAGCCATCCCACCATCAAGAAGCGGTTTGATGCGGTAGACGTGGAGAACACCGAGGAGCACCGGCGCCGCTACCGGGAGATGCTCTTCACGGCTCCGGGCATCGAGGACTGGATCGGTGGCGTGATCATGTTCGACGAGACCCTGCGGCAGAAGAGCGCCGACGGGGTTCCCTTCGCGGAGCTGCTGGCGGGGCGGGGCGTCGTCCCGGGCATCAAGGTGGACAAGGGCGCCAAGCCGCTGGCGGGCTTCGAGGCCGAGAAAGTCACCGAGGGCCTGGACGGACTCCGGGACCGGCTGGCCGAGTATCACAAGCTGGGCGCCCGGTTCGCCAAGTGGCGGGCCGTGATCGCCATCGGCGACGACATCCCCACGCCGTTCTGCATCGAGGCCAACGCCCACGGCCTGGCCCGCTACGCGGCCCTGTGCCAGGAGGCGGAAATCGTGCCCATCGTCGAGCCCGAAGTGCTCATGAACGGTGCCCACGACCTGGCCCGCTGCGAGGCCGTGACCGGCGCCGTGCTGGAGCAGGTGTTCGGCGCCCTGGCCCGGCACCGGGTCGCGTTCGAGGGCATGGTGCTCAAGCCCAACATGGTGGTCTCCGGTGACGAGTGCTCCACCCAGGCGGGAGTGCAGGAAGTGGCCCTCGCCACCGTTCGCTGCCTGCGGCGCTTCGTGCCCGCGGCCGTGCCCGGCATCGCCTTCCTCTCCGGCGGGCAGAGCGAGGAGGAGGCGACGGCCCACCTCAACGCCATGAACGCCATGGGGCCCCATCCGTGGGAGCTGTCGTTCTCCTATGGGCGCGCCCTGCAGGCCTCGGCCCTGAAGGCCTGGCACGGTGAGGACACCAATCTCGACGCGGGCGCGAAGGCTTTCGCGCACCGGGCCCGCATGAATCACCTGGCTCGCCAGGGTAACTACCGCCCGGAGCTGGAGTCCGAAGCGGCCTGACCAGTCCGCCGCGGCAGCGGCGGGGAGAGTGTGACATGGCAGTGGAAGCTGCACGGGTGCCTGCGGCCGCGCAGGACGAGAACAACATCATCGTGATCCGGGACCTCTGGTATTCCCGGGGGCCCAACCGTATTTTCCAGGGCCTGGACATCGATATCCCCCGGGGGAAGGTCACCGCCATCATGGGCCCCAGCGGCACCGGGAAGACCACGCTGCTGCGCCTCATGACCGGGCAGGAATTGCCGGACCGGGGCAGCATCCTGTTCGACGGCGAAGAGGTCACGAAGATGAGCCGCCGGGCGATGTACGACATGCGCCGGCGGGTGGGAATGCTGTTCCAGAACGGCGCCCTGCTCACGGACCTCAACGTCTACGAGAACGTCGCGTTTCCGCTCCGGGAACACACCAAGCTCCCGGAGCGCCTCATCCGCCACATCGTCCTCACCAAGCTCCACGCCGTCGGGCTGCGGGGCACCTGGCACATGATGCCCTCGGAGCTCTCGGGAGGCATGGCCAGGCGCGTGGCCCTGGCCCGGGCAATCGTCATGGATCCCGAGGTCATCTACTACGACGAGCCCTTCGTGGGCCTCGACCCCATCTCCATGGGCGTCGTGGTCCGCCTGATCCGGCGCATGAACGACGCCCTGGGACTTACCAGCGTGGTGGTGACCCATGACGTGGAAGAGGTTTCCTCCATCGCCGACCGGACCTATCTGCTGTCCGAGGGCAAGGTGGTCGCGTCCGGCACGCCGGAAGATCTGCAGAGCAACTGCTCGGCGGTGGTCATGCAGTTTATGAACGGCATGGCAGACGGGCCAGTCCCTTTCCACTATCCTGCGCCGGACTACGGGGAGCAGCTGCTCGCCCGGGACAAGGACTAACCACCCCGCTTTCGCCGGCGGGATGCGGAAGGAGAGCCGGGCGATGCAACGCCTGCTGCTGGACATTGGCTACACGATCAGGGGCTTCCTGGAGACCTTCGGCTCCAGCCAGCTCTTTCTCGTTCGTATCATCCTGGACCTGCCCTATGCCCTGAAGCGCCCGTCGCTCATCGTCAAGCAGGTCTACAACGCCGGTGTCCAGTCGCTGGTCATCATCATGCTTTCCGGCCTGTTCGTCGGCATGGTGCTGGCCCTGCAGGGATACAACACCCTTACCCGGTTCGGCGCCGCCGACACCCTGGGGGTTGTGGCGGCGCTGGCGCTGGTCCGGGAGCTCGGGCCGGTGGTCACGGCCCTGCTGTTTGCGGGTCGCGCCGGCACGGCCCTGTCTTCGGAGATCGGACTGATGCGGGCCACGGACCAGCTCTCGGCCATGGAGATGATGGCCGTGGACCCTATCAAGCGGGTGGTCGTACCCCGGTTCCTCGGTGGCGTGATCGCCATGCCCCTGCTGGCCCTGATCTTCAGCGCCATGGGCATCTTCGGTGCCTGGCTGGAAGGGGTCATCTTCCTGAAGATCGACGAGGGCGCCTTCTGGACCCAGATGCAGGCCCAGGTGGATCTCCAGGAGGACGTGATGTCCGGCATCATCAAGAGTTTCTTTTTTGGAGTGGCGGCCAGCCTGCTGGCTGTCTTCGAGGGCTACAATTCCGTGCCCACCGCCGAGGGCGTGGGACGGGCCACCACCCGCGCGGTGGTGCTGACGTCCCTGTCCGTGCTCATATTGAACTTCATGCTCACGGCCTGGCTCATGGGAGAGGCCTAACACCATGCAACAGACACGCGCCGTAGAACTCGGCACCGGGCTATTCGTCTTCATGGGCATCATTGCCCTGTTTTTCCTGACGACCCGGGTCACCACATTCGACCAGTATTCCGGCGAGTCCGGGTACGACCTCACCGCCCGGTTCGAGCAGATTGGGACCTTGAAGGTGCGTGCCCCCGTCTCCATTTCCGGGGTGCAGATCGGCCGGGTTTCGCAGATCGAGTTCGACGAAGACCGCCTGGAGGCCGTGGTGACCCTGCGGATAGCCACGGAGTATGACCGGATTCCCAACGATTCCGACGCCAGCATCCTGACCTCCGGCATCCTCGGCGGACAGTACGTGGGAATCCAGCCGGGCGGGTCTGACGAGCCCTTCACGGACGGAGACGAAATCGAGTTCACGCAGTCGGCGGTCGTCCTGGAGCAGCTGATCGGCAAATACCTGTTCGGATCAGCCGGCGACGGCGAAGGAGAGTGATGATGATGCGCACGATGTTGAACGCGGGGGCTCTGCTTCTCGCCGGCCTTGTCGCCGCCCCGGCGATGGCCGCCGACAACGAGCCCGAGGCCGTCATCCGCAAGGCCTCCGAGGAGGCGCTGGCCGCCATCGACGGCCGGCAGGACGAGCTCAGGAAGAACACCGACGAGCTTTTCGCGGTGGTGGACGAGATCCTCCTGCCCATCTGGGACCGCAAGTACTCGGGTCAGCTGGTCATGGGCAAGTACTGGCGGGACGCCTCGCCGGCCCAGCGGGACCGGTTTATCACCGGCCTCTACCGGAAGCTCCTGCGCACGTACGCCGACGCGATCCTGAACTACCGGTCCGACCAGCTGACCATCCTGGGCACCCGTGGTGACCTGGCCGACGGCAAGGTCATGGTGGACTCGGAGGTGAAGCTGGACGACGGCACGCCGGTGCCGGTCAGCTACCGGCTGCGCAAGTCAAAGTCCGGCGGTGACTGGCTGATCTACGACGTCGTGGTGGAGGGCATCTCCTACGTCGCCAATTACCGGAAGCAGTACGCCGGCGAGTTCCGTAACAAGGGTATCGAGGGCGTGCTGGCTGACCTGGAGTCCGGCGGCGAGGACGAAAAAGACGGCGAAGACAAAGACGAGGGCGCGGCCGGGTGACCGGGGCGGAGGTCGCTGCCGCGCCTGCAGAGCCAAAGATCGGCCCGGGGCAGGTGGAGTTCGTCGACAAGGGCGACGGCCACTTCGCCGTGCGGGGCGACCTGACCTTCAGGACCGCCGGCATCGCCCTGGCGGAGAGCAAGGAGCTCTTCGCGGATCACTCCATCCTGGAGATCGACCTCTCGGAGGTGAAGCGCACCGATAGCGCGGGGCTGGCGCTGCTCCTGGAATGGGTTAACTGGGCGAAGAACTACGTCCGGGAGATTCGCTTCCGGAACGTTCCCGACGAAATTTTCTCCATCGCCCAGATCAGCGAAGTGGATGATCTGCTGTCGAAGGGGGAGCGCTGGACCGGCGTGATCTAGGCGCGGCGTTCAGCCTCAGGGCTCGCCGGTCTCGTCGTATTCCCCGCCTTCTTCCTCCTCCCAGTCCTCGAACTCGTCCTCGAAGTCCAGGCTGATGTCATCGTCGTCGGCGGGCCGCCCGTAGATCTCGAAGCGGGTGTTATCGGAGTAGGCCTCGCGGACGAAAACATACTCGTCCGGCGCCTCCTGCCGGGCGCGATCCAGCGGGAACAGGCGCCGACGGGTGTCCACGATCTCCAGGGCGATGAGCTTGTCCCGGACGCTGGCGTCGAAATAGTTCCACGTGATGTCCGTCTGGAAGCGCACGCCCGTGGCGAGCAGGCCGCGGACGGAACTCGGGCCGAGGAAGGGCAGCATGACGAACGGTCCCGGCGCCAGGCCCCACTTGCCGAAGGTCTGGTTGAAGTTCGCCCGTTCGGGCCCGAGGCTCGCATCCGAGGCGGCGTCGATGATCCCGCCCAGCCCCAGCGTCGAGTTCATCACGAACCGGCCCGCCTGGCGGGTCGCCGCCAGGAACTCGCCCTGCAGCACGTGGTTCAGCGCCCAGATCGGCGCATTCAGGTTGTCGAAGAAGTTGGCCACGCCGATCTTGATCGGCCGCGGCGTCACGGTGTCGTATCCGGTGGCGACCGGCTTGAGCACCCACCGGTCCACGGTGTTGTTGAAGGCGAACACGGACCGGTTCACCGGCTCCCACGGATCGTAAGCGCCTTCGTCGGCGCTTCGGGGCTGGCTCGCGCAGCCGGCCAGCACCAGCAGCGCCGCAGCGGTGACGAAAAGCCTCGGCAGGGAACGGGAAGGGTATCTGTCGGTCATCGGGTCTTTCGCCTGCGGGTGGTGAGCAACCGGGGCGTTCAGCCGCCGCTGCGCTGCCTTTCCAGGTACGGCTCGAGTTCGGCCAGCCGGGCCTCGAACCGGGCCCGCTGCACGTCTTCGATGCCCGGCTCCTGGAGGGCCAGGCGGAGTTTCTCAACGGCCATGGGCAGCTGCCCGGTGAGCAAATGATACTCGGCCATGTAGTACAGCGCTTCAGCCTTGTCCCCGGCGGCGTTGGCCGCATTGGCGATGAGTCTCACTTCCGGAGGCGTGGGCGGCACGTTGTTGAACAGGTCCAGTAGCACCTCGTGGGCTTTTTCGAAGTTGCCGGTCCTGAGCAGGGCTTCGCCGTAGCGCACGGTCAGCGGGCGGTTCCGGGGGAACAGGCGGACCGCGTCCCGGAACCCGTCCAGGCCCTCCAGCACGCGGCCGGACAGCACCTCCGCCTCGTGCAGGGCGGAATGGTAGACAGTGATGGTCTCGTCTTCCTCCCGGAGGTCGTAGAAGATCGGCACGGCTTCCTCCGCGCGGTTGGCGCGCATCAGGGCCAGGCCGTAGCCGTAGCGCACCCAGGCCGGCTCGTCGTCGGGTTCACCCTGGATCCGGCTCGCGAACCGCTCCACGGCCTCGTCGGCTGAGCGCGCCGAAATGACGGCGATCCGGGCCCGCATGAGCTCGTAGAGCGGAGATTCCTGCACCTGCCGCGGCTCGATCTTCTCGGCCCGGGCCCGGGTCTCGGCGATGCGGTTGGCCGAGAGGGGGTGGGTCTGCATGAATTCCGGCGCGCGGTTGCCCATGCTGCCGCTGAGCCGGGAGATCACCTCGAAGAAGCTCGGCATGCCCATGGGGTCGAAGCCCGCGTCGGCCAGGTACTGCATCCCGACCCGGTCGGCTTCGTACTCGTTCGAGCGCGTGTAGTTGATCTGCTGCTGGATGGCCGCGCCCTGGGCGGTCATGACCGCGGCTTCCACCGCCTCGCCGCCGGCCACACCCGTCGCCCCCAGCAGGATGGCCGCCAGCACCGCCGCGGTGGCCAGGATACTGGTCTGACCGGTGGCCGCCGCCCTGCGCGCGATGTGCTTCTGGGTGACGTGGGCCACCTCGTGGGACAACACCCCGGCGAGTTCGCTTTCGTTCCGCGTCGCCGAGATCAGGCCGGTGTTGACGCCCACGTAGCCGCCGGGAAGGGCGAAGGCGTTGATGGCGTCGTCGTTCACCACGAAAAAGCGGAAGGACAGGTTCCCGTCATGGGCGTTGGCCGCGATCCGGTGGCCGATGGATTCCACGTACTCGGCGATTTCCGGGTCCTCGAGGACGTAACCGGATTCCCGCATCTGGCGCAGGACCGTGCGGCCGATGGCCTCCGCCTTGCCCCGGCTCAGCACGGCGTCGGCCGGACTGCCGATATCCGGCAGGTCCGAGGGGTCGGCCGCCGCCGCAAGGACGGTGATCAGGGCGGCGGCGAGAAACGAGATGAAGCGTGTGAGCATGGAGTCGTCAGGACGCGGCCGGGCCGCGGGCGGCAGTTACGATGATGCCCCGGGCCGGCAGGGCTCCGCCAGCCCGGGCCACGGCCCGGTCCGCGGACACCGGATAAGACCGGCCTGCGGGCGGGCGGTTCCCTACAGGGTGTCGGAGGCGAAGTCCGCCAGCCGGGACCGCTCTCCGCGGAGCAGGGTGACGTGCCCCGCGTGGGGCCAGCCCAGGAAGCGGTTCACCACGTAGGTCAGCCCGGACGTGGTCTCCGTGAGGTACGGCGTGTCGATCTGCGAGACGTTGCCGATACAGACCATCTTCGTGCCGGGGCCCGCCCGGGTGATGATCGCTTTCATCTGCTTCGGGGTGAGGTTCTGGGCCTCGTCGATAATGATGAAGCGGTTCAGGAAGGTCCGGCCCCGCATGAAGTTGAGGGAGCGGATCTTGATCCGGCTGCGCAGCAGGTCCTGGGTCGCCGCCCGTCCCCAGTTCCCGCCTTCCTCCATCTGGGTGAGCACCTCCAGGTTGTCCATCAGGGCGCCCATCCACGGTTCCATCTTCTCTTCCTCGGTCCCCGGCAGGAAGCCGATGTCCTCGCCGAGGGGGACCGTCACCCGGGTCATGATGATTTCCCGGAAGCGATTGTGGTCCAGGGTCTGGGCCAGGCCCGCCGCCAGGGTAAGCAGCGTCTTTCCGGTGCCGGCCGGTCCCAGGATGGTGACGAAATCCACGTTGTCGGACATCAGCAGGTTGAGAGCAAAGTTCTGTTCCCGGTTGCGGGCGCTGATCCCCCAGACGTTGTTGCGGCCGCTGGTGTAGCTCTCCGCCAGCTCGATCACCGCTTCGGGGCCTTGCACGCTCCGCACCACGGCTTCGAATCCGTTGTCGTCTTCGAGGTAGACGAGCTGATTGGGCTGCCAGGCGGCCACAGACGGGCCCTTCACCCGGTAGAAAGTGCGGCCTTCCTCTTTCCAGGAGTCCATTTCCTGGCTGTGGTTTTCCCAGAAATCCGGCGCCAGGGCCTCGGTGCCGCCGTGGAGGAGGTCGACGTCCTCCAGGGTTGCATCGCTGTAGTAGTCCTCGGCATGGACGCCCAGGATGGCCGCCTTGATGCGCAGGTTGATGTCCTTCGAGACCAGGGTGACCCGCGCCTCCGGGTGGGCCTCCTGGAGCATGAGGCAGTTCTCCAGGATGGAGTTGTCCACCCGGCTGCCCGGCAGCGTGTCCGGCAGCAGCGACTGGTTGGGCCGTATCTGGAAGAACAGCCGGCCGGGCCGGCCGTTGTTGTTCCCGTTCAGCCGGTGCTCACCGGGCAGGTCGATGCCGGCGTCGATGCCCGACTTGGTGACCCCCTGGATCAGTTCGTCGATGAACCGGCTGACCTGGCGGACGTTGCGCGCGGCCTCCGAGACGCCTTTCTTGCCGGCGTCCAGTTCCTCCAGTACCACCATAGGAAGGTAGATGTCGTGCTCGTCGAAGCGGAACAGCGCCGTCGGGTCGTGCATGAGCACGTTCGTGTCGAGCACGAAGATACGACGGCGGGAATCTTCTCGCCTGGTCAATATGGTTCCCCCGGATGGGTGGTTGGGGTGGGCAATCCGGAAGCTAAAGGCTCTCGACGGCCTCCAGCACTTCCTCGACGTGGCCTTTGACCTTCACCTTGCGCCACTCCTGGCGGAGAACGCCCTTTTCGTCGACGAGAAACGTACTGCGCTCCACGCCCAGTACCTTCTTGCCGTACATGTTCTTTTCCTTGATGACGTCGAAGATGCCGCAAAGAACCTCGTCCGGGTCGGACACGAGCTCGAAGGGAAGGTCCAGCTTGGCCTTGAACTTCTCGTGGGAGCGGATGCTGTCCCGGGAGACGCCGATGATCTCCGCGCCGGCCTTCTGGAAGGCCTTGAAGTGGTCGCGGAAGCCCTCGCTCTCGGTCGTGCAGCCGGGGGTGTTGTCCTTCGGGTAGAAGTAGATGACCAGCTTCGAACCCTTGTAGTCGCCGGGGGACACGGGGTCGCCACCGGTGGCTTCGGCCTTGAAGTTGGGGACCTTCTTGCCGACAGCAGCCTTGCTCATGCTTGCCTCCTGTTGTTTGTTCAGCCGGTGTTGTCAGCCTTTCACCGGCTCGATGATCGCATCGAGATTCAGGTGGTCGCAGAAGTCCATGAACTCGTCCCGGAGCACCGAGATCTGAAGGTTGCCCGGGATGTTGATGGTCATCTGCACCGAGAACATGGGCGCCCCGGTGTGGGCGGCGGCGTAGCTGCGGGTGTTCAGCTCGGCGATGTCGATATCCCGGCTGGCGAAGAAGCTGGCCAGGTTGTAGACGATGCCGGGCTGATCCAGGCAGACCACGTCGACGGCATACGGGAGCATGTCGGAGCGGGCCGGCCGGGACTCGGTGCGCCTCAGGATGACGCTCATCCCCGACTGGTCCTCGATCTTCTTCAGCTCGGTTTCCAGCTTCGCCAGGGTATGCCAGTTGCCGCTGACCAGCAGCAACATGGCGAACTCCGAGCCCAGCGCGGTCATGCGGCTTTCGACGATGTTGCCGCCGCAATCCAGGACTACCCGCGCGAGATCGTGGACGACCCCCGAGCGGTCGCCGCCGACGGCGGAGATGACAACGAGCTGGTTCACGCGCGCCCGCGGAACGGCGGGGAAGGGAAAAGCAAAACCATGGGCGGAGTGTAACCGTAAGCGTGCGGCCTGCGAAGTAGGCGCCGGCTTGCCGCGGCGCCGGAGCGAAAAGTACCATGGCCGGGTTGATTCATGAGGCCCACGCGGCAGGGACCTGGCGAGATGTTCGGCGGCAGCATGGTGGCCCTGGTCACCCCGATGAAAGCGGACGGCGCGCTGGACCTGGAGTCCCTCTCCCGGCTGGTGGAATTTCACGTCCATGAAGGCACCGACGGGATCGTGATCGGCGGCACCACCGGGGAGTCGCCCTGCATCGAGCCGGATGAGTTGACTGCCATGATCCGGGCGGCCCGGGAGGCCGCCGCCGGCCGGGTGCCGGTCATCGGTGGCAGCGGCACGAATTCCACCGCGCGCACCATCGAGCTGACTGGCGTGGTCCGGGACGCAGGGGCGGACGCCGCCCTCGTGGTGACCCCGTACTACAACAAGCCGGTGCAGCAGGGCCTGTTCGAGCACTACCGGGCGGTGGCCGGCTCTGCGGGGCTGCCCGTGATCCTGTACAACGTCCCGGGGCGTACCGCCTGCGATCTCCTGCCGGAGACGGTGGCCCGCCTCGCGGAAGTGGACGGCATCGTGGGTCTCAAGGAAGCGGTAGCCGGCACGGAAAGGGTGAAGCGCATCCGCCAGCTGGTCGGCGACCGCCTGGGCCTGTTCAGCGGCGACGACGCCACCGCCATGGCCTTCATGCTGGCCGGCGGCAACGGCGTGGTCTCCGTCACGGCCAACGTCGCGCCGCGACTGATGCACGGCCTGTGCGAGGCGGCGCTGCACGGCGAACCCCGGAAAGCCGAGTCCCTAAACGACCGGCTCGACGCCCTTCACCGGGCGCTGTTCGTCGAACCCAACCCGATCCCGGTAAAATGGGCGGTTATGGCAATGGGCCTGATCCCCGGCGGCATTCGCCTGCCGCTGACCATTCTGGCCGAAGAACACCATGACACCGTTCGTGCCGCCATGGCCCGTGCCGGTGTCGAGACCGGGAACTAGAAAAAGCGTGATTCCAATCAGACTGATGGCTGCCGCGGCGGCGGTCCTGCTCGTGGCTGCGGGCTGCGCCACCCGGCCCTGTGACGACTCGGCCGAGTATCTCTCCAGCGAAAGCCTGCCGCCGCTGTCGCTGCCCGACGGCGTGAGCGAGCCCCAGGGCTCCGCGGCCATGCGGATCCCCGGCGGGGCCCCCGCCGGCGGGGGTAGCCGGGGCGACGGCCGCTGCCTCGCCGAGCCGCCGCACTACTACGCCGACCCGAACCAGTCCAACCCGGAGGGGCTGCCCCCGAGTCCCGCCGCGGCGGCCGCTCCGGTGGCCTCCGAGCAGGCTTCCGGAAGCGGCGCCGGCGTCTCCCTGGTCACCCAGGAAGTGGCCGGGTTCCTGGACGCCTGGGCCGACGCCTGGAGCCGCCGGGACGCGGACGCCTGGCTGGCCTTTTATGCCCAGGACTATGCGCCGGTGGGGTACGACTCGCCCCGGGACTGGCGGGATGCCCAGCGGGAGCGTTTCCAGGTTCCTGCGGTCACCGTGGTGGAGGACGGCTCCCTCGAGGTGGACACCGACGACCGGGGACGGACCACCGCGCGCTTCATCCAGCGGTTCGGGCAGCCTCCGGAGGTCCGAAGCGTGGTGAAGGAGATGGTCCTGGAGCCGAGCCCGGCGGGCCGGGGCTGGCAGATCATCGACGAGCGCATCCTCGACATTCTCTAGGGCGCGCGGCCGGAGGCTTGGCGCCTGGTTTCATGGCAAGCCCGGGGCGGGGGCACATGTCCCGGCCTTCGGCGCCGGCCTGCGCCGG